>QWII01000101.1 GCA_021405325.1 Caldilinea sp. CFX5 | reverse complement strand
AATCGGTTCACCCCCACGCCTGTGGGGAATACTACATCAAGTGGTTCTCATAGTAATGAAGATACGGTTCACCCCCACGCCTGTGGGGAATACTGCGCTAAGTCACCGCCCTAACAAGGCGGTGACGGTTCACCCCCACGCCTGTGGGGAATACGATTGGGGCTTGACAGCCAATCGTAACACAACCGGTTCACCCCCACGCCTGTGGGGAATACTGCTTGGGACAACTAGGTTTCTTCTGCCGTGGCGGTTCACCCCCACGCCTGTGGGGAATACTGGGGCGAGCGGCCGTGGGAGCGGGAAGCCGCCGGTTCACCCCCACGCCTGTGGGGAATACCTGATTCCATTCGTTGATCTCAGCATAGGCGGCGGTTCACCCCCACGCCTGTGGGGAATACGCCGTCATGCGGTAGGAACTGTGCCCCAACTGCGGTTCACCCCCACGCCTGTGGGGAATACTAGTTGAGCTTTGTCAGTGGTAGCAGTGATAACGGTTCACCCCCACGCCTGTGGGGAATACGCCAAACTCCGCCGACAACTCCGCCGCAATCTCGGTTCACCCCCACGCCTGTGGGGAATACACCCGGATGGCGCAGGGCGGCGATCATGACCTCGGTTCACCCCCACGCCTGTGGGGAATACGATCACCCAAAACCATAACATCCAATCCATCACCGGTTCACCCCCACGCCTGTGGGGAATACTCCGTCTTGCCCGCCAAGTGCGTTGGCGACAACGGTTCACCCCCACGCCTGTGGGGAATACTAATGGAAGGGGTTTGGCCAGGCGCCTGGCTTCGGTTCACCCCCACGCCTGTGGGGAATACGCGTGTCTGCCCATCCAACGCCGCCCACTCCTCGGTTCACCCCCACGCCTGTGGGGAATACGCCAACAATTCCTGCGCCTTGGCCGCAATCCCCGGTTCACCCCCACGCCTGTGGGGAATACCCGCTGTTCATCCCACAGCAGCGCCATCCGCTCGGTTCACCCCCACGCCTGTGGGGAATACTGCAGCAGCGCCACCGCCTTATCTTCCGGGTCGGTTCACCCCCACGCCTGTGGGGAATACGGTGCCCCAGTTGGTGCCTTGACCAGCGGCGCCGGTTCACCCCCACGCCTGTGGGGAATACTCCGCCTCGTGGGTACGAGACTTGGCGACTTCCGGTTCACCCCCACGCCTGTGGGGAATACACCTCCAAGTACGCAGCTTCGGTCACTTTGGCCGGTTCCCCCCCACGCCTGTGGGGAATACGCGGATTGACGATAGAAGGCGGCGCGCTGCGCCGGTTCACCCCCACGCCTGTGGGGAATACTCCCAGGCGCGCTCCCACGCGTCGGCGCGCAGCGGTTCACCCCCACGCCTGTGGGGAATACGTGGACAGAGATGGAAAGACGGAAATCGGAGCCGGTTCACCCCCACGCCTGTGGGGAATACATTTGGGTTGTGTTGGCGAGGACTTTGAGTTTCGGTTCACCCCCACGCCTGTGGGGAATACGGCGAAGCAGGCTGTACGCCAAGACACCATCGCGGTTCACCCCCACGCCTGTGGGGAATACGGGTCCCCCACGCCTGTGGGGAATACGATCCCCGATTTTGCTCGCGCCTTGGCCACCGCGGTTCACCCCCACGCCTGTGGGGAATACATTGATGGTACAAACGATTTAGCTACCTTTAACGGTTCACCCCCACGCCTGTGGGGAATACGAGGCGCTGCACTGTGGACATGGCCGACAGCGCGGTTCACCCCCACGCCTGTGGGGAATACGCCGGCCCTTTCATCTGGCTGGCAAAGTGCGACGGTTCACCCCCACGCCTGTGGGGAATACTCGCTGACGAATTCGTTGATGCGCCCGATGTGCGGTTCACCCCCACGCCTGTGGGGAATACTCTGGCCGCTACTATGAACTGCTGCGTGGCCGCGGTTCACCCCCACGCCTGTGGGGAATACTATTTCGTCAGTTAGTCCGTAAGTGGGAGCCGAATGAGTTGTAATCCATCAAAGTCTACCACTTCGCGTTTGGTTTCGCCAAAGGTGCGGATGGCGAAGCGTTGTTCGTTGTTGGTGGCCCAGATCTGGATGGCGCCCCCTTCTTTGACTTTGCTGCAACACTTTTCCCACAATTTGTCCCGCACCAGGGCCGAGACGTGGCCGACAAAGAGGCCGGGGTGGGGTTCAATCAACCAGCGGGTCAGTTCCCCGCGCAGACTCGTCGGCACTTTCTCCAAGATCATCACCAACATGGGCTTCCTCCTCTGGTTGGGTCGGGTGGTCAAGATCAGCATAGTTGACGCCGCCGGGACTGTGGGCGCCGCTGGCGTCGGTAGGCGACCAGAGCGCGGTGGGGCGGGCCGGGTCGGCGTCAAAGTCAATGTCCAGTTCGACATGGTCGGGATTCATGGTTTTGGTCAGATTCAAGAGCATCTCAATATCGGTGACGATCTGGCCCAACAACCGCTCCCGGTGGAAGAGATCGCGACACGCCTGACGGATGCGCGTCTCCACCTTCTCTTTGCCCTGCGCCACTAACCGGAAGGCCAGCGGCACGGTCAGTTGGGTCTTGTAGAGATCGGCCACATCGTAGACAAAGGAGAGCTGTTTGCCCTGGTGGATAAAGCCCAGCCCCGGCGAATAGCCCAGCGAGACAATGGCGGCGTGGCAGAGGCTGTTGAGACAGGCGTTGGCGGCGGATAGCGCGCGGTTGATCGTGTCGCTGGCGCCCCACTGTTCACGCACATAGAAACGGCCATTCCAGGGCACGCCATACTGTTTGCTGGCTTCGGCATAAGGCCCGGCGCACCCGTGAGCCTTCCAACCCGCGCACCTGTTCAATGCTCAGGCCGGGGTCGAGATCCTCATCAAAGCGGTATTGATACATGCGCCGGATCACCGCCATGCGCTTGACCGGGTCGCTCACCAGTTCGGCCTGGCGCATCAGTTGGTAGCCTTTGCGCGTCTCGCCGGCGCCCTGGGCATAGAAGCGCACCCCCTTCTCACCCACCCAGGTGATCAGGCAGCCGTTGTCGGTGAGCGTCTTGATCGCCTCGTGGCTGATCGCGGTGCCGGGGCCGAGCATCAAGACCGCCAGCGCCGCCACCGGCACCAGCGTGCGCCCCTGTTTGTCGAAAAACTCAATGGCGCGGTGGGTCTGTTCAATCCTGCCCCGTTCCAGGTAGAGATAGCCCAGGCCATCGCGGAATTTGGGGAGTTCGTGGAGATCTTGGATACGCATAATTCTTTTCCTTGTGAGAAAGAGGTCTCGCTGGTATACTATGGCTTAGAATCCACACAATCCTGTGGATAAGGATAGGGGTAGCCAGAGAAGCGAGGGTTGCTGATGACAATGAAAACGATTCAAATGACCATTGATGAAGAGTTGTTAGTCGAAGTCGATGCGACCGTGGCCCAGTTGAAGACCAACCGTTCCGCCTTTATGCGCGAAGCGTTGTTGGGCGCGCTGCGCCGCTTGCGGTTGCAGACAATGGAAGCGCAGCACCGGCGCGGCTATGCCCAACAGCCTGTCCACCCCGATGAATTTGACGGCTGGGAGACAGAACAAGTCTGGGGTGCACCATGAAGAGATCGGTTGTTAAGGTACGGCGCTAAGAAACCAGGTTTTTGGCAAAAACCTGGTTTCTTCATTTTTCCCTGAAATTTCGGACAAATGTCTAATGGGACGAGCGACCAAATGGGTTATACTTGCCTAACAAGCCCAGTTTCTCGCAGAAACCTGGCTTGTTAACATGTGCAATCTGTCTACCAGCGCCTAACAAACCAGGTTTTTGACAAAAACCTGGTTTGTTGCGCCAACCACCACCCATCGCTACTATGCCATATCGCAAAGTCGAAATCCGCGCCGGGAATTACTACCACCTGTACAATCGCGGCGTCAATCACCAAAAAATCTTCTTCAATCGGGGAAATTGGCTCTTCTTCATCCAACGGTTGCGCGACTATTTTCTGCCAGAGTATGTTGATTTGATGGTCTACTGTTTAATGCCCAACCATTATCACCTCATGACCTATGTGAAACATGATGATTTTAGTGAGTTAGTGATGCAACCCTTTAGCGTCTCCTATGTGAAAGCGATTAACAAGCAACAGGCGCGTAGCGGACCACTGTTTGAGGGGCCGTTTAGAGCAATTCATGTTGATCGCGACGAATATTTGTGTTATCTCTCCCGCTATATCCACATGAACCCGGTTGTTGCCGGGTTAGCAGCGACACCGGAACAATGGCAGTTTTCCAGTTACCAGGATTACATCGGGGTACGGAATGGCACGCTACCCAATAAGAACATGCTGCTCTCCTTATTTCCCTCGATTGACGCCTATCGGAGTTACGTGCAAAGCTATAATCTGGCAGAGGATCGGCTCTTTGCTGACCTGCTGTTTGATGAGTGAGGAATGAGAAACCAGGTTTTTGCCAAAAACCTGGTTTCTGCTCTTCTCGCTCACCGCACCGGCGCCACCGACAACAACCCAAACCCAAACGCCTTGCCGCTGCCGATGCCCTGGTGGATCATCATGCGGAATTGTTCCGGTTCAGTGATTTGCATCTGACCGTCAAATTGTACGGCAAAGAGTTCGACTTTGTGCCGTTCTTCGTCTCGCGAAATTGCCCCTTCGACTTTAATCTTTTCATCACGGCTACTCTGTACCTGCAGAAGGCGACAGCCGCCCCTTTCTGCTTTGCGTTGCAACCAGGTGATCTGCTCGTCAAGGGTGTACAGGCCAACCCGTTTGCCCTTGTGACCTGTGCCGGCGCTCAAGCGTTTGGTCGGGTTGGCGCGCAGGCGAAAGTGGAGCTGTTGCCCCGTAACAAAGTGAAGCTCCACGGCTTTGACGGCGGGATTCTCTTCCGCTTGCCAGGGGTCAGCCGCCAGTAGATAGCTGTGGTTGCGTTCCGGATCGATCCCAACGGACGTAAGAAATGACCAATCCGGGCGCGCTTGCGATTGCACCAATAGTGCCAACTGGCCACTCTGGGGATGCACATCGACGCGATAGAGCAGCCCCGCCGCCCCCGCCTGGTCGCGCCGCAGGTGGACAGCCTGGTCGGGCAGCGCGCGAGAAAGGGTGCGGTGCATTTCATAGGGATTCGCCAACTCGCGCTGTACCTGCCGGCTGCGCTGGTTGAGGATGAGACGCGATAGATACATGGATTACTCCTTGGGCAATACCTTGATTGTCAGTATGACATCCTGCGTATACCGTGGGCCAAAGACGCGATGCTTGCGCGAGACAATCTCATGGCGACGACGAATTCCTTGTCGGGCATCGCTTTCGACAATGGCCCGCACTTGTAATTCACCGGCTTGTTTGGCTTCAAAACGGCGCCACGGCCACTGCCGCAATGCTTCATACAAAGTGGTGTACTCTGCCTCTCCTTCATAAAGCGGGCAGGCCGGCGGACAGGATTTGCGCCCCAAGTACAATGTCCAGCGTGGATTTTGGATGGCGGCGACCAGGCGTTCAATGAGCGCTGGGTCGGATTGGATTGCCACAAGAAAAGAGGCATCGGCCAGGTAATCGCGCCAGGTTTGCTCAGTATGCGGCTCTTTGCTAGTGGCGGTGACTTTGGGTTTGCCCTCAGCCGTTAAAAGTTGCGGTTCAACATAGCCGCCGCCTACGGTATGGTAATCGGTGAGGCGTGTCCCCGGTTTATCACAGCGCACGGCCAAGCGAATTTGCTGCGAAAGCTCCTGTAACGCCTCATCGCTATTCATACCTAACGCGCAGCCAAGCAGACCCACAACACCGGATTTGGTCGGCTCCGGCGCACTGTCGCGCACGCTCCACTGGCCGCGTTCACCCCAGGCTTGCAGTGGCCCTTCCAGCCGTAGAAAAAGTGTATTGGGCATGGTTTACTCCGTTGGCAATTGGGTTTTTAACCAACTTTGTAAGGCCGGCAGGGATTCGAGCGGCGCGGTCCCGGCCAACGTCGCCGCAGTTGTGGCAATACAGGCACGCGCTCCATTGAGGCCAAAAGTTTTGCGCAGGCGTTGAGTGTAGGCATCCAACTGTTCAATAGAAACATCCATCAAAGATTGATCATAGCGTTGGCGCGCCGGTTTCAGAAACGCATTGGCGTAGGAGACCGGCAAATTGCGTGTACTCACTTCAACCAGGATCAGATCGGGCAGATTATGGGCGGCAAACGAATTTTGCTTACCAGATGGTTGGGCCAGAACCGCGGCTTCCAGGAAGGCCAGAACTGCCTCTTGGGCGACGGCCGTATCATTGCCAAGATTCTTGCACAGTTCCTCCCAGTGGATGTTGAAATACTTATAGTAGGTAGAACTGTTGAACTCCACGTCGCCAATCATGCCGGCCCCTGATTGCCCGGAAATGTCGTCAACCGCTGTGAAATAATCAAATTCCTGGGCAAGTGCATTGGTGGAAATAGCATGGGCGACTTGCACCGCCGCTTCAACGTTTTCAAAGGCATCGGAGGTTGTCATCCGGCCAAACATGGCAATATCAACTGAACGGGGTAACTCATGTTTGAGCGCTTCTTCCAGTTTTTTGATCTCCAAGGATGCAAAACCTTTCACCCCTTTCTCCTGGTAGAGCGCCATTAACTTCGTCGTAAGCGGGCGCAACTCATTGGCTGCCAAAAAGATCAATTGACGTGTTTCACCAACGGCATCGGCCACTTCTTCCGTTGTTTCTTCTTCCGTCTCTTCACTTTTGGCGCTGCCCTTCTTGCCGATCTCCGGTACACGCGCCACAATGTTTTTGCGGGTGGTGTCATCAGCGCCGAGCTTTTGGAGTTCTTCATCAATCAGTTTGGGCAGCAACTTTGTGCGTACCGCAAGCAGATTGCGTTCGGCAAAGGCTGTGGCAAAGGTCTCTGAGCGGCGAATGCTCCGTTTGAGACATTGGCTGGAGATACGCCCCCGTTTGACACCACCAAAGATCGTGTCTTTGGGCGCCCCGCTATCATCACGATTCAGGTTGGAAGGGGCATGGTTTTGCAACATGTGAATTTGGATAAGCATTGTCTATTCTCCTGTGAAAAAGTGGATGAACTTAGTTTGCTGATTCTTGTGCGTCCGTAAAATAATCACGCGCCCACCGCTCCTGAACAAAGCGTTGGGGGTTTTGCCAGTTGAGCAGATCCGTCAATAACCCTGACCAGTTGACGCGAACTTGTTTAGCCGCCAGATAGCGTAATGCTTGCCGCAGGCGAAAGGGCAGTTGACTCTCATCCGCATCTAACAAGACTTCGAGCCGACGGTCCAAGCCTGCCGTGTTATCACTCTGGCGTGCCCGGCGCAGTGCATGACCAAAACTGCCTTTGCCGCCGTCCTCTGCCAGGGGATAGAGGGTCGCTGTCAGAAAGTAAGTTTCCTCCTGATAGCGGGCTACGCCTGACGGCAGAATGCGGTAGAACAAGCCCATTGCCCCTTGTTGCGATTCGGCCAGACTTTTCCCGGCATTGCGCTTGAAGCGGGCGCGCTCCCCTGGCCGTAACGCCGCCAGCCGCGTAAAGAAAAGGCTGATTTTCGGGTCGGTTTGTGTTTCACTCATGAATTATCCTCCTGTCTGTTTGGCTTTTGCGTGATATAACAGGCGCACGCAAGCCGCCTCTGCTTGTACACGTTGACAGAGTGTAGTGCCGTCATCACCAATAGCCTGTGTTGTTTCTTGAAAGACGCCTTTGGCTTTGGTGATCACCGTATCAAGCCAGCGATTGACAACCTGGTTGCGATCAGTGTTGGGCGTAATCTCTAGAACAAATTGCCGAAACGGCTCTGCCAGCGTATGCCAATAGCTTTGTGTCATTTCTGCTTTCAGGCGGCTATGGCGTTCATGCTCATGCGATGGACCGGCAAAGTGCTGGCGGAAAACTTGCTTGATGATCCCTTCGCTGGTTACAGCAAAATCAATGGCCTCTTGCACCGCCAGTGCGCCCTCCGCATCGGCTAGTAATTGCGGTGCAATCCCATATTCAGCATCAATCCACTCAAAAATTTTTGCTTTCATGTCAGTGCGTAAGCCAACACACCGAAAGGGGTAAGGGGTTGCAGGGTCGCCAATGTTGTGATCAATGGCAAGCAAGGCCAGTTGTTGCAAAACAGCGGGGCGACGCCCCGTATCTTTGCTCTGCAGAAACAAACCGGCAAATTCGCGCCAGAGGACACGGCCTTCTATGGGGCGAATTGGTGTTGGTGGTTTGGGTTTGCTGCTTTTGCCAGTTGGTAGCCGGTAAGCTGCAAAGGGGTCAAACCAAAAGGCTGCCTCTTTGAGGCGACTTTCGCCCATTTCAAAGATCATCGAGCTAACACCGAGCAAATGGTTACGTCCACAGCGCGCACAGGTAAATGGGCCACTTTGGGGAAACAAGCGAACACGACGAGCCGTAAAGGTTAAACTTTGTAGATAACCCACACTTAATAGCTCCTGCCCTTGTGGGATGACTGGTTCGCGCAACCACGCCGGTTTGTCATCCCTTTGGTCGCGAATTTCCGGTTGGTATGCCGGCGTTAACAAGGATGCGACTAACATGGTAAATAGTGAGTCACCGGAAGGAAAGATGTAAATGGGCGGAACGCCGTTGATTGACGGCTTGATCCCAGCGCCGCCTGATGAGGCAAAGGCCGGCAACGTGATGAGTCCTTTGGCTGCACAACCGGCACAAAAGGTTTTTTGCTCGTCACGTCCATGTCGGTAATGCGACACCGCTGTCCCGGCGGGTAGCTCATTCGCCAGGTAGGCAATGCTTTTTAGTTTTGTCTTAAGCGCTTTGGTTGGCAGCAATGGTATATCTGCACTCTGCATAAATGGTTCTGCCGCTGAAAAAAGATCGAAGCGATGGCTATAGTGCTGACCGAACTCCTTGATCTTATCAGGCGGAAAGTGACCGGCGCGCCAGCGATCAGCAATTTCGTCCTCATATTGGGGGTCGAGCATAAATTGCACGATGGCCGTCAATAGCCGGTGGATGCCGACAACCACAAGGGGTGAGGTATCGAAAATTGCGGCAAACTCTGGCGCACGTAAGAGTGCTTGTTCAATACTAACTTCTTCTGTGCTACCGTCCATACGTTCCAGGGTGATCCACGGTGTTGACCACAGGTTGAAGGTCGTCGTTGCTACAGGTTGATCCATAAATGATTCTCCTTTCATTATCAGTAGATTGCAATTGTGCCGAGCAACAAACCAGGTTTCTGCCAGCAACCTGGTTTGTCCGGGCGATCTACTATACTTTGGTACGAATGATGCGCAGACCAAGGGTAGGATCCAAAATGAGTTCGATATGCTGATCCTGCCAGGTGAGCTGCGCCTTGCCGTTGGTAAGCCAAAGCGGGCGTACTGTTTTGAGTAAAGCGGATTGTTTGAAGGCGCTGGGTAGCGGTGCTTGATCGTGACGCAGCGCCTGCACGGTGTGATATTGGCTGATGCGTAGGCTACGCCGCAATAGGCGTAACTGGTCAGCGCGGTCTAGGGTTGATTGCAACTGGATCGTTGAGTCGCCAGGAACCAGGCGCACCTGATCACCGGCGCGCTCAAGGGGAATGACGGTGATACTCTCTTCGCCTAACCGAGTCTGCGCCACGATCCAGGCTGCACTCTCTTCATCTTCCAGAAACCGCTCTTTGCTATTCTGGCAGAAAGGCCGCCGTGGATCAGGATCGTTCAAGATGCGTTGGCGGGCTTTTTCCACGGCGGTGGCTTCTTTGGCTTGCAATTTGGTCCAGGCTTCGACCAGCAAACTCGTTGGTTCTGGGGCAACATTGCTGTAAACCGCTTCAATCAAGGGACGATAGTCTGCCGGTAGACAAATCTCTGTTTTTGGCAAAAGCGCTAACCAGCTCTGTTGTAAAATGTACGCATCATAAACGGTATCGCGGGGAACACGCAGTAAGCCATCGTCATTGCGTTCACCCACAATCCATAAGTGTGGCGTTGCGTGATGGGATGGGCGTCGGCGCTCATGGCGGTGCAGACGTCCGGCTCGTTGCAAGATGAGATCGATGGGGGCCATGTCTGTGAGCATGACATCAAAATCAACATCCAGACTCTGCTCTAATACCTGTGTTCCGATAACAATAGCGCGCTGTGGGCGTTCCTGTACGCCTGGCCCAAATTTATCAGCAAGCGCTTGTTCGTTGATCTGCCGCTCTTCTAGTGGAAAACGGGCATGTAGTAAGGAACAATCAATAGCCGGATCGACCTGTTTCACCGCTTCATACAATTTTTGCGCACGTTCGACTGTGTTGGTGATCCAACAGGCACAGCCGCCAGCGTTGACCAGTCCTAGCAGGTGACGCGCCATGGGTAAAAATTGTGTTTCCGTCGCTGCTTCTTCCTGCTCACGAATCTCAGTAGATGTTTGTGCAAATGCTAGAAAACTAACGGTAATTGTACGGTTAGGTTGATGAGCTGCCGGCTGTAAGTGACAAGTTCCCGTTGCACTGCCAACCCAGAGACTTGGGTATGCGGTGGTCGTATCAGCGCTCGGATCAAGTTTTGCCCCGTAGGCGGCAGCCAGCGCGGCCCGCTTTGCAACCGGCAAAGTGGCAGAAAGCAAGATCACCGAGCTTCCCAAGGCAGCTAACCAGCGCAGCATCTGTTCAATAATGGTGGTCATGTATGTGTCATACGCATGAACTTCATCCAGAATCACAACTTTGCCGGCCAGCCCCATCATGCGCAACGCATTGTGTCGTACATTGAGCGCCGTCAATTCGGCCTGATCAATTGTCCCAACGCCAAAAGGAGCCAGCAATGAGCGCTTTTTGGGTGAGAACCACTCTTGTGCCGGGTGTTCCTCGACTTCATCGCCATTCAAGAGCGGTTCCAGGCGCAGATCATCTTCGATCAGTAGCGCTTGCCCATGCACCAACTTGACATGGCTGGGTAGGCCAAGCCGATCACGCAGATGTTTTTGCACACGTTGAAACATTTGATTACTGGTCGCCATGGTGGGTAAGGCACAATAAAATTCGTCACTGCCTGTGCCATGCGTAAGCCGCCGCGCCAAACCGAACCCTGCTTCTGTTTTTCCTTCGCCGGTTGGCGCTTCGATAATTGCCAGACAAGGCGATTGCAAAATCTCAGCCGGGATTTCATCAATCGCAGCCTGGAGCGGGCGCAGAGTTCTACAATCAGAGAAGAGTTCAGCGAAGGTCGTCGGCGCTGTGCTCTGTGTTGCTTGGAATAGTCCAGCATTATGGACAGCGTCAAGGGCGCGTTGATAGCTTTCGCCAATGTATTCATCCAGTGGCATCTCTGCTTCAGCTTTGAAATAGTGCGTATCTGAGCCAATCCAATCACATAAGATGGTGAAACCGGTCAGCGCCATAATCGCGCTTGACACATTGGGTGGGTTTGGGAAAGGTGTTGGCAGGGTCGTTGTCAATGCGTTGTGTAGTGTTTGCCCGGCGAAGTGACGTAACGACTTCCATTCTTCCGGTTCCTGGATGGCGCGAAAAGTTTGTAGCGCTGGCTGGTAATCTGTACTTTCGACATAATAACCATGATGACCGCCGACCATTT
This sequence comes from Caldilinea sp. CFX5, assembly GCA_021405325.1. The sequence goes on along the minus strand of QWII01000101.1, from coordinate 35,758 downwards.
CATGCCAGGCGCGTTGCAAAGCGGACGGCAGTTGCAGATCATGCCATTCGTTGCGCAGAATGATCTGACCGGCTACGGTATGATGGAGCGTATATTTACTCTGCCAGCGGCCAAAATCAAAGCCAAGGGATTGCATTCGTTGCCACTGTTGTTGGTTGGCTGCTTGAAAAGCGACAGAGAGCTTGCCAATGTCATGGAGCGCCACCAAATAAGGTATCCAGTTGATGAGATCCTGTGCGTTCGCATCGAATACGTTTGCCAACACGCGCCGCCAGCGATTAGACGCCCGGTCACTCAGCAAAGCCTTTGCAACATGGGCAACATCAAGCATGTGATATAACGCCGGATGATATTGATTGACATCTTTTGTCGTTTTGCCCCAGCACCGGAGTAAACGCACCAACTGCGGATCTTGCGGCTCAACCGCTACGGCATAGAGCTTGGCTAAGTTACGTACCTCGGCCTTCATTCTGGCGCGTAACCATGTTGGTTCGACCACTTCGCAATCCTTGCCCCAACTCCGAATCCAGGGCAACATATCCATTGTATCCGCCACCTGCACCCACCAAAGCAGCCACTCCTCTTTGGTTTTTGTTTCATCGTGGTCATCCTGTTGGGATGGATGCCACTGGGTCTCACGTACCCGTTCCTTTACCTGCGGACTAAAGCGCAGCACCACTTTGACCGTCTCTTCACCCATAATGATCGACCAGGAGTTGCGCAAAATTTCCAAGCCAGGAAAATCATCGGGAATCCGATAGGCTTCTTGTAAAATTTCTGCTTCCTCAATGCGTTCCAATTTATAGGCACGGCGCTGATTTTGTAGATGGCTATGGCCGATGATATAGGTGGCATACCCAATCGCTGACGGCTCCATCAGGTAGGTGTCAAAGGTCGTGTCAAAAGGTTTGCCATTGAGCGGCTTGTACCGAATAGCAATGCGCTTCCGTTGCAGATAGCCGCAAACGATCTTCTGAAAAATTGTTTCATATTGGGGATCGCCAGGGCGTTGCGCCAGTTCACGCGCTGCTTGGGCAATTTCATGACCCACAAGTTTATTCGCGGCTAAAGCATCGGCTAACTGCATCAACGCTTTCTCGGCCAGACGATTGCGTTTATCGTGCTGCTTGACAAAAAGGCGACTGCCCAAATAGTAAGTATAGGCTTCTTCCGGCGTTACTTCTAATCGTAAAGCGCGAATCTCCTCATAATTGCCCAAAAACCAAAGTCGTCCTTGTTTTTCGACTTTGCCTTCCAGTGCCAGATCATTCAAGTAATTGTTGACAGTTCGTCGCTGAATGCCCGTGGCATCGGCGATCTCTTGTTCGCTAATGCCATGCGGCCGTTGCTTGACCCGTAGCCAAACCAACTCCATCTGTCGTTCCTTTGTTTGTTCGGTAATTCTTGGCATTGCTTATTTCCTCTCAGCATCTGAAAAATTCTTGCTCTACCTCTAGTGTATGCAAAAGTTGGAAAATTATGAACACCCAATTTTTACCAAAACGCCCTACTCGGCATACCACTCCCACCCATCTTTATAAACCTTTTCATCGGCCGCTAACTCGCGGAGATAGTTGTTCACCCGTCGTCGATCCATCTGCACCATTTCGGCAATTTCGCTTTCACGCAGACCGTTGTGATGCCGGTGTAGGAGCCGGTGCAGCTTTTCTGTGATCTCTTCTTTCTCGCCCTCGAATAATCGTGCCATTTTGCCCTCCATGAAAAGTGACTAGTAATTACGTACTGTCACTTTTCATGCTAGGGCGCAGTTGGAAATTATTTTTCCAAAACGGTAAACTTACTTCCTTTGCTGCCAACGATTCTTTGCCCAACGCCAAAACCCCACCCGCCATCCATCACAAACCACTGTGCCGGACAGGGTTGGGACGAATTGTGCGCGAGAAATATCCGGGAGGTAGTGGTTGGAACGATGGGATGAGCGATAAGATAGGCTGTGCTAAGGTGCAATACGACCAGTATACACGACAACCATTAATCTTACAAAACACCTTACGATATTTTGCTGGGAGTGACCTCACCAATGTAAACAGCATCGTCCAACTCCCGTCCTATGCCGCGTTGACCGCCGTCCCATCGGCCAACCAACGCGCGACCTTTGGCCGTTTTGTGCGATCCTACTTTCCGTTAGAATGATGATGACCTTACGTGCCGACCATCTGTACCAGCCAAAGGAGTCTGCTCTTGTCAATGTTGAACCGTTTGCTCGTCTTGCTGCTGTTGTCCGGTTGCCTATGCGGTTGGGCCATCGCGCCGGGGCGATCTGCCAAAGCCGCGCCCGACGAGCCAGCCCGCTGTCCTGCTTCATCTGTCGATTGTGGCGAACCATTGCTGCTGGAAAAAAGCGTCGGGCCGTCCCTGGCCGCCCCCGGCGCCACGGTGACCTACACCCTGCGCGCCACCAACCAGACAACCGCCACCCTTGCCAGCGTCCTGCTGACCGATACCTTACCGACCGGATTGATCATGTCCTCAGCCAGCGACGGTGGCGTTACCAGCGGTGGCGTTGTCCACTGGCCGGCCACCACCCTGTCCCCCGGCGCGACCCTCACCCGCACGCTACACGCCCAGGTCGATCCGGCACTGGTGCAGCCGCCGGTTCTCTTCTTTGATGACATGGAAAGTGACAACTACTGGCGCGCCACTGGCCTCTGGCAGCGCATGACCGACGACGGCCCCTGCGCCAACAGCTACAGCCCCGGCACAAGTTGGTATTACGGCCAGTCCAGCGATTGCACCTATGACACGGGCGGCCCCAACGCCGGTGAACTGACCCTGATCGCCCCCATCACCCTGCCGGCCGGCGAGAGCAAGCTGACCTTTTGGAGTTGGCAAGCCACGGAACCCTTTGAGGAGTATGACCGGCCGGTCGTCCGCATCGCGACCGACGGCGAAAGCTTTAGCGATCTCTGGTACTGGGCCGACAACACGGCGACCTGGCAACGGATCAGCGTCGATCTGACGGCCTATGCCGGCCAGGCGATCTGGTTGCAATTTGCTCTGAACACACAAGATGAACAGCACAACCACTACCCCGGCTGGTATGTCGATGATGTGCAGGTTGTCCAGTCAACGCCCTTTCTGGTCAACACAGCGACGGCCACGGCGTCGGCTGGCGTCACCGCGACAGCCACCGCCACCTTGATCGTTGTGCCGCCGCCGGTGCATGATGACTTTGCCGCTCGTCGCCTCATCAACGGCCCCAACTTTCACGATTGGGTCGAGACAACCACTGCGACCGTTGCCGCCGATGATCCAGTGGCGCCCTGTACGGGTAGCCAGGGCAGTCGCACCGTTTGGTATGAATTCACGCCGGCGGTGGCGAGTTATCTGCGCGTAGAAACCACCGGTAGCAGCTACCCGGCCCTGGCAACGCTCTGGCGTGGTGAGCGTGGCGCGTTGACCAATGGCGCCTGTTTACCGCCGACTCCGACCGACGCTCCGCTGCCGGTGGTAGAAGCGGGCGTCACGTACTATTTGGCGGTGACGGAAGAGGCAATGACGGCGCCTGCGCTTGAACGCCGCTATCTACAACTGACCGCAGCCTTGATTCCTTTGCCGGCGTTGGTGGTCGAGCCGACAGCGGTGGCGGCGACGCTTCAAGGGCGGGGAACAGTGACCCAAACCGTATGGATTAGCAATAGTGGCGGCGCTGATCTCCATTTTGACCTGGCGTGGCGCCCCGGTGTGACGACCACTACCCCCTGGCTGACCGTAACGCCGTTGACGGGAACGGTAGCGGGCGCAAGCGGACTGCCGGTGCAACTCACCTTTGCCGCCGAACCGCTGCGGCAGGCTGGGGTTTACACTGGTTTGTTGATGGTGGCGAGTAATGATGAAGCGACAGGAGAGGTGGCGGTGCCGGTCACATTGACAGTGATAGGGCCACAGTTGACCCTCGGTGATGCCACCATCTTTGCTGACCAGACCTTTACTGTGCCACTGACGTTGGCGACTAACGGACTGGCGGTGGTGGCGACGACCTTTGCCGTCAGCTACGATCCCACCTGCCTGCACGTAGACCCGACCGATGGCAATGGCGATGGCCTGCCCGATGCGTTGCACTTTGCCCTGCCGACGGCGGTGCAGACGATGGTGCAGATGGATCCAACGGCGGGCAGGATCAACCTCTTTCTGGCCGACACCACCCCGCCGCTCACCCCGCTGCCTGATGGCGTGATCGCTACCCTGACGTTGACAGCACGCTGCCGGCCCGTTTATGGCGCAGAAGCGGCGACGGCATTGACCTTTGCCGTAGCGCCGCCCCCCAGCTTTAGCGACCCGACCGCCCATGCGCTGCTGGGCCGCACCCAAGCAGGCGCCATTGTGATTCAACCGGCGCTGGCCGGCGATTGTAATGACGACGGCGCGATCAATGCCGCTGATCCGGTTGGGGTTATCTTGGAGATTTTTGATGAGGATGGGCAGGAGTGGCTGGCGGCGGCCGGCGGTAGCTTCCCCGGCAATCCGCCCGGTTGCGATGCTAATCGCGACGCCACCATCGACGCCGCCGATCTGATCTGCACGGTCTTGGTCAGCTTCAACGGGGCAGCGGCCTGCGCCCTGCCGGCGACCGCTGCCGACGCCACTGGGGCCACCCTCAGCCTACCGGCGACGCTGACGGCGAACGCGGGGCAAACGGTGGCGTTGCCGGTGCGGTTGGCTGGCGGCGGTCAACGGGTGGCGGCGGCCATCTTTGCGCTGGACTTTGACCCCACCGCTCTCCACTTCGACCCGACCGACCGTAATCATGATGGCGTACCCGATGCCGTTATTGTAACTCTGCCCGCCGGTGTAACAGCCAGGGTCAACTTTGACGCTGGTCGTCACCAGTTACAATTTGTCCTGTCCGACTTTACGCCTCCACTGACGCCGCTGCCGGATGGCGTCCTGGCCGTCATCGAATTTACTGTGCCAACAACCCCAGCGGCGGCAACCACTCGCCCGACGCTGGCGGCCGTTACCTTTGCCCCCGATCCGCCAGCCTCGCTTGGCGCTGATCGGGGGCAAAGGTTGCCCGTTACGGCTGCTGGCGGCGCCATCCTCATCCTACATGACGACCATAGCCGGTACACAAGTAGGCTATACCTGCCGGTCGTGCTGGGCCAATAACTGGTTTAGAACAAGAGGGGGGCGTCAGCCCGGCAAGGCGTGTTGCCTTGCCCTTGCCAGCAGACCCGGACTTGTGTGCCGTGGCCGGGGGCACTTTCGATCTGCACGATGGCGCCGATGAGGGCAGCCCGTTCATACATGCCCACCAGGCCAAAGTGCTTGTCGGCCAGGAGGCTGGTGACGGCAAAGGGTGGGGTGATGGTAAAGCCGACGCCATCATCGGTTACCACAATAACGATCTCGTCGTCGGCGCAGTGACCGGTGAGGGTGATCGTCCGGGCGTGGGCATGGCGCAGCGCATTTTCACACGCCTGTTGCACAATCCGGAAAAGATGCTCCTCCACACGGGTAGGATAGCGCGCCCTGCCTGGCGTCATATTGAACTGCACAACGACCGCTGTCCCGGCTCGTTCGGCCAGATCCTCGCTCAACTCGGCCAGGGCGGCGTACAAGCCATAGGTCATCATCGCCGGGCGGAGACCCGTAATCAGTTGGCGAATGCGCATGGTCAGCCGTTGATAGACGGCGTCAAAGTAGGGCGAAGCGGCCGCGTCATCCAGGTGCATGGACAAGACGGCCAACGCCTGTAGCACTTCGTCATGTAAAACATGGGCCAGATGGGTGCGTTCGGTTTCATGGCGGTCAATGCCGGCTGCATGGAGCGCCCGCAATTGCGCCGCCTGGTCAATGTTGGTCAGGGCAATGGCGGTCTGATCAGCCAACGCCTGAAAACGCACAATTTCCGCCTGCGCATAGAAATTATCCGGGTCACGCCGACCCAAGAGCCATAGCCCCATCAGCCGATTGTTCGCCCGCAACGGCAAGACCAAACGCACCCAATCGGCAGACGCCAACCCCTCCTTGTCACAAAGGGCGGGGGTCTGAACGGTTCCTTGGCGGGCCAGCAACGTTGGCAGCCTGTCGGCTGTCGGCAAAGCTTGGGCGGCAACGCCTTCGCTGTAAACCGTCGCCAGTCGATCAGCGCCGTTTAGACGCACGAGCGCCGATTCCCGCACCAACAGGCTGGGCAACACTTCCTGGCGCAGCGTATGAACCAGATCCGACAGATCAAGACAGGTGGTGATGCGGGCGGCATAGCTTTCCAGCAGGTGGGCCGCCGGCAGATGAATACCCAACAAATGGCGCTCCACCCACTGTTGGAAGGGCGCAAAGCCAAAGACCGTGACGATGGCGGTCAGGAACGTAGCCAGCAGGGTGATCAAGAGGTCCTTGCCGGGAAAGGTCAGCCAGAGCATCAACAGCACAACGAGCAGCGTCATGATGACCCCCAGGAGGGTCAGAAAGAGGTATAAGACAATCAGCCGATTGGCCCGCACGGCCAGCCCGCCCAGCCGATAGCGGTAGGTTGTATAGAAATAGGCAAGGGGTAGCAAAGGCAGCGTCAACAGCGCACCATAGCTAAAGCGCGGCGCCACCGCTAACACTTGGGCAATGCCGGCGCTGCTCAGGGCAAGCACGGTCAGCAAGATCGCGCCCAAGAGGAGCCGTAACCCTTGCCGTTCCGCCGGTTGCGTAACCAGGTGAACCAGCAAGAGTACGACGCTCCCTACCAGCGCCAGCAAAAAGCCGGAAAGATAAGCCTGCGGCGGCAGCCATTCAGCCCATTGCAGCAGCGCGGCCAGCCAACTCAGCCCGTACCCCAACGGCCAGAGCCACGGGGGCGTCTGCGCCAGGGAGCGGGGTAGCACCCAGTGTAAATGCCAACAAACCGGCAGCAGGAGCCAGCCGGTCACGCGTAAGAGGATGGCGCTTTCCCAAACATGCCAACGCGAGGTATTGCCGGTGACCAACCAGATGGCCGTCAGGTAGTAAAAGGCAATCAACAGCCGCCATCGCGTATCTTTGGGCCGCACCAGCACAACCGTGGCTGTTCCCGCCAGCCAGAAGAAGTAGGCCAACCACCAGGTGTTGACGAGCCGTTGCCAAATCTCGCCACGCGTCGGGCCGGGGATCGACCAGGTGATCAGCCTGGGGCGCCCCGCGCGTTCAACCCGGATCGGCAAGACCTCACCGATTTTTACCGCTTGAAAGAGCGGACGCCGGACCGCCTGCCGATAATCAGCCCACCGCAATGTACCCACTTCCAGCAACCGATCACCAGATTGGAGAGCCGCGTCAGGCGCGTTTTTAACAAAGACAGCGGTAACTTCGCCGGTGGCGAGGACAAAGGTAAAGCCGATATAGGGCATGTAAAAAAGTTCAACATAGGTGTAAACCAGCAGCAGGGCAAGCACTGCCCAGGGCAGAAAACGCTCCCCCCAAAGCCACGACCGTGCGGGATTGTCCATGGCAAGCAACTTCCTTCACTCGTAATTTGGTAACGTGAAAGGAGATGGTCGAAATGTATTAAAGAGTTTACCAGTTAACCCAATTTTCTTCAAATTCGTTCAATTTGGCTTACGGATATTTACAGGAGAAAGACGCGTAGCTGACCCAATGACAATCGACACAACGGACGACGCTCAAATCGATGCGCTGGTGGAATGGTTGGAGAATTGATGAAGGGTAGGGGTTATTGGTTAGTTGATTGGTTAACGGCGGCTAACCAACCAATCCCGTTACTCTAACGGCGTGATCAACCCCAATTGCCTGGCCCGCACAATGGCGGCTGTGCGGGTGCGCACCGCCAACTTGGTGTAGGCGCCGGAGAGCAGATTGCGTAGCGTCGAGTGGGCGACCGCCAGACGCTGCGCCAGTTCGGCGGTCGAGGCGTCGGGGTAGGCGGCGCATAAGGACAAAGCTTCCAGTTGGCGCGGGGTCAAGGTCGTCGTATCGTCCTGCTTTTTGAACTGCTGGTACGCCTGCTGGCTAAAATGCACGCCCCCGTTGGCGATGGTATTGATCACGGCGCCCAAGTGTTGAATCGTTTCGCGATCATCTTTGAGAATATAGCCGCTCGCCCCTGCCTCCATGACCGCTTTGATCAACGTGTGGCGGTTGTGCATGGAAATCACCAACACATGCAGCGCCGGATACTGTTGCAGAAAGTGAGGGATCGTGTGCAGGATCGGGTAGGGATTGGGGTCGTCGGCGCTAATCGGCACCCCCACATCCAGCAGCAACACATCCACCGGCTGCCGGGCCAGGATGGTCGCCAACTCCGCGCCATAGGTCGCCGTCGCCACAATCTCGATCTCCGGCAGGTGGCTCAACCGGTGGCAATAACCGTCGATGATGCTTTGGTGATCGTCGAGAATGGCGACTTTGATTTTGTGGTGCATGGGCTGACCTCTTGGTGTGAGAATGCTGGTGTTGCTATAGCATAGCAAATGGTGGGGTTTCCGGCAAGGGGGGTGGGGGAAAATAGTACAAATGTCTATGTGGGGTGGCAGGGTGTCTATTTACGGGTGGTGGAAAGTGAGGTAATCTAGATAACAAATTGCGAAATATAGCATTGTTTCTCTAGCTGGTTATTTCATGGATTCCAGTACCTAAGTTGATAGGGGTTTTCTATGTCTCAATGATATTTTGAGGAGGTGTTCTATGCGTCGTAATTTCTTGCTTTTTGCTATGTTATTGTCAATTATCGTACTGGGTGGATCGACAGTAGTCGTTCTGGCTCAAAGTTCTGACATTAGCACGGAGCCAGAGAAAAATGTATTGAATGAATCGTTGGATTTGACCGCCCATCAGGTGGAATATTCAGATAATTCTGTGACAATCAAGTGGGCAACTGTTAGTCCACAACAGGGATGGGTTGAATATGGCTTCTCTCCGGATAATCTAAGCAATGTTGTTTATGACGACTTGGGTGGTGACGCTAAAGTTACGGAGCACCGCGTCACAATTCAAAACTTATCCCCAAGAACAGCAATATACTACGCAATCGTAAGTGGGGGTGTTCGTAACACTAAAAGTCAACGCCCCTTTGTTGCCGTTACTAATCAACCTTTAATTACATCTGCAGCCGCAGCATCTAGTGAGCCGCAGCCTTTCTTCAATGACACACTTGGACTGTCATTTATTGTGCCTACCGGGTGGAATGCACAAGCGGTTGCGATCGAAGGAGGAGAAGATCCTATCATCGAAGTAGGTGATGATAGCGGTGAACGAGGCTCCTTCTTCATCTTCAGAAGTCCAAATCCAGATGGGTTAATCCCCGAAGCATGGCTTGCTGCACATCGAAGTGACTACTCTGCGACCCTTACAAATGTCCTCGGTAGGACAAACATCGGCATCGCTCAAGCGTTGATTATTGGAGAATTACCCTCGTGTGATGCTGCATCATTGCTGCTCGCTTTGGTTGGCAATGACAGCTATATGTACAGCATCACTTACTCCGGGGTAAAAAACCGTACATCCGTCCCAGAGTTCGCTACGATCGTGGGGTCAATACGTTTCGGCCCGGAGCCTACCATCGAATGGCAACCACTATCAATGGAGTTAGCAACTCTTCCACCCCCTATGCAAGAGGAACAATGTACACAAGTAAGCGCTGCTGAAACAACAGCAGCAAGAAAGTGTGCAGGTGCTGCGATGTATATTCCTAGTAACGGAATTATGAAAGTACCGTGGAACTGCTACAATAATGACTTGTATTGTTCCCCATATTCATCAAATACGACTCAACAACCTTTTACTCTGCCGCACCGCGGTTTGGATATTTTTGGTAGCGAAGAAAGCGAATCAGTATACGCTACTCACAAAGGCAAGGCTTTTAAGCTTGTAAGTTATGCGATCCGATTAGAATTTGATCCGCCATATCAAGGAAGAGCCTATTACGGTCACATGGCTAACAGCAACGGCACCCGAGATTACCGAACGTTTACTACTACCAATGTTTCTGCCGGCGCGCTGTTAGGAAAAACAGGCAACTACGGTACAGGGTCAGCAGGTCCGCATCTACACGTTTCTTATTTTTTGCCAACTCAGAATGACTTTTCATGGCCAACGTTCGACCCAACAAAGTTTCTTAGTGCGAAGAACTTGGTGTGGTATCCAGGATGGACATATCGTAACGATCCTATTACATGCAGCAGTTCTTCGTCCGATAGTTTCGAATCGGACAACTTCTACGCGAATGCAAAGTCGATTACGGTCAGTGGCGCAGCACAACGACACGACTTTCACGCACCTGGTGACGAAGACTGGGTAAAATTTTCTGCTACTGCTGGATACGGTTATCGAATCATGACTAGTAATCTAGCATCGTTCAGTGATACCTATGTTTATTTATACAGCACTAACGGCACAACTCTCTTGGGTGAGAACGATGATGCCGATGGAAGTGTGCGTTCGCGCTTGGATTGGATTGCTCCTACATCAGGAACCTATTATGCCAAGATCAAACACTTTGATTGGTCTGGGTACGAACCATATACTCCGATGGCAACTTACGAAGTTCCTGTTTACGGTGCTAATACGAACTATGACCTCAGCATTGTAACAAATCTTGCCCTACAGCGCCCTGCGTATGCAACTTCATCTAGTTCTGGGTTCCCTCCCGACTTAGCCAATGACGGAAGAACTACTACCCGTTGGTCTTCTGCGTGCCGTTGGCCATGGGATCAAACTGACTGGTGGTGGGTTGATCTTGGTGCTAATACATCATTCAATGAAATTTATATCAACTTTGAGACTGCATATGCTACTGTGTATGAAATTCATTGGTGGAATGATGGAGATGCTTTTACCACCGGTAGAGCATATACGTCCAACTCGTCAGGACTAAAGAGACATAATGTTGGCGTACAACAGGCGCGTTACTTGGGAATTTTGATGAAACAACGGTATTGGCAGTACTGCAACTATTCGTTATGGGAGGTATCAACCTATCGTACGCCTAGTACTACTGTTAGTGCTGCTGAACTATCAGAATCAGTAGAGCCAGATGCCATTCTTCAAGTGCCAGAGAATGATCTTGTACATTTGCCCCCACCAGATCTAGTGGGTAATTACCATACCTTCCTGCCGTTTGTAACTCACTAGTGTCAGGAGTGACGCAGTTGACGGGCGCTACCAGAGACTTGTCAGGTTTCGCAAACTTGATAAGTCTTGTCCAACTGCGTCACTCCTACTGGTATAGACTGAAAGTAACCAAGCAATTCGCAATTCCATGTTTTGTATCCCAAACAGGACGCAAGGAGCCTCATCATGACCCGCCTGTTCACTGCTCGCTCGCTGCTTATCATTCTGGTTATGCTTGCTTGGCTTGCGCTACCTTCGGTCAGCCAAGGGGTGCAGAGCGATGCTGCCACGATATTACCATCTGCCGCCCAACCTTCCCCCACGGCGCCGGCTGATAGGAATGCACCAACCGCGGCGGGCGTCATGGCGGTACCGGCCTCTTGCACCGGCGCCAATAGCCCCTACACCTGTACGATCCTGGCGAATAATACCTGGCAACAAACCCCGTTGACGCTCCAAGCCGGCTTCCCCTTTAGTATCTTCTACACCGGCGGCAATTGGACAGTTGATTATCGTAGCATTCCGTATGTCGGCCCGGCGGGGTACGACCAAGCTGTCGATAGTCAGATTCCGCCTGGCTGCAAATTCGACACAGCCCTGCCCTATGCCAGGCTATTGGGCCAAATTGGCAATGGACCGCTTTTTTCTGTCGGCGCGGATCTGACCTTTACGGCCAATGCCAGCGGTCCGCTGTTTCTACGTATCAACGACCAGGATGGTTGCTTGAGTGATAATGATGGCGCGCTGACCCTGCGCGTACAGGATGGCATCCTGTACTCACTGCTCACGGGGCGCATCACGGACGCTAACGGCAATCCGTTGTCCAATATCCGTATCGCCACTACCACCGGCGACTCGACGACCACTCAGGCGGATGGCTCGTACAGCTTCGGGGATCAAGCGCCAGGTACGTATACAGTAATTCCTTCGCAAAGTGGCTATAGCTTCTCCCCTACGGAGCGTACTGTAACCGTTCCACCCGATGCGAATGGCATCGATTTTACGGGAACCGCCGTTGGTTTCGCTTGCAATAATGTCACGGAAATCCCCACGAGTGAATGCAACGCATTGGTGGCGCTCTACAATAGCACTAATGGCGCCAACTGGGTGAACAACAGTGGTTGGCGCGTCGCCCTTACCCCGTGTAGCTGGTTTGGCGTCACCTGTTTTAACGGCCATGTGGACATGTTGAACCTGCCCGACAACCGGCTCAATGGCAACTTGCCGGCGCAATTGGCTGATTTGCCACAACTGCTGGGAATTTACCTAGCCGGTAATCAACTAAGCGGCAGCCTGCCAACCCAACTCGGTACACTGACCCAGCTGATTGAGTTGGATCTAGCGCGCAATCAACTGAGCGGCACGATTCCCACGCAATTGGGCAATCTGACGAACCTGGCAAAAATACGTTTGGAAATCAATCAACTGAGTGGCGCCATTCCCACCCAATTGGGCAATCTGCAAAGCCTGGTGCTGCTGAACCTTTGCTGTAATCAATTGAGCGGCACGATTCCCACGCAATTGGGTAATCTCACCAATTTGACCGACTTACATCTGTCGGGTAACCAGTTGACCGGTGCAATCCCGCCCCAGATCGGCAACCTGACCCGCTTACGCGAATTGGGGCTATGTTGCAACCAACTCAGCGGCAACTTGCCCACGCAACTGGGCAATCTGACCAATGTAACCTTTCTTTCTTTAGATGGGAATCAACTTGGCGGCAAATTGCCGCCAGAACTGGGCAACCTGCTTAACCTGACGATCATCCACCTTGAAAACAACCTGTTGGACGGCCCCTTACCGACCACCTTGACCAACCTCCAACGGCTTGCTACGTTCTGGTTTCAGAATACCACCTTATGTGAGCCGAATGATCCCGCTTTTCAAAGTTGGTTAGGGGGGATTGCCGATCTCAACAGTACACAAATTAAATGCCAATCGACACCTACCAATACCCCGCCGATCGTCAGCGCCGGGCCAGACCAAACGATCACCTCAGCTATTGCTATCTTAAACGGTAATGTCAGCGACGATGGTCAACCCAATCCGCCTGGTGCGCTCACCATCAATTGGGCCAAGGTCAGTGGCCCTGGCACTGTGATTTTTAGCAACCCAACCCAGACCGGTACAACGGCGACTTTTTCCCTACCCGGTACATATGGTTTACAACTGACTGCGGCTGATGGTCAGTTTACCAGCAGCGATACGGTGATCATCACCGTCCAGCCAGCGGCTTGTTATTCATTGACAACCAATATCACGCCCACCGGTGCGGGGAACGTTACCGTCACGCCGGCGCCCAATTGCCAGGGCAATCAGTATACGCAAGGCACAGTGGTATCATTAGCCGCCACGGCCAACACTGGCTATCTTTTTAGTACGTGGAGCGGCGCCGCCAACGGCAGTACGAATCCGTTAAGCGTGACAATGGATGGCAACAAACAAATTACGGCGAATTTTACGTCAACAGCCTTCTCTTGTAATAACGTGACCGAAATTCCACGACCTGAGTGTGAAGCGTTGGTAGCGTTATACAACAGCACCAACGGTTCGGCATGGACAGCTCATACCGATTGGGTAGCCACCCTCACCCCTTGTCGTTGGTTTGGGATTGTGTGTGCTGGTAATCATGTGACTGAACTGAATTTGACGGCCAACAACCTCAGGGGCGCCATGCCCGGTGAATTAGCCAACCTGACGAACCTGGCAATCCTGGATTTAAGTATTAACTATCTGAACGGTCCTATCCCAACCCAGTTGGGCAACCTCAGTCGCCTGACAAAGTTGATTTTGGGCGAAAACGAATTAACGAGTACTATCCCGCCGGCATTAAGTAATCTGAGCAATTTGGTTGAACTATCGCTAGACACTAACCAATTGAGCGGTTTCATTCCACCGGAATTAGACAACTTGGCGCAACTAGATGCGCTTTATTTGTCGGATAATCAGTTGAGCGGCGCTATTCCCATCCAACTGGGCAATCTCACCCGCTTGACTGCCTTGGGGCTGGATAATAATCAATTCACCGGTGGGGTGCCGACCGAATTCGGAAACCTGGTCAACCTCCATTACCTCTATCTACATAATACCCAACTCAGTGGCCCGTTACCGGGAAATTTGGTAAATCTGACCAAAATTACGTTCTTCGACTTCCATAACACCAAGTTGTGTGAGCCGGCCGATAGCGCCTTTCAAGCCTGGTTGACCAAATTCCCGCCTGCCTTCCGCACAAATGTCCAGTGTATCATGGCTGATTTTGAAGCGACACCGCTGACTGGAAATGCACCACTCACGGTCGCCTTTCGCAATCGCTCTGTCGGTAGTTTTACCAGTTGTACGTGGGATTATGGGGATGGCGCAAGTAGCACTGTTTGCGCTGATCATCAACATACCTATCAAACGGCTGGGACCTATACCGTGCAATTAACTATTGTCGGTGCTGGCCTCACTAATACAAAAGGGAAGTCCAATTATATTACCGTTTTAGCGCCGCTCGTGGATGCAGCCGAGCTTGTTGGACAAGGGGATTATACAAAAGTGACCCCTGGTGAGTCCGTGCGGATCTGGATCAATGTGCGTAATAGTGGTAACACAACCTGGCGGGCAAGTGACGGTTATGGCTGGCGGGGGACTGGTCAATGGGCTGGACGTAACAGCGCGATCTGGCGTGATGTTGCGCCGGGAACGGTAATTTCCTTTGCTGAAGATGTTACGGCGCCTGAACAGCCCGGTGAATACACGTATGGCTTTATTCTTCAGCACTCAGGGCAGGACTTTGGGCCGCACTTTTTTATCAAAGTGACTGTAATCTCCCGCCCCGTAGTTCTGGTACACGGTTGGAATGATTCTTCTGCTTCTTGGGATACCTATCGCGATACTTTCTTACGCCCTATTGGATTGACCGGATATGCCATTGCGACCATGTCCACAGGCTTTGGTGGCAGCAAACCATTGAGCATTGACCAAAATGCACAGAGGTTAGCAGCATATATTGCTTGGGTGAAAGGGCAAACAGGCGCCCGAAAAGTGGATATCGTTGCCCATAGTATGGGCGGACTAATTGCGCGTCGTTATATTGCGCGCTACATGAACACCAATACGCCGGATGTGAATCAGTTGATTATGCTCGGCACACCCAATGCAGGATCGCGAACGGCTGATGCCCTAGAACTAGGCGGAACTGCGCTTGACCTGGCAAACCGTTTGGGTATCCCGCGCTTTTTTCCCCCAGCAAAGGAATTAACAACAACATTTGTAAAACAGTTTAACAAAGACAACCCTGTGCCAAACAATGTGCGCTTTTATGCAATCGCAGGGAACTATTACTGTATGACAAGGCTACCCATTGCTAACCCACTTGAGGACGATCCTGACGACGTTGTTGTTGCGCGCGATAGTGTCTTTGCGATTGCTGAACATGGGCGGTGGACATATCCGAGCCTATATTCGGCTGCCTGTGAAGGGGATCATCGTGGGATGCTTAAGAACAGCAATGGTAATGGTGGGGCGACCATCTTTGGTCTCTATGTCAGCCCCTTACTACGCGGACAGATGCCAGCCACGCCGCCAGAACTTCAAACGCTGACTATTCAACAGGTGGACACAAGTCAACAGACTGCTTTGGCAGCCAGCGAAGATCGTCTACAACTCACGAATGTACAGACCAACTTGCTTCAGCCTGGTGGCCGGTTGGAATTTAGCCGTACACCAGAGGCTGAACCAAGTATCGGGTTTATCGTTGTGGGCCAACCAGATCAAATGCTTGTCAGCCTTCGTGATCCCAATGGCAGAATACTTACGTCTAACACTGCCGATCCGAACGTCCGGTATCTACAGTTAGGTGCTGAGTTCATGCCAATGGTCAGCTATACCATTAGCAACCCTGTACCTGGACCCTGGACAACGATTATCGAAGCTAACGCCCAAACTCCAGCCCAAGGGCTACCGGTGGCAGCGCTTGGCAGCGTAGTCAGCGATCTCCGTTTAACTCTTCCAGCGGCAGAAAGCAACCATGTCATCCTACAAACCATCAACATTGTAGCCCAACTTGTCAATGGGAATACACCCCTGGCCAATGCAAGAATAACGGGAGAGCTTATCTTCCCTGACAACACAAAAACATCAATTGTCCTTGTTGATGATGGCGCCCATGGCGATGGGGGCGCGAATGATGGTCGCTATGCTTACCAATTTATGCCGGTAACTGCAGGGGTATATACAGCCCTGCTCACGGCAGAGGGCAGAAATAGCGATACTCCCTTCCAGCGTAGCGCGTTATGGGTAATCCAGGTTGATAGCAATCAGGTATATCTGCCTACAGTTTTACACTAGTAGCGTCATCGTCGAAGTCACGCTACAGGCATTATCAACGGCGACATCACCCCCTGAAGCGCCCGTCCAGTTTGCGCTTGCCTCTTTTGGCAGTTTAACCGGCGATATTGCCGGTCAGACGCACGATGGTTCGGTGTTGATTGTCGCGCGCGCGCAAGGAATTTTCCTGCCGCTCATCAGGCGGTAATGTCGATGTGCGCTAGATAACCGCTGGTTGCATCGTCTCTATCCTGTAGGGACGACTTTGCCACCAGACACACTGCACCATTTCCGGTAGGAGCCTTGTCGATTTGTGATGAAAGACGACAATCCGCCGCACAACACCATTTTCCGTTAGCGCTACACCATGATAGTGCTGGTCACCTACTTCGACCGCTTGATCACGCCAAATTGGTAAATCCGTTAGCCAAATGTCCAACAGCGTAAAGGAACCGGGACCAAACACAAGAATATCGCCTGCTACCGGCAGGGGACGTGCTGCCGGCAACGCTAGTTGTAAAATAGCATCGCGCCCGCTGATCAAAGTAACGCCAACCACTCGCCATTGACCGAACGGGATGCCTTCTCTGAATTGCTGGAGCCAACTCTGCTCTTGTCGGTTCCATTCTCCACCACTCCACACGCCAACTACGGCAATCCGGTCGGCGGTGGCGCCTGAGAGAGACAAAACTTGCTTAACAACTCCGCCATTCACTTTATTCATACCGTTTGCGGTATTCTTCATAATATTGCACCGTTCTCATAGACGTGTTCACATCCTCATTTGATAGGTGGAGGCGCGGCGCCCGCCTTACCAGACATTCTGCCACCTCCAGTTCGCGTATAGCTCGCTCCTGGTCATCGACACTCAGCGCAAGATGACCGGAGCGGAGAAACTGAAGGGCATGAGCAAATTCTTCGAGCCAGGTTCCTTTGCTGGCGCCCCTAACATCATCGATCTGCACATAAATGTTGCCATTAGGTTCCATGCTGGTCGCGCCATGCGCTTGCATGATTCTAAAAAATTCAGCGAGACCTGGGTCTTCGCTACTCCGCAGGATATAAACGCGCCGGTCAGGATCAAGTTGCGGTTGTAATAGACGATATATTCGTTCATACATAGGCTACCAACAAGCTTAGTTAGTGGATGGTTCATACGATCAACAGTGTAGCATACACGAAGCACAAAGACAAAGCACAATTCATCAACGTTGATCCCTATGGCGATTAGACCCATACGGTGAGCAATAGTAACACTTCTTGTTACAAGCATCGATTTTGGCGATTTGCCAACCCCGGACCTTTTGTAGTATGATCAAACTGACAACAGAAGACTGTCGCCTCCTGCCGGCGGATGTTGGGGATCACCCGGCGTCGCCGCTTCGGGAGGCGGGCAGTAGTTCTTGCCACAAAACGCGCACCGGCGGGTCTTGGTCCCCGCCGGTGCGCTAACCAACCAAACTGGTATCATCAGTCTGGGTGGCTAGAGGTATTGTATCTGCCTTTGGAGGTGGAGACAAACTGGCAGCTACCTGACAACCGCATCGGTTGGGAGGTGGCTGTTTTTTGTTGTCGCCACTTTAATTTCATCCACGTTCATGGACAAAGGAGACGCAATATGGTTGACTATTCCACCCACCCGCTCAAGGAACTGCTCCCGATGCGGGAGCATGGCAAACTGACGCCGGAACAGGCAATCGGGCACCTCTTGCAACATCAGGCCGCGCTGTTGCAACGGATCGCTACCCTGGAAGCGCGCCTCAACCAATTGGAAAAACACCTGCCTGCACAGCCATAACCGCCAGGCTGCATTGGGTTGATGAGTGACAGGCGCACATGGAGAGAAGTTCGGCTTTTGACAAAAGCCGAACTTCTTTGTTGTACGGTTAGGGTTCGCCGGGAAAACAGTACAACTGTCTATGCCCGCTAGCACCTTGTCTATTTACCCGCCACCCCAAACCGGATAAGCTAGAGCCGGTGGGGGAAAGCGCTGGCGCCGTTGCTTTGGATCAAACATTGCCTCTTTTGCCCCTTGCTGCCGATCGGCGCGACCAACCACCGGTTTTCATTGTTCCCCTTCATTGCCGCCACCCGGCGCAGCAAGATCGCAGACCAGCCGCCAATCCTCCGCCACCCAATGGCTGAGTTGTGTGGAGCCTCCCCCGTCTCCAAACGACTCACGCCCCTGACAAATTGGCTTTATTTCTTTTAGCCATGCACATTGTCCTGTGGTTGATAGCCCAGGTATTGTCGGGTGGCGTCCAGGCTCCACTTCATGCCGCGATTGTTCGACATGCCATTGACCAAAACATAGCCATCGGGCCACGAACTGCCATCGGTCAGCAGGGCGCGTTCAAAGAGGTGGGTGAAATCGCGGTTGGAGAGCCACATGCCTTTGAACCATTGCTCGGCGCGAGCCAAACCTTCATCCTGGCCGGTGCTGCTGCCGCTCTGTTGGGTGGGCGTGCCGGCGGCGGAGAGGGTGGCGGGCTGGTTGGCGCCCGGTTGACACCAGCCGATGCGCACGGCGACAAAGGTGGTGCGCCCACCGGCTCTGGCCGCCGCTTCCTGGCAGACTCGTTCGCCGTAGAGTTTGGCGGTGGCGTAGGCAGTCGAATCCATCCACTGGGTTCCCGTGTGCCAGATCGTGCCTGTCCCCGGTGGCAGCGCCGTGGTCAATTCGCCGGGGCCGACCTGTTGCCAGAGCGGGTCATCCTTGTAGCGCCCCATGACATGGTTGGAGGTGGCAAAGACCACCCGTTTAACCCCGTTGGCGACTGCCGCATTGGCGACATGCAAGGTCATATCGAGCGAAATGGCGGCCTCTTCCCAGGTCGCTTCGGGATATGGGTTTTTCGCCCCAAAGTGGACTATGGCATCGACGTTGGTGAGGGCGTCCCGCCAGCGCCGGTCATGGACATCCCCCAAGTCACATTCGACAAACTGGAGGGTAGCCGCTGTGGACAGACCGGCCAGGACGGTGGCGGCGTGGTCAGGCGGCGCGGGGCGCACATCCAGCCCGACGAGGCGTTCGATGCCGGGCAGACCGGCCAGGTGGCGAAAGAGTTTGGTCGCTAGATTGCCGACGCCGCCGGTGATGGCAACGCTGCGGATGGGGTGTGCTGTTTGGGTCATGGTGCTGCTTGCTTTCTGTAACTCGATTGTGTTGATTACTTGTATACTATCCTTACCGCGTCTGACAAACTGACTCAATTCTATGCAAAGAACGCCATCATGCCAAAGGAGGCGAAAGATGGAACTAGTCCGCGAACGCATGAGCGCGCCCCCGCTTACGGTGCAAGCTGATACCAGCTACCAACGTGCCCTACAACTCATGGACAAGCGCCGTTTACACCATCTGCCGGTTGTCAACGACGCCGGGCAGTTGGTGGGGATCGTCACCGAACGGGATCTGCTGTTGGCGGCTTCCCACTATGGCACAGCGGATATTGAGGTGGCCGAGATCATGCACAAAGGCGCCATCACCGCCACCCCGGAGATGACCGTTGCCCAAGCGGCTGCCTTGCTCTTGGAAAAGCACATTGGCGGTTTGCCGGTGGTGGATGCCCAACAGCAGGTGGTAGGTGTCATCACCGAAACCGATCTGCTGCGCGCTTTGGTCGAGATGTTGCGCTAGCTCGCGGCGATCGTCCGTCAACTGCCGAACTCGCGTTTGCTATCAAACCAGGCTAAAAAGCGTTAATTGGGCAGCTTCCGGGGTTGCCTTGACCTTGCGCGCCTGTTGGGCTTTGATCTCTTTGAGGGTTAACGCAATGTCATTGACAAAGCGGGAGAGCGGGTTTTGACTGGCCTGGCCAAAAAGGACGCGCCGCTTGGCATGGAGCAGGATCAATTTCTGTTGAGCGCGCGTCATGCCGACATAGAAGAGGCGCCGCTCCTCCTCGACATCGCTTGTGCGCCCGGCCAGTTGATAGGGCAGCAGCCCCTCTTCACAACCGACGATGAAAACGACAGGAAATTCCAGCCCTTTAGCGGCATGAAGGGTCATCAGGGTAACGCGATCCGCCAGCGGGTGGTAATGGTCGATCTCGTTTTGGAGTACCATTGCTTCCAAAAAGGCGGGCAGACGGGCGCCAAAAGCGACAGCACGGCGGGTCAACTGAGCGATCCGTTGCGCTTGCATCTCGCTAAAATCAGCGCCCAGCTCAGTTTGTAGGAAGTGCTGGATGGTTTCGATCAGGGTCGTCACCGGCGCCTCACTGGCCAGGGCGCGCAAACGAGGTAGAAAGAGACCGATGCGCGGCAAATCTTTGCGTCGGACGTTGGCGTAGATCTGCTCTTGATAAAAGGTTGCCGTCGGGTTGATGGTGAGCCAGAGATAGGCCAGGATCAACCGAATCTCTTTGTATTCGACCAGCGGCGTCTGCCCCACAATCTGGTAGGGAATGCCGGAGCGGTGGAATGCTTCTTCCAACAACCGGCTTTGGGCGCTGGTGCGATAGAGGACGGCAAAGTCGCCAAAATCACGGGTAGTCGTTTCCATGCCGCTGGTGCGCCCGGAGTCCAAAGAAAAATAGCTGGTGCCGCCGATCAATTGCTCGATCTGGTGGACAACCTGTTCCGCTTCGGCTTTGTCGGTGGGCGCGCTGTGGATTTCCAGTTTGGTCTGGTCGACAAAGTCCGACCAGATCGCTAATGCTGACTCACGATTGGGGCTATTGTTGATCACCTGCATGGCAGCGTCGAGGATGGTCTGGGTCGAGCGGTAGTTGCGGCTCAGGTGCAAGCGTTTGGCGTCAGGAAAATCGGCCTGGAACTGCAAAAAGTATTCCCGGTTGGCCCCGCGAAAACCATAGATCGCCTGGTCAGGGTCGCCGATGGCGCAGAGGTTGGTGGTCGGCGGGGTCAGCAGCCGTAGCAGCCGGTACTGCGCCCGGTTGATGTCCTGATATTCATCGACCGCCAGCCAGCGAAAACGGTTTTGATAGCGTTGCAAGATCCCCGGTTCTCGCTCAAAAAGTTGGACGGTCTGCAAGAGCAGGTCATCAAAGTCGAGCAGCCGATTGGCGCGCAGGGCAGTCTGATAGCGGCTGTAAATATCAACAAAGTCAGCATCGGTTTGCAGCGTGGCAGTCAAATCGGGGCTATCGGGCAGCAAGAGCGCGTTCTTGGCCGCGCTGATCGTATCCAATCGTTGGTTCACGCCCTTTTCACTCTGGTCGGGCAGCAACCCTTTGAGCAGCCCCCGTCGATCCTCTTCGCTGCAAATGGCAAAGGTTGGGCTAATGCCGATGGCTTCGCCCGCTTCGCGCAAAACCAGCGCGCCAAAGGCATGAAAGGTGCGAATAGTCAGGCGCTCAGCCAAGGCGTGACCGAGCAAGCCTTTCAACCGTGCTTTCATCTCTGCCGCCGCTTTATTGGTAAAGGTAATTGCCAGAATCGCCGCCGGCGCTACCCCCTTGGCGCAGACCAAATGAGCCAACCGCACCGTCAACGTACGCGTCTTCCCCGTCCCCGGCCCGGCGACGATGATGACACTCTGGTCGGTACAGGTGGCGGCGGCGCGTTGGTCGTCGTTGAGGGCGTTGAGATAGGTGATTGGGGGATTAGGTGATTGGGGGGCAGGGGGCGTGCTGTCAACGGATGCGGCGAGAACGGATTGAACGGATTGCCTGTCCGGCGGCTCTTGGGGTAGGGGAAGCGTGAGAACGGATTGTGCCGTGCCATTGGCGTGGTAAACCGGTTTTGCTTCCGCTACTTTGCTCGTTCCGCCGGTCGTGCTCGTTCCGCCGGTCATGCTCGTTCCGCCGGTCTCCGGCGGAATGCAGGGTGGACGCTCCGCGTCCCCGGCGCCTACCACAGCAGAAGCTTCCACCGCTTCCTCAAACAACCCCAACTGCGGCGCCGCCAGCGTCACCCGTTCACCAGCGCCAAAGATCTGGATCACCCCATACTCACCATCATACCCGGCATCAATCGCCACTTGGCCCTGCCGCATCCGGTCAATCGCTGCCGCCAGCAGCGCTCCACCGGCCTTTTCAATCTCAGGTAGCGGCAGATCAAGCAAAATCGACAACTCCGGCCCCAGCTTTGCCAGCAGATCCTGATAGTGCTCCTGCACCCGCTTTGACCCCGCACCGGCGCCATGCACTTCGCCCAGCACTTCGGGCAGCGGGATCAAGTTGCGATAGGGGTGGCTGCGCGCCGGCTTCACCCCTTCGGGCCGGTCGGCCAGCGTCTCGACCCGATGCATCACCCCCACTGTCACCGGTTTGCCGCAAACGGAGCAGCGGTCGTTGTGCGCCAGGCTGGTCTGCGGATGCCAGCGGACGCCGCAAGCGCGATGGCCGTCAAAGTGATATTTGCCCTCTTCGGGGAAAAATTCCAGCGTCCCCAGATAGCGCTGCGGGTCGCCGCTCTTGAGCGCGTCAAAAATGGCTGCATAGGAAAACTCGGTAGCAAAAAGACTCGCCTCGCGTGCCAACTTAGGGGGTGAATGGGCATCGGAGTTGGAGACCAGCGTATAGCCATCCAACCCGGAGACGCGCCAGCACATGGCCGGATCGGCGGAAAGGCCAGTCTCCAGGGCGAAGATGTGAGGCGTCAGGTCGTCAAAGCACTCGGCCACCGAATCAAAGCCCGATTTGGAGCCGAGAATGGCAAACCAGGGCGTCCAGATATGGGCCGGGATGAGATAACCCTGCGGGTCGGTCTCCAGCACAATTTCCAGCAGATCGCGCGAATCCAGCCCCAGGATTGGGCGACCATCAGAACGGATGTTGCCGATGCGTTCCAGCCGCGCCTGCAACCGTTCCAGCGCGGCAAAGGAGGGCATAAAGATCAGGTGGTGGACTTTGCGGACAGCGTCGTTTTTTTTGTAGATATTGCTGACCTCACCGCCCAGCAGAAAGCGCACCGGCCCTGCACAGGCTGCCGGCACTGCGGCCTGAATCGGCGGCAACAAGTCGGCTCTGAGGCGAAACAGCCCCTCTTCCGCCGGTTCCAGCTTTTCTTTGAGTTCGGCCAGCCAGCCGGGATGAGCGATATCCCCCGTGGCGACGAGGTGGACGCCCTTGTATTGCGCCCAGAGACTCAGATGTTCCAGGTCCAGATCTTTGCTGGTGGCGCGTGAATAATGGGAGTGGATGTGGAGATCGGCGACGAATTGGTTCATACGTCAATTGTCGCGAGAAGTGGGAAAAAGTGCAAATCAGGCCGCACATTATATCAGTACAGGACTTACGCAAGACGCCGGGCACCCAGAGGGTGCCCGGCGTCTTGCGTAAGTCCTGCAGTAATCAGAAGAAAATCAATCTTCATCATTTCTCACCTTTCTCACGTAATGTCAGCAAAGGCCCCAATCCCTCAAACCAGACCGCGGTAATTGCATCATATCCAGCGGCATTGGGATGATTCCCGTCATCGGCCAGGGTGGCGGCAGTGGTGAAGATCGTGGTGTGATAGAAATCGACCACCCGTGCGCCATGCTGCGTCGCTTTGGCGGTAATGGCGTTGTTATAGGCGACCACCTGTTGGCCCATGCGTTGCCGTTCTGCCGCCGAGATGCCGGGGAAGGCCGGTTCGTTGGGATTGGGCGGGTTGGCGACCACCGGGCGCTGTGACTGGTCATCGAGCAAGGCAACCAAAACCGTGGCGCCGGTAGCGCGCAGTTGGCTCAGGATCGTGTCAAGGTTGGCGGTGAAATTTTGCACATCCTGCGCTTCATCAGCGGCGCTGGGGTTGCCGAATTCATAGAGATACCAGAGATCATTGCTGCCAATCCAGACGAAAGCCACCTTCGCCCCGCTGCTATTGTTCAAGGTGTTAACCGCTGTGGTCAATTGTGACGGCGCGCCATTGACGCCCTGAATGAGATCGGTGGAAGTCCACCCCGACTGCCCCAGGTTGGCAGCCGTCGAGCCGGGGCGGCGGGCCTGCACTTGTGTCAGCAAGCGCCGTGGATAACCGCCCCCTGCCGCTGATTCGTCGCCCTGGCCGGCAGTCAGGCTGTCCCCCAACAGCACCAGCGTGACAGGGCCGGCTGGTAGCGGGCTATTGGTTGTGCTGGTGGCCGTGGGCGTCGGGGTCGGCGTCGGGGTCGGCGTTGGGCTGGCGGTTGGCGTGGGTGTCTTTAGCGGCAGAATGACTATTGTCGCTGTTGGCGTGGGGGCGCTGCTGCGGTTGGCAATGGCCGGCAGGTAGAGGCGGGCGCTGGTGGTGGCGACCGGCGTCGCTGTCCCCGTGCTGGTCGGGGTGACGGCAATCGAATCCGCCACATAGGCGCCGGGCAGACCAGGGTCCGGGCGGCCAAAGCCATTGCGATCCACTGCCGCGGTATTAGCCAAGAGGCCGGGGGCGACTGTCGGGGTAAAATTATCCCAAGTCGGAAAGGCCGGCAAGGAGTAGGTGGTCACGCTGGCTAGGTTGCTGTTGACCGCCGGGCGAAAATCGCCCTGCGCCGGATTGCGCAACTGCGGTTCCAGTGTATTAATGGTGTTCTGCGCGGCCAGTTGCGTCGCGTTACAAGTGGGATTGCCGGCTTGACAACCGGTCTCGTCGCCCAGCCCCAGCGCATGATCGGCCGGCCCGTTCCAGATCACATTGCCGCGCAAGACCAGGTTATCATCGGCGTGCGCCGGCGTTGGGATGTTGCTGTTGGCGGCTGGGGTGCGTGGGCCGGCAATGGTGAGATGTTGCCACTGGCTCTGGTAGCCGGGCGGGTTGTAGATCAGATTGTTGTAGACATAGATATTGCGATTGGGGATCGGTTGCCCGTCCGCCCCCACGGTGGTTGTTCCCCAGCCGCCGGCGGCCAGATGTTCAGCGCAGCGACCGGTCAACGTCGCGTCGCCGTCACAGGTGCGCCCGCCAAAGACAAATTCCAACAGATGGCTGCGTTGCCCGACGCGGTAGAGGGTGTTGTAGGCAAAGAGGATGTTATAACCGCCGTTGACGCCAAAGCCGGCGCCGGCGGTGTCATGAATCACATTGTTGACGATTTTGAGATCATACGCCTCGTAGTGCAACCAGGGTGAAACCATGTATTCAAAACCGCTGCCCTCGC
Organism: Caldilinea sp. CFX5; assembly: GCA_021405325.1. Next base: position 10,365 of record QWII01000101.1, on the reverse strand, counting down.
CCGCCGTCAAGCCGCCGGCGCCGCAGTCGTAGATTTCGTTGCCTTCCACGCGAAAGTGGGCCGACCCGCCCTTCAAATAAATGCACCAGTCATCGGCGTTGTGAATATGGTTGTGCAGGATATGACCGGATTGCACAGCGACAAAGTCAATCGCATTCTGCTCGGCGCCGTCAATGTCATTGCCTTCCAGGTAAACAAATTGCGATTGATTGATCTTGACATTCTCATGCGAAGCGGCGCGGCTGCCGATCAAGGCGCTGTTACGGATGAGCAGGTGGTCGCACCGTTCGCAATGCAAGACATCGCTCGTATGCTGGATGTGGAGATCCACCAGGTAGAGATGGCTGATATTGAACAGATTCAGATCGGCCAGCAGCCGCGCCGTGCGTGGCCCGTCGGCGGCTTGTAGGATGATGGGCAATTGCGCCGTGCCATGCCGATCCTCCCAATATTCGGGAAAGCTGCTTTCGGGATAGTCGCCCGCCACCAGTTGGATCCGGTAGCCGGTCGCCGTCAAAGGCGCGCCACGGGGGATGCGCTGCCAGGCAGCCGTGATGGTGCGCAGGGCCTGATCGCGAGCAGCCCCGCTGGCGTCATCATTCCCGTTCATCGGGTCAACCCAGAGATCGGTCAACGTTGGCGAACCGATGGGGTATTCATCGGCCGGCTGGGATTGATTGTTTTGCCGTGTTTGGGGTGTGGCCCCAATGAGCAAAGCGACGGTCAAGAGTAGGCAGGTCAGGAGTGTGGTCGTTACGACGAACCGGATACGCATACGCCCTCGGTAAGGTTGCTGCTGGCAATGCCATTGTTGGCTTGCGAAAAATAAAGTAATGGCATTGTACCCAAACCTACGGCCTGCGACAAACGGACTATACCGAAATCAAATTGAGAAGCGGCTTTTTGTAGGGGTGTCCCCTTGCGGGCGCCCATGTGTCGTAGGACGCCCGCAAGGGGCGGTGGCCTTCTAGGCGCCTACGATTGTGCAGAGTCTATCCGTTTTATCTATTAGTTTCCTGTGTGAGTGGACTTGCCACAGACCGCGGATCGATTGATAATTGGGCGCAGCGTGCAACGCAATCATCAACAACAAAGCAAAGAGCAGACCTTGGAGAAAACCATGACTTGGAGGAAAACATGCGTAGTGCAACCCCACTAAAAGTTCATATCACCGGCGTCTACGGCCTCATCGGCAACCTGGCTTATGAGCATCTGGCCGCCCAGCCGCACAAGTACGATGTCTATGGCAGCGGACGCCGGACCATGAGTTCAGCCCGCGCCGATGCCGAAAGCATCACCCGCCTGCCCGATGACCATTTCATGATCGCCGACCTGGCCGACGCCGCAGCGATGGAAAAGGCGATTACCGGCATGGACGCCGTCCTGCATATCGCCGCCGTCCCCGACCCCGGCGCCTCATTTGAGGATGTCTTGAGCAGCAACATTGTCGGCACCCACAATGTGTTGGAAGCCTGCCGCAAATTGGGCGTCAAGCGCTTGGTCTATGCCAGTTCGATCATGGCGACCTGGGTGGGGCGAGGGCTTCTGCCGTACCTATCATGACAGGTATGGGTTGTCGAGTGTCTGTCTACGCATCGGCGGCGTCAACAAGAGCGACGACGCCAACAGCATCATCGGCAAAGCGGTCTACTGTAGCCATCGCGACGTGACCAACATCATCAACCTGGCCCTCGACGCCACCGCCGAGCCGCGCTTTGAGATCTGCTATGGCGTCTCGAATAACGAGTATGGCTGGGTCGATCTGGAACATTCGCGGGAACGGTTGGGCTTTGTGGCGCAAGATGGATTATAGACCATAAGTTTGTCGCCCGTGATAAAGCAAACAAAAACGCTTGACCTTCACCGTCAAGCGTTTTTGTTTGCTCTGGTCAGGCAGCACTGTGGGGGCATCATATTAACCGTTCAAGTTCTGTTACAAACTGCCGTTGCTAGTTCCCACTCGTGCTCCTAAGACGCTTTCAAGGAAATAAGTATCCGTAGAATAGATATCCACATCACCCCTTTCCCACTAGACAAATCCCTCATTTCGGGGTATACTGGTGGTAACAGAACCTTTGTTCTACAAAAAGGGTTGACGAATGAGCAATAATAACGGAACAACAGAAACGATCTTCCATACCAATGGCACAGGCGAGGAAGGAGCGGGGGAGAAAGGGGCGCTTCTCACTGCCGCCCCGGATCTCAACGCCGGCACGGTACGCGCCGCCGACATTGTCGGCGAAATGCAGACCGCCTACCTCGACTACGCTATGAGCGTCATCGTGGCGCGCGCCCTGCCCGATGTGCGCGATGGACTGAAGCCAGTCCACCGCCGCATCCTCTATGCCATGTACCACGACTTGAGCCTGACCCACGACAAGCCGCACAAGAAGAGCGCACGTATCGTCGGTGAAGTGCTGGGTAAATATCACCCCCACGGCGATGTGGCGGTTTATGATGCGATGGTGCGCATGGCCCAGGATTTCAGCCTGCGCTATCCGCTCATCGACGGCCAGGGCAACTTTGGCAGCATCGACGGCGACAACGCCGCGGCCATGCGCTATACCGAAGCGCGCCTGGCCGCGATCAGCGACCTGATGCTGGAAGACCTGGATCGCGACACCGTCGGCTGGCACCCGAACTTTGACAACACCCTGCGCGAGCCGGACATCCTGCCCGCCGCGCTGCCCAACCTGCTGATCAACGGGGCCAGCGGTATCGCCGTCGGCATGGCGACCAATGTGCCGCCCCACAACCTGGGCGAGATTGTCGATGCGCTGGCCTATATGATTGACCACTACCAGCAGGTCGATGACATCACTGTCGAACAGTTGATGGAGTTTGTCAAAGGGCCGGATTTCCCCACCGGCGGCATTCTCTACCGCTATCGGGAAGACAAAGCCGATGAAAACACCGACGCCATTGCCCAGGGCTACGCCGTCGGCAAGTCGCGCCTGATCTTGCAGGCCAAGGCCCACTTTGAGGAGATGAGCCGCGGCCGCATGCGCATTGTCGTCACCGAACTGCCCTACCAGACCAACAAGACGGCGCTGATTGAGCGCATCGCCTCGCTAACGCGTGAGGAAAAGCTACAAGGCTTAACCGACCTGCGCGACGAGAGCGACCGCACGGGGATGCGCATTGTCATCGAACTCAACCGCAACGCCGACCCGAAGACGGTTTTGAGCGATCTCTTCAAGTACACGCCGCTGCAACAGACCTTTGGGATGCAACTATTGGCGCTGGTCGATAACCAACCCCGGTTGCTCAGTTTGAAGCGCGCCCTTCATCTCTTTATCCAACACCGCGAAGAGATTGTGCGCCGCCGCTCTGAGTTTGAACTGGCGAAAGCCCGTGAGCGCGCCCACATTGTCGAAGGGTTGCTTCATGCGCTCGATATTTTGGACGAGGTGATCGATACCATTCGCCGCAGTCAGAATGTCGACACGGCGCGCGCCAATCTGGTCAAAAACTTCAAATTCAGCGAAGTGCAAGCCCAGGCGATACTCGACATGCAACTGCGCCGCCTGGCCGCCCTGGAGCGCAAAAAGCTCAAGGATGAGTTTGACGAACTCAAGAAGCGCATCAAATATCTGGAAGAACTGCTGGCCGACCCCGCCAAAATTCTACGCGTGATCAAAGAAGAGTTGCTGGCGCTGCGCGAAAAATACGCCGACGCCCGGCGCACCCAGATTGTCGATCGCACCAAAGGCACGCTCACCACGACTGATCTGCTGCCCCAACAAGATGTTTGGGTCGCCGTCAACACCAACGGCGATCTCATGCGCCAGGATGTGGTGGACAAGCCGACCGCAACCAATCTGCGCCAACTGGGCAAAGGCGGACAGGTTGCCCTGCTCACGGCAAATACGCGTGACTGGCTCTATCTCTTCACCAAAGAAGGCCGCTGTGCGCGCATCTCTGTCCATGAGATTCCACAAGATGGCAACCCGAAACATCTTTCCGAACTGTGCGGTTTCACCCGACGCGATGCGATTACCGCTGCCGTCACCCTGCCACGCACCGAGGGCGATCCCGGCAACGGCTACCTATTCTTTGTCACGGTCAAAGGCATGGTCAAACGGGTGACGTTGGCCGATTTTATGGCGCAGGTAGCGCCGGAATTTGTCGTGATCAATGTCGATGAAGGCGACCGGCTGGGTTGGGCCTTGCCCACCAGAGGCGACGCCGAGATTATTCTGGTCACCGCCTTCGGTCAGTCCATTCGCTTTGGCGAAGAAGATGTGCGCAGCATGGGGTTGGCCGCAGCCGGTGTGGGCGGGATCAAACTGGCGAAGAACGACACGGTTGTCTACGCTGGTCTGGTCGAAGCCGATGGGTCGTTGGTCACGATGACAACACAAGGCTATGCGAAACAGTCGCCATTGGCCGATTACAGCCGCCAAGGTCGCAACGGCAGCGGCATTGTCACCCACAAACCGACGAGCCGCACCGGCGATGTCGCAACTGCGTTGGTCTTGCCCGCCGGGCTGGACCCAGAGACGCCGCTGCTAGTCAGCAACCAAAAGGCCGGGGTGAAGACCATCACCGTGGCCGAAATCCCGCCAATGGGTCGCGGCGTCCAGGGCAAACAGGTCATTGAAGTGAGCAATGGTGAGCGAATTGTCGGCATCAAACGGTTGTTGGACAAAACCTTACCGCTGCCGCCATCAACGCCGGTAACGCCACTACCCACACCGGAACCGGTCAAGGGTTCAACCAACGGCGCCACCAAACGCGCAGCGCCCGTGAGTACGCCGGCAACGGCCGCAACACCGACGACGAATGGCAAGGCCGTTGAAACAACGCCAGCGCAACCGGCCACCGTTGCCGCTCAGCCAACGCCGGCGGCGCCAACTAGTGGCAGACGCAACTTTGTCGCTGCGCAGTCCACGCCACCGGTTGCACAGAAGACAGAAGATCAGTCAGTCGCAACACGGCCCAAAGCTGATCCACCGGTAACAAAAACCGAGGCGACGCCAGTCCGACAGCGGGCCGTCACCACGCCGGCAGAACGCACCGCTGATGCGCCGAAGCCCACCAAAGCCGGCGCTACGGCTAATACAGATAGCACAGCAAAGGGCAAAGTGCCGGTTTCCGCTGGGCAACCAATGCCGACGCCATTGAAGATGAAGGCGTCAACTGCAACTACGCCGGTTGAGAGGCAGCATGGCAAGGGATCGAATGGTCGTGAGCCAATCAAAGCGGAAAGTGCTGCACCGCCAACTCCCGATAGGAGAAAGACGACGGTTGAGCCGACGCCGCCGAGTCGCACTAAGCTGGCTCCGGCGCAAGCCACGCTGCCGGTTGGACAAGAAGCGTTGGAAGGCAAAGTGGAACACAAAGAAGCAACCAGGGAAAAACCGACCGAACCAATGCCCAAACCGGCGAAAGCGGCGCCCACCGAAGCGCGTCCGCTCAAACTAACCGCCCCCAAAGCCACGGCTGACAATGGTATTGTCGGCGGCAGAGGCAAGACGGTTGAGGAATCGACGCCGCCTAAAGCAGGTAAACAACCGAAGGAAGCCCCAGTGGCCCAAACCCTGGAACTCTTCCCTGTTGATGCCACCGAAGCGCCGAAGAACACGCCCAGCAAGTTAAAAATTGCGGTGAGTGTGAATCGACCGGCGCCGAAGAAGTAACGAAGACAAGGAGTGAAGAGATAGAGAGATTGAGTCGTCGAATCTCTCTATCTCTGGAGATACGATGTACGCCCCAAACTATGGCGGAGGGATTGGTGCTTTGCCAGACTATTTCTCTGTGAAATTATAGATTTTCAACCTGAACAAAGGGTTTGATCTAATTCATGAAGCGAAACCAATCGAACCTTGAGTTGGCCGGCTGTCGCCTGCGCAGCACTACTAAAACCGGCACGCGCAAAAAAGAGGTAATGCACTTGCCAATCTGTGCCTTGTTTGGGGAGTAAGGCAAGTACCTTTGCGGTTTTGCTTTCGACCAATTGGCGAATCACCGCCGATGCAACGGGGTCTGCCTCCCATTTGCATTCTCCAAGCAAAATCATCTTTTTGCGCCAGTGAATTGCGACGACATCCACCTGTGCGTCCATTGCCCAATGCGCCCCCACATCCTCGGGCACAAAGGGCAGCCGGTTGTTGCGTGCTTCCTGCACCACCCATTCTCTACATAATTCTTCAAAAGCAGTCATACCGATAAACGATGGCAACTGTGTCTGAATTGTCTCCCAGAGGGCGTCGTACAATTCCAATTCAAAAAGTCGTTGGTTGGGGGCAATAAAGCGAAAGTAAAAGCGCAAATAGGAATCGAGCAGATACCAGCGCCCCTGCCGACTCCGTTCTGCTGTTTTACGCGCCATCGTCACGGGCAGCCGTCGTTCAACCAGATAAAGGTCTGCCAGACGCGCAAGATAGGTGCTTACATTTTGTTTGGGCAAGCCACTGGCTTTGGTAATATCACCCAGAGTATGCCAGCCGGCGCCAATGGCGTGCAAGATGCTTAAGTAGTTACGGGGTTCCCGCACTTGGTCTTGCAACAAGAAAAGCGGATCGACACGGAAGATGCTGCTGGCACGAAAGATTTGCTGACGAACGTTCTCGGCAACCGTCAGGCGATCATCCAACCGTTCAAGATAGGCCGGAACGCCCCCCAGGATGGCATACATTGTCACGCGATCAACACTATCATACCGTTGCAGAAAAGCGGCCAGGGCAGCATACGGCAAGGCTTTGATGTGAAAATGGCCTGTAAAGCGCCCATAAAGCGGTGCATGATAGTGCAGCAACTCGGTCATCATCCCAATGTGGCTGCCGGCCAGAATCAGACAAAGCTGTGTCTGTTTCAATTGATGATCCCAACTATTCTGGACAATGGAAGCCAATGCCGGTTCTGCTTCCGCGGCATAGGGAAACTCATCCAGAATCAAGATCAACCGGTGTTCACTGGCTAGATTGGCCACCTGACGCAACGCCATCTCCCAGGTTGGGTAGCTAAAATCGGCATCAGCCGGCGCAGTGGGGTGAATGGCATTGTAAATGGTTTGTGAAAATGAACGCAATTGCAAGGCCGGAGAAAGTTGATTGGCAACCCAATAGATAAAGCGTAAACCGCTTTCCTGCACCCAGTGTAAAAGCAGGGTTGTCTTTCCCACCCGCCGCCGACCATACAGAATAAGAAACTGCGCCCCGGCAGTGTCGGCAAATTTCTGCAATTCGTTGACTTCGCGCGTTCGACCAATAAACATGGCTTATTCCTCACCGGGATTTGCGATTATAATAGGCTGTGTCTGAGACACAGCCTATTATAATCGCAAATCCCTGAATACGCAAGGAAAGCTGACAGCGCCCAGGCCCATTGGTACGCTCATCGCTACGCCGGTGTTTGAGAAAACTTTGCCAAATTGTAACTACTAACCCCTCCCTAACCCTCTCCTGATAAGGGAGGGAACCATCGTGCGCTCGACAGTTCCTCCCCCAAGCTGGGGGAGGTTAGGAGGGGGTGGTTTGGTAATTTGAAAGCATCTGGTTGAGGGTTATCATTCCGCCTCGCCATAATAGCCATTGTAACTGTTGGCATAATAGTCGCCGTAGTAGGCATAGCTGCGGGTGGAACGGCTCAACTCATTCACAATCACACCGCAGAGATGGGCATCAATCTTGTGTAGAGCCTCGATGGCGCGCATCAGGGTGCTGCGCTGTGTGCGTTTGGCGTTGACGATTAGGACGACATCCCGCACATAGCTGGCGAGGACAGCGGCATCGGTGACAACCAGAAGGGGCGGCGTGTCCAGAATGACCACATCGACGGCGGCATGGAGCGCGTCCAGCAGATGACGCATCCGCTGCGAGCTTAACAATTCCGCCGGGTTCGGCGGCATCATGCCGCTGGGCAACAGGCGCAGATTGGGTACATCGACTTCCTGTAGATAGTGCTGCGGCGGGGCGTCATCGGCCAGGAGCGCGTCACTGAGACCAGGTTGGCGCTTAAGGCCAAAGAGTTTGTGCTGGGTCGGCTTGCGCAGATCGGCATCGACCAAAACCACCGAAAGCCCCAACTGCGCCATCACAATCGCCAGATTAGCGGCGGTCACGCTTTTGCCTTCCCCGGCGCTGGAACTGGTCACGACCAGGGTGCGCAAGCGGCTGTCAATGGTCGAAAAGCGGAGATTCGTGCGAATGCTGCGGTAGGCTTCGGCTACGGGGTGGCGCGGCGCCACCGCAGCGATCAGTTTCTCGCTTAAGGTGCTGTTGCTGCTTTGGGTGCGAATGACATCAATCGCCCCTAAAACGATGGCGCCTAGTGTATCCTGAATCAGGTGGGGCGAACGGACGCGATCATCCAGATATTCAATCAGGGTAATGACTGTTACCATCAACGCAATGCCCACGATACTACCCAGCAAGATATTCGGAATGGTGTTGCCGCTGATGGGCGCTTGGGGCGCTTTGGCCGAACGGACTGCCGCAATGTTGTCCATTGCCTGCAACTCAACTAGGCGTAAATTCTCAAAACTTTGCACCAGATTGGCGTAGCTATTTTGCTGTTGGGCCAGCACCGTCTGTAGATCGCGCAGTTGGTTCTCCTGCTGGGTGCTGCGGGGCGTACCCAATCGGTCAACGTTACTCTGCGTAACCTCGATCTGCGCTTTGATGGCGTCGATCTGGGTGGTGAGGTTACGGCGCGATTCGGCAAAGCGTTCGGTGCGCACATTGGTGATCTCGTCACTGAGCACCTGTGGTAGAATGTTCGCCGCCGCCACCAAATAGTCAGGGTGATAGCCCTCTACATAGACACGAAAAAGCTGGGTGTTGCGGATCGCTTCCACACGCATGGCAGTGATGGTCGCGGCCAGTTGCTGGGGGTCCACCTGTAAGGCTTGCGCCACTTTTTCCAACATCAAGCCCTGGTTGATCAATTCCAGGTAGGTGCTGGTGCGTTCCGGCAGGGCAATGTCGGTGTTGTAGAGCGGGCGCGTCTCTTCGATCAAGAGTAACACTTCCGTCCGGTAGATGGGCAAGGATTGGATGCTGGCGGCATAGCCCAGACCAGCGCCCACCAGTGCGCCCAACAACAGGAGCCAGGCCCAGTAGCGCAAGAGCCGCAAAATTGTGCGTAGATCGATCCCGGCGGGGGTTTCCGGTGATGGGGTTGGGGTAGCTGCAAAATTGGTCATAGCTGATTATTTCCGAACCACTATTTCATTTTCCACAAGACCGGCGACAATTTCAACGCGCTCAGCGCTGCGTACCCCCAGTTGAACCAGCACATCGCGTTCGGTTTCGCCGTCGCGGACAAACGCATGAAACTGACCGCCAACTTCCCGCAGCGCTTGGGGCGGCAACCAGAGGACAGCTTCCCGGCGCTGGACCTCGGCATAGACGGTGACGGCGCCACCCACTCGCAGTTTATTTTTTTCGCCATCAGCCACGGTGATGTGAACCAACGGGTCGCCGCCGTTGCCATAGGGAAAGGGAAGCTGTTGAAGGACGCCCGTCAAAACCACTCCTGGCCGGTAGCTCAGGCTCACCGACACGGGCAGGGTTTCCGTCAACAGTTCCATGTCGCTGTCAGGCACAGTGGCCTCGACCATGAGGGAGGTGGGGTCAATCAGGCGAATAACCGGGTCATAGGCTTTGGCCGGTAGCCGCTGGAGATCTTCCACCGGCAGGATAAAATAGACATTGCCCGCAAAGGGCGCTACCAGACGGCTTTGATCGATCTGCTTCTGCAAACGCTGCACTTTGACTTCGGCGGCGACCAGCTCCTTTTGCTGTTCCAGTTCATCACTGCGGTCGAGCCGCTTCAGGTCGAGCTGGGCTGCGGTCAGCGCCTGTTCAGCCTTGGCGGTCTCCTCCGGTGGGACGGACCCCGGTTTGTCCAGTTCTTTGGCCAGCAGCGAAGCCAGCGTCAACTCAGCAATTTTGATGGCTTGCTCGGCAAGCTGGATGGCATAGGTGCGCTCTTCGGCGGCGATCAGATGGTTTTGGCGCACGATTTCCAGATCCCATTCGGCTTCGGTCAGTTCGATTTGCTGGTCGTCAATGTCCAATTCGGCCAGCACGGTGTCGGCATCTACGAAGTCACCATTTTGCACATAGATTGTCTTGACCCGCCCATCCTGGGCAAAAAAGAGTTCAGCCTGACGGCGCAAATTGATGACGCCGGGAAATTGCACACTCACCACCACATCGCCCCGCTGCACCGTGTAGGTTTCAAAGCCGCTTAAAGCTCCCGAACCAGGGGCCAGTGGGGCCGGCGTGGGCGGCAACTGGTTGCCAAAACGGCAACCGGCAACCACGAAGAGCAACATGATCCCTACGCACGCCAGCCAGAAACCAGGTTTTTGGTAAAAACCTGGTTTCTGATGACACTTTCCGTAAGTGAGCGTTT
>QWII01000100.1 GCA_021405325.1 Caldilinea sp. CFX5 | reverse complement strand
TCCTCGTCAGAGGTCGGAAACCAAAGCCTCCTTAGGTGAATATGGGCATACGCCCAAAGGTCAGGAGTAGATGAATCCTCGTCAGAGGTCGGAAACCTCCTCTGGCCATACGGCCTGTTTGTGGGGCATGAGGTCAGGAGTAGATGAATCCTCGTCAGAGGTCGGAAACCCAATTTCATCCGCGGCTTCGCCCACGCTTGGGGTAGGTCAGGAGTAGATGAATCCTCGTCAGAGGTCGGAAACGCACTGTAGTTGGCAACGCCGCGCACATCATCGACAGAGTCAGGAGTAGATGAATCCTCGTCAGAGGTCGGAAACTCGCCACCGAAGAACTGCAGCATCTCACTGCGCACGGAAGTCAGGAGTAGATGAATCCTCGTCAGAGGTCGGAAACGAGAATTGCACTTTGGTTACTAACAAAACGTTTCCCTGAGTCAGGAGTAGATGAATCCTCGTCAGAGGTCGGAAACCTCCAGTCTGTCATGACTGTCGCGTGATTTTGCATAGTCAGGAGTAGATGAATCCTCGTCAGAGGTCGGAAACTTAGTGCTTTTGCCGCCTGGTACAGCGGCGTCCCCATGTCAGGAGTAGATGAATCCTCGTCAGAGGTCGGAAACCCCCTACCCCGGCGCCAACCGCACCTCCGACGGTAGTCGTCAGGAGTAGATGAATCCTCGTCAGCATCCTCTACACAAAGTGTCAAGTAAGCCGGATTCCAATTGACAAAAAAGCGTTCCTGGCCGTGGGCGTTATGCCCACGGATGAGTTGTGTTATGGCCCAGGGCAGCCACGGCGCGTAGGCAGACGGCCCGCACCAAGGTCGATCCTCAGTCTAGTTGGACGTTGTTGCTGAGCTGGTCGAAGCACACGAGCTATCCCTGTGGGGATGCCCACTATCCGCTGCGAGATACTCTGTCAACCTTGGGGACCCATCTAGGGCGGGCAACGGCCGGCGTCCGGTGGACGGGCGGTGGTTGGCCGCGGTGACGGGTCAGGTCCCAAACCATGCTGAAAAAACGGCGTCAAGCGCCAAGCGGTCGGACGGCTCTCGGGACCAGGCGGTCAGCCCGGCAGCGCCGCGGGTGTGCTGCGCTGGGCATTTCGGTGCTTGCGCACCGTTATTCACCTATGAGAGGCGACGCTCCTGCCGGGCGCGAGCAGATCGCACCCCAGGGGCAGGATTAGAAAAGCAAAACGGGAGGGGGCAGCAGGTTTGGCAACTTGCTGCCCCCCTCCCGTTTTCTTGTGGCGCAAAGGCGGGTCGGCGGTTAGAGGCGCGGCCCAACCGGCGGCAGGGAAAGCGGCTGGGAATGGCGCTGGTTAGTCGCTGTTATCGGGGGCGGGGGCGTCCTGGTGGTTAAGCGCATCCAGAGCGTCAAAGATCTTGACAAAGGCGCCGAAGATGTCCGATTCGGTGACAATACCGATGACGGCGCCGTCGTCGGCCAAGACAGGCAAGCCGCCAATCTTGTGCTGCACCATCAAGCGGGCGGCGTCGGCCAGCGAAGCCTCGGGGCGGATGGTGAGCACGTTGGTGTGCATGATCCGATCCACCTTGACCTGGTTCATCAAATAGGCTTGTTCCGTGCGGTTAAGGGTGGTGGCTTCCGAAGGCAGCGCGCCCCGTACATCCCCCTGGGTGATAATGCCGACCAGTTTGCCGTCGTCAATCACCGGCAGCCGGCGAATCCGATGCTCTTGCATCAACCGCTGGGCCTCCGGCACCGTGGTCAGGCTATCCACACAGAGCAGCGCAGTGGCCATCACATCGCGCACCCGCACGGCCCGCCACCACTGGGGCTGTTCGCCACTGCGCAGTGTTTCCGTAAGGGTGCGTTCCCTTTCGCCCAGACGCATATTGTTCATGATCGCTTCTCTCTTTCCGTCAGTTTTGGTTACACTGTCCTCAGCATAGCGAAGATTGGGCCGTTGCGCACTGGTCAACCGGACAGGCTATACCCTATCCACTGGTTGATCCTCGCGGCAAAAGGCGCCGGCCCGGTGGCCTACTAGTGGTTCGTCCAGTTGATGATTAGGGGCGCCCGCAAGGGGCCGCCCCGACGAGGATGCTAAATTTAAGTGTTCAGCCCACTAGGCGACCAGCGCCGGTTGCAAGGCCGTACGGCGTTCCAAACTGAGACAAGCGAGGGTGACAAGCAGCGCCAAGCGGATGCTGACCAGGATGATCGTGTTATAAGGCTCCGGCCCCAAGGCGGGCAGCACGGGCGCGGCATTGAGATGGGTCACCACCAGCAGCACGCTAAGGGCGCCGGACAGTGTCCACAAAGTAATCAAGCGCGCCAGAAACTGACGCCGGTGGCCGATGAGATAGATCAAAACAGGCGGCCAGGCGAAATAAAGCGCATAGTAGAGGGGGAAGAACCATTCCATCATGTCATAGAATTGTTCAAGCGCCATCATAGCTTCTGTACCTCTTTCCGGCGATTTTGGTGTTTAGGTCACGGGTTGGCAATCAAAGACACGACATAAGTATGATTATATTCACATTTACAAAGAAAAGCTATACAATATGCTGACAAATAGTAACGCCGCTGCCGCTCACCGCCGGTGCGTGATCGGCGGTGAGCGGCAGCGGCTTGGCAGTTACGATAAAGGAAGGCCACCAGACAAACGCAGTGAGAAGTGGGGCAAGTTGCGCGAATCCTTTCACCCCCCAGTTGCGTAGAGAGTATCAAGGTGATGTTTGACAACGACAATCAATGAGTGCCAATCAATGAGTGCCAATCAATGAGTGCCAATCAATGAGTGCCAATCAATGAATCCAACAACCAATCAACCAACCAACCAGTTGTTTTCTCGTCTATGAGCAATCTCTACCAAGACACCCTGTTTGCCCCACTCGACCCCGACCTCCATCTGGAGCGCATTGGCGGCGGCAATGAGACCGAAGTCTATTGCACCGATGATCGGCGGTATGTGGTCAAAGTCAAAAGCAGCCAGGCGGCCACGCTGACCGCAGCCTTGGACACAGCCCTGGCCATGCGCAAGGCTGCCCGGCGCTTTGCCACCGTAATGGGGCCGCAGCACAGCATCCCCAATCACTTTCTGCTGGCGGCCAATTGCGCCGGCCAACCCCAACTCTTGGCCGTGCAGCCCTACTATCAAAATGCCCGCCCCTTGTTCGACGTTGACTATCGTCAATTTGACCGGGCGGAACGCCAACGGCTGGCGCGCCAACTCTTGCGCATCATCCGCCGTTCCGTGGCCACCTATGGCCGGCGCGGCTGGATGCCTGATCTCTATGGGCGTGTCAGCGCCAGTCGCGCCGAGCGGGAAGAACGCAACCGCTGGTATCGTTTACCTTGGCGGCTCTGGAGCTTTCTCTTCCAGCGCAATCTCCTGCGCGCCCACAATTTAATGCTCACCGCCGCCCCGGAAAACCGCATCATTCTGGTCGATTACGATCCGGTGACGCGTGGCAAATTCTATCAAGTCATCTATTACAATGTCCGGCTTTGGCTCTTCTGGCGCGATCTCGTCCTCATTCTCATCATGGTGTTGACCGGCTGGACGCCCAAGCCAGCTTGAGCCGAAGCCCGCCCAAATTCCTCCCCTTGGCCGGCCAACCGCTGCCTTGGACAGACTCTACACAATTTGTCACATAGCTGTCAGAGAAAAAGCTTGGCGTCTATGGTATGCTGGGACGCACAGCCAGCATTGTTTTTGTATTGCCGATAGACAGTAACTACTAAGTTCTTAGCCGGTCCGTGACCGGCGATGGGGTCGCCGGTCACGGACCGGCTAAGAGCGGGCTTAGTAGTTACGATAGACGCAGCTTCAATACAAAACCGAACACGCAAACCGAACACGCAAATTGAATTACAGTGTTGAAATGAGAACAAAGCAATTATGTCCATTCATTACCTGACAGCAAAAGTAACGAATTATCTCACGGATCAACGTGGGCAAGGACTTGTCGAATATGCGTTGCTCATCAGCCTGATCACGATCGCCTTGATTAGTTCCTTACTCGCATTACGGGATGAGATTGACCAAATTTTGTCCAGCATTCCTTTTCCGGAGTAAGGGTCAGAGGATCAACATCGCATCGCCAAAGCTAAAGAAGCGATACCCTTCGCGCTTGGCAACCGCATAGGTATCGAGCAACAGACGGCGTCCGGCATCCGGGTCGTCACGATGCGCTTGTGCCAAAAACGCGCTCACCAACAGCAGCAAGCTGGAACGGGGCAGATGAAAGTTGGTGATCAGCGCATCCACGGCGCGGTACCGGTAGCCGGGGTGGATGAAGAGATTCACCGGGCCGGTAAAGGCGGCGACCCGTTGCCAGGGGCAGGCGGCGGCATCGTAGGGATCGATCCCCTGCGCCCCCGTGGCAGCCCACTCCAACGTGCGCGTGGTGGTGGTGCCGACGGCGACAACACGGCCGCCGGCCAAGGTCACGTCGTTGATCTGCTTGGCGGTCGCACTAGGCAACGCCGCCCACTCGCTATGAATCACATGCCCTTCGATCTCCTCGCTCTCCACCGGTCGAAAGGTGTCCAGCCCCACATGTAACGTCACGGTGGCAAAGCGAACCCCCTGTTGGCGTAAGGCCAGCAACAATGCCGGCGTAAAGTGCAGCCCCGCCGTCGGCGCCGCCACACTCCCCTCCGGCCGGCTATAGACCGTCTGATACCGTTCGCGATCGCCGGTATAGCTGGTGATGTAGGGCGGCAGCGGCACCTCGCCCAGTTCAGCCAAATAGGGGCGCAGCGGGACAGCAAAGTTGACCGTGCGCGTGCCGGTTGGGTGGACGGCTTCGATGATGGCCGTGAGATGCTGACCGGGCATTTGGGTATTTGGGTGATCAGGGGATTGGGCGCCGGCGCGGCTTTTTTCGACCTCAACCACGACCCCTTCGCCTAGATTGCGCCCGCGCACCAGACATTCCCAGCGTTGACCGCTGTCGTCCAGTTGGTGCAGCAGAAAAATTTCAACGGCGCCGCCGCGCCCAGAGGGCCCCCGCTTACGACCATGTAGGCGCGCCGGGATCACCCGGCTATCATTCGCTACCAACAGATCGTCGACCTTCAAATAATCGCCGATGTCGCGAAAGGTGCGATGTTCAATGCGACCGTCAGCCCGGTGAAGAACGAGCAGACGACTACTATCGCGCGGCTCCGCCGGTTGTTGAGCAATGAACGATTCCGGCAAGTCGTAATCAAACAGATCCGTCTTCATGACTTTCCCCAAAACCCTACCGATGCGCCTGACAGACCGCCAGAAAACTCGACCATAGGCGGCGATGCCCCGGATCCAATTCAAAGACCCGCTCCGGGTGCCACTGGACGCCAATCACCCAGCGGTGTTGGCGACTCTCGTAGGCTTCCACCAACCATTCATCGGGCTGGGCCAGCGCGACCGGCGTAAAGAGCGGCGCCATTGATGCCAGATCCATGCCCTGGTGGTGAAAGGTGTTGACCGGCAACCGGTCCATGCCGACAATCGCCTGAAAACGACTGGTAGGGGCAATGGTCACATCATGAAAGGCCGTACTATCTTTGGGCGAGCGATGACCCGGCAAATGTTGCACCATCCCCCCGCCGGCGGCCACATTTAAGACTTGACAACCGCGACAGATGGCGAAGAGGGGTACATCGCGCGCCAGCGCCGCTTGGGCCAGGGCTAATTCCAATTCATCCCGCTTCAAGTCAATCGACTCCGGTTCGGCGCCGGCCAGTTCCTGCCCAAAATATTTGGGGTGGACATCACCGCCGCCGGACAGGATCAGCCCATGTAGGCGGTCAAGAAGCGTCGCCGGCAGCCGGCCCGCTTCATCCGGCTGCACCGTCGAGCCGTCGGGCAAGCTTGTCGGGCAGTCCGGCGATAAAACCACCGGAATCGCCCCGGAGGCCTGGAGCACCTGAAGATAATTGCGCGTGTTGTTCTGCACCCAGGTCGGATCCCCGTGGCGCGTCGTTACCCCGATCCAGAGTGGGATAGACATGGCTGACATAGTGATGCTGACTTTCCTTTTTTTTGGTAACTCCTAAGCCCGCGCTGAGCCATACCCAAAGGGTTTCCGACGACGACGATTGGGCCGCCGGTCACGGACCGGCGACGAGCAGGCTTAGTGGTTACGCTGCGTAAACCAACTGCTTGTCACTTTCATTCTACACTATCCTAGCGCTCGTATGATAAACTGTAAGCGGTTTTGCAGCCAGATCCAGCAAATCGGACAAGAATGGACTTTATGACAACGTTGCTTCTGATCTTTTTGTTGATTATTCTGCCGTTAGGTGCGTTTTTCGTCTATCTCTATTGGTGGTCAATTCAGCGCAGCAACCCGCAATTGGAAGGGAGCTTGCGGCTGCCGGGGCTGACGGCGCCGGTGGAAATTCTGCGCGACAAACATGGCGTCCCCCATCTCTATGCGCAAAATCTCGCCGATCTGCTGCGGGCGCAGGGTTTTGTCCATGCCCAAGATCGCCTCTGGCAGATGGAACAGAACCGGCGCATTGCCCGTGGCGCCCTGGCCGAAGTCTTTGGCGCAGCAGCGTTAGAGGCCGACCGGTTTAGCCGCATTGTCGGTTTCTGGCGTGCGGCAGAAGCCGAACTAGCGAGCCTGGACGAGGAGACACAGCAGTGGCTAAGCTGGTATGCCGACGGGGTGAACGCGTATATCAACCAGCGCCCTGGTCGTTTGGGGGCCGAGTTCAACCTGTTGCGCGTCCGCCCGGCGCCGTGGACGCCGCTCGACACGCTGGGCCACGGCAAGGTGATGGCCTGGAGCTTGAGCCTCAACTGGGAGAGCGAGTTGACGCGTCTACGTCTGCTCCACCAGCTTGATCCGGTAGTCGCCGCCGAATTGGAGCCGGATTACCCGGCCAAGAGTCCGCTGGTGTTGGCCGGCGTGGACAGCGCCGAGATGGTGCGGCTCCAGCACACGGCGGGGTTGTTGCTCAACCAATATGAACAGATCAAGCAATGGTTGGGTGTTGCCACCGCCGGTCAGGGTAGCAACGCCTGGGTGATTGCGCCCAAACACAGCTTGAACCGGCGCCCCTTACTCTGCAATGACCCCCATCTGGCCGTACAAATTCCCGGCGTCTGGTATGAGATCCACTTGAGCGCGCCCGGTTATGAAACGAGCGGCGCCTCGCTGCCCGGCGCCCCCGGCGTCATCATCGGTCACAACGAGGATCTTGCCTGGGGCGTCACCAACGCCATGGTTGATGTACAGGACCTCTACCTGGAACGCGCCCATCCTACCGAGGCTGACCTTTTCGCGTATGAAGGGGAATGGGAAGCGGCGACGGTGATCGAAGAGGTGATCCAGGTGCGGCGGCGCGACCCGCATGTCGAGCGGGTGGTGATTACCCGTCATGGCCCGCTGATCAGCGGGCTTGTACCAAATGAAGAGCGCACCACCACCGATCCGGCCACAATCTTGCCCCTCGCCCTCTGCTGGACAGGTCATACGCCGGGGCCGTTGCTGCCGGCCATTCGCCAACTCAACCAGGCTACCGACTGGGCCGGCTTCAATCAGGCGCTGGACGCATGGACCGCGCCGCCGCAGAATTTTGTCTTTGCCGACAGTCGTGGGAACATTGGCTATCGGCTGGCCGGCACCATTCCCCAGCGGGAGCAAAATCTGGGGTTGCTGCCGGCGCCCGGTTGGACGGCCGAGTACGAATGGCGCGTCATGATTCCAGCGGCAGCGTTGCCGCGCCTCTACAACCCGGAATCGGGGAGAATTGTCAGCGCCAACAACAAAATCGTGGGCGATGATTACCCTCACTTTCTGGGCGTTGAGTTTGACCCCGGCTGGCGGGCGGCGCGGCTGGAAGAACTCTTGCAACGCAAAGAGCGCCACACCATTCGCGACATGGAAGAGATGCAACTGGACAACCAGAGCAAGCTGGCCGAAGCATTCACCCCCTGGCTGACCCTGATCAACAGCGAAGAGCCATGGGAAAAGACCGCGTTACAGGCGCTGCGCAAGTGGAATTTCCGCATGGATGCCGACAACTTTGCCGCCACCATCTATCAGCAGATGCTCATTCACTTGCTGGAAATGGTCTTTGGCGACAAGTTGGGGCCGGCCAAACGGGGCTACTATGGCATGAGCAGCACCCCCCTCTTTCTGGTTCACGGCTTTCTCCTGCGCGCCGAGACTCGTCTGCTAGCGATCCTGAACGACTATGAGCAATCGTTCTGGTATGTTGAAGCGGCGACGGGTCGGCTGCGCGATCGCGAAACGCTCTTACAGGAAGCCTTGACGGCGACCATGCGCCAGATCCGCAAAACGATGGGGGAGACCACCCGCACCTGGGATTGGGGCCGCGCCCATCAGGTGCGCTATGTCCACCCGTTGGGCAGTGCGCGTTTGCTGAAAAATATCTTTAATCGCGGCCCGATCCCCGTGGGCGGTGATAGCACCACGCCGAATCTTACCCGTCATGCGCCCAAATTGCCCTTGGGATTGGTGCAGGTCGCCGCCGGTTATCGGCAGATCTATGAAGTGGGCGTCTGGGATCGGGCGCAGAGCATCACCAACACCGGCCAATCGGGCCATCCGCTCCACCCCAACTATGACGACCAGATCATGCTCTGGCGCGAGGGGGCCTATCACAAGATGCCGTGGAGCCGGTCGGCAGTGGAGGGGGTGGCGGAGCAGCGGTTGGTGCTGGCGCCGGGGTGAGGAGACACGAGACACGAGACACGAGACACGAGAGAAATAAGGAGGAATACAATGGGAAAGAGTGGAAGCAGCAATCTGAGTTGGGTGGCGGATGATCTGGCGCGGGTGGAAGCGGTGGCGAATGAGTTGGAGGCGTATATTGTGGCCGGGGAAGTTTACCGGACGGTGGTGGTGCCGATCAGCGAGGGCAATCGCAAGATGACGGTGTCGGGCGGCGATCTGTTGGCGCGGCTGAAGCGGTTGCAGGAACAACGCAGCAGGCTGACGCCGGAGCAGCAGGCGCGGTTGGATCGCGCCGATGCCAAGGCCAAGAGTACCATCTATTCCCTGCGCACCCGGTTCCATGATCTGTTGCGGCGCGAACTCAAGTCGCGCAATGACCAACTGGCGTGGGATATGGAATTACGGAAGGAACGCGAGGAAAAAGAGGCCGACCATGCCGAACTCAAGAATCGCCAGGTGATCGCCATTATTCGCGACGAACTGAATGCACCGGCGCCGACTCAACCGTAGTCGCCCGGACGGATCATCCCTAACCACTGGAAAAGGATCTTTTTGTATGACCAACTGGATGGCGGCGTTGGCTGCTCATCATGCCCGGATGCGGCAACAGTATCCTGACGATGCGTTGCTCCTCCTCTTTGATATTGATGGGACAATCCTCGATCTACGCCACATGATCTTCTATTTGTTGACGCGCTATGACCGGGAACATGGCGCCGACCATTTCCGCAACCTCTCCCTCACTGACATTGATGTTCACGAAAATGTGATCGACCGCTTCTTGCAACGGCTGGGGCTGGCTGAGGAAGCGCGCCTGGAGATCGAAGAGTGGTATCGCCAACGCTATTGGTCGCCGGAAATCATCGCCACCGCTCACTACGCCTTTGAAAATGTCTTTGCCGTCATTCGCTGGTTTCAAATGCAACCCAACACGACCGTCGGCCTGAATACTGGGCGTGAGGAACATATGCGCGCCGACACGTTGGCTGCTTTAAATCGCATGGGCGAAGCGCACGGCGTCCACTTTACCAATGAACTGCTCTACATGCGCCCCAATGACTGGACAGAAGGGGTTGCCGCCTGTAAAGTGCTGGGGGTAGAGCATGTCCGTGCAATGGGCTATCGGGTGATTGCCTTCCTCGACAACGAACCCGGCAACCTCGCCGCCATTGCGCAGGCGCCGAATGCTGACGACATTCTCTTGCTCCACGCCGATACGATTTTCCTCTCGCCGCTGGACGTGCTGCCGCCGGCCGCCATACAAGGCATTGACTATAGCCTGGTTGATCTGATTACCGAGGAGCAACTGCCGCCACAAGTTGCGTTGGTCTGGCATGGGGTCAATGACCCGCTCAATCTGCGCCAGTTCTTAGCATCACCCATCCGCTGGGCCGAGTTAGATGTCAATGTGGACCCAACCGGCGCCGAGTTGATTTTGCGCCATGACACCTTTGCCGAACGCGCGCTGGTTGACGGCGAACGGTGGCTGACGCTGGACGCGGCGTTAGCTGCCTGCACCCAGGCGCAAAAAGCGGTCAAACTCGATTTCAAGGTCGGCGGGGCGGGACTTGCGCGCAGTCTAGCGCTGGTGGATCGCTATGGGTTGTCGCCGGATCAGCTCTGGTTTAACGGGGAAGTCCAGATTTTGGCTGAGCCGGTGGTGCGCAAGCTGGCGGCCCGCTATCCAGGCGCCGTCATCCAGGCGCCGATTGGCTCGCTGCGTCATCTGCTCGATCAACCGGCGGCGCTTCAGGCTGAAGTACAACGGCTGGCTGACTGGGGGATGAACCGCTTCTCGCTCAACTGGCAGCAAAGCGAGACACGGCGCATGGCCCGTCTGCTGAGGGAATGGGGCTACGAAGTCAATCTATATGGCATCCCTGATCTGCCGGCCTTTTTACAGGCGCTCCTCCTGCTGCCCAACGCCATCACCTGCGACTTTAACTTTCCCGAATGGGGCTACTACGGGCGCGGTTCCGGTCATGCCGGCCACTATATCGAATATCTGATGTGTAAATAACAGGGATTTCACCGATTACGCCGATTAACGAATAGAAAAATCTGTGCAATCGGTGAAATCCCTGTTGCATTTTCATCCTTTGTGGCGTCCTCAGACATGATGCCTGATGTGTAAATAACAGGGATTTCACCGATTACGCAGATGAAAGAACAAGAAAAATCTGTGAAATCTGCGCAATCTTTGAGCAAAAGCTGATTTTCATGCTGATGGGTGTAACCCCTTCATGTGGCCTGATAAAAAATTGCGTTACCAAAAGCGAGTCGTGAAGATCATCGCCGCAAAGACGCCAAGCGCGTAAAGCAAAACACAGGAAAACCTTTGCATTCTCGGCGTCTTTGCGGTAATGATTTTGTCAGAATAGCGCCGGCCATTACATGATATATTTGTTGTGTTCATCTCCATCGGCTGTCTGATGCAACATAGCGCCGAAGCGAGTAAAGAAACCAGGTTTTGCGCTATCAACCAACGCACTGGGGACAGATCAGCCAAAAAACCTGGTTTCTTTTGCGAAGATTTTTGCCATTTCACTCGGTTGCCCCAATCGTTGTAACTCATTTGGAATTCAAGGCTGGTATCTTTACCGTTACCATCCGTTTAGCCGACGACGCCCCCTTGGCCACAGCGTAAGTTTTAGTAAATGTTGACAACTGTACGGACAGACAACCATCAAATTGCTAAGGTGCAACAGCAGCACAGTCGCTAGAACAAGATAACAACAATGGTGTTGTTGTCAACGTAAGTGAATAGCAGGCAGGAGAATCGCATGAAGGTCAATGTACAAACAGAGAATGGCGCGGTTACAAATGCGTTACCGCAGATCGCCCAGGTCTTTTTAGTGGAGTGGAGCCGTTTACGCACCCAACCTGGCGTTAAGCCACAAGCGCACCTGACTCCTGATCGCTTGACCATTGAAATCCGCAATGCTCTCACCGCCCGTGAACGTTCGTTACTGAAAACTGCCGCCGGTCGCATACTGGTGAAGCGCGTGATCGATCAGTGGATCGATGCCGCCTACCCCCGCCTGGCCGGCCAGATTGAAAGCCTCTTAAATTGTTACATTACTTCCACCGGCATTGAACTTGGCCCGGATGAAGGCTGTGTCCGTGTACAAATTGGGCTACGCCGCACACCAACGTTGATGATGTAATTATCAACTTACGCTACCGCCTTGTCCAAGCGGCGGTGATGGGCAGTCTGCCGGGCTGCGTGTCACCGCCGCTTGTTTTTTTGCGCTTGGCTACGGAAGCGGTCTTAGGCTATAATGCGCTTCATTGCTTATCAATAGGTCGCACCGCTGTTGAGCGACAAACCAGGGTTCTGGCAGAACCCTGGTTTGTGATTGCGGTCAACCGTAGTTTACCAGCCAAAACCGGAGGAACGTATGACGCTTACGCCAACCATTGAGGCGCCGCCACGCAGCCGAAGCAATGGCCGCGCCGCCCGTCCCAAAGCCGTCGCCACGCCCAAGCCGCCCAAGCCGGCGCTCGCCGTGATCGATTGTGATGTGCACCATCAATCGGACAAACCGGATGTGCTTTTCCCCTACTTGCCGCGCCAATATGTGGAATACATTAAAGATTTCGGCGCCATGATGCCCGGCATTGGCTACACGAATATGCCCGGCAGTGGCGCCCGCCATGACCTGTGGGACGGCAAGGATATCAACCCCGCCACCGACCCTGCCGTCGCCATTGAACGCCACCTGGATCGCTATGATCTGAGCATTGCCGTCCTCACCGGCGGCCCCTACTCGGCAGCGGTTCACCCCGATGCCGACTATGCGGCGGCTTACTGTCGCGCCTTTAATGAGTGGACATTGGAGCATTGGATCGCCAAAGATAAGCGCTTGCGCGCTTCGATCCACATTGCGCCGCAAGACCCGGAACAAGCCGTCGCCGAGATCGAACGGCTGGCGGACAACCCTGCTTTTGTCCAGGTCTTGATGCCTGCCGGCGCACGGATGCCCTTTGGCAACCGCTTCTATCATCCGATCTATGCCGCCTGTGAACGACACGGTCTGCCCATGTGCGTCCACTTTGGCGCCGAGGGAGCCGGCGTCGCCGCCCCGCCCACTGCCGCGGGTTTTCCCACCTATTATTTAGAGATGCGCATGGCGCGCCCCCAAATTGCAATGGCCCATGTTTCCAGCCTCATTTGTGAAGGCGTCTTTGAAAAATTCCCCAACTTCAAATTCCTCTTTATTGAGCATGATGTTTTCTGGGTGCCGGGGTTGATGTGGCATATGGATGGCGACTGGAAGGGGCTGCGCGATTACACGCCGTGGGTCAAAAAATTGCCCAGCGAATATTTGCGCGGCAATATCCGCTTTGGCACGCAACCGCTGCCCAATTTCCCCAGCAAAGCAGACCGGGAGACCTTCCTGCGCTGGATGTGGGCCGATGAGATCCTGGTCTTTGCCAGTGACTACCCCCACTGGGATTGGGACGAACCCAGCACCGTCCTCGCCGACGCCGACCCGGCCTTGCGGCAACGGGTGATGGTGGAGAATGCGCGAGCGTTGTATGGGGCGCGGCTGTAGGCAACCAAAGGAAAGAGAGCAAGCAATGGCAAAGCAAGGAGCCGAACGCCATGTGGTGGCGACGGCGGCGGAGTTGCCTAGTGGCGGGCGCAAGGTGGTGACAGTCAACGGCCACGAGATTGGGGTTTTTCATGTGGCGGATGGCTACTATGCGCTGCTCAACCGCTGTCCGCACCGGGCCGGGCCGCTCTGCAAAGGGCGATTGCGCCCGCTCGTTGTCTCCGCCGGCGGTACGCAATTGGGCTATGAACGAGAGAGCGAAATCCTCAAATGCCCCTGGCACCAGTGGGAATTTGACATCAAAACCGGGCAGGCGCTCTATGATGAAAAGCTGCGCGTCAGAACCTATCACGTGGCGCAGGAAGGGGATGAGGTCGTTTTGTATTTGTAGATGAGCACTTAGAATAAGGTGGCTCGCCGCAGGTCATCCCTCTGACCTGGCCCTTGCCATTGGTAGATCTTCAGGTTAACCTTGTCATTGACAAAGGCAATACCTTCTGCCTCCAAGAGTTGCCGTTGCCGCTGTGCGCCGGCTCTCTCGCTAATCTTCCCCTGGGCATTGATGACCCGTTGCCACGGCACATCCGCCGGACACGCTGCCATTGCATCACCGACCCAACGTGGGCTGAAGGCGGCGTATTCTTGCGGATCAACTTCTGCGGGCGGCGGAATCAGGTGGGCGATCTGTCCGTAGGTAGCCACCGTTCCCGATGGAACTTGGCGAACGAGATGCCACACTTGTTCATAATACGCCTGCCGGTTAGGCGGGGCTGTGTAACGCATAAGGACTCTCTCTTTTTTGCACTAGAAACATCCGTTACGAAGACCAAGCCACGTTACAATCTACACAACACAATCTACACAACACAATCTACACAACACAATCTACACAACACAATCTACACAACACAATCTACACAACGATGCGGCTCCTCCTCAAATGCGCGGTTGACAAGCGGCTACAGCCTTATTATACCACCAAGAGCCGAAGTTCGCGAAGAAAAACTTCGTGAGCTTCGGCTCTTGGTGGTTGATTTCATTGACCGTGATGCGCAAGCCGGCATGTGTATTTTCCCAGAAGATAGTTGATCAACTTAGTAAATACCCCGTGACCAGCGTAATTTTACTCTCGACCCTGAGCTTTAACGATGCGCTAACGATAACGGCCGCTTTTCAAGCATTTTGACACGCAATCGTGCCATGCACTGACGTTGCTTTAACGTTCGTTGGGTATGCTGGAGCAAGCCAGACCAAACGAACCAACGGTGTCAGTTCCCAGCAAGGAGAGTCACGATGCTAAACCTAAGCCAATCCACCATCACACCACAAAGCGCGCCCCGTCTGCCCGTAACTGCCGGCTGGCCACTCGTCGGTTCGCTGCCGGCTTTGCTCCGTGAACCGATTGCTTTTTTGCACACAGCCCGCCGCCACTATGGCGACATCTATGCGCTACGGCTGGGGCCATTTCAACCGATCATCCTGAACCACCCGGATCATGTGCAGCATGTCTTCCGCGACAATGTGCGCAATTACCGCAAGGGGGGCAAGCTGTGGGACATTGTGCGCGATCTGCTCGGCAATGGGCTGGCTGTCAGCGAAGGTGACTATTGGTTGCGCCAACGACGGATGCTCCAACCCCACTTTCATCGCCAACGGGTGGCGGCGTTGACCACCCTGATGACCGCCGCCATTGACGAGGGGTTACGCGACTGGGCGGCCTATAACGGGGCCAGTTTCGAGTTGGAGAAAGCCTTTTCCGCCATCACGCTCAGGGTGATCAGCAAGACAATGTTTGGCAGCGGCCTCAGCCAGGCCGAAATCGACCAGGTGGCGGACGCCATGCCGGTGATTGGGCGCTATCTGATCTCCGGCGTGGTGACGCGCTCGTTGCCGCGCTGGCTGCCCCTGCGTAGCGGTGAGCGCTTTCACCAAGCGTGCCGGGCCATTGATACGGTGCTATACAACGTGATTGCTCGTGGCCGTCAGGCGCTGGCCGAGGGGCGTTATGAGGACAATTTGCTGGCGATGTTGTTGAATACGGTCGATGACGAGAGCGGTGAACGCATGACCGATCAACAGGTGCATGATGAAGCGATCACCATCTTTATGGCCGGCTATGACACGACGGCAATGGGGTTGACCTGGACGTTGCACCTCCTCCTGCAACACCCGGACGTGTTGGCGCGCTTGCAAAGCGAAAGCGACCAGGTGCTGGCCGGTCGGACGCCCACCTTTGCCGATCTGCCGCAACTGCCCTATGCGCGCATGGTCTTTCAAGAAGCGTTGCGGCTCTACCCGCCGGTGGCGTGGTTGCCGCGCACGGCCATTGCCGATGATGTGATCGACGGCTATCGGATCCCCGCCGGCGCCACCGTCGTCCTGCCGATCTACATCATTCAGCAACACCCCGCCTTCTGGCCGGACGCCGCCGACTTTCGCCCCGAACGCTTCGCCCCCACCGACGGGGCGGTTGCAGGCGGCGCCCAACATCCCTACGCCTGGTTGCCCTTTGGCGCGGGGCCACGGCTCTGTATGGGTCGCGACTTTGCGCTGATGGAAGGTCAACTGGTGTTGGCGATGGCGCTACAACGCTTCCGCTTCACTCCCGTCGCCGACCGTCCCGTGACACCGCGGTTGACGATGGCGATGGCGCCGAAAGATGGGGTGTGGGTGCGGGCAGCGCCACATTAACAGGGGTAGTGCGCTAGAATGCGCTGGGCAAGGGTGAGCATCAATTCAACAAATTCAATCGTTTGCCCCGTCGAAGTGCTGCCATGACCGGCGTCATACCAGACCACTTCGATCGGTTTGCCCAGCGCCCGCATTTTGGCTTCGTAGTTCTCGACCTCACGGGGTGGGACGCGGGTGTCGTGCCGCCCTTGGATGATCAAGACCGGCGCTTGCACCTGTTCGACATAGGTCGTTGCCGAACTGGCAATATATTGTTCCCGTTTTTCCTCCGGCGTGCCGCCAAACCAGGCGCGCACGGCGCCTTTCAACGCTTCTGACGAATCTTCATAGCCGGCCAACCAATCGGCGCCAGGCACCAACGCCAGACCGCCGGCCCATAGGTCGGGACGCTTGCCCAGCCCCCAAAGGGTGAGATAGCCGCCGTAAGAAGCGCCATGCAGGAGAATCGCCTTGGGGTAAAAGAATTGGTAAGCGAAAGCGGGCTTTCCAGGGCGCATTCTCGTCACGTTGCAATGGCTTTAGCATAGCTACCTCCGGTTTGTTCATCGATTCTCACCCAGGTATGGCTCGCGATCATAACAAAACATCATGATACTTACAAACGGTGGTGAGCTAGGATTGGCATAACTGAAATAGACCCTCAGCGCTATCATGGAGTACACATCCAGCCTGTGTTCTAGCGCACAGCAAGGGGAGCGCCGCAGAGCTATGCTAGAGGTGGCACGTTCAGCCAGTTTTTTGCAACGCACCGCTCATTGCTGCCAAATCCTCGTTGTTTCACCGTTTTGTTTTCCGCTTATTGTCTCGGTTGTTCGCTTGCGTTCCGTTTTGTTGTTCATGGATCGTGTTCAGTTCTCAGTTGAACGTTATGTGATGCGTGATGCGTGTTGCGTAATGCGTGATGAGGACGAGGTGTCGAGTGAATTTAGGTATCACGGAACACGTAGCACGTAGCACGGCACAAGGAGGAAAGATGAACGCTCGTGATCGCAGCCCCTGTCGCATTGTGTTGCAGTTGCTTTTGATCATTGCACTGCTCTTAGGTAGTTGGATCACACCAGCGCTGGCGCAAACGGATGGTACGGCTGACGCCGCCGCCGTTGCGGCGCCGGACAGTCTGGTGATGATGTATTCCGCCAAGTTTGTCTGCACCGAGGCGCTCAAGCCCGGCCAGTTTTTCTATGGCCTGGCCGCGCCGATGGTGCAGCAGCATACCGATGTGTTGGTGCATAACCCCAACGGTTTTCCAGTGCGGCTCTATAAGAAAGCCGTGATTGCACCCTTGGAAAAGTTTGAGGCGATTGAACAAGGCGTCGCGCCCGGCAAATGGCGAGCAGTGACGCTGGCGCCGGATTATGCCTTCCGCATCGATTGTGACGATGTTGCCAAGTTGCTCACCGGCAATCCCGCCGCCACCTTCCTGGGCACTTACGGCCTCGGCGTCACCGTGGAGGGCTTTGTGGTGATCGGCATCGGGCTGCAGCAGCCGACCGCCGGCAGCAACCTTACCCGCTTTGCCCCGCTCGATGTCACCGCCGAATATGTGCGCAGTTCCGAAGTTCTCAAGAAGGACATCAATCTGCAACCGTGGTGGCGCTGGTGGTGGTGGCAATTGCCCTGGCGCCTGGGCTACCCCTACCGTCGTATCCTGCGCGTCCAGCCAAGCACAGGCCCAACCAGCCTGGATCTGCGCCAGTTGTTGGTCGATTCGTTAAAACAAGAGCTGGCCACCGGCATCGCCGATCCGGCCCAACGCGAGGCGACGATGAGCGCGCTCGATAATGGTCTCAAAATGGAACTGGAGCCGCACACAACCGACCCCGCCGCGGGGGAACAGCCGCCGGCGCTCGTCCCGATTCTCAGCGAACCGCACTTCCTGACCGGAGACGCCAGTGCGCTCAGTATCGATTTTGTTCTGGTCAGCAACAAAGCCCCGTCTGATCCCAACCCGTTGGGCGGCAACATTGTCCAACCCGTGGCGGTGCGCTACCCCTGGATTCCCGGCCATTGGTATGACCTGCCCCTCCTTATGCCGCAGAATGTCAACATCGACATGCACCATCACCTCGTGCGCTGGCACGGAGAACGGTGGTTGAGTGCGGGTACGAATGTGAACGCCGCGGCCGTCAATGCCAACCTGGTCTATTGGTATCCCTACTGGTGCGGCTGGGGCTATTGGTGGTGGGGCTGGCGGGGCAATGACTGTACCGACATTGGCGTCGGCGAAGGGGAAAGCCTGGATGTCGAAGCCGTGACGCCTGTGCGGGTCTTTATGCCGCAGTGGCCGCCAGTGACACAGTAAGGAGGGTGGCTATGGGTTTCCAACTAATCCGGGGCGACCCAAGAACATGGCGTGCGGATCTGTCCACTCTATGGCAGTTGTTGCGCCCTGCCGGGGCAAGTGGTGCGCTGTTACTTGCGCTTTTGGTGGTGCGCGGGTCGCTGGGAACGCCAATTGCCTATACGCCGCCAGCGGATGTTCAGGGGTACAGCTATTCGGTGGCGCAGGGCAACCCAGCCACGACCGTAGGGTTGCATCCTGCCGATATTCTGGGCGCCGGCAGCGTGCTGCTCATCCCTTGCGCCAACCTGGGGTTGCTCTGTGAGGATACAACCACCGGCGCCGTGGATGACATCACCGCCCTATCCTATGGCAATGACTTTGCCCCCGATGGTCTGCCCAATGCCAACTTCTCGGTCAGCGGCGGCAGTCAGGGGGTGAGCGGTAGCGCCGTGCGCGCCGAAGCGACTTGCGCCCCCGCCCAGGCCCAGGCCGATGTCTTTGCGGCGCAGTTGGATGGGAGCAACAACCAGGATCTGGATGGCGACGGCGCCGCGTGTGCGGGTAACAGCGGCTTTGCCCTGGGCCTGAGCGAAGCGGCAACCGGCGACAATCTCGATGCCCTCGCCCGTGACCCCTGTACGGTTGTCGATCTGAACTGTGATGGGTTGCCGGAAGCGCCGATCTATCTGACGTTGGCGGCGGCTTCGCCCAGTCTGGCGCTCATCGGCGCCGGCGCCGCGGATATCCTGAGCGCCAGCCCGGACTATGGGTTGCTGCTCTGGGCCACCGCCAGTGAACTGGGCTTGGGCAGCGGGGATCGCATTGATGGGTTGTGTCTCAATGAAAATGGCAATGGCCGCTTTGACAGCGGCGACCAATTGCTCTTTTCGCTGGCGACGGGTTCTCCCACCCTGACCACGCTCGGCGCCAGTGCCGCCGATCTCGTGCAGGCTGGGCCGAAGGTGGTGACACCCGCGGCGCTGTTGGGTCTGGCCGCCGGTGATGAGCTGGACGCCGCCCTCTGCACCGCCGCCTACGCCGCCTTTACAACGTCAGCGCCGACGAAGCTCTATCTGCCTTACATTGAACGCCGGTGAGGTTGGCATTGCGTGATCGTACTGGCTATCGTGCGAAAGAAGTCCGCCTTTTGGCAAAAGGCGGACTTCTTTGTTCACCTCCACCGAATCACTGCACCCATCATTTCGGGGATGGCGTTGCGGTTAATGGCCTCATAGAGCGCCGGCGCTTCACTGGCGGCAACGGTATGGGTGATCGTCTTCTGCCACGGAATGGCCCCGCTGCCGATGTTACGCAACACCGCGTCGCGACAGGGTTTCAGCCCGTCATTACAAGGGAAGAAGGCGGTCAGTTGTTTGACGTGGGGAACAAGAAAGTGAAAGGAAATGGGCGCGTTGCCATAGTTGCCCAGAAAGACAAATTTGCCATGCAAGCGGGCAATGGCAAAGGCCGGATCCAGACAAGAGGGAATGCCGGTCGCCTCAAAAACTACATCAGCGCCGCCCGGTTTGATGGCCTCGACACCCGCCTTCACATCTTCGGTTTTGCCGTTGATGGCATAGGCAGCGCCCATGTCACGGGCCAGGGCCAGCCGCCGCTCGTCTAAGTCAATAGCAATGGTGATGGCCCCACGCAGCCGCGCTGCCACCAGCGCCCCCAAACCGATCAACCCCATGCCATGCACCGCCACCACATCACCCATCTGCACACCAGCCATGTTGACGGCATTGTAACCAACCGACGGCATGACAAAGGTGGAACCAACCGCCTCATCCACCCCAGCCGGTAACGGTTCCACTTCGGCGTTTTCCCCAATGATGGCAACCGAACAATGGGTGCCGGCGCAAGTGTTGATCTTCTGTCCTTGCCACGTCATCGGCATAAAGTTGCGACGGTAGTAGACTTTGTCGCCGGTTTTGAAGCGGGTCACTTCTGGCCCCACCGCTTCCACTACGCCGGTCGCCTGGTAGCCGGTGCAAACGGGGAATGGCCCCCAGTCCAGCTTGCCCCGAATCACGGCAAACTCGGTGCCGACGCTGACACCGGAGTAGAGCGTGCGCACCAGGATTTGGTTGCCGGCTGGATCGGGTACGGCGAAGGTTTCCAGTGAAAATTGTTGCTGTGCTGTGCAAATCAACGCTTGTGCTTGCATTAATCATCTCCCGGGTTTTCTTGATCCATAAAGGTTCATGTAGTGATCCATCAAAGCTTCGCCGCAAACCAAAGGGGCGCCGCCGTGTTCCTTCTATCTGTGTTTAGTCATTGGGCGACCCGAAAAGACTAAACACAGATAGAAGGAACACGGAATCATTGGAATTTACTCTATTTGCACAAATGTTCAGTTATCAAATGTTTTAGCCGCGTCCGGCATTGGCCCACCCTGGCCCCACCCGCTTGGGGCGACCAAAGGGCAGACTAAAGGGTTCTTCAAAGGGGCGGAAGGGCACCATGTCCGCGATTTCCTGGATGCGCCCCAACAGATCGGCGGGCAAGGGGCCTTTTTCTACAGCGGCGACATTGGCTTCCACCTCTTCGACCGACCGTGCGCCCATCAGCACCGTGGAAATATCCGGGTTGGAGATGACAAAACGCAAACCCAATTCGGCCAGCGGGATGTCGATCTCATCGAGCAGGGCATAGAGCCGTTTGTACTGTTCCCGGCGGGGTTTAGACAGCCAACGCGCGCCGTGGTTCACTTCTTCATCAAAGCGGCGCGCCAGCGCGCCTTGTTGCAACGGCGAACCGACAATGATGCCCATCCCCTGCTTTTTCGCCGCCGGGATCACCTCGATCAGCGCTTCCTGCCAGAGCAGGCTGTAGTTGAACGCCGTCAGCACCACGTCGTACATACCGGTGTTGATGATATGGGGCAGTTCATAAGCGGTAGTGCCGCCCAGGCCGGTAAAGCGCACCAATCCTTCCGCTTTGAGTTCAGCCAGCAATTCACAGACCGGGCCATGAAAGCGTTCGTGGTCGCTAAACCAGTCATATTGACCAGGGCGGTCCGGTTCGTGGATCATGAGGATGTCCACGGAGTCGCGTCCGAGCGTCTGCAAGCTCTCGTCAAAGATGCGGCGGAGCATGGTTTTATCCTGCGCATTAAAGTTCTCATACTTGCCGCTCAGTTTGGTCGAGAGAAAATAGGGCTGTGTTGTGCCGGCGAGGGCATAGCCCAAGACTGTCTCGCTGTCGAGATAGGTGGGCGCGGTGTCCACCAAATTGACGCCCAGTTCAAAGGCCCGTTGCACGGCGCGGCGCGCATCCTCTTTGCCGGTCGAAAAGCGCGAGGCGACAAACAAGCCGCCCATCGCCAGTTCACTGACGCGTAACCCTGTTTTGCCGAGGGTGCGATAGTGCATGATAGGTCCTCCTGTGCAATTGATTAGGTGATTTTTGTTGCAAGCATGTGTAGAGCCGGGGAGACCTCCGGGAGGGGGCCAATTGTTGTCCTGTAAATGGAAACGCTTTTGGCCCCCTCCCGGAGGTCTCCCCTGGCCGGCGCGTAAATCCGCTCCAGCAAGTGCAATGACCCAATCACCGAATTTTGACTACCACCTTGGTCGCCCGCTTGCTGCGCACCAATTCAAACCCTTCGCGAATTTCGGTCAATGGCACGTGATGGGTGACAAACTGGTGCAGGTCAAGCATGCCCAAGCGCATCTGATCCAGCACTTGTTGATGCACCTGCTCTTCTTTGGGCTGGACAAAGCGTAGCGACCAGTTACGCGCCATCCCCGACCAATCCATCGTGGCGACGCGGCCGGGGGCAACCCCATAGATGCCGATCTGACCGTTATCGGCCAGGGTACGGATGCCGGCTTGTAACACGTCCCAATCACCCACCGCTTCGACAGCAAAATCGACGCCCTGCCCATTGGTGTAGCGCTTGACGGCTTCCACCAAGTTTTCGCTGGTCACATTGATCACCTGATCGGCGCCAAAGGCTTGCGCCGTTGCCAGCGCTTCCGGGCGGCGACCGGTGACAATGACGGGTGTTGCGCCGATAAGTTTAGCGCCCAGGGCAAAGCTCAAGCCAACCGTACCGCTGCCCAGGATCAAGGTGCTGCGCCCGGCTTGCACCCCCAACCGTTGGAGAAAACTGAGCGTCTCCTTAAAGGTGATAAACGCGCCGGCCAGATCAGGGTCAAAATCAGGCGGCGTCACCTGTTGTGCCAGGGCGAAAACGGGTACTTTCGGCGTCTGGTCACGCGGCGTATCGGCGATGATGGCGGCGGCGTCGGCGACGATCCCATATTCGACAAAGCTGCCAAACATGGAGTTGTAACCGCCCAACGTTTCCCCCGGTCGCACGGCGGTGGGACGCAACACCAGGTCGCCCGGCTTCAAATTGCGCACCGCCGAACCGACCTCGATCACCCGCCCGATGCTCTCATGGCCCAGCACACAGGGGTAGGCGCGCATCGGAAAGTGGTCATCGACAATATGGGTATCCGTGCCGGAACAGATCGAACAAGTCAAAATTTCGACCAGCGCTTCATAGGCATTATACGTCGGCTCCGGCAGATCCACCAACGCAATTTTCCCCGGCTCCGGGACAACCACACCCCGCATAAACACCCCTTCCCACCTGAACAGCATTAACCATTTTCCATTTTCCATTGACAATTAATTGTTGGTCAGCCCTTCAACCCCGTCAACGTAATCCCCTCAATAAAATAGCGCTGGGCAAAGAAAAAGACGATCAACACCGGCAGCAGCGCAATCGTCGCGCCCACCATCAGCAGATTCCAATAGACCGTATATTGCCCCAGGAAGTAGGCCAGCCCCAGCGGCAGCGTCTTCATCTCCAGCGTGTTGACAATCAGTAGCGGCCAGAGAAAGTTGTTCCAACTCCACAAAAAGACAAAGATGCCCAGCGTCGCCAACGCCGGTTTGGAGAGGGGCAGCATAATGTTCCAATAGATGCGGAAGTAACTACAGCCATCGATCTTGGCGGCGTCTTCCAGTTCGTTGGGGATGGTTAGAAAGAACTGGCGCAGCAGAAAGGTGCCATAGGCGCTAAAGATCAGGGGGATGATGAGGCCGGCGTAGCTGTCGATCCACTTCAGTTCGCGCACCAGAATAAAGAGCGGGATCATGATCACCTGGAAGGGCACCATGATGGTGGCGAGGTAGAGAAAAAACAACTGGTCGCGACCGGGGAAATGTAAGCGCGCAAAAGCAAAGGCCCCCAGCGAACAGGTGAAGAGTTGCCCCAACGTGACAAAAACCGACACCACTACGCTATTGAGCAAGAAGAGGTCAAAGGGCAGCGCCTGCCAGGTGGTGCTGTAATTTGACCACATGATCGGGTCGGGCAGCCATTCGGGCGGGAAAATGTACGCCTGCCGGTCATTTTTGAGCGACGTAGAAAGCATCCAGAGAAAGGGGATGACCATTGTCACCGCGCCCAGCGCCAATAGGATATGGCTGACCAGATGCTGCCAGAAAAAACGTCCTAGCCGGCGCGGTCGTCGGTGAGGGACGACGGTCGCGCCGGGGATCACACGTTGTGTGGTCAAGGTTTGCTCACTCATAGAAGACCCACCGATCTTGATAGCGCCACTGTACCACGGTCACCAGCAGAATCAACGCAAAGAGCACCCACGCCACCGCCGACGCATAGCCCATCTGATACCACTGAAAGCCATTTTCATAGATGTAGTAGACTGTTGTCACCGTCGAGCGCGCCGGGCCACCCTGCGTCATGATGTAGGCTTGTTCAAAGATTTGAAACGAGCCGATGATCGAGATGATCACGATGAAAAAGGTGGTAGGCGTCAACAGCGGCAGGGTGATGTGACGGAATTTGTACCAATTGGTCGCCCCGTCGATCTCGGCGGCTTCGTAGAGATGGGCGGGAATTCCTTGTAGACCAGCCAGGAAAAGCACCATGTTATAGCCCAACCCCTTCCAGACGCTCATCAAGATAATCGCCGGCATGGCCCAGACCCGGCTTTGCAACCAGTCGGGCGGCGTGAGCGGTAGGTGGAGCGTGGTAAAGAGCCAGTCGAGCATATAGTTGAGGATGCCGGAGGTGGGGTTGTACATCCAGCGCCACATAAGCGCCACCGCGATCATCGACGAGACGACCGGGATAAAGTAGATGGTGCGGTAGATGGCAATGCCCCGAATCTTCTGGTTGAGCGCCAGCGCCAGGAGGAGCGCCGAAACAATGCTCAACGGCACGCTGCCCGCCATGTAATAGAAGGTGGCGCGCAGGCTGAGCCAGAAATCCTCATCCTGCACCAGATGGAAATAGTTTTCCACCCCCAGCCAGACCGGCGGGGTTAAAAGATTCCATTCCAACAACGAAATCCCCAGCGAAGTCAACAGGGGGCCGGCCATAAAGATGAGAAAGCCGATCAGGTTCGGCAGCAAAAAACAGAGGGCGGCGATCAATTCCCGTCGTCGATTCTTGTTGCGCCACAGCCCGCTTCGCCGTCGCGCGGTCGGCTTCATCTCCTGTGCAATTGTTGCCATGCGTTCTTTCCCATTGAGTACCCATACTCGTTGCAACGCTCGGCGTTGCAATGCCGGCTGGACGCTCCGCGTCCCTAGCTCCGGGGGCAAGTGAAACCCACCTGCGCTGGGGACGGGGACGCGGAGCGTCCAGCCGGCATTCCGCCGGAGACCGGCGGAACGAGCAATGTTATGCGGCGGCTTTTTCCAGAATCGGGTTCAATTCTTCGGCCAGCGCGACACAGGCTTCGGCGGCGGTTGTCTCGCCCAGGAAGACGGGGTCGAGGTGCTTCTGGTTGATGGCGACCGCCTGTTGGTAGACCGGAATAAAGGTCGAGATGGCATACGCCATGACATCCAGGAAATATTGTTGATGTTCGGGGTTGTTATCCGTCACCAAGGTGTCGCCAATCGAGGCGCGACCGGGGATGCCGCGGCTAGGCACGCCGACCATCTCCTTCAGAATCGGCGCGCTGGTGTAGAATTTCAGGAAGGTCCACGCTTGCTCCACATATTTGGTCGTCTTGCCGACGGCAAAGCTGCCACCCTGCACGGCGTTGCCATTCTGCTGCTTCATGGGGAAGAGCGCCACATCCCACGCAAAGTTGTCATTCTGGCGCGGCGGGCCGACACGGGAAGTTAATACCTGGACAAATTCAGGGTTGCCCCAGGTCATGGCGGCGCGACCGGTCTCAAAGAGCGGCACATCGCCGATTTCACCCGGCGTCGGCACCACCTTGTGGACGTTGCGCAGGTCGGCCAGCCATTGAATGGTTTCCATCGCTTCCGGCGTGTCAAGGGTGGACTTTGTTCCTTCGGCATTGTACATGCTCGCCTTGTTGGTCGTCAAGGGAACATCCATCGTCCAACCGGAGAGATTGGGCAGCAACCAGCCCCATTGGTCGGTCTTGCCATCGCCGTCGGTGTCTTTGGTCAACTTCTGGCAGGCATCGAGGAACTGATCCCACGTCCAGTCGCCCACCGGGTGGGGGACGCCGGCTTCGTCAAAGAGCTTTTTGTTGTACATGAGCAACATGGTGGAGAGGTCATAGGGGAAGGCAAAGGTCTCGCCTTCGTGGCGGTAGGCAGGCATGATCGCCGGCCAGAAATCATCGACATTGACATCCGGCTCCCGCTCGATAAATTGGTTAAGCGGCAGGAGCGTCCCCTGGCGGATGTACTGCTGCGAATACATGGAGACCATGCCGACCACATCGGGCGTAACGCCGCCGGCCACTTCAGTCTGCAACTTGGTCCAATATTCGCCCCAAGGGGTGTTCTCCCAGTTGATGTTGATGTCGCCATGCTGCTTCTTGAACTCTTCCAAGCCCCAGTTCCAGGTCGGCATATCGGCCAGATCGCCCCAGAAGGTGAGGCGCAGGTCGGCGACTTCGGCGGCGGGCGCGGCGGCGGCGCCGGCAGCCTGTTCACCGCCAGGGGCCGCAGCCGGCACAGCACAGGCGGCTAAGGCAGCAGCGCCGGTTACCCCGGCTGTCAAGGCTAAAAAACTCCGTCGTGAAATGCGTTCGTTGACCATACCGTTGGCTCCTTCCATGAATTTGTTTGTTGGTTGGTTCGTTGGTTGGTTCGTTGGTTTCGACAAGCTCAACCAACGAACCAACCAACGAACCAACTCTACACCCGGTTCAGTAAGCGAATTGCTCTGTTTTCTTGGCAAAGGGTAACTACTAAGCCCGCTCCTAGCCAGTCCGTGACTGGCAGGTTGGCGCCAGTCACGGACTGGCTAGGAGCTTAGTAGTTACGACAAAGGAAAATTTGAACTGTTTGCGGAGAGCGCATGTGTTGTCTATAATATCACGCACACCACCTTGCGGAAAAGAGGATTTGTGCAACCAAGCGGCCAACTTTCGGCCAGGAAGCGGACAGGATGAAGCGGGAGCAATTTGTTGCGGCCTTGCGTTCGGCCCTGATGCAGCTTGATGACTACCAGAATCTGCGCCATAGCCCCTTGTTGCCGCGCTTGGGCCAGGAGCCGACCGGAGCCAATCCGGTGGCGTTGCAGCGGCGGCTGGTTGCTGCCATCAACGCCCTCCAAGACGACCCGACCACCGCGCACGCCTACCCGTTGTTGCACTACCGCTATGTCGAACATCTCAGTCAAGCCGAAGTAGCCTTTCAACTGGGCGTGAGTGTTCGCCAGTTGCGGCGCGACCAGAACAACGCCATTGAACTGTTGGCGGAAGCGTTGTGGCAGCAACTACCCGCAACGCCGCCGCCAACTGAGCCGATCAACGTGCCAACCGCTGCGGCAATGAACAGTGACGCGTTGGAAGCAGAGGTGGATTGGCTGCGCCGTCAGCACAGCGGGGAGAGCAGCGATCTGACGCAGGAGGTACAAAAAGCATTGGCCGACGCCACCGTGCTGGCCGCTACCTACCGAGTGCATTTGCAACCACTTTACCCTGATCGGGCCGCGCCTGCTGCCGTGCCGCCACTGGTGGTGCGTCAAACGTTGTTGACGCTGTTGAGTCTGCTCATCCCGCAGGTAGCTGGGGAGACGCTGACCCTGCGCCTCACCGTTGCCGAACGGCTGCTCACCGTGTCCCTTGCGCTGCCAGCAACACACAGCCGTGAGGAGTACGCCCAGCATTGTCATCATGCCCTCCAAGTGGCGGCGCAGTTGCTGACGCCCTTTCATGGCGCAGTCTGTCTACCGGCTGCGACACCGCCACAGATCACGATTACGCTGCCCAAGGTGGCCGGCATTCCGGTTCTGCTGGTGGATGACAACCCGGACATTGGCCAGTTGTTGCAACGCTATGCCGCCCACTCGCGCTTTCAGATCATCCCGGTGGCCGATGCGCGCCAGACCATTGCCCTGGCCCAGGCGCATGGCGCGCAAGCACTGGTGATCGATGTGATGATGCCCGACCTTGACGGCTGGGATCTGCTGGCCCAGGTGCGCCACCATCCGGCCACCCAAGCGCTGCCGATTGCGGTCTGCACCATTCTGCCGCAACAGGAGTTGGCCCGCTTGTTAGGCGCGACCCACTTCCTGCAAAAGCCGATCAGCCAGGAGCGCTGGTTGACGGCGTTGAACGCTTTAGTCGCTGCAACGGCGACAAGGCCTGACTGAGCGCGGTGACACAGGTGGCAATATCGCGCACCGACAGCCCGCCCACCAATTCCACCCGCAAACGATTGGCGACCACCGGCCCACCCAACGGGTCGCGCGCCGAGATAATGATCACCGGGATCGGGGCCATGAGCGGATTGGCGTTCTTCTCCTGCAAGAGGTCGTAGCCATCGCGATCGGGCAAGCCGAGATCCAACAAAACCAGATCGGGTCGCCGCTGTTGCATCAGGGTGAGCGCAGTGGCGCCGTCACCGGCGTGTAGAAGCCGATAACCGGCGGGCGCGGAACTCAACTGGCGACGGAGCAGGCGCGCCAGTTCCGGTTCATCTTCCACCAGCAAAATGGTGCTGCCGGGGGTCGCCACACGCGCCGTGATCGCCAGCAGCGCTTCGCGCGTCACCGGTTTGATCAGATAATCCATCACCTTGAGTTGTTGACATGCCTCCTCTTTGCCCGGCAGATAACAACTGACCACCGGCGTGCGTTGGGGCAGGGCGGCCAGCCGTCGGCCAAAGCGCTGATCAGCCATGACATCGGCGCGATTGATTAGCACCAACGCAGGCGGGGCGGCGGCAGTGGCGGCGGTGAGTGCAGCCAGGTCGGCGACGGGGATCACTTCGGCTTGTTCAAGCAAGGGCGCTAGCTGTCGGCTTATGGTGGGCGGCTCTTCCAGCACCAGAATCGCTTCTTTGGCCGGTGGCAGCGGCGGCAGGGTGCGCGGGGCATCTTCGCGATAGGTCGAGTAGGGGTTGATCCAGCGAGTGATGGGGGCCAGGATCGGCGTTGGTATGGCGTCCGGCGGCTGGGCAGGCAGGGTGAAGAAGAAAGTGGAGCCAGCGCCCGGCGTACTCTCTAGCCACATGCGCCCCTTGTGCAGTTCCACCAGTTGCCGGCTGATGGTGAGGCCCAGCCCGCTGCCTTCCTGATTAGCCTGACCGGTGCGGCTCTGTTGAAATGGCTCGAAGATGCGCTTCTGCTCTTCGGGGGCGATGCCGGGGCCGGTGTCGCGCACAGCAAAGCAGAGGTGGGTCGGCGTCGATGTCACCTCAACCTGGACACACCCTTGCGCCGTGTAACGCCCCGCATTGCTGAGGAGATTGAGCAAGACCTGGCGCACGCGCAGGCGATCACAGAAGAGGGGCGGCAAGGTTGGCGGCAGGGCAGTGGTCAACGGCAGTTTTTTGGCTTTGTAGAGCGGTTCGACGGCTTGCACTGCCTCGCCCACCAGCGTCGCCACCTCGACCCAGGCGCGGCTAAGGTGCATCTGGCCGGCGTCCATCTGGCTCAGAACCAGCACATCGTTGATCAGTTGCGAAAGGTGGAGGCTATTGCGGTGGATGACGCCGATGTCGGCAAGGAGCGCGGCGGGCAAGGTTGGCGCATAGGTGGTGGGCGCGGCCATGATCATCTCGCTAAAGCCAATGATCATGTTGAGCGGCGTGCGCAATTCATGGCTGACATTGGCGACAAATTGCTCTTTGGCCTGGCGCGCCACTTCCGCTTCTACTTTGCTTGCCCGCAACAGGGTGGTCAAGTGTTCGAGTTGGACATAGGCGTGGGCCAGGTTGTCCTTGGCCTGGTTGAGTTGCTGACGGTCATCGCGCGCGGCTTCGAGCTGTTGCCACGCGTGTTGGTAATAGGCAGCATAGCTGCGCCAGAGGCTTAGGCGGACGCCGTACCCCAACTGGTTTATCAGCCAAAGAGCCAGCAACAGGCCGGTGATGATCGTGCGTTCCAGCGGGGTCGCCGCCGCCGGTAACTGGCCGTAGGTGAGCAGGAGGATGCTGCCGCCGACGACCCCCAGGCTGACTTTGGCCTCTAGAAAAAAGAGCGCCGGCAGGACGGGCAAGAGCCAGAGCGCCGCCGTCCCCGGCGCAGGTTGCCAGCTTGTCGCGAGCAACACCACCACTGCCACCGCGCCCACTAGCGCCAGCCACCCCAGTCGCAGCTTCACCCGTGAAAGCGCCGTCGCCAATAGTAACATCAACACCAGGAGCAGCCCCAGGAGCGGCCCCTCTTTGCCGGGCAGGGGCGCGCCGATAAAGCCGGTCGCCAGCGGCTTGGCGAGGAAGACCAGCAGCGCCCCCACAACCAGCCCCGCGCCGACCATGATTTGAAACGGCTCGTGATTCCCTTGCTCCCACTCAACGCCGGTCGGCGCGGGGGTTGACGATATTGGCATGGGTCGTCCTTTCGCAATAGGATACAGCGATGGATGCGATTCTCGCTCGCTGTGAAACGATCATAGCACAGGCTAGGGTTGTATGGAAGCATGGTTGTAGCTCCCTGGCCCGGATTCACCCCCCCCTCTCATGACAATGACATATCTTTTTGTCACCACACTGCGCCTTTTCGTGGAATGGTTTTACCACTTTTGTCAGAAATGCCTCAATCTTCTTTTGTGGGAACAGGCATCTTCAACTCCATCATTTGGCACTATACGGGTGGTGTTGCTATCACCTATGATCAATAGACCGCAACACCGTCTAACCCGACACTGGACTTTGGACTGGCGACTGCGGACGACTGATTATGCGTTTGCAACTATTTTCTATGGTTCGCCCGACCACGGGCAAGGAGTCCCCATGTCCAGATGGCGCAGAAACTGGCGCAATCATCATTCGCTTGTTCTCACGTTGGTACTGCTCGCTAGTTGTTTTTTCCTCTTCGGCACGCAGCAACTGTACGCCGCCGGTGGTTCCATCATCGGTAGCATGACCGATGAACAGGGTACACCCTTGGCTAATATTACCGTAGGCGTCTCCTCCTTTACCAGCGATGGCGCCGGCGGCGGTTACTGGCGACCGATTAGCTCAGTTGAGACCGGCCCCGGTGGTGCCTATTTTATCAATGGTCTAGCAACCGGCGTCTATCGCCTCCATTTTGCCTCGTTTCAGCGCCCGCCGCTCTATGGGCCGGAATATTATGAGAATGCCGCCACGGTCACTGAAGCCAACGATGTTGCGGTGACGGCCGGTCAGGTAACGGCAAATATCAATGCCCAATTGGCGCAAGTCAGCAGCATCAGCGGGCGGGTCACAGGCCGGCAGGGCGCACCGCTGGCCGGTATACGGGTGACAGCGGTGCTGTGCGAAGTGCAACGGGACGGCAGTGAACAGTGGATTAACGCCGCCACCTACACTACCGGCGCTGATGGTCAATATACCCTGACCAACCTGCTGCCCGGTCTCTACCGCTTGCACTTTATCAATGCCGAAAATCCGTCAGATTACCGCGAGCAATATTATCGCAATGCTGACAGCGCCGAGACCGCCACCCTCATCACCTTGGCCGCCAACCAACACCTGCCCGGCCTTGATATGCAGATGAAACCGGCCCATCGCATCATCGGAACGGTTTCAGACCTGGCCGGCGCGCCCTTGCTAAATATTGACATCCGCATCTGGCGACAGGTGGGGGCAAGCGATCAATGGCAGGAATTAGAGAAAACCTTTACCGGCGACGACGGCATCTACCGCTTTGGGCTGCTGGCCGATGGCGTCTACCGCCTGGGCTTTTTCCCAAGCTACGATGATGACTACGCCGCCG
This sequence comes from Caldilinea sp. CFX5, assembly GCA_021405325.1. The sequence continues at coordinate 5,894 of QWII01000100.1, read as the reverse complement.
AATATTACAATGATAGCGATCTCTTCCAGATTTCCACGCCAATCACCTTGACGCCGGATCTCTACTTGACCGACATCAACGCCCAGCTTGGCCCGCGCAGCCACATTACCGGTCGCGTGACCAATACGCAAGGGCAGCCACTCAGCGACATTATGGTCACTGCCTACCGCCTGGAAACCCAAGGAGAACTCGCCGGTAAGTGGCTGAACGCCGGCACTGAGGTAACCACCGAGAGCGATGGCCTGTATGACATTGCGCTCTTGGAGCGGGATGTCTATCGTCTGGAGTTTGTCGATCTTGGTGGCCGAGATCTTTACCTGCGCGAGTTCTACAACAATGCTTACGACATCGCCAGTGCGACCGCGATTACCGTTGCCCGCAGTACAACCGTTTCCAACATCAACATCGCCCTCATCACCGACGGCAGCATTAGCGGTAGGGTCACCGCGCCAACCAATCAGCCGGTAGCCGGTATCACTGTCTCCGCCTGGCAGCAAGTGGCGAATGATGACGGCGAACTGGTCTGGGGATCGGTGGGCTGGGATGGCGTAACCGATGCGAATGGGCAATACACCATCACGCACTTAAAGCCCGGCGCCTATCGGGTCTACTTTGATGACGTTGACCTGCGCATCTATGCTTCTGAATATTACAACGATGCGCCAGTGATTGAGACAGCGACCGATGTGCTGGTGCAGGCCGACACCGTAACGCCCAACATCAACGCCGAGTTAGGCAAGGCCGCCGGCATCCAAGGGCGCGTCACCGATCCGGTCGGGAATGGAGCGCCGAATGTGAGTATCGGCGCCTATCGACGCATGACTGACACCAACGGCCCACGCTGGTGGCCGGTACTCTTTACCAGCAGCGACAGCAATGGCAATTATGTGCTGGGCAATCTGACGCCGGGCGCCTACCGCGTCGGCTTTGCCCTCACCGATATTGATCGGATCAGCCCCTATGTCACTGCGTACTACAAGAATGCCGCCACCTTAGATGCGGCGCAGGACGTTACTGTCATCAGCAACCAAAACCGCACCGGCGTCGATGCCAAGTTGGCTAGACGGCCAACGCTCGGCGGGGTTGTCAGCGGGCCGACAGGCGCGCCCCTGCCCAGGCTGAGCGCGGCGCTCTACCTTTCCGCCACCAATCCGCTCGGCGAGAAGTATTGGACAAGCGCTGGGACGACCAGCACCGACGCTCAGGGCAACTATCGCTTTAATGACATCTTTGTCGGCGTCTACACGGTCTGCTTCGTTGATCTCAACACGCCGCCCCAGTGGCGTGACGAGTGTTACGACAACGTGCGCACCCTTGATCGCGCCAGGTGGGTAGCGGCCAATGCCAACACACAGATCACCAACATCAACGCGCAACTCGCATCAGCCGCCGGCAACAAGGCGCCCGTAGCGCAGAATGACACGCTGACCGTCTTCCAGGGCGCCAGCGCCGACCGCCTCACCAGCGGCGCCAATACGCTACTTGCCAATGACAGCGACCCAGACGGGGATCCCTTTGGCGTCACCAACATCGAAAGCTATCCCGCTCACGGCACGCTTACCTTTGATTATCAGGGTCACTTTCTCTATACCCACAACGGCAATGATGCCAAGCTTGACCGCTTTGTCTACCGCGCCACCGACACTGTCCGCGCTTCCAATCTTGCTACCGTCACGATTACAATCAAACCGGCGGCGAGCATTGCATTTACCCAAAGCGTCTGGATTGCCGGTCTGCCGGCACCTTGTGGCGGGACCAACAAGCTGCGTATTCCGATCAACACCACGGTCGCCTACTGCTACACGCTGCACAACAGCGGCATCATCACGCTGACGCAGCATGATCTGGTGGATGATCAGCTTGGCGTGATCCTGACTGCGGCGCCCCATACCTTGATCCCCGGCGCCACCCACACCGTGGTGGTGACCCAGACCATCACCGTGACGACCACCAATGTGGCGACCTGGACCGCTGCCACCGCCCGCTTCACCCCGGTCGGGCCGCTCCGGGCAACGGCAACAGCCATCGTCACCCTCTCCACCGCCAGGGATGACCAGGACAAGGATAGCTTGCCCGATGTGGTGGAAGGGGTCGGCGACCCTGACCATGACAATCGCCCCAATTTCCTCGACCTCGATGCCGATGGCGACGGCGTACCCGATCAGGTGGAAGTCGGCCCTAATCCCTTGGCGCCCCTCGACCGCGACAACGACGGTCTGCCTGATTACCTGGATCCCGCTGTGCCGTATAGCAGTCGGTACTATTTATCGTTGATTACCCGTCGCTAGGCAGCGCTGGTCGATCAACCGCAAAGATGAAATAGGTCGTGTGAGCAGAGAGCGCTGCGTTGGTGCAGCGCTCTCTGCTTGCGCGCTAACGATTTGCGTTGCGAGAAGGCAGATAGCCTCCACTATGTACCCAAATTGTCGAAGTGACGACGATTACAGTACAATGCAAGGATGGAACAAGGAACCGTGCGGCGCTACTGGCCGGATGCTTATTGCTTTGCGACGGATGCGTCGGTTTTGGCGGTCGACGGTAACGCGCTGGCGTTAGATCAAAGCTGCTTTTACCCAGGCGGGGGCGGTCAGCCGCCTGATCGAAGATCAACAAGCGCCTCTACATTCACCTCACGCCAGCCCAGCGCCGATCAGCCCGCCAATCTACTGAGATAGTACAACGAAATTGAAACGGATTGAACTTTATGGATTTATTGACCTTAGTCAAAGCAGTCATTTTGGGGTTGGTGGAAGGGTTGACCGAGTTTATTCCCGTCTCTTCCACCGGCCACCTGATTTTGGTGCAAAACTGGCTCAACTTCACCGGCGAAAAAGAGAATGCCTTTATTATCTTTATCCAACTCGGCGCCATCTTGGCGGTGCTCTGGGTCTATCGTGAAAAGTTGCTCAACGTGGCGTTGAGCTGGCCGCACAGTGAACCGGCCCGCCGGCTCATCATCAACCTGATCCTGGGGACATTACCCGCGGTGATTATTGGTTTGCCCACCGATGATCTGATTGAAGCCTATCTTTTCAAACCGGCGCCGGTCGCCATTGCGCTGCTGGTGGGCGGCCTCCTGATCCTGTGGATCGAAGCGCGCCCCAAACCGGTCACGGTTGCCACTGTCGATGAGATCCCCATGAGCAAAGCGATTGGCGTGGGGTTGATCCAGGTTTTGGCGATCCTCTTCCCTGGCGTCTCACGGGCCGGGGCGACCATTATGGGCGGGCTGGTCTTAGGCTTTTCACGCGTAGCAGCGACTGAGTTTTCCTTTTTTCTGGCGATTCCGGCCATGGCCGGCGCCACGCTCGTCAAGTTGATCGGCGTGCGCGATGTCATCAACACCGCTGACATTCCGCTTTTCGCCGTCGGCTTTCTTGTCGCCTTTCTCTCGGCGTTGGTGGTGATTCGCGGATTATTGGCCTTTGTCTCGCAGCGCTCCTTTACGCCTTTTGCCTGGTATCGCATCATTTTCGGCGCAACGCTGTTGGTGCTATACTGGGGCTTCAACTGGGGTTTTTAGGCAATGGACAATTTCAACTAACCTTTGCCCGGTAGTAAAGACTTATGGGAGTTAGGGAATTGTTTCGGTAATCAAAGCCGGGTCGGCGCCGGGCGTGCCTGACTCCTCGTTACCGATTTATTTATGTAACTCTCATTAGGAACTTGTCACGCCGGCGGCGATGACCTACAGTTACCGCTTTATTTTCGTAACGTTCATTAGTCTTTACTACCGGCAACCTGAGTCAGCGTGCTATGAACCGGAACGGCAACACCAACGCGCCCCAAACCTTTAGCCAACAACTGCTGGCCGAACTGGATGCCCTCTACCGCACCGCCTATTACATGCTGGGGGATGCCATGTTGGCCGAGGATCTGGTGCAGGAGGTCGCCATGAAGGCCATGCAGGCGCAGCACACTTTTCGCCGGGACGCTGCCTTCCGCCCCTGGATCTTTGCCATTTTGCGCCACATCATCACCGACCATTTTCGTGCGCAAGGCAAGACGCCGCCGGCCTTCAGCCTGGACAGCGATAGCATTACGCCCTGCGACACGGCTTCGTTGGAAGAGACGGTCCTCGACCAGCTTTGGGATGAAGAGGTCGCCGACGCGTTAGCCAATCTGCCGCCAGAGATGCGGTTGGCTGTTTTGCTGGCCGATGTAGAAGGGTTTAGCTATCAAGAGATCGCCGACGTCCTTCATTGGCCGCTTGGCTCGGTGATGTCGCGACTGGCGCGCGGTCGCCAAAAGTTACGACAACGGCTTCTCACCTATGCGGAGAAGAAAGGGTATCGACCCACATGAGCAATTCTTCGCCCAACCTGGAGCAGATCCATGCCTATCTGGATGGCGCATTAACGTCGCCCGCACAACAGGCTTTCGCCGAACGGCTGGCGGTAGAGCCTGCCCTGGCGGCGGCAGTGGCGGCGGAAGAAGGGACGCGGCTGGCCTTGCGCACGCGCTTGCGGCGCACCCACGCACCGGCCACCCTTCACGCCCAGGTGCAGCGCGCCCTCGCCCCTGCCCCGCCCCGCCGGCAACGGTGGTGGGCCTGGTTATCAACCCCGCAACCCCTGCGCCCGTTGGTCGGCGTGGCTTATACTTTGCTCTGGCTCTGCCTGTTGAGCGGGGTAGTCTGGTGGTTGGAGCAGCCGGTCGATGACGCACTGGTGGCGTTGAATCTGCTCTTTCAGCGCCATGAGCTTTACTTTGAACAGCAACCGGCGCTTGATGTCACCGGCAACGCCGACCAGATCAGCGTGTGGGTGGCGGCGCGACTGTCACAGCCCGTCCCCGTGCCGCTCCTCAACCACGAATGGCAACTCAAAGGCGCCCGCATCGACGAATTCCGCCAACAAGGCATCGCCCACTTTCTCTACATGCGCGGCAACGGACAGCGCACTTCCCTCACCACCCTGTCTAGGCAAAGCTTCCCCTTACCGGCCACAGCCCCTATCCGCTACGCCGACCAAGAATTTTGGCTGCGTGATGATGGCGTCCATCGCGCGATTGTCTGGCACACCGCGACACAGGCTTATGTCCTGATTGGTGATATTGAAGTACCGCTGGATGAATTGCTCGACCTGGCAACCACGGCACGCACACAACTGCCATAACCGGTCGCGCCGGTTCGGCGATTTCGACAAGCTCAATCGACAAGCTCAATCGACAAGCTCAATCGGCGAACCAACGAACAGGTAAACAAACAAACGAACAATTCAACCTTAAAGAATTGCGACTTTTGTCGTAGTGGGAATATTTGTATATTTTTTCACGTATTGCATAACGCAAGCAATTTGTGAAATTTAATACAAGCAAATCATCCTTCTATTGAACAGGAGTCTCCTATGAAACGAATTGCCCTGTTGTTATTTCTCGCCATTGTGCTGATCCTTGCCATCAGTTGTGGCGATTCTGACCCGCCACCACCCACCGCCGAACCAACCGCCACCACCGCGCCCACAGCCACCGCAGCAGCGGCGACAACCGCGGTGACGACAACGACTGAAGCCGCGGCGCCGGCCGCCTCAGATCCCACGACCGCGACCCAACCGAGCGCGGCGCCTGTCGCCGGGTTGATCGACCCGACGATTGCGGTTCACTTTGCCCCCTTGCCGACAGAAGCAACCACCGATAAATATGCCCTCACGCAAGAACTAACCGATCTGGGGCGGATGCTCTACTATGAACCACGTCTGTCGATTGACCAGGACATAAGCTGCAATAGCTGTCACCTGTTGGACAAGTATGGCGTGGACAGTTTGCCCACCTCGGTTGGTCATGAGGGCGTGATGGGTGGCCGCAATGCGCCGACGGTCTACAACGCCGCGCTGGAAGTGGCGCAATTCTGGGATGGTCGCAGTCCCGATGTCGAAGACCAAGCCAAAGGCCCG
>QWII01000099.1 GCA_021405325.1 Caldilinea sp. CFX5 | reverse complement strand
GGCCACCGCCCGGCGGTCTGGCGGCGACCAATTCGCGCATGTAACATTGTCGTACTACTGCGCTCCTAGCCGGTCCATGACCGGCGGGGGCAGCTAGGAGCAGGCTGATGAGTCACCGAAAAATAAGGGGTGAGCGCCGACTCACCCCCTCGCTGTATCTCAGTATACCACACTGTGCGGTTGTCTGTCTTGCACTCAAGATCAGTCTAATCCATAATGGAAAACAATTAATTATCAATTGTTTTCCATTATGGATTAATCAGATCGTCATGATGTCTTTTTCTTTGTCCTGAATGATCTCATCGACCTTCTTGATGTGCGCGTTGGTCTTGTCCTGGATTTGATCCTGCCCGCGACGCAAATCATCTTCGGAGATCAGTTTCTCTTTTTCCAGATCACGCAAATCATTGATGGCATCGCGCCGCACATTGCGGATGGCGACGCGCGCTTCTTCGCCCCGTTTGGACACTACCTTCGTCAAGTCACGCCGCCGTTCTTGGGTCAAGGCAGGAATAGAGATACGGATGTTCTGTCCATCATCTTGGGGGTTCAAATTTAGGTCAGAGTTGGCAATGGCCTTTTTGATGGCGCCGATGTCGCTGGCCGTGTAGGGGCGAATTTGCAGCAGCCGAGCATCGGGAACAGTAATGGTAGCAATTTGCTGGATGGGGGTCGGTGTGCCATAGTAATCGACCTGGACACGGTCAAGCAGCGCCGGTGAGGCGCGGCCAACACTAATCGAATTGAGATCAACGCGTAGTGATTCAATGGCTTTGTGCATTCGATCGTCAGTATCGGCTAGAACTTCGTTAATCATATGCCCTCTTCTCCTTCTGGAAAATGGGGTTAGGCTACTTGGTGTTCGACAAAACTAGGCTCTATTGTAGCAAATGATTCAGGAACATAAAAAAAACTTACAGACGTATACGTTAATCATAGCCGCCTCGTCGCGTCTACGCGGTAATCAGTGTCCCCACCGACTCACCGCAAACGACCCGTTCAAGGACGCCTTCGTGCCAGAGATTCAAAACACAGATTGGCAGGTTATTGTCCATACACATGGCCATTGCCGTACTATCCATCACACCGACGCGCATATTGAGCGCATCAATGTAGGTCAAACGGTCAAAGCGCTTGGCAGCGGCATTGATCTTGGGATCGCTATCATAGACCGCATCGACTTTGGTGGCTTTAATTAAAACTTCCGCATCGATTTCCATGGCGCGCAAAGAAGCGGCGGTATCGGTGGTAAAATAGGGGTTGCCGGTGCCGGCGCCAAAGATGACCGCCCGGCCCTTTTCCAGGTGGCGCACGGCGCGCCGTTGAATGTAGGGTTCGGCCACGGCGCGTACTTCGATACCGGTCATGACGCGTGTAGGAATCCCCTGTCGTTCCAGGGCGTCTTGTAGCGCCAGCGCATTCATCACCGTCGCCAACATGCCCATGTGATCGGCGGTGACACGCTCCATGCCATGATCCAGGCCATCCTGTTTGCCGCGCCACAGATTGCCGCCGCCGATGACTAATGCCACCTGTACGCCCAGGTTGATCACACTGACCACCTTCTGGGCCAAAAAATTGGCATGTTCCGGGTTGATGCCAAAGCCGCCTTCGCCTGCCAATGCTTCGCCGCCAAGCTTGAGCAAAATCCGGCGGTATTTCAACTCTGCCATTCTCGTTTTTCCTCCTTGTGGGTAGAGGGAGGATGAAGGATGAAGGATGAAGCTTTTCATCCTTCATCCTTCATCCTCCCCACTGCTTTACCATACAAGAATGCCCAGCCGAGCGGCTGGGCATTCTTGTTTATTCACCAATGGCAATCCGTGCGAAGCGATTCACTTTAATGTTTTCGCCTAACTTCGCAATCGCTTGCGTCAACAGTTGTTGGATGTTGGTGTCAGGGTCTTTGACAAAGCCTTGTTCCAGCAAGCAAACTTCCGAGTACCACTTATCGAGTTTGCCGTCGATAATCTTTTCCAGCACGTTGGCCGGCTTGCCGCTGTTGGCCATCTGTTCGCGATAGATCTCTTTTTCGCGCGCCACCACATCGGCCGGGACATCTTCCCGCCGCAGGTAGACCGGGCGCGCGGCGACGATGTGCATCGCTAAATCTCTGGCTAGGGTCTGGAAGTCTTCGGTGCGGGCGACAAAGTCGGTTTCGCAGTTCAATTCCACCAGGCTGGCCTGTTTGCTGCCGGCGTGAATGTAATGCCCGACAATGCCTTCGTTGGTCTCACGGCTGGCCTTCTTGGCTGCGCTCGCCAGCCCCTTCTTGCGCAAAAATTCAACCGCCTGGTCAAAGTTGCCGTTTGATTCGGTCAACGCCTTTTTACAGTCGAGAATACCGGCGTTGGTGGCCTCGCGCAGTTCCTTCACCAGTTGAGCGCTAATTTCCGCCATAATCTTTTTACTCCTGGGTGCTCTAAAAGTACCGTTTCTACGTAATCGCTAGCAAAGAAAATTTGAATATTAGGTATTGAGTATTCAGTAGTAGCGATTGAGTATTATCCATAACTGTACATGGTAATACTCAATCGCTACTATCATTGTTTATTGGCAATTTCCGGCTGCTGACTTACCGCTCATCCTCTTCATCATCAGCATCGGCATCGGCAAACTCGAAAGCGCCAAAGGCGTCAGCTTCATCTTCGGCATCAAACTCGTCATACTCTTCGTAGTCGTCACCATCTTCCTCAGCGGCGGCGGCATCGGTCTCCTCGTCGCCTTCAAAGGACTCGAAGTCCTGCACAGTGGCCTTCAACTTAGCAAGCGTGCTGGGGCCAAGGTATTGTTCTTGCTCGGCCAAGGCGGCTTTGCTCACCTGACCCAGATCAGCCATATCCACTTCACGGATACGGGCGCCTTCTTCGACAGCATCGGCAATGGCGCTGACGATCAACTTGACGGCGCGGATGGCGTCGTCGTTGCTGGGAATCACATAATCAACCAGATCCGGGTTGCTGTTGGTATCCACCATCGCGATGGTCGGGATGCGCAGCTTGTTGGCTTCCATCACCGCCAGATCTTCGGTGTTAATATCGACGATGAAGATCAACTCCGGCAGGCGGCGCATGGTTTTGAGACCGCCGATGCGGCGATTGAGCTTTTCGATCTCCCGCTGAATGCCCAGTTGTTCCTTCTTGGACAGGGTGCGGAATTCACCGCCGTCAAAGCGGCGTTCGATCTGTAAGAGATAATCGATACGCTGTTTAATAGTCACCCAATTGGTCAAGGTGCCGCCCAACCAGCGCTGGTTGATGTAGGGCATCCCACAGCGATCCGCTTCCTGTTGCACCGTGGCTTGCGCCTGGCGCTTGGTGCCGACAAAGAGGATCGTACCGCCACGGGCGACGATCTCCCGGATCATGCCGGCATATTCGTTGAGCCGTTGCATCGTCTGTTGCAGATCGATGATATGAATCCCGCTGCGCTCGGTGAAGATATAGGGGCGCATCTTGGGATTCCAACGGCGAGTCCGGTGCCCAAAGTGGACGCCGGCCTCCAAAAGCTCTTTCATAGAAACCGCAGCCATTACCTTGCTCCTTATGGTTGGGCGCTACCGCCCATGGGTTCAACCTCCGTCTCGTTCATCCCTCAAGCGAACGTTGCACTGAACGCACCCAGCTTGTTGGTCCCGAAACGTGTTTACTAAAATAAAAACGACTGGCGCCGAATGGACACCAATCGTTGATGATACCATAAACGTCCAAAATTGGGAAATTTGGGCAAGGGTGCGGTGTAATTCATCGGTAGGGGCGCACCTGGCGGTCGCCCTGTGCGCGCCGGGGAACCGGGGCGACCGCCAGGTGCGCCCCTACGGTTATCGCGTCAGGATCAGGTGGCTATCCCCGAATTCATGCCAGAGATAGCCATGTTCGACCGCCACCCGGTAGCTATCCTGAATCGCATCCCGACCGGCCACGGCATAGAGCATGGCGAGATGGCTGGCGAGCGGGTCATGAAAGCCGGTCACCAGTCCGTCAACAACTTGCACCCCCCGTTGCGGGTGAATAAAGAGCCGGGTAAAGCCACGGGCCGGACAGAGCTTGCGCCCATCCCAGGCCGATTCAAGCGCCCGCACCACTGTGGTGCCAACGGCAATCACGCGATGACCGGCGGTGCGTGTGGCGTTGACCAACCGGGCGGTTGCCACCGGTACATGAAACGGCTCGGCGTACATGGGCTGCGCTTCGACCTGCTCGCTTTCGATCTCCAAACTGGAGACGCCGGTGTGCAACGTAAGGCCGGCCACCTTGACGCCGCGCTGGCGCAATGCGCGCACCACCCGCTGTGTAAAGGGACGACCGGCGGAAGGCATCTCCGCACTACCAGGCGTTTTGGCAAAGATGGTCTGGTAGGCGGCCAGCGGGTAGGGTTCGGCCACGTAACCATAGCGAATCGGCTGACCGTGGGCGGCCATAACCTGGCAGAGATCGGCTTCCGTGCGCACAAACCAGAGGCGTGGTAAACCAGGATAGGGCGCCAGCAGTTGGATCGGCTGCTCCCCAACCGTGAGTTGATCCCCCGGCGACAGGGGCAGCGGCCCCGGTTCGCTGATACTCCACCGTGGTTCGGCCAGCCAGACGCCATCGCCATAGTTGGTCGATAGATTCAACAAGAAGTTGCCGTTACGGCTACGCACCGGCAGACTGGCCGGTATGGTTGCACTGCGGTTGACCACCACCAGATCACCCGGTTCTAAGAATTCCGCCAGGTGGCTAAAGGTGGTATGGGTATGGCCCGCCGGTGTTGTGACTAGTAAGCGCACTTCATCGCGTTGCAGATGACGCGCTTCCGGTGGTCGATCCGCTTGCAATGATCGGGGACGTTCAAAAAATAGTTCAGCGAGTTTCATGGTTATACCTGTTCTTTCTGCGCTTGTGGCTTGATGGTCCAGACTTCAGCTTGCGCCTGAAAACGCCGGCCACTGACAATCAGTGGGTTTTGCGCCAACAACCAGGCCCAGAAGGGTAAGGTTGCCTCCGGCAGGGGGCGGTCGCTAATGTCTTGACCGGGGAAAGCTTCCTGGTGCATCTGCGTGCGCATGTCACCCGGATCGACGCTGACGACGGCAATGCCGCTGTTACGCAATTCATTCGCCAGCGTCAGACTCAGCAGATCGAGCGCGGCCTTGCTGGCCCCGTAACCACCCCAGCCGGCATAGCCACCCACCGCCGCATCACTGGAAAGATTGACAACGAGACCAGGCGCCGCGGTTAGCCAGGGCAGGAGCGTTTGCACCAAGGCCAGCGGCGCCAACGTGTTTACGGCAAAAACCTGTTCCAACGTCTCAATGGGGTAGGCGGCCAGCATTGGCTGCGGGCTTGGCCCCAAGATTGAAGCGTTGTTGATCAGCAGATCCAACCGTCCCCGTTGCGCCACGGCGTCCGCCACCTGTTGTTGATGAGCGCCATCGCTCACATCGCCTGGCAAGGCCACAATTTGGCCGCCATAGCGTTGTAATTCGGCGACTGTCGCCGCCAATGCCGCAGCATCACGGGCAGTGAGGATCAGGTCATAGCCTTGGGCAGCCAGAAAGCCGGCAATCGTTTTGCCCAGCCCACGGCTGGCGCCGGTAATTAATGCCATTTTTTTCATATGTAAACCCCTTTCGTGCTTGGCTCATGTACAGAAAGTGTGAGGTCTCAACCAGCCACACCTGTCAGGTTTGCGAAACCTGACAGGTATTCACGCTTTCCGTACATGAGCCTTCGTGCTTTTGTTTTGGCTTTGGCTCTACTATAGCGGCAAAACCGTTCCGGTGCATCGCACGTTGGGGCAGAACCGTAGCTGTACAAAAGATCAGGGGCATAGGCGTCAGATCAGGGCGCCAAATGGAGAAATCGGATTTTCCCAGCAGCAGGCAATGTTTACCTACGCTAGATTGCGGTTGGGCGTGCTGACGTAAGCGCCTTTTGCAAGATGCCGGCAATAAAGTCCGCTTTGCTTGTCGTATAAGCCGACCGGTCGGTGGCGAATTGGTCGGCAAGGCGCAATTTTAGCGCGGCGTAGGCTTGCGCCTGCTTAGGGTGTTGGCGTAGATAATCACGAAAGGCAATCTGTTGTCGCCAATCGGCGCTGGTGATCTCATTCATATGCAGATGATGGGTGCGCGGATCACCCTTAGTGAAAAAGTAACGACCGGGAACACCGGCCTCACCGTGGTAAAGGTAGCCTAACGTGCTGAGCGGTTGCAGGCAAAGTGCGGCTGCTTCAGCGGTAGTCACAGCCACAGCAATGTCAAGAATTGGCTTGGCTGGAATACCGGGAATGGCGGTGCTGCCGACATGCTGAATGTCCAACACATAGGAGCCGATGACGGCTTGCAATCGCGCCGCTTCGGCTTGAAACAACGCCGCCCATTCCTCAGCGTAGGGCTGTAAGGCAACGATTCCACGTTCTAGGCCAAGCATAGTTTCCCCTCCTCCTTTGCGCAAACCACAACGATAACGGCATTATGCGGGAAAGCTTTTCTACAGGTTTGTAGTATACTATACCTTGCCGACTGATTCTGCTTTCATCGTATGATTAGCGGTTCAATCAATTACCCATTGGTCTTTGAACAAAACAGTCATTTCATAAAAACATAGAAACCGAGAAAATCCTATGTCACAAAATCTTCGCCCTGAACATCCCGATCCGCGCGCCCAGCGGGCGAACTGGCAGAGCCTCAACGGCCCCTGGCGTTTTGCCTTTGACCCCGGCCTGATCGGTGAACAGGAGCATTGGTATCTGCGCAACAGTCGTGGCAAGGTCAATGCCTACATTGGTCGCCACCAGATGGAGAGCAAGCCGCTGACCATCAACGTGCCCTTCCCGTGGGAAAGTCCGCTCTCCGGCGTTGCCCGGCCCGAATACAAGGGGGCGGGGTGGTATGAGCGGGAATTTACCGTGCCGGCGGCATGGCAAGGCTTGTCGCCTTTCCTGAACTTTGGCGCCGTCGATTGGCAGGCGCGCGTCTGGGTCAATGGCCGGCTGGTGGCCGAGAATGAGAACGGCTACCTGCCCTTTTCGATTAACCTGAGTAAGCATGTCCGTCCCGGCGAAAGCGCCATTGTCACCGTGCGCGCCTTTGACATTGCCGAAGCCAGTACGCTGGTCGGCAAACAGGTGCCGCGCTGGTATACCCATAGCAGCGGCATCTGGCAGAGCGTCTGGCTGGAAGGCCGGGCGCCGAGTCATATCACCAACATCCGCATTGAACCCCAGGTTGCGCGTCAAGAAGCGACCGTCAAGCTCAAGGTGCAGGCGGTCCAGGCCGGCGTTTACACCGTGCGTGTCCGCTCCCATAACAATGCTTTCCCCACGACTGAAGTGCAGCGCGAGTTGCGCACGGGTGAACAGCCTGTCCATTTGACGATCCCGGTGCCGAACCCGCAGCTTTGGTCGCCCGAATCGCCCTACCTCTATGAGATTGATGTGGAACTGGAACCGGCTGCCGGCGGTGTGAAGGATACCGTCGCCACCTACTTCGGGATGCGCACCGTAAGCCGTGGCGTCTGGAATGGTAACAGCTATGAGTACATTCTGCTCAACGGCGAACCGGTCTACCTGCGCGGCGCGCTCGACCAGGCGTTCCACCCGGAGAGCCTCCACGCCTACCCCAGCGACGACGTGATTCGTGATGATATTCAACTGGCGAAAGACCTGGGCTTGAACATGTTGCGCTGTCACATCAAGCTCAACGACCCGCGCTACTACTACTGGGCCGACAAATTGGGGCTGCTCATGATGTACGACTTCCCCAGCCCGGATCTCGATACGCCGTCCATGCGCCGCACTTTTGAACAGACGCTCTCGCGGGCGCTGGAACGGGATTTCAACTCGCCCTCGATCTTTGCCTGGGTCATTTTCAACGAGACCTGGGGCTTGACCAACCACGATACCGCCGACAGTCACCGCTGGGTGCGCAAGATGTTGCACACCATGCAGAAACTCGACCCGACCCGCCTGGTGGAGGACAATTCGCCCTGTCACTACAACCATGTCGAGAGCGACATCAATTCCTGGCATTTCTATATCAACGATTACCGCCGGGTGCGCCACCATGTACAGCGGGTGGTCGATGAGACCTACCTCGGCTCCGGCTTCAACTATGTCTGCCAGAATGACGCCGGTGACAACTTTGTCCAGACCACAGCCCCGCTGATGAACAGCGAATATGGCGGCATTGCGGCGCGCAGCGGCGACCAGGACATTGCCTGGTGTTTTAAATACCAGACCACCGAGTTGCGCCGCCACGCCAAAATCTGCGGCTATGTCTACACCGAGTTGGATGACATTGAGTGGGAACACAACGGCTTTGTCAACTACGACCGCAGCGCCAAAGAGTTCGGCTATGATTTCTTTGTCCCCGGCATGACGGTGGCCGATCTCAACGCCGCCGACTTTGTTGGCCTGGATGCGCCGCCCTGCCAGAGCTTGCCGGCGGGCAGTGAATTTAGCGCGCCGCTCTTTGTCAGCCACTGGGGCGAACCGATGGGGGTAAGCCAAGTGCGCTGGCAGCTCGACTTTACCAACCGCTTTGGTGAACGGCGCCCCGTGGCCGAGGGTAAAATCGCCACTACGCCGAGCCGCTATACAGTTACTGACCTGGGAGCCTTACGCTGCACCCTGCCCAACGAAACTGGGCTGGCGACGCTGGCGCTCTGGCTGGAAGATGAACGCGGAAACATCCGCTGTCGCAACTATGTCAATGTGGAGACCCGTGGCGCGGCGACGCCGGCCGTGGAACGAGTGACCAATGGCTGGGCGCTCCGCTTTGCCCCTGGCGACCTCCAGCATACGTCGTGGCCGCAACCCTTTGTCGCGCCCGATGGCAGTAAATTTGCGGCGGCTGGTCGCGGCTGGGTGGAATATGTGGTGCCGGTGCCGGCTGCGATTGACACCAGTGCGGTCAAAAGCGCCCGCTTGTGTTTTGAAGCTGCGGCCCGCACCAGCGGTTTGCGCATCGACTGGCCGCAGCGCACCTACGGCTTCAACTATCCCCAAACCGACGCCACCCGCAAGATCCCGACCGATGTCACCGTGTCGATCAATGGCGTGGTGGTCGGTCAGGTGCAGTTGGCCGATGACCCGGCGGATGCACGGGGCGTTCTCAGCCATCATAACGGCGTCGATCCTGGCTCCTATGGCTTTTTGACCGAGTTGGTGATCGACGGCGCCACCTGGCAACAGGCGCTGGCCGGGCAGTCAACGCTGCACATTCGCTTCACCGTGCCGGGCGAAGGTAGCGCCCCCGGCGGCTTTGCGCTCTATGGCGAACGATTGGGTTGTTATCCCGTGGAGCCGACACTTTTCTTGTTGTCGTAACCTGCTAACCGCTAAACCCGCGCCCAGCCCAGTAGGTCACGGCTGGGCTGGGCGCGGGTTTAGCGGAAGCGCTACTTTGCACCGAGGACACCAAAACCAATGACATAACTTCAGCCCATCTGGACGCTAGCCGATTACGAACGCTTTTTGTCCCACCCGGAGAGCGATATACGTTTCTGGGCCAAAACACATCTGAGCCAAGAATACCCGGCCGAAGCGCCGCGCCTGCTCAGTCGGCTTATTCATGACCCCACCACAATCCTTCAGTTTAGCGCGATTGAAGCGTTGGGCGCGATGCGTGACCCGGAGAGTGAGGTCACCTTATTGGCGCTCCTGCCGGATGTTGATGATAACAATCTAGGCTGGATCACCCATTTTCTCGCACAACGCCAATCAGCCCAGTTTCTCCCCATGCTCCTGGCCCAAGTCACTGCCCTGGATCTGACAAAACCGACGCCTGGTCATTTCTTTCTCGATGGGATGCGGGTGGAAGCCTTGGGTGAATACAGCGATCCACAGGCCACGGACGCGCTCTGGCGCCTGCTGGAAGGCTATCGCTGGGATAGCCGTTTTCAGGAAAGCATCTATGGTGCGCTCTTGCGTCACCCCGATGCCGAGCGGTTGCCCCGCCTGTTGACGCGCCTGGTGCAATTGCGCAAAGTCAATGATCATGAGCAAGCCTCGGCCTGGCGTGTGATTGCCGGCACGGTTGGGCTGCGCCGCCTCTTTGAGGAGTTGGCCGATAACGACGATCTACCGGCGTTGTTGGCGGAAATCGAGGAGTGGTGGGGGGTCGCACCCTTTTCTGAGCCGCTATTGTCAGCGATTCAAGCCGCATATGCCGGTGATACGCTGCTGCCTTTGCTGGTTGATCGGTTCAAGCAGGAGGCCGATACGCGGGGCGATGAACTGACGGCCTGGTTGGCAGACTGGCACAGCGGCGTCCAACCAGTGGGCTACCAACAACGCACGCTCTATGGTTGGCAGATCCTCACTACGCTGGCGCAATTGCCCCTGGCGACGGCGGCGCCCTATCATCGGCTGGCGGCGCGTGCCCTGGCCTTGCTGATCCTGGGCCAATATCTGCATGATGAAAACGACGAAGCACGCCTGGCCGCCGCCACCACCGACGAACAACGGCGCACCGTCTTGCTCGCCACGCTGGCCTCACCCCGGCAAAATGTGCGGGAAACGGTGGTGGACGAAGTGGCGGCGCTGGGGCCAGCCATCGTACCCGATCTGCGCCCCATTTTGCAGGGCGAGCCATACTGGGCGGTGGAACGCACACTCAAGGTCGTCAAAGCGGTGGCGCAGAGCCATCCGGGCGCCGCCGACACACTGATTCCCACCCTCATCGACCTGCTGCGCGAGGATCGCGGGGATTATGTCAATGAAGGCTGTGCGGATGCCCTGCGCGCCATTGGGCCGGCTGTTGTCAAGCCGTTGGCTGCCGCCTTAAACGCAGAAGCAGAAGACGAGACACTGGCCATTTATGGCTTCGGTATCCTGGGGGATATTCCGGTCCAGGCGTCGGTGGATGCGTTGGAGGCGTACATTACCAAGCAAGGCGAGATCGATACTTTTCAGTGGGAACAGTTGGTCCAACTGGGACACCGTCAGTCGATTAAATTTCTGCGCCAGTTCTATGACGGCAAAAATCCGCGGCTGGCCAACATGCTCTATACCCTTGGGCTACTCCACGGTCTGGAAACGGAAGAGATGGCCGCCTGGGCCGAGGTGGTCGAAGCCGACCACCTGGCACGGGAGAGCGAGGACTTTGGGCCGGCCACCATCCGGCGCGGTCTTGACTTTATGCGGCCGCAACCCATGTTGTACAACGTCGCGGCGCATTCAGCCAAAGAGGACGCAGCCCGCAAAGCCCGCAAAAAGAGACGCGACCAGGCCAAAGCCACCAAAAAAGCGCAACAAAAGGGCAAAAAGAAGAAGAAACGGTGAGTAAACCGCTGATGGGAACATAACAGGGATTTCACCGATTATGCCGATTCACGAATAGAAAAATCGGTGCAATCGGTGAAATCCTTGTTGCATTTTCATCGTTTGTGGTGTCGCCAAGACATGTGGCCTGTTCTGAAAATAACAGGGATTTCACCGATTATGCTGATTAACGAATAGAAAAATCGGTGCCATCGGTGAAATCCCTGTTCGGTGAAATCCCTGTTGCATTTTCATCGGCTGCGGCGCCGCTAAGGCATGTGGCCTGCTGGGAAAATCAACCACGAAGACACGAAGTTCACGAAGAAAACCCTTCGTGAACTTCGTGTCTTCGTGGTTGATATTTATTTTGTCACAACTTACTCATGTCGTCGCCGGGCTTGGAATCTTGGCTTCGACGGCGCTGCGCCACGCCAGCAACAGTTGATGGAGGTGGGCGGTCATTGCCGGTTCCTGGTCGGCTAGATTCTGTTCCTCACCGATGTCCTGGCGCAGGTTATAGAGTTCAAGCCGGCCATCCTCAAAAAACTCGATGAGTTTATAATCACCCGCCCGCACCGATGACCCCGGTGTACCACCCTGGTTGCCATAGTGGGGATAGTGCCAGAAGATCGCTGCCCGGTTTAATGCTGGGGCACCACGCAGTAAGCCGGCAAAGCTCACCCCGTCGCAGTGCAGATCGGGGCGCAGCGGCTGGCCGGCGATTTCTAGCAGTGTCGGGCAGAAATCAGGGCTGGTGACAGGGGTGGAGCAAACGCTGCCCGGCGTAATCACCCCCGGCCACTTGATCAGCAACGGTTCCCGCGTGCCGCCTTCGTACATCCAGCCCTTGCCTTCGGCCAGTGGTGCGTTGCAGGTGGGCGAACCCTCCGCCGTCGCCAGCCCGCCATTGTCGGAGGTGAAGATGACCACCGTCTCGTCTGTCAATCCCTGATCGGCTACCGCTTGCAACAGGCGACCGAGGTTCCAGTCCAGATTTTCGATCATCGCCGCATAGGTCGGGTCGGATTGCAACAGGCGACGGGTGATGCGGAGATGACGTTTGTGTTCGGTGGGGAAAGGATCGCCCTCGGCAAAGGTGGGCAACTGATCCAGCCCCAGCCGTTGCGCTTTGGCGCGATATTTTTCGATTTCCGCCGCCTTGGCCTCAATGGGCGTGTGGACGGCATAGTGCCAGAGATTGAGAAAGAAAGGTTTACTCGGATCGCGCTGCTCAATCAGCCGGATCGCCTCGTCGGTCAGACGGTCGGTGAGATATTCGCCGTCGGGGCCATTGGGCAGGGTGGGGATGGCATAGGGGCTGAAGAAGCCGGCCTTCCCCGGCGAGCCTTTTTCACAGCCGCCAATGTTGACCTCAAAGCCGTGCGTCTCCGGGTAATGCGATTGACGCCCCAGGTGCCACTTGCCCACATGCCAGGTAGCATAGCCGGCCCGACGCAGCAGCGTGGCAATCGTTGTCTCGCTATGCGGCAGGTGGTCAAGATAGGGAACGTCCACCAGTTTGCCCCGCGCCGGATGGATCACCTTATCGTGGTCGATCCAGTCGGTGATGCCCAACGTGACCGGGTAGCGACCGGTCATGATGCTGGCGCGGGTGGGCGAGCAGACGGGGCAGGCAGCATAGGCATCGGTAAAGCGCATCCCCTCCGCCGCCAGACGATCCAAGGTGGGCGTCTCGTAAAAGGTGCTGCCCATACAACTTAAATCGGCCCAGCCCAGGTCGTCGATTAAGATAAAAATAATGTTTGGTGGCATGAAATGGTCGGCTTTCTGCTTGACTTGATCTTTACCGCCACAGGTGCGCAATTTTCAAGAAGCCGCCTGTACAAAAGCGTGCTACACTGTGGTTATCGTCCCTTCCGATTATACACAGGAGAGTGCAAGATGGCGAAAGTCGCAGGTGAAACCAAGGTCATCATCTTGCGGTTGTTCGTTCATCCCTGCCTCCACGAAAGAACAGGTTAACACCTGACGGTACACTTGATCGGGGTCTGTTCAAGGCAGCGGCGATGTCATCTTATTCTGGGCAATCGTCGCCTCATCCCACAAATTGGAAAACTTCAGGGCGCGCGGACAGTGACCATACGCTTCCTCCACCGTCAGCAACAGCCCTTGCAACACTTTTGCTTCCTCATCCGGATTGAAAATTTCCAAGTTGATGTTCTTCGCCATCAACGCCGCGCGATCCACTACCTCCACTCGCCCATTGACGCGCGCCGTCGAATCGACGCCAGGGATAAAGAAGAGCAGCCCAACGTGCGGATTGCGGCTCACATTGTCGTATGACTGAAAGAGACGATTGCCCGCCACATCGGGGATGAGCAGGTGCGTCTCGTCCAACACTTTGACAAAGCCCGGCATACCCCCCTTCGGCGACGCATCGCAATGACCGTCAGCGTCACTGGTCGCCAGGATGGCAAAGGGGGCGTGACGGATAAATGCCTGCACCCATTCGTTCATGTAGGGCACCACCTTGGTCGCCGCACCTTTGGAGGGCTTGCCGAATTTCGCTTGAAACTGATTCATCTCTGTCATACTGCTGCCTTTCCGATCCTGCATGATGCGTTTGAACAATTAGCAATGGCGGGGTGAAGTTGTGCTATCATTCTACTATAGAGAGCAGAAGCTCTGTCAAACCATTGCAACCCTCTTTGCGTCCCTTTCCCGCCAAGCGCAAAGCGAGCTAGAAAGAAACAAAACGGTATGCAGCTTTCAGGAAAAGTGGCGCTGGTGACCGGCGCCGGTTCGGGCATTGGCCGCGCCACAGCCCTTTTGCTGGCGCAGGAAGGGGCCAAAGTCGCCGCGTTGGATCTGCGCCAGGATCGCACCACAGCGATGGCGGCCACCATCACCGAAAATGGCGGTGAGGCACTTGACCTAGTGGCGGATGTGGCGAATGCGGAGCAGATGGAACAGGCGGTTGCCCAGATTATTGGGCGCTGGGATCGGCTCGACCTGGTTGTCGCCAACGCCGGCATCAATGGCGTCTGGGCGCCGATTGAGGAGATCAGCCCGGAAGAGTGGGACACAACGCTGGCGGTCAACCTCAAAGGCACGTTTTTGACCGTGAAGTATGCCACGCCCCATCTGAAGAAAGCGGGCGGCGCGATTGTAGTCCTCTCGTCGGTCAACGGCACGCGCATCTTCAGCAACACCGGCGCCACCGCCTACTCCTGCGCCAAAGCGGCCCAAGTCGCCTTTACCAAGATGATGGCGCTGGAACTGGCGCCCCATCGTGTGCGCATCAATGCCATCTGCCCCGGCGGCGTGGCGACCAACATTCGCGAGAACACCCAATTGCGCAATGTCGAACAGGTACGCCAGCCGGTCACTTTCCACAACGGCCCCATCCCCCTCACCGGCAGCCAACGGGCCACCCCCGAACAACTGGCGCAACTGATCTTCTTCCTGCTTTCGGATAATGCGTCTCACATCACCGGTACGGAGATGTGGATCGACGGCGCGCAATCGCTCCTTCAAGGGTAAAACGACCTACGCCAGTTGACGCATAGCGATTAGGCGCTAACCACCCAAAAGCTCCAACAACAGACACGAATTTTAGTTAACACAGATAGGGAGAAACACGGATTGAATAGGACAAGACTTACGCACGGGTCGGCCAGACCTCCGGGAAGGGGGCAAATCGTGGCTTGTCATACAGAGCCGTTCCTGCCCCCTTCCCGGAGGTCTGGCCGGTCTACCCTTGTACTTGGTACGTAACTTCTATAGAAATATCTGTGTTCTTCCTTATCCGTGTTAACTTCTTTGGTTCTGGCTTGCCCAGGTTAGGAGATTCAGAGATTTAGAGATTGGGCAACACGAATTACGAATCACGAATTACAAATCACGAATCACCGCGTTAATTGAAAGGAATCACCACATGAACTACGTACCATTCGGCGCAACCGGCGTTACCGTTTCGGAATTATGTTTGGGGACAATGATGTTTGGCGACCGCTGTGACCAGGCCGAGGCCGACCGCATTCTGACAACGGCCATCGCGCATGGCGTCAATTTTATCGACACGGCGGCCATGTATGTCAACGGCGGCACGGAAACCATTTTGGGCCACATTCTCAAAGGGCGGCGCGACCAGCTTTTTGTCGCTACCAAGGTTAACAACATTGATCCCCAAGTGATCCGCAGCAGCCTGGATGAGAGTTTGCAACGGATGCAACTCGACTATGTTGATCTCTACATGCTCCACTGGCCCAAGCCGGGCATGGACACCACGGCGATGATGGCGGCGCTCAACGACGTAGTGCAAGCGGGGAAGGCGCGCTTTGTCGGCTGTTGCAACTATCCGGCCTGGCTGCTGGCGCACATGAACAGCATTGCCGACCGTCACGGCTGGCCCCGCCTGGTCTGCAACCAGATCCCCTACAACCCGATTGAACGGGGCGTCGAGGTGGAAGTGTTGCCCCAAGCGCTGGCTGAGAAGATTGCCATCACCGTCTATCGCCCGCTGGCCTTTGGCCTCTTTGCCGGCAAATATACGCCGGGCGCCGCTATCCCAGAGGATTCGCGCGGTGCAACCGATGCCCGCATCCCCCGCTGGTTGGAGAAGTATGGCGACGGGCTTAAGCGCTTCCTTGAATTTGCTGCGGATCGCAATCTGCATCCGGCGCAATTGGTGGTCGCCTGGCTGCGCCACTCACCGGCAGTGACCAATCCGATCATCGGCGTTAGTTCGGAGCGGCAACTGCACGCATCGCTGGCAGGGTTTACTGTCAATTTGAGTGATGCTGAGTACGCTGAAGTGACGGGGATGTTTGACACGGCGGTCAAGGAAGAGGCGGGTGGCGCGTTTGCTGGGTTGCGCCGCGATTTTAATTTGGTGAAGACGGTGTAGATAGAATGCGGATGGCGCGGATTAGGCGGATAAAAGCGGAAGAAAATCAGCGTAAATCCGCCTAATCCGCGCCATCCGCATTCTATGCTTTATCTCCGCTCCACCGGCTTTTGCGCCCGGATCACCACGCGGTCGCGGAAGCGATACATGCACTCCACCGAGGCAAAACCGGCGCGCCAGAACTCATCGGCCAGTTCGGGCAAGTGGAGACGGCGCACGGGATCACTCAAGCCGCTCTGCTCCCACGGCCCAGCCAACGTCTCCAAGTCATAGAGCCAGCAACCGGGTTGCAGCGCGCCATGCACCTCAGTGAGTACGCGGCGCAACCAGGCCAGCCCATCGGTCAACGGGCCGCCTTGCTGCAACATCACCGGCATGAGGACGCTGCCGATAATGGCAATGGTGCCATCCAGCGTCGGCAACGGTTTGCGCGTTCCCAGGGATGCAGTTAGGCTGACAACCTGCGCATTGGGCAATGCGGCGGTCAAACGCTCCCGGGCGCGTTCGAGTTTGTCGGCGTTAGGGTCGATCAAGGTGACTTTCCCCAGCCGAGGATAGCCTTTCGCCACCAGCAGCGCGAGTTTGCCCGTCCCAGCGCCAACATCGACCAGATGATCGTTGCGATCCAACGGCGGCAAGGTCAGCACAAACTCGCGATAATGCTCAGGCTCCCGTTCCGGGCCGGCAACAGCAGTATTGTCGTGCAGATCGTACCAGTCCGGGTGTTCCCACGGTTGTTGGGCAGTGGTCATGATTGATTACACCAGGGCATCGACGATGCCGCTAAAGCTCACCGTGCCACTCATCATGGCTTTGGCCGAGGCGCTACGCACTTGGTGATTGGGGTCGATCATGGGGTTGCAACCGGCGACGGCAACCGTGGCGGCAGCAGCCGTGGCCCCGGCCACGCCCCTGAGAAAATTACGGCGGCTCAAATCAGCGGCAATTTTGCGCGTACAGGCTGGAACACACATAGCATTTCTCCTTCTGATGATAAGAATGACGGTATGATTGGAAGCTGGTAAAGCGGGTAGGCCATGAGCGTACCGCAACTCCGGTCATTTTGTCAATCCGTCTAGGGTCTCAGCCAGAAATTCCACATTTGGTTGCAACAAAAGAGGACGCCCACCGGAGACGGCATTCCATTAGGGGACGCATAGACTTTTGTTGTAGAATAAGAGGTCTGATTACCCGACAACTTGATACTCAGCAGAAAGTGACCCGCTTATGGAACCCCAAGCCCATGAATTTTTGAAAGCGCTCCTGGTAGCGCCCAGCCCCTCCGGTTATGAACAACCGGCGCAGGCCGTAGTGCGCGATTATGTCAAAGGTTTTGCCGACCAAGTGACGACCGATGTCCACGGCAATGTGATCGTCGCCAAGAATCCCGGTGCGGCGCAGCGTGTTTTGCTCGCCGGCCACTGTGACCAGATCGGCCTGGTCGTCACCTATATTGATGACAAGGGCTATCTCTACACGAAGCCGATCGGCGGCTGGGACCCACAGCAGTTGATCGGCCAGCGCATGACCGTCTGGACCCAAAGCGGCCCGATTCCGGCGGTGATTGCCCGCAAGCCGATCCATCTACTCAAAGAAGATGAACGCAACAAGGTGGTCAAACTGGAGGAGATGTGGCTGGACATTGGCGCGCGTGACAAAGCCGACGCCGCCGGCGTAGTGATGATCGGCGACCCGGTGACGCTGGAGCTAGGCTACCAGGAGCTGCGCAATGGTCTCGCTAATGCACCGGGCATGGACAACATCACCGGCGTCTGGGTGGTAATCGAAGCGCTCCGGCGGGCAGCGGTACAACCGCTTAATTGTGCGATCTACGCCGTCTCGACCGTGCAGGAAGAGATCGGTCTACGCGGCGCCTACACCAGCACCTTTGGCGTCGCCCCCCACATCGGCATCGCCGTCGATGTCACCCACGCCACCGACTGCCCAACGATGGATCAGAAACAGGGCGGCGACATCAAGCTGGGCAGCGGCCCAGTCATTGAGCGGGGACCAAATGTCAATCCCCGGCTCTTTACCCGCCTGGTCGAAACAGCCAACAATCAACAAATTCCCTATCAAATCGCCGCCCACAACCGCGGCACCGGCACTGACGCCAACGCCATCCAACTCTCGCGCGCCGGTGTCGTCACCGGGCTGATCAGCATCCCCAACCGCTACATGCACAGCGCCGTCGAAACCATCGCCCTGGATGATATTGATAAAGCGGCCGATCTGCTGGCTGCGTTTATGGTCAATCTTATAGGTATTGAAGATTTTACGCCGTAATAGAAACATATCTGAGAAGCCTACTTTTTTCAAAAATGGGCTTCTCAGATATGTTTCTATTACGGCGTACCAGGAATAGTTAGACAATTTGTCTGACTATTCTAAATTACTTGGATTAGCTTTGAACAAACTTTTGATGTCAGTTCGCCCAAGAATCATTAGTCGGGTTATAGTTGGGATCTTGAGCCAGTACGATTCGATCAACCCGCATACCATCCTCGTACATGAAGAGTTGCAATTTCTTTAGTGCAATCCAATTATTGTCGGTAGCGGCAGTAATTACTGCCCTTTGGCCGTTTTCCTTTACACTCCACCATTGCCAACTGCAACTATTCCACCCCGTCATACTTTCAGCAAGGCTAACTGGGGATGAAGTACTAAATACACGGATATGCAATGAATCATTACTATAGCTACATCCGTAACCGCGAACCCATACATACCAAGCAGTCCCGTTTGTTTGTGGGAAAAACACATTGTATTCCATATAAGGACTATTCGACACGTATCCAGCATTTGCGGCAAAGGCTGTGCCATCATTAGGAAGTGAATGCATAAAGCACTTATTTTTGTAACCGCTAACATTCGTAACACAATACCATGCATCGCCTCTTGCTACACGGCTTGCAAACGTTTCTGCTTCAAAACGAATTTTGTTTGATGGTTCTGAATTCAAGCGACGCGCATACCGATTGTTTTCCCGGTAAAGATCGGCTTCTAATGAGCTGATTGCACAAAATCTCCAGTCATCGCTTTGTTCAGCACAAACGGTTGATCTGACTTGTGTTGGTTTCCTAAAGCCGATCATTTCAGGTGTCCCGCTTATATTGACGATGTGATTACCCGATGTCTGATCAGTTGCAAGGTTGGAATTGTAAGTTGCATCACTGTAATTCCGTGCATTTAGCACTGTATTCATTGTGTAATCATTACAGGCGCTAGAAAGAGGTGGTTGGGGAACTGCCCGCGAATTCCAGTTAGCTGAAGTATAGTGGTAATTGGAATTTAATGGAGTTGATTTATTCCATGTGATACGACTTCTAACAATCACGGACGCAGTTTGAAGCCCACTATGAGTTAAAATTCCTCCCAGCTGGCTAGGTGGCCACCATTCAACTGGGACTGTGTCTTTAACAGCAGTGTCAATATCTGAGTAACTCCATGTTGCTCCGTAACCATTACAGTTAGGATTAGTCACACTAATGGTTAGATAACCAATTGCTTTCGCAGGAATCGCATCTGCCCAAAGGAAAATTCCCACACAAAAAACACTGATTAGTAGCCAATAAATCAATGACTTGAAATTTTTTAATGTCTTCGTATCCATCATATATCCCTCCCTTCGCGTTATTGCCAAGTAACATCCACTAAGAACTTTTCATATTGCTGTCGCTCTGAATTCCATTGCTCTACAATTGCAGAGGAACTGTCAGGTGACATAGAATTCATTGTGTAAGTAGAAATTGCTTTCTTGTTTTTACCATCCCTAGTCACTGCAAAAATATAGTTCTTAAAATGTGATTCACCTGTCCCATCACTAGGTAGCCAGTCGGATGAAAAAGCGGATAAGAGTACAACTTGCTGATTCGGCGACCAAAGAGGTTGATTAATCCCGCTTTGATTGTCATCAGTGCGCAAACCAAGTTCAGCTTTTGTCAGTAATGGAGTAGCGCTTTTGGTTTGTAAGTCGTACAAATAGGCAGCATTCCCATTGGTATAAGCAAAATGCTGACTGTCTGCTGCCCAAGTAAGGTTTCGGTAGTAGAATGCTGTATCCCTTATTGTATCGATTACAACAAAATCAGAACTATTGACTAGAAGCATGGATTGATTCACTGAGATAAGGGCAAGAGTTTTATTATCAGGTGACACAGAAAAGCTAAGATTATAATCAGCAGATTGTAACGAGCTAATTTCTGGCACCATCAAAGCAAAGTCATGCTGTTGGGTAAGTTCCTCCGCACCACTTACCTTAGCGCCATTTAGTTGTTGATTTCTAGCTTGTAGTAGCGTAAGTTTATTAGCCCTGTTAAGAGTTAGTAAAGATTGATTAGCGAATTCAGTAACGGCAGGCTGTGCTAACGTAGGCGCTGTCACATCTCTGGCAACCAAAATAGCATCTTCACTTTGGGAATCCCAAGCGCGCTGATATAGATCGAAGTGAAGACCATTGTCATCACCGTAAGCGCTTAAGTAATAAATGCTTTGTCCATCCTCGCTCCAATAAGGCCACCCGCCATTCGGCTGCCACAGCTTTAGCTCACCCGATTCTCTATCGCCAAGATACAAATCACTAATAATTCGACCTTGATCACCAAACTGAATCACGGCATCACTCAAAAGCGTGCCGATAAATCGACTACTATCGGGCGACCAAGCAATCAAGCCAAAAGTTGGCTGCTTTTCTACAGGGATACCAAGTAAACGCGGATTAGTAAAGACAATCGAATCTAGCGCTGCTGACGTCAAAATTGACAAATCGGGGGTGGGAGCTGGCATGTAGAGAACTGGTGTATTAATCACCTCATTTGGGATTGGTTCAGGGGTTTCCATCTGTTCTGGCTCTGTAGCTTTCCAATCACTTGGCAACGAAATGCCATCAGAGATAACTCCTGTTTGGCTAATTGCGTTCTTCGAGCCAGAATTTGCTACATGTGGTAAGTAAATCACATTCGGCGTAGCCACCAATCTACTTGCTGAACGAGTAAAAACATTAGTAGATGGCATGGAACGTGTCAAGAAAGATATGCTGGTTAGTAGCAATGCTGCAATAACAAGCAATAGCCCCAAAGGACGGAATCGTCGCATAAGGTTAACTCCCTCTGTGAAGAAAATTTTGAAGAATCGTTATCGTTCTATTGTTATGCTATCTGCAACCAAAACCATTAAATACGAAAACGAAGTGCGAGGAAAACGCTACTTGTAGCATAATGTAAAGCATACCACAGACTTTTTTTTTTCTGTCAAGTAGCTAAAATGCTGAATTACATTATTTTCATAGAAGATTTATCGTCACTGCAAACTATGCCCACAAATTACAAAAAGGAGTTGGTCTTTATAGACCAACTCCTTTTTGTCTTATAACTATTTAATACTAGTCTATTTCCTACAGATACGCACTACTTGGCCGCGGCGTAATTCTTCGCCACCGCATTCCAGTTTACCACATTCCAGAAGGCCCCAATGTAATCCGGGCGGCGGTTCTGGTAGTTGAGGTAGTAGGCATGTTCCCACACATCCAGCCCCAAAATCGGGGTGTCGCCCTGCATCAGGGGGCTGTCCTGGTTGGCGGTGCTGTAGACATCAATGCTGCCATCCTTTTTGACGACCAGCCAGGCCCAACCGCTGCCAAAGCGGGTGGTGGCGGCGGCGGCAAATTTTTCCTTGAAGGCGGCAAAGCTGCCAAACTTGGCATTGATCGCATTCGCCAGATCACCGGTTGGTTCGCCGCCGGCATTGGGGCCCATAATGTTCCAGAAAAGGGTATGGTTGTGATGACCGCCGCCGTTGTTCTGGACGGCTGTCTTCTTGTCCGCCGGCACCTGATCCATGTTGCGCAGGATCTCTTCAATGCTCTTGTTCTCCAAGCCGGTGCCGTTGAGGGCGTTGTTCAGGTTGGTGACATAGGTGTTGTGGTGCTTGGTGCGATGGATGTTCATCGTGCGCGCATCAATGTGCGGTTCCAACGCGTTCTCGGCGTAGGGCAACTCAGGCAATGTAAAGGCCATGATTTCCTCCTTGAGTGGCGGCGACAGGCCCAAGCTCCCCGGAATTTACGCTGGCCCAAAGGCCATTGCCGGGTCGGCAGCCTGGCTTGTCGCCAAATTTGTTTGGCAAGGCAAAAGAATTAAATTCAAACTGCTCTACTATAGCGAATGGTTCAGCAAACTACAGTGCTGTAGTATACAAAGTTGGCGGCAACCCCGTCAAACTGTTTAACGGCTTTGGTGCGCGGCACTGGTCGGCAAACGGATGGCTCAACGAATCAACCCTGACCAGTGCCGCGCACCAAAGCCTGGATGTCAAACCTTTGCACTCATGCGGATAAACATGGCGCGCCGGCGATGGATCTGGACTTGCCAACCTTCGCGCTGCAATACGTCAATGGTTGGACGATCCAGGTGACAATTGTGCGCAATCCGTCGCCACCAGGGGGTGAGGGCGCTGAAAAAGGTTGCCAGCCAACGCGTTGCGGGGCGCACATGCTCGACCATATGCAACGTGCCGCCCGGCTTGAGCACGCGCCGGATTTCCTGCAACGCCACCGCCTGATCGACCACGGAACAGAAGACCAGGCTGCTGACCACATGGTCAAAAGCGTCATCCGGGTAGGGCAGGCGTTCAGCGCCGGCCACATCAATCGTGATGGGGATCGAGCAAGTCGCGGCTACGGTGCGGGCATTTTGCGCCCGTTCGGCATCAGGTTCAATCGCCCAGATGCGGGCGGCTTGCCGGTAATAGGGAAGATTGGCGCCGGCGCCGACGCCGATTTCTAACACATCGCCAGGTAAATCGGCCACCAAGCGGGCACGCCAACGCCAGCGACTGGTTGGTTGTCGGGAACGATTCATGGCGTCTCCGTTTCTGACAAGGTAACAGGGCTACGAGCAACAGGGGATTACCCGGCTGAATTATTATAGGTGATAGCGGAGAATTTGGGAAGCAAGGGGTGAGCGGGTGATGCTTTATTGAATTACAGGACTTACGCAAGACGCCGGGAACCCTCTGGGTACCCGGCAATAATTCGTCTTGCGTAAGTCCTGAATTATTGTAAATTGCGCCTTTGCCAATTTGCGCTATTTCCCGGCATCGTGTATACTACGAGTTATCCGGCGAATGGATTTACAGTGCGGCTAATAACCGCTTCGGGGGAACTGTAAATTTGTTTGCCGGATTTTTTTTGTCCAAAATCCTTGAATTGGTCGGGGCTTGGCGCCCCTTCCTGGCAGAGGCGGCAACGGCTTGCTTATCGTTGCCGCCTCTGCCAGGAAGGGGCGCCATCGGTTTATCCACAGCACTCCTGCCGGAAAATGCAACAGATCAGACCGGTTGGGCATCATTGATCTGTTGCATCGAGGGACAAAGGTAATGATTCAGCGCCTAGCCAGTCCGTGACTGGTTACGCTACGCAACCAGCACTGCCTAAAAAAGGAGATGCCCCTTTCCGATCGCTGCATCGGCAAAGGGGCGGGAGGGTGCTGGAAGGAATATTGTTACCAGGCGAGGGTGTCCTCACCTAGAGCAGCGCACGATTGATGTTCATCGTCATGCCAGAGATAGTAACACAGAGAGACAGTTGGTCAGTAAGAGAGTACAGCCACTGACTACTGATTGACTGACTCATTGATTGACTCTCTTACCCATACCGGCGTATGTTGCGGTTACGCCAGTTGTTGGGCAAAGAAGGTGGCATGTTCGCGGCTCTGGATGTCGAGCTTGCGAAAAATATTATGAACATGATTTTTGACGGTGCCTACTTCAATGACCAGGGCTTCGGCAATCTCCTGATTGCTGCTGCCAAGCGCCATTAGGTTAAGCACTTCCCGTTCGCGGGCGGTCAACTCTTCGCATTGACTCCGCCGATTGGTCAATTGATGAATGCTTTCAGCGTCGCTCATCCGCTTTAATTCGTTGATGCGAGCAATTAAGCCGGCAGCAATCGGCGGTGGAACGGGAAATTCATCCTTGGCCAACGCCCGGATCTTTTCGGCCAGATTAGTCAGCGATTCATTCTCATAGACATAACCGGCGGCGCCTTCTTCAATACAGTGGAGGATGGCAGCCTTGGAGTTGATCATGTCGGTAACCAACACTTTGACGGCGTAATTCTTATTGTTGACGATACGGGCCAGACGCAATGCCGCATTATCCGGCAAGGTAACGCTGGCCAGCACCACATCACAGTCACAAGTATCAAGAAAATCGAGTGCGGCCTCCACGGTGGCGGCATACCCACTGATGGTAATCCCTGCCCTATCTTGGAGTACGGTCGCAATCAGATCACCCACCAGACGGTGTTCATGCACAACTAACACACGAATCACAAAAGCCCCCTGTTTCCACTAGTGATTTCGTCCCCATGAGCCTTGCTCAATTGTGTGTCTAGTGCTATACCGCAACAGACAATTTATTTTCTATAGTATATAGCGCAAATAACCGGCTGTCTATGGGGAGTTTCACTACTCTTTGACATAGGCAAATCCCTACTACACCAAACCCTTCTGCACCGCGTAGACGGCTGCTTCCACCCGTGAGGATGCATCAAACTTCACAAACAAGGAATGCAAATGTTTTTCAACGGTCTTTTCGCTAATTGCCAGTGCGGCGGCAATCTCTTGGTTTGTTTTGCCAGCGACTAATTGGGCCAGCACCTCAAGTTCGCGGGCGGTTAACGATTGGCGTTGGTCATCCTCTTGTTGGAGCCAAGCGCCCATTTTGGCAGCAGCCTGTCGGCTATACCAGCCTTGCTCACCCTGTGCAATGCTGCGCACAGCCGCCACCAGCAGATCGGGCGCTTCATCTTTGAGTAAATAACCGGCGGCGCCATTCTGCATCAAGGTGCGGATAAAGTGGGCGTCGGCATGGGCGCTAAAACCCAAAATGTGCACCGGCGGTTTCACCCCTTTTAACTGGCGCGCCACCTCCGCACCGGAAAACCCGGGCAAAAGCATATCAAGCAGCAACACATCCGGCTCTGTTTGGAGCACAAGCGGCAACACTTCCGCACCGCTGCCGGTTTCGGCGACAATCAACATATCCGGCGCTTGTTCCAGCAAGGCGCGCGCCCCGCGGCGTACAACCGGATGATCATCGGCCAACAGAACACGAATCTTTCTCAAAAGCGCCTCCTAAACCAATGGTGATACCCAACCTGGCCAGGGCCTAGGTCGATGAATGCTGGAGCGAAAACTTGTTTGGGAGGTAACTACCAAACCACCCCCTCCTACAGCTTGGGGGAGGAACGGTCGAACGTACCACGGTTCCCTCCCTTCTCAGAGGAGGGTTAGGTCGGGGTTAATAGTTACTTTGGGAGCACCTAACTTGGGGTAGGCAGGGTTAAATTAGGTAAATAGTACAACTCTTGTAACTACTAACCCCAGGTGAAGAAACCAGGTTTTTGTTCAAACGATCAGCCTGGTTTGCAGGTGAAAAACCTGGTTTCTGGCTTGGTAGTTACCAATGCTCTTTATATTGGTTTGCGCTACACTCCTGCTATAGTCACGAACGGCCGAGGCGCCAGGTAATGATTTTGCTGCAACATCTACTTTCTTGCCGTCATTGGTATAACATGATTGGTACCACATGATTGGTATAACATGATTGGTATAACATGCCCTACTGCCAACGAAGTGTAGCGAAAAGTGTCGAATTACCCTATAGCTATGGATACAGAGAACAGATACAAGCTGAGACACGATAGCTGTCCACCGAAGGCCACCCTGTCGGATCCGACAGGGTGAAGACTGCCTGCTTTGGCAAAGCCGACTGGCGTTAGGGCCGTTCCCTTTATCTAATAAATCCCATACGCTGAGTAATAGCACAAAGCAGCTCAAATGAGCGGCAAGATGTTGGTGGGTTCGTTGGTTTCGACAAGCTCAACCAACGACAAGCTCAACCAACGAACAGCCAACAATCGAACGAACCCTTTCACCACACAGGAGAAAAGAAAGCTTGAGCAAAATTCGCACAGGAGGAGTACATGACCCGCACCCGCATCTTTATCGTCCACGAAAACCCGACCGTCGCCAGCCAGGCGGCCATGCTCTTGAACAATGAACCCTATTTGCATGTAATGGATCTGATGAGTTCACCCAATGAAGCGCTGGCTTATATTGGGAATGGTAATTGTGATTTTGTGCTCGTCTCCGTCTCCTTGGCCAAAGACGGCGCCCTCCAACTAATCAAAGGGTTGCGCCAACAATGTAATCAGGTCAAGGTTATTGTGACCGGCCTGCAAAACGATCCCAAACCAATTCTCACCTATATTGCTGCCGGCGCCGCCGGCTATATCCTGAAGAAAGAGGGGGTGCACGCCTGGGCAAGCCACATTCACGCCGTGCGCAACGGCAAGCCCATTGTCTCACCAGCGGTGGCTGCCGCCATGATGATGCACCTCAACACCCTCAGCCGCTTAACCACCCGCTTTGAACCCAAAGCCACCCTCTACGCCAATCTCACCAATCGCGAATGTGAAATCTTACAACTGTTAGCGGAAGGCGCCTCTAATGAGGCAATTGCCCTCCAGCTCTTGATTGGTATTGGCACGGTTAAAAATCATGTTCACAATGTGCTGAAAAAATTAAAATTGCGCAGCCGCAAAGATGCCGCCGCCTATCACAGCTTTGTGCAACCACACCCGGCGGTCGCCCAACGGGCTTACGCTTAAAGCCGGCAACCGGATAGGGGCGCTATCACAAAAAAGTCCGACTTTTGCAGAAAGTCGGACTTTTTTGTGATAGCGCCCCTACTCGATTGCCGGCTTGGCTATTGAATCGCCAGATTGATCACATTGCCCGTAGCGGCATCGACGACGACTCTGGCGGTTTTGCCATCGCCGGTCAAGGTGACAATCCAGACGGAACGACCATTGCTATTTTCCAGTGTAGCCGAGGAAGAGTCGACA
The DNA here is from genome assembly GCA_021405325.1 of Caldilinea sp. CFX5. Next base: position 21,895 of record QWII01000099.1, on the reverse strand, counting down.
CTTTGCATCAGCCCACCGTTGAGAACAGTCTGCCGGGCAATGTCGGTCGCCTGGCCGATGGAGAGCGTCGCATCGGATTGTCCGCCGCTGGCGATGGGTTGTTCGGCGGGGCGCTCTTGGATCGTAGCGGTAGCGGTCTGTTGTTCGCCCCCCCGGATAAAGGTCAGGGTAACTTCTTGGCCGGGCGTGGTGCTGTTAAAGAGGTAACTGACCAGATCATCAAAGCTGCGCACCGGTTGATTGTCGATGGTGGTGATAATGTCGCCTTCTTGCAAACCAGCCGCCGCCGCCGGCCCATTCTCCACCAAGCCGCCGACCCAAACGCCAAAGACATTGGCCGGGACATTTTGCGCCGCGGCCAGTTGCGGGGTGACGGAGCCGCCGCTAATGCCTAGATAGGGGTAAGCATAGGCGCCACTCTGGATCAAAGCCGGCACAATCCGTTGCACCACTGAGGTTGGGATGGCGAAACCAACGCCGGTGTTGGCGCCGGAGGTGGTGTTGATGGCAAAGTTGACCCCCACCACCTCGCCATTGAGATTGAGCAGCGGGCCGCCACTGTTGCCGGGGTTGATGGCGGCATCGGTCTGCACCACGTCAGGCAAGGTATAGGTGGCCTGGCCGGACTGAGCGCCGACCGGAAAGCCACGTCCTAGTGCGCTGACAATCCCTAGCGTCATCGTGCCTTCCAGACCAAAGGGGGTGCCAAAGGCCAACACCCAGGCGCCGGCGGTTAGCGAGGCCGCGTCAGCCACCGGAAGGGGGCGTAGGGTGACCCCTTCCGGCGGCGTTACCCGCACAACGGCGAGATCGGCCTGCGGGTCGGTTGCCACCACTTCGCCGGTCGCCCAGGAGCCATCGGCGAAATTGACGATGATTTGGGTAGCATTTTCGACGACATGATTATTGGTGACAATGTGCCCCTGGTCATCATAAACCCAACCGGTGCCTTCGCCCTGGACTTGTCGCGGCTGTTGTTGACCGCCGAAAAAGGGGAAAAGACCGGTTTCCGCTTGTTGGGTCGTGGCTGTCACCTGAATGTCGACGACCGAAGGCAAGATTTGGTCGTAAAGTTGGGCGAGCAACTGTTGATTGGGGGAACCGCCGCCATTTTGCTGGAGCGCGACCGCCTGTGGACTGGTATTTTCTGCCGCAGTTTGCACGCCCTGATCATTCGCCTCATTCACCGCGGCGGTGTCGGCGGTCTGATTAGCTCGATTGGCGGTCGTGACTACCGGTTCCTGCCGATTAGCGCCTTGTCGCCCACAAGCGCTGATCGGCAGCAGGAGCAACAACAATACCAACAGACCAATGCGCGTTCTGGTCATAGTACGGTTCATAAAGTTTCTCCTTTGACTGTATGATGAGGGGCATACTACTACTGTCGCGCACATGGGTTAGCCGTAATGCAGGCGCCTTAACGCACCCAGTTGGCTGTATTTAGGTATTTCTGTTCATCTGCTTCGATCAGCCACTTATGAGTCAACACCAGATCGGCGTCAGGCATCGGTTCACAGGCAATGACACAAAGCTCACCGAGTTTACGGTGTTGGGGGCCAAGATTCGTAGCGGCGACCTCATAAACCTGGACACGACGACGCTCACGTGGGATACGATAGTAGCGGTTGGGGTAAAGCCGACTGGGAATCTCTAAGTAGCCAAAGTTGAGGAGGTGCTGATATTCCTGAAGCGTCACGCTGTCGCGCAGCAGGATTTCAGCGCGTTCTTTGGGCGTTTGGGCCATTGCATGGTGGGGGTGAGGCTCAACACTGCGGTTGCTCCAGAGGGCAAAGAAGAGCGCTAACCCTCCTAATGCCGCGATGAGTAACGGTGCATTGGCCTCTCCCCACACGAGTAAATTACCGAACAGGGAGATGAGTTGGCATAACGGTGGCGCTTCTTGCCCAGGAAGGAGTTGCAAGCATTCCATAGGTTGCTCCGTTCCACCGATCCCTGATCAACCACCGACAATGCGGGGAACGATCACTGTGCGGGGCGCGGTGTAATCAAACTTTTCAATGCGCACGGCTGGTTGATCGGGCGAATCAATGCGCAAGGCTAAATGACCACGCGCCACCGCTTCATCCAGAATGCGTTCGGCCTCGGCGATCACTTCCGCCGCTGTCATATCACCGGTTTGCACTTCTTCCGGATCCCAAACCAATTCTTTGTGACCTTCTCGGCCTAAAACCTGAAGCTTGTTCATCATCTACTCCTTGCTTAACAACGGATTTCAACAACGGATTTTTACACCAACGGATCTTCGACAACGGATACGGACGAATAGGTTTGTAACGAAGGGGTTTACAAAGAAATAACGACCTACTGTGCAACTCCTGTGGCGCTCGTTAGGAGCGCCGCCCCCACAGTTTGTTAGGCACAGAATACAGCACCCTCTTTTTAGAAACGATAGAGAGCGGTACAGGTGAAAGATACATGACGGGTATACTCTATCTATATCTATCTTGACCCTCGTAGGGGCGCACCCTTGCGGTCGCCCCACGTTCCCCGGCAAGCGTGGGGCGACCGCAAGGGTGCGCCCCTACGGATGTTTACGCGCCAAAACCTGATCGACGGCGCTGACAATTTCCGCCGAGGTCAAACCATACTTTTCCAGCAATTCGTCCCCTTTGCCGGATTCGGCGTAGGTGTTGCGCAGACCAACAAAGGCCATCGGGACAGGCTGTTGTTCGGCGACGACACGAGCCACGGCTGAACCAAGGCCACCCTCTAGTAGGTGCTCCTCGGCGGTGACCAGCGCGCCGGTTTCCTGGGCGGCGCGTACAATGGCCGCTTCGTCCAATGGTTTCAGTGTGTGCATATCGATGACGCGGGCATTGATACCCCGCCCGCTCAAGGTTTGCGCCGCTGCCAATGCCGCCGCCACCATGAGGCCACAGGCAATGATGGCGACATCGTTCCCCGCCCGCAATTGATTGGCCTGGCCGATAGTAAAGGGGAAACCATTGTCATAGACCAGCGGCGCTTTGGAACGCCCCGTGCGCAGATAGACCGGGCCGATGTGGGCAAACATGGCGCGGGTCGCCGCCGCCGTCGATGGGCCATCGGCCGGCACGAGAACGGTGAAGTGGGGGAAAGAGGTAGCGAGCGCAATATCTTCAATCGCCATTTGGCTGGGGCCATCTTCGCCGATGCTGATGCCGCTGTGCGACCCCATCAATTTGACATTGAGTTGGGGAAAGGCAATCCCCATGCGAATCTGGTCGTAGGCGTTACAGAGCAGAAAAGCGGCAAAGCTGGCGGCGACGACATCCTTGCCGCAGGAGGCCAACCCGCTGGCAACGCTCACTAGATTGCTTTCGGCAATGCCGACGTTGAAGAAGCGCTCCGGGAACGCCTTGCCAAAGGCTTCGGTGCGCGTCGAGTTGGCGACATCACCATCGACAACGACCAGGTTGGGGTTGTTGCGCCCCAATGCCAACAGCGTTTCACCAAAGGCGTCGCGGGTGGCCGGCCCTGTTGGTAGAGCGGCTTGTTTGCCAATGTTCATCGATGTAACCCTCCATTCACCAGCGCTGGCGCCAATTCATCAGCCGCTTCACTATAGAGATCCCACATCTTCTGCCCGTCCAACTCGGCCAGCGCAGCAGCCAATTCGGTCTCATTGAGCGGTTCGCCATGTTTATGATTGACCGTATTCGCCAGGAAGGGGGTGAGGTTGCGCCCTTTGGAAGTATGGGCAATGATCATCTGCGGCTGTTGGGTAACGGTGCGCGCCGACTGGAACGCCTCGACGACCGCTTCCATACGATGCCCATCAATCGCAAAGACATACCAGCCGAAGGCCTCCCACTTGTCGATGAGCGGCTCCAGCGACGGCATGACGGTATTAACCGAGCCGGTCTGCTGATATTCATTGTAATCGAGAATCGCGGTCAGGTTGTCCACCTTGTACTTGGCCGCCGCCATAGCCGCTTCCCAGACCTGCCCTTCATCGCTTTCGCCATCGCCCAGCAGGACATAGACGCGATAGTCAAGGTTATCCAGCCGGGCGCCCAGCGCGTGCCCCAAGCCAATCGACAAGCCTTGCCCCAAGGAACCGGTCGAGGCTTCCACGCCAACGAGGCGCCGGCGGTTGGGGTGGCCTTCCAACCGGCTGCCCAGTTGGCGCAAGGTGTTCAACTCCTCGGCTGGGAAATAACCGGCTTCGGCCAGAACGGCATAGAGCGCCGGCGCCGCATGACCTTTGCTCAGGATGAAACGATCGCGGCGCGGCCAATCCGGCTCCGTCGGGTGATAGCGCAGAATGCCGCCAAAATAAAGCCCGGTCATCAGGTCAATCGCCGACAGGGAACTGGAGGGATGGCCTGACCCAGCGGTCGAGGTCATCTCCAAAATTTGACGACTAAGACGCCAGGCGGTCTCCTGTAATTCGTTCAGCGACCGGCGTTGCATGGTAGTCTGCTCACCTGGCGCCACTGATACTTCCATAGTTGCTGTCATTACCTCTCTCCCTCTTGCTATACGGCTTCGCTTCTCATTGGGCGGCGTAGGCGCGCCCTGTGCCGGCCCGTCTTGCCGACTGATCCGGCACGGGGCGCGCCTACGCCGCGGTGGTTGAACATTGCTTTGCTACAGTATTGACCGTATTGCAAGGAGGAGCGAAACACTATAGATCGCTGTACAGAAGAAAGTTATAGCTGGGCATGAAGGCCCAACAAGCGCATAGCTGGGGAAAAGGGAGCGGAGGAAAGCCAACGGGCGATCATAGCCGGGGCGAAAGCATAGCACGGACAAGAGAGAAATAGACAGGATAGTTACACTGATAGACGCTCAACGCCACCTGATGAATGATCCCAAAAGCCGTGTTCACTCTATCCGTGTAAACTATCCTGGCCAATCTTTATTCTTCTCCGTCTTGCGCCTGCTGTTTTGCTCGCCATTCTGCTTCATCCGCTTCCGAAACCTGGCGCAGACTCAACCCCAGCCGTTTGTGTTCCGGGGCCATGTTAATGATGCGCGCCACAACCTTATCGCCAACCTGCACAATGCGGAAGCCGCCTTCGGTGGGATGCAGTTCGCTGCTGTGAACCAGTCCTTCAATGCCGATCGGGAGATGGACAAAGACGCCAAAATCGGTCACGTTGGTGACAGTACCTTCCAGTAGATCGCCCACGTTGTAGACGGTCGGCAAGACCTGCCACGGATCGGGCAGTGCGGCCTGCCGGTTGAGGCGAATGCGCCCCCGCTCCGGGTCAACGGCTTCGACCACGGCCTGCACTTCGTCGCCGATCTTCAAGATTTCCGCCGGATGCTCCACCCGGAACCAATCGAGCTTGGTGACATGGATCAGACCGGTGACGCCGCCCAGATTGACAAAGACGCCGAAGTCCTTAATATTTTCAACGCGCCCCGTGACAATGCTGCCGACCTTTAGCTCCTGGATGCGACCCTGACGCAAACTCTGTTCCGCCTCTTTGGCCGAGAGAACAAGACGGCGGCGCTGATGATTGATCTCAATCACTTTGAGCGCCAGAACATCGCCGATCATCTGCTCTTTCATGCGCTGGATGACATTTTGATCATTAATGTATTGGAGCGTCGGCAAATGGGAGTTTGGCACAAAGCCGGTAAGCGTACCAAAATCAACCAGCACACCGCCCTTGTTCAACCCGGAAATGGCGCGCTGAACAATTTCACCGGTGCGTAGCAACTCCTCGGCCTGTTGCCATTCGGTCTCTTCCAGCCCGCGACGCAGGGAGACTTCTAGCTCTTCGTTACCATTGGGCGTGTGGGTGACGACAACCGGCGCCGTACCGCCTTGGGTCAGCCGCGCAAGGAACTCTTCACTCAGCTTGCTGACCTCTTGTTTGGGTACAATGGCATCGCGTTTGGCGCCGATGTCGATGATAATGCCATCGCGCGAGATGCGGAGAATCTGCCCTTCCACAAGTTGCCCGGGCTTTAGTTGTTCAGGCAGATATTGATCGAGGAGTTGGGCGAAGGAACTATATTTATCCTGCTCGCCAAATTCTTCTACTTGCGCCGAATGCCCCCTGCTGCTCATCACTACCGTTGCTTCTCGTGTCTGTTCCTTTTCGCTCATTGCTGCACTTTTCCCCATTGTTAGATAGTTGCCATTTTGTTTGGCGGTAGGGTAGATAGATGTTATACCCCACCATGCATCATGGTAGCTGACCTTCCAGCATTTTTGCCTAGAACAGGGTATAGTACTGGGATACAGGCAAGGATATAGCCAAGGTAGAGCCTGCTTTATGCCCTGCTTGCCATCAGCAAATTCCGCGCTTGCATAAGCAACCAAGGGTTGATATGATTTGCGCACATATTTTCCGTAGATGGTAAGCAAAAAGCGGGTTTCTGACAGAAACCCCCTTTTTAAGCACCCCCTCTTACCCTCTACCAACCTACCCGACTTGAAGACCACAAGCGAAATGCGCGCTGTCGTGCTGTTTTTCGTAGGAATGCACAAAGGAGATCGAGTTATGGAGCAGAAAAGAGCAATGGAGCTATCGACGGATGCGGCCAATGCGGAGATCACGTTGATCAATCAACGGGCTGCTTTTCACCAACTGATGGCGGAATGTAATGAATGCCAGGAGGAGATTGAACCCCACTGGCAATTTTGCGCCCACTGTGGCACCCGCCTTGCCACCCGTTGCCCAGGCTGCGGCAACCCCTTGCCGCCCGCCGGCGCTACCGCCTGTCTGCATTGTGGCCTGGCCATTCCCCAGGTCCATAAAGCTTGATCGACGAATATCGCTGATAAATTTTTGCTCTCGGCGAGTCCGTGACTCGCCAAGAGCAGCCTTGGGTGTTACGCATTAACGGCTACGGTTGGGGCGTTTTTGTTGCTTCCCCGCTAGACGGTGTAGCGCGCGGGGTTGGCGAGGCGGCGACGGGTGTTTCAGTTGCAACTTCCTTCGTCGCAACGGGCGGCTGCGTCGTGGCGTTAGGCGTTCTTTCCATGGGGGTGGAGGGAACCGTGGTCGTCACCGGTGCGGCCGTGGGTGCATTGGGTGTTGCCGGTTCAGTCGAGGCTTGGGTCGCCGAGGCTTTGGGTGTTTTGGTGGCATTGGGCTGATTGGTCGGGCGCGTCGTATTCGTGAGCGCCGGTTCAGGGGTAGCCGTGGCCGGCGCCACGGCTCTGGTCGCCGGCGGCGATACACCCTCACCGCTGGTTATGGTCGGGGTTTGGTCGGCAACGGTTGGTGTCGCCGCCGCTTCGGTTGACAAGACAGTGGGCGCCGGCGTTCCCTCTTCCGGCCCTGCCCCGATGGCCGGGGTCACGGTTTCTACACCCGTTTGGGTTGCTTCCGGCGTCGAAGGCGTAGGCGTTGCCATTGGCGCTTCGGCGCCGCTCGCCTCTTCATCCTTATGCTCGTCCCTCTCCTGCTCATTGGATTCCTGGCGCGGGATTTGTACTGTAATTTCCGGCAGCGGCGTAGGGGGTAACGTTGGGCTGGGAACAACCGGAACAACGGTCGCCGGCGCCAGCGTAGGCGCGGCTGTGGGCGAAGGCGCCAGAATGGGGGCGCCAGGCGCGGTTGCGCTCGGCTGCAAAAGCGCAGTTGGGGTTACTGTCGGCGTAGCTGTAGCAGACGGCGTCGGCGTCGGCGTCATCGTCATCGTTGGCATTGGCGCTGTTGCTGTCGCCGTCACCGCCACGATGGTCGCTTCTTCAAGTGGTGTGGGTGTCGCTACGGCTGCTGCCCCGGCGGCGATCAACCGGCGTAGGGTCATGACGGCCACTTGCGGCGCCGCTTCCGGGCGACCAGCCCATCTTGTTTCAAGTTGTTGAAAGCGGGCGATCTGTGCTTGAAGCAGGGCAGTGCGTTCGTTGGCCGCTAAACGCTCACTGGCCGTGAGTAACGCTTGCCAGGCGCTTTCCACCGTTTGGGCGGCGCTCTGCACTGTGGTTGTACCGGCCATGGTTGCACTGGTCGTGGTTGCACTGGCCGCAGTTGTACTGGCGTCGGTCAACCTGGCCAACTCCTGTAAACGCCGTTCCAGTTGGTTCTCCTGCCAGGCAACCTCTTCACCGGCGGCGGTCATCAAGACCCCCACCATGCGTTCGCCGCCGCTCTTCACCGGGTAGAGCCATGTCCCCGGCAGGCTGGTCGCCACCTGACGGAACAAGGTTGTGGCGCTGATCACGGCAAGCAACACCAGCGCCACACGCAGCAAGCGCGGCAGCCTTAGCTGCCACGGCGCCGGCTTCGCGTGCATAGTGCGCGTCGCCGTACGCGGTGGTAGTGGCCGACCATTCTGTGCATAGGGTTGCGGATCGGGGGGAAAGGGCGTTTGTCGCTGGGGCGTTGCCGGTGCTATGTCGCGGGGTTGACGATGGTGAATTGTGCTCTTTTGTTTGGATTGCGCCTGGCGCGCCCGCGCTGCGCTCATGAGCAGGCGGCGACCTTGAGTAAAGGCGTCAGGCGATAGCCGGGTTTCCCCTTCCCGGCCAAGCGCGACGGCCAACCGCAGCAATGGCTCTAGCGCGGCTGCCTGCGCCGGGTAGCGCGTTAAACAATCACGAATTGTGGCGCCCTTTGCCAGCGCCTCCAAACAATCGGCCAAAATCTCGTCAAACATGATACTCAATCACTGCTGTAAGTAGCGGCGCAAATTCTCCAATGAGCGATGTTGTAATGCTTTGATGGCGCCTTCGCTTTTTTGCAAAATTTGGGCGGTTTCGGCAATGCTAAAGCCTTCGACAAAGCGCAAGAGCAGCACCTGCCGCTGTTGTTCATTCAAAAGCTTGAGCGTCCGCAACAACTGTTCAAAATCGATCTGCTCTTCGACAACGTCCAGTAACGATTTCGGTTCCGCAACCATTTCGGCCTGTTCAATGCCCACATGTTCCCGGCGCTGCATTTTGCGTAAAACGTCAATCATCTTGTTATGCGCCAGCCGATAGAGCCAGGCCGGAAAGATCGTCGCGTTGTCTTTGGGGGCGATCTGATAGCGATCGATTTTTTCCATCAAATGTAAAAACACCTGTGAAACAATCTCCTCCGCAATTTCCACCCGTCCCAGACGCGCCAAAAGATACCGGAAGATGCGATCGGCAAAGAGCAGATACAAGCCGTCGAAAGCTTCCGGATCCCCATTGGATTGAGCACGTTCAATCAGCCCAATCAGCATTGATTCTTCCAGTGGGGCATCACGTTGGATGTCATCCATGCCGGCAATCCAGGTCAATCAAGATACGTTTTGGCAAACGCAAAGGATACGCGTTTTGTACTAATTTACTATTCGATAAATGATCGGGTTTCATCAGGTAAAAGCACGAAAGTAGCCGCCCCTCCCTCCCCAAAGGGAGGGAACCGTTCCCTTCCTTTGGGGAGGGAGGGGCTGAATCGTTACATACTGTTACGAAATTTCAAAAGGATAGTATATCATAACATCGACAGCCGCTCGAACCGCCGAACGCCTACAGCGCTATTTAAGCCTTAACAGCGGTAACCAGGGTTAAATAAAAAGCGTGACACAGGGTTGTGTCACGCTTTTTCGCCGGTAATTAAGGGGGAAGTGTGGCAACCCGGAAAAAGGGTCTGCGCTACCCAAGCGCTTGCAGCGCTTTTTTCGGGCTATCGGCCGGACTCACTTTATATTGTACGTCAACGACCTTCCCCTCTTCATCGATGACAAAGTGGCTGCGAATGATGCCCATATACTTTTTGCCATACATGGACTTCTCACCCCAAACCCCATAGGCATCGGCCACGGCGTGATCCTCATCCACCAGCAGGGTAAAGGGCAGATTATATTTGGTCTTAAATTTCTGGTGCGATTTAACATTGTCCGGGCTGACGCCCAGGACAACAGCGTTTTTCTCTTCGATCACCGGATATTGATCGCGAAAGCCACACGCTTGCGTTGTGCAACCGGTGGTATCATCTTTGGGATAGAAATAGAGAATCACCCGCTTGCCACGCAGATCGCTTAATTTGAGCCGTTCGCCTTGCTCGGTCAGCGCCGTAAAATCCGGCGCCGGATCGCCTACCGCTACTGTTCCCATCGGCCTTTTCCTTCTTGCTTCAGTCCAAACGCAGCAACCGAATGCCAAACATTGACCACAAAGACACGAAGACACGAAGACACGAAGTTGTTTGTTTAGTGCTTTGCGTTCTTTGCGTCTTTGTGGTGAGTCGCTTGTATAGCGCGATTTACAGCAGCGGCGAACTCCGTTGCACAAATTGGAAGGGAATGTTCCACGGATCGCGCAGGAAGAGCAACTTGTCGCCACGCGCAGTGGTGGTGATCTCGGTGATGGTCGTGGCGCCGGCGGCGACCAGGCGGGCGCGCTCCGCCTCAATATCGCTGGTGGCGAAGGCCATGTGGAAGTTGAAGGGACTCATATTGGCATAATCGGGCATGGGCGCCGCCGGATTATTATAGAGTTCCACCATACTGCCGGCGTCGTCGGCAATAAAGTGCATGTAGGGGGCGTCCTTGCTTGCCAACACAATCCGCATGCCCAAGTGCTTGGTGTACCAGGCGGCCATTTCCGCCGGCGCAGGGACGTTGATTGCAACATGTTCCATTTTCATTGCAGTGACTCCTTGTTCCTTTTGCTATGGTTTATGAGCGTTTTTCTAAAACGGCGCCCCCGAACATGACAGCGGATTTAGGTAGGAACGGATTACTCACCAGGATCGAGCAACTCCGTTGCCACCTAAATCCGCTGTCGTGTTGCTGTGACGCCCCGCCATCGCTACCTACCTCCGCTGGTCAACCGGCAACCAGGCCAGTGATTGATCCGTGTCGCCGGCGGGATTGTACTCCAGACCGATGTAACCTTGATAGCCAATCGCTTCCAGGGTGGCGAAGACCGCCGGGTAGTTGATCTCCCCCGTTCCCGGCTCATGGCGACCTGGTACATCCGAAATTTGGATATGACCAATCCAGGGCAGCAGGCGTTTGATCGTCGTGAGCAGATTGCCTTCGGTCATCTGAGCGTGATAGACATCATATTGGAGGCGCAGACTGGGGTGATTCACCGCTTCGACAATTGCCATGCCATCCGCCGAGCTGTGAATCAGGTAACGCGGTTGGTCGGTGGCGTTGAGCGGCTCGACCAACAAGGTGACGCCAGCCGCCGCCGCCAATGGCGTCGCCCAGGCCAGGTTCTCCAGAATTGTATCAAACTGCACCCGATAGTCAACTTCCGGCAGCCGGTTGCCGACCATGACGTGGATCCGTGGCGACTGTAACACCTGCGCATAGGTCAGCGCTTCTTCCATTGTGCGGCGAAAGTCGGTTTGTCGGCCAGGGTGGCTGAGAAGGCCCCGTTCGCCGGCGGCAAAGTTGCCGGGAAAAATGTTGAACAACACCACCTGCAACCCATGTTCGTCCAGCCGCTGACGAATTGCCGCATGGCCAAATTCATAGGGAAAGAGAAACTCAACGGCGGCAAAACCGGCGGCGCGTGCGGCGGCAAAGCGCTCCAAAAAAGGACGGTCGGGGTAGAGCATGGATAGATTGGCGGCAAACTTCAGCGCCATGATGGTCTCCGTTCGTTGTGGTGGTTACAGCCGGGTTGAAATGCCCAACGCCTGTGCGGTTTGATTGAGATCGGCCAGCGTGACGCGATTCAACGGAATGCCGTCACGGCGATAGTTTTCCCGACTGATGGCTTCCGGCTCATCGGGCGCATAGAGGCGATCAACACCCGGCGCCCGGCGGCAAGCATGGATCTGTTGAATTGCGCCATCGATCCGCGCTTTGAAACGATCCACTTCTTCAAAGGCACTAATGCGCAAGGCGGCGACAAAGTGACCGTCCTGTCCGGGGAGAGGGCCGGCTTCAATGCTGCCCAGTTCCGTGCCATAGGCGGCGCCGCTAAGCATCGACGACAGGACGCCCATGATCAGCGCCAACCCTGTGCCCTTAAAGCCGCCGATGGGGGCCAACAAGCCGTCAATGGCCACTGCCGGGTCGGTGGTGGGTGCGCCGTTGCGGTCAAAGGCCCAGCCTGCGGGCAGGGTCAAGCCCTTTTGTTGATAGATACGAATTTTGCCATGCGATGAGCCGCTAAAGGCCGCGTCGTAGACAATCGGCAGTTCCGTAGCGGCGGGAATGGCGACGGCGAGCGGGTTGATGCCCAAGATCCGTTCGGCCCCACCCCACGGCGCCATCGTCGGCAGCGCGTTGGTGGCGGCAATGCCGATCATGTCATGGGGTAACGCCATGCCGGCATAATAGGCCATGGCGCCACAATGGTTGCTCCCACGAATGGCGGCGGCGGCAATGCCCGTACTTTGCGCCCGTTCCAAGACGGTCTGCATGGCAAAATGAGCGCCGATCTGCCCCATGCTGTTGCCGCCATCCACCACTAAACAGGCGCCGCTGTCACGCACAATTTGTGGGCGCCCCTGCGGGTCAACGCCCCCGTGGGTCAGTTTCTTCACATATTCGGGTACACGCAAAACGCCATGCGAATGAATACCGCTTAGGTCGGCATAGATCAAGGTTTCGGTCAAAAGCGCCGCATCTGCCGGCAGCATGGCGCACCGCACAAAGATTTCCGTCACCAACATCTGCAAGACCGTTACGGCGACGCGTTGGTCGGTGGAAACGGTTGGAATCATCACAATACACTTTCTATGTGAAGCAAAATCAGTATGGCTTCACCATTATAGCGTTTCTTGGTTGATTCGCCAAGTGGCGCTCATTGCCCCAAAGCCGCCCTCAGTAGACTGCAACGCAACCGGGATCGCGATCCCGACTCTGGACTACACGACTGCGGACTGCTGACCCTGCGATCCAGACCATGATTGTACAACTAAACTACGTTTATCATACGGAATTTGCCCTAGGGGCAATAAAGCATTCTGCCTAGGAACTCTTCCAAAAAAGGATGCGTTATCCGTGGTTGTTGATTTGGCAATTATCGCACTGTTGTTGCTATGATACGAAAACCCGGTGGTATGGCGTCGGCGACATAGGCAACCGGCAGCGCCGGGGTTAGGTTGAGTTGCGCCATCTCCCCTTGCAGCACCCGCAGTTGTTCCCCGACCTCGGCAGCGTTGCTTTGCGGATAGAGACCAAACTCAATCTGTTGCGCCAACCAGGTGAGGGCATAAAAGCGTTGCGCGACCTGCTGTTCGCGGGTGCTTTGCGTCTGCGCCAGGCTGAGAAGCTGCTGCTGTAGATTATCGGTGACCTGCGCCAACGCTTCAACAATGGCTGTCTGGTTGGTCTCCCATTCCGGGATGAGCGTGACGCCATAAAGACGCTGGGCGACGGCGAGTTTGGTAATCAACCAATCACGTTGTTGTGCCAACGCTAAGAACTGTAGTGAAAATGTAAGGTTTTGTGTGGCGGAAATCTGGTAAAAATAAGCTGTACGTTCTTGATCTTCAATCGAAAGGGCAAGGACGAGGCGCTGACGTTCCGCTTCGGCGTCGAGCGGTTGGACTTGTAAAAGCCGCTGGGCAAAGGCGCGTGCGGCCCGTTGCCGCTCCGTTGTCACCGAAACCAGCAGGGGGTCAGGGGCAGGCGTTTCGCTGAAGGTCGGCCATTGTCCGCTGAACAAAGTTGTATTGAGCGCAAGGTAAGGATTACGGATCAGTTCGGTCAGTTCGCGTTGAAACGCACCTGCTGTGCGCAAAGGCAGGGTAACGCTCTGCAAGTCGCGCAGGATTTGGTTACGTTGCGCCGGCAGCAGATCAGGCGCTTGCTTGACGATGAGCAGCACTTGTTGGGCAACATCAAGGGCAGCGGCCGGTTCATCCAGAGCCAGCAAGCCGCTGACACAGCGCAATAACGCCTGGCTGCGCGCAAGCGGCGTCAACGCACTGTCAAGAACGGCCAATGCACGCACTTGTTGGTAAAGCGCTTGGGCCGTCGCCGGTTGTTCTTCGGCAGTGGCGGCGGTTGCCAACTTTAAAAGGAGGGCAATGCGCGCCGGCGCCATTTGGGTAAGACCAATCCAGGTTAACGCGCGGCTTGTTTCTGTTTCACCGGCATTGATGGCCTGATAGGCCAGCGCCTCCACCGGGTCGCCGGCAAGTTGCATCAACGCCAAGGAGGGCACAATGCGCGCCGGCTGAAAGGCGGGCAGCGTTGTGGCGGCGGATGTTGCGCTGGGCGCGCGGTAAAGCCACCAAAGCGCACCTAACGCCAAGAGGCCGACCGTAAGACAAATGATGAAACCGAGTAACAACAAAGGTTGTACCCAACTGCGGCGTTTTGACCTATGGGGTTGAGATGAGAAAGTCGATTGCATTTGCATACACTGAAGTATAGCACACGTTCATTTTGAATGCCATGCGCCGCGGTGATTTTTGCATTTTGATTACAAAAGAATTGATTTTTGCGGGTTTCTGGGAATGTGCTAAGATATTGCAGATTTCAATTGATCAGCAAGCATCGTATGCTGGAATTCCATGAGCCATAACAATCTGCAATTGCTGAATCATTGATGATTCAAGGAGATCAAACATATATGCCGAATACGCAACTTGATCGGCGCCCGAAAAACACACAACTGGATCGGCGAGTTCGTTACGCCCAGCTAGAAGAGCGCCCATCACGCGGGTGGAAAGGGTTTTCTTCGATTGTCGAAGGACCAGCCGCCTGGTTAACTTCGTTTTTACTCATCCCCTGCCTCATTGTTGTTGCGTTGCTGCTTCCGCCGGTGAATCTGTGGGATCGCCTGCAAGTCTTTGCCTATACCCGCATTGGCGCCGCCGGTGGCGTGTTGAATGATCCCGATGGCACGCTGGTCAGCATTCCGCCGGAAGGGGTGGCCGAAACCTTCTATGCCAACTTCAGCAGCATCCCGCGCGTAGACTTTATTGAAGGCCAGGCCGGCCGTCAATTCTATGATGCCGCCGTCGCCCTCCCTGATTACCTCATCGCCAAAAGCCCAATTTACAGCATTGATGTGCGCGGCGTTACACCTGCGCAGGCGATTGTTGAAATCCCGATTCCCAATGAGAGTCTGCCCTATGAAACGTTGGGCGTCTATTCCTGGAATGGCAGCGCCTGGGAACATCTGCCCAGCCGGGTTCTGGTGGGTGAAGATAAGATTGAGGCGCGCCTCAACTTCCTGCCGCCCAACTTCATGGTGATGCAGACCAGCCCGGACATTCCGGAGGTGACCGCCAACCTGAACGTGAGCCAGCAATTGCCGGAAAATGTGCGTATGGCCGGCGAAGTCCGTGGCGCCATGACGCTGCGGGGCGACGGCGCGCTCAACGGCGAAGTGCCGCCCAGCACGGGCAATACCCTCTTGTTGGTCAGCAATGTCGAGGGTGGCGTTGTCCGCTCAGATCTGATCAACAATCTGCTGCTGGAGCCGGGGCAACAAGATAACCAACTCAATGCCATTGAACAAGTGGTGTTGGAGAACAATTTCCGCGGCGTCGTTATTGACTATCGCGAAGTGGACGCCGCCCCCAGCGCACGGGCTGATTATGTCTTCTTTATCACGCGCGTAGCCGAACGCCTGCACAATAGCAACAAAGAAGTTATCGTGCGCGTGGCGCAACCGACGCAGATCTCTGCTGAAGAGTGGAACACCCTGGGGTATGATTGGGTTGCCTTGAGCCGGGTGGCCGACAAGCTGATTGTGCCGGCGCCCATCGACCCGCGCGCCTATCGCGCCGATGGCGAAATGGCCGCGCTGCTCGCTTGGGCTACCGAAATGGTCGAGCGCCGCAAGTTGCAGATTGAATTGCCGGTGCAATCGGTCGAGACGGTCGGCAACTATATTTCGACGTTGGGTTACAAACAGGCTTTGCAACCGTTGCTGAAGCAAGTCGAAGTCGAGGCCAACGGCCAAGAAATTAGCCTCACCGCGGATAATCCCAAACTGGCCGGCCATTTAACCAAGGACGCGAATGCCGGCACCTACTTCTACACCTATACCGATGACCAAGGCGCCCAACGCACGGTCTATCTGGAAGATGCCACCAGCATTAGTTACAAGCTCAATCTGTTGCGCAAATATAATCTGGTCGATGTCACCTTGCAAATTCCGCCCTCGGGTGATATTGATCCCAACATTTGGAGCGTGCTGCTGCAATTCCAGACCGGCGTAGCCCTGGCGACAACCTATGAGCCGGTTTCGGTTGCCTATACGGTTTACAACGAAAATAAAGATGTCATCACCAATATGGTGCGCCCGCTCACTAACCCGCGCATGAGCTTTAGCTCTTCGGTAGAACCGGCCAAGCTTCAGGTCGAGGCGCAATTGGTCGGTAGCCGGGGTGAAGCGCTGAGTGAGCGCCTTGCGCTCCCCTTGTCAGCCACCAATGTGGCTGAAGCAGCACCGACGGCCCCTACGGCTAATGAAGGCGCGGCCCAACCGGCAGCAGAAACTGCCGGCGAAATTGCCCTGGTTGAACCAAAGATAGCGCTCCCGCGTATCAACGCCAACACCATTGTCAATGTCCGTTCCGGCCCCGGCACCACCTTCGATGTGCTGGGTCAGATTGAACCGCAAAACAGCTACCAGGCCGTGGGCAAAGATGAAAGCGGCGAGTGGTGGCAAATTGACATCGGCAACAGTCTAACCGGGTGGATCGCTAATCAATATGTCAAGCTGCCGGAAGGCGTAGAGATTCAGGTCGCCTCTGCTGATCGCACAGCGGATGGCCGTAGTGCTGTCGCCAAGGAAGCGCCGGCGGCCCAGGAAGCGGCCGCGCAACCGGCTGTGGAAGCGGCTGCCGCCGCAGGGCCGGAGTATGCTCATGTGCGCGCGACCCAGATCGTCAATCTACGTGGCGGCCCCGGCACCAATTTCCCGGTTCTCGGTCAGCTCAATGCTGGCGCAACCTATAAAATCCTCGGGAAGAATGAGCCGGGCAATTGGTGGCAAGTGGAGATGAGCGACGGCAAACCGGCTTGGGTGATCGGTGAATTGGTCGCGACCGGCGGTGATGTAAATGCCGTCGCCCTCGCCCAAGATATTCCCCAACCACCGGCGCCGGCGGAACAACCTGCGGCCGGTGCGCCTGCTGCACCATCTATTGCCGCCCCTCCGCCCGTTGCTGCCCCGGTGGGTGGCATTCCCTTTGGCTATGGCATTCAGGCCCACATGGTTCACGCGGGTAACGAAGACAAAGTCATGGCGATGACGCGCGGTATGGGCTTTAATTGGGTCAAGCAGCAAGTTGAATGGAAAGTCTTTGAAGCCAGCCAAGGCGGCCGCGACTTTGGCGCCCTTGACAACATTGTGAACGCCGCCAACGCTTCCGGTGTCAACTTGCTCTTTAGCGTGGTCAATGCCCCTGCCTGGGCGCGTGAACCGGGCTTTGACGGCAGTGTTGGCGGTCCGTCCCAGAACCCACAGACCTTTGGCGATTTTCTCGGCGCCCTGGCCGGTAAATATTGCAATACGCCGGTTAAGATGATCGAAGTGTGGAATGAGCAAAATCTGCACTACGAATGGGGCAATCGACCACTCAATGCCGGTGAGTATGTCCAACACCTGGCGGCTGCGTATAATGCCATTAAAAGCGCCTGCCCTTCGATGATTGTGGTCAGCGGCGCCTTGACGCCGGCCGGTAACAACGGCAACCTGGCGATGGATGACATAGCTTACCTGGAGCAGATGTTCCAAGCCGGCGCCAACAACTATCTGGATGCCGTCGGCGCCCACCCCAGCGGCTACAATGTACCGCCGTGGGCCACTGCCGACACGGCTTGCGCCGAAATTCAGAAGACCGGCAACAGCTTTAACGGCGCCTGCGATTCCCCCCACCACTCATGGAGCTTCCAAAGCACCATGTTGGGCTACCGGAACATTATGAATGTCTACGGTGCGGGCGGCAAGAAGATCATCCCGACCGAGTTTGGTTGGGCCGCCGGCGGCGCTTTTGATTCCCGCTATGCCTATGCCAATGATAATGACTACAATGAGCAGGCGGAATGGACAGTCCAGGCATACAAAATGATGCGCGACTGGGGTTGGGTCGGCCCCGCCTTCCTCTGGAACCTCAACTTCCGTGTGGTTGCCAACGGTACAGAAAAGGCGCAATGGGGCATTGTTGACCCGGGCTGGGGACCGTTGCCTGCCTACAACGCGCTGGCGGCCATGCCGAAGTAGGCTTATAGCAAACTGAAAAACGAATGATAGAACGCGGATTGAGCGGATGCAGCAGATGAAGCGGATTTATCCGTAACCATCAGCCGTATCCGCTCAATCCGCGTTCTGCGCCTGAACTTATCCCGCTCGTAGCCAGTCCGTGACTGGCGGCCTGGTCGCCAGTCACGGACTGGCTACGAGCGGGCGTGTTACGCAGCCTTATCCGAATTGTCGCCAATTTGTCAGAAAACCTCTTCTGTTTTAATCTATAACATGTTTAGTTTTGATCCCATTCACAAAAAACATAAAGGATGTTGTGATGACGCCCACTGGTAAGGAATTACCCCCCGTCGCGCCACGCTATCTTTTGTTTTGGAGTCTTATGCTTGGCCTGCTCTTGACGGCCATGCCGCAAGCAGGATTAACAAAGGCGCTTCATGCGCCAAAAGCGCAAACGGACGCCACCTTTGTCGCCACCATTACCGCCGAACGGCTCAATGTGCGCAGCGGCCCCGGCACACAAAACGCCGTTGTCGCCAAATTAACACGTGGCGCCCAGGTCACTGTCACCGGCCAGAATAGCGCCGGCGACTGGCTACGCATTACGTTGGATGACGGTAGCGAAGGCTGGGTTGCCGCGACCTTTGTTGCCCGTCCTGGCGGCACTGTCCCGGTTGCTGAGAGCGCGGCCAGCGCGGAAACAACAACCGCCGCAGCCGCAACAAGCGCAACACCCCCCACCGCTTACACCACCCCGGCGCGCATGAACATCCGGCGCGGCCCCGGCACCAACTATGGTGTCGCCGCGTCGGTGGCAAGCGGGACGGCGCTGGAAATTCTGGCGTTGAACCCCGCCGGCGATTGGTATCAAGTGCGCATGGCTGGTCAGGCGGAGCCGGTTTGGGTCCTTGCCCGATTGACCAGAACGGTTGGCGCGTTGGATGGGGTGAAGCGTTTGACGGCGGAAGAATTGCCGGCGCCGCCGGTCGCCCAACCGGTAGGACAGGCCGCTTCGGCGCCGGCGGTGAATGCACCGCCGCCGGCCGGTGGTGGTTTCTTTGCCTATGGCATTCAGATCAACGCCTGGCAGGGCGATAAGGCCGGCTCGGCAGCCATGACCAGAGAAATTGGCTTTCCCTGGGTTAAACAGCAGGTGCGGTGGGAGTTTGTCGAAACCGAGCCGGGCGCCGTCAACTGGAGCGAGATGGATCAGATCATTGATGTAATGGCCGGTAATGGCATCCAGGTGCTCTTTAGTGTGGTGACCGCACCGCAGTGGACGCGCCCCGACAAACCCGGCACCGGCGGCCCACCCAATGACTTCAATTTGTTTGCCAACTTTGTCGGCCAGATGGCTGGCCGCTACTGTGGCCGGCTGGGCGCCATTGAAGTCTGGAACGAACAGAATCTGCAACGGGAATGGGAAGGCTTCCCGCTCGGCCCGGCGCTTTACATGGATCTGTTACGCCGGGCCTATGGCGCGATCAAGGCCGCCTGCCCCGCCATCCTGGTGATCAGCGGCGGCACAACACCCACCGGTAACAGTCCAGTGGCGGTGGATGATATTGATTATCTGCGCGGCATGTATAATCATGGTCTGGCGCGCTATAGCGATGGGATTGGCATTCATCCCAGCGGTTATGGCAATCCGCCCCATGTCACCGTTCAGGATTGGCAAGCGGGCCGGTATAATGCCCCCTCCCATGTCAATCACCGCAGCTTCTACTTCCGTAGCACCATGGAAGAGTCGCGCCAGGTGATGGTGGCCTATGGGGACGCGCACAAGCGGCTCTGGCTCACCGAATTTGGCTGGGCATCCAGCGTGTCGCCCCACCCTGGTTATGAATATGCCGCCTACAACAGTGAAGCGCAACAGGCGCAATACATCGCCGAAGCCTACCAGATGATGCGTAACTGGGGCTGGGTCGGCGTGGCCGTGCTGTGGAACCTGAACTATACCCACGGCGAAATGGGACAATTTAGTGTAATGGGCAAACCGGCGTTTCAGGCGTTGAAAGGGTTGCCCCGTTGATAGATGATCCAGGCAGGGTGGCCGTCGCGGACGCCTGCAAGGTTATCACTTTTTACGAATGCAAGGACGTTGCTATGAGAAAATTGCTCGGTTGTTGGCTTCTGTTGTTCATGCTGGCGTTGGCCGGTTGTGGCAGTGATGCGGAAGCGACGCCTACCCCAACCAAAACACCGATCGACGGCGCCGGCGCTGCCCAATCCGCGCCGACCCCAACGCCGCCACCGGCGGCTGAACAGCCGGCGAACACGACCAATCAACAATCGACCACCGCGCCGACGACACCTTCTGACCCGCCACCGGCTGAACAAGCGGCGGTCGAGATTGCCATGATTAACGCCGATCTGCTCAACATTCGGGGCGGTCCCAGCACGGGCGACGCAATTGTGCGCACCGCTAACCAGGGCGAACGCTTTACGGTCGCCAGTCGCAGCCCGGACGGCGCCTGGGTGCAGATCGCCCAGAATGGGCAGCCGGTGGGTTGGGTGGCGAGCGAATTTGTCACCATTTCTACGGAAACCGCCAGTGGCGCCGCCCCGGCGGCCAATAACCCCACCCCGGCGCCCGCCACCAATCCGCCGCCCGCCGCCGGTGGGCCGGCGTTGACCGGCAGTATGCTCAGTCCCGACTTTGGGGGGCAAGCCTTCCTCTGGTGGAAGGCGGAGGTGGCGGATCGCGATCTCAAATTGATGGAAGATGCCGCCTTTAACTGGGTCAAGCAGACCTTTGCCTGGGAGACGATTGAAACAACCGGTAAGAACCAGTTTGACTGGGGGCGCGCTGACCGTGTGGTGCAGCATGTGCGCGACCACAACTTGAAGTTGTTGGCTCGCCTAAGCAGCGACCCGGAGCTGACCACCTTCTGGGGCGGCAAACCCCCACAGAATATCAATAATTTTGCCGATTTTGCCTTTGCCGTGGCCAGCCGCTATAACTGTACACCCCAGGCGGTTGGTTGTATTCAGGCCTACCAGATTTGGAATGAACCGAACCTGGCGCGTGAATGGGGTAACAATCGCCCCAATCCGGCCCAATATACCGAGATGTTGCGCGTCACCTATGCGGCCATTAAGCGGGCTAACCCCAACGCCATTGTCATTAGCGCCGGCATGGCGCCGACGGGCGATAACAGCAATGTCGCTATGCCTGATGATATTTTTTATGAAGAGATGTACAAGGCGATGGGTGGCAATGGCAGCAATGGCTACTTTGATATGTTAGGTGTGCATGGCGCCGGCTTTGCCGCCCCACCGGAACTCGACCCGGCGGAAGCCGCCGCCAACCCCAAGTATGGCGGCTATCGTTTCTTTGCCTTCCGCCATGTGGAGGACATTCGCAACATCATGGTGCGCTATGGCGACACGAACAAGCGGGTGGTGCTGCTTGAGTTCGGCTGGACCTTTGACCCGGTCAACCCCAGCTACAAGTGGCATGGCGCCGACGCCGGCATTACAGAGATGGTGCAGGCCGATTACCTTAAGCGCGCCTATGTCTACGCCGCCGAGCATTGGCAGCCCTGGATCGGCCTTATGAGCCTGTTGACCATGCCCAATATTGACTGGCTGGAAGATGGCAACCCGGAGGACGAAGAACAATATTGGTGGGCGATCATGCGACCGGGCTACCCTGATCTCTACTTCCGCGCCGCCTATATCGTCTTGTGCGATCACTTTAACCGCCAGCGCGGTCAATTCTGTCCCTACGACCCGGCGCGCCAGTGATCGTTCATCTCCGCAATCGCTTCCGTTACTACCAACCCCGCGCCGCGCCGGTCCGTGACTGGCGCCCACAACGCCAGTCACGGACCGGCGCGGCGCGGGGTTGCATAGCTGTTATTCACACCCATT
>QWII01000191.1 GCA_021405325.1 Caldilinea sp. CFX5 | reverse complement strand
CGCAGATTGCGCAGATGAAAACCTTAGAAAAACCTTTGAAATCTGCGAAATCCCTGTTGTTTTCAGGGCAGGGTGGCCGCGTCGAACTTTTCCTATCTACCCCCAATCCGCCAAGCGTTGCGCATGATTCTCTTTTCCTGATTTGCTCCCAACTCTTTGTGGTTAACTGGCTATCTGTGGCCTGCGTATTGGCGATTAATCACCCAATGACCCAATCCACCCGATACCAGCAAACTACCCAACCAAAGTCGTTTACATACAGGAGGACCAGAGATGACCAAACGTGTATTGCTCCCGCTCTTGCTTGTACTTGCGCTCATCATTTCAGCCTGCGGACAAGTAGCGGCGCCGGCGCCAGACGCGGCGCAACCGGCGGCTGAACCGACCAAGGAAGCGGTCGCAGAAGCCCCGGCGGCAGAGGCAACGACCAAAGAAGCGCCCATGCTGGCCGAACGGGTCGCGGCGGGGGCGTTGCCACCGCTGGAAGAACGCATCCCCACGGAGCCATTTGTGGTGGGGCCGGGGGTGATCGTCCCCGAGGCCGATCTGCCCGACTGGACGCCCGGCCTCTATGGCGGTATCCTCCACATGGCGCATGGTGATGCCGACTGGAACCCCGACATCTTTATCATGCTCAACGAACATCTGCTGATGGCGCCCGGCATTGGCGTGGAGGGAATTCGCCCCAACATTGTCAAAGCCTTTGAAGTCAACGACGAGAACACCCAATTTACCTTCCACCTGCGCGAAGGACTCAAATGGTCCGACGGCGAGCCGGTGACGACCGAAGATGTGCGCTTTGTCGTCGAAGACATCTATCAGAACGAGCAACTCACCCCTTCCTTCCCGGCCAAATTCCGCACCGGCGGCAGCCCCAGCGGCGAACCAATGCAACTGGAGGTGATCGATGACTTTACCTTCAGCCTCACCTTTACCGAACCCTATGGCGGTTTTCTGCGCGAGTTGACCATCAAAGGTTGGCAAGGATACACCGACCTGATGCAACCGGCGCATTACCTGAAGCAATTCCATGCTGATTATGCGGCGGAAGCCGACCTCAAGGCCATGCTGGCAGAGGCCAATTTGAACGATGAGTGGTGGCAACTCTTTACCCAGAAGAATTGTCTCAACTGGGACTTGACCCGCACCCGCTGTATCGGGATGCCGTCGCTCTACCCGTGGGTTGGCGTGGCATCGGAAGATGAAGGCGTCCTCACCTTTGAGCGCAACCCCTACTACTTCAAGGTCGATACCGAAGGCAAACAACTGCCCTACATCGACAAGGTGATCTCCGTGATGACGGGCGATTCCGACATGGTCAACCTCAAGGTGTTGACCGGCGATATTGATCTCCTGCGCGAAGATACGGCGCTGGTCAAATTGCCGCTCTACAAAGAAAATGAAGAGAAGGCCGGCTTCCGTGTCCAGTTGCTCGATAACCATGTGGACCCGACGGCGCTCTATCTGAATCTCACCTTTGACGACCCGGTCTGGCGGCAAGTGACCGGCGACCTACGCTTCCGCCAGGCGTTGAACATGGCGATCAACCGCCAGGAGATCATCGAAAGCGTCTACTACAGCCAGGCCGGGCTGCCGGAACTGGTGCCGGGTGACTTTGACCTGGACAAGGCCAATGCGTTGTTGGATGAGATGGGGCTGGATCAGCGCGATGCAGAAGATTTCCGCCTGGGGCCGGATGGCAAGACCTTCATTCTGCCCATTGAATCCGCCAGCTATGCGCCAGATATTCCGGTGGTAGCGGAGCTGCTGGTCGAACACTTTAAGTTGATCGGCCTCAAGACAACCTTCAAGTTGGTCGATTCTTCGCTGGCCGGCCAACGGGTGGATAACAATGAGGCGCAAGCCAGCATTATTTGGTCGGTGCAACCAATGTGGCGCAACGGCACCTGGACCGACTACCTGCCCGGTGGCCGCTGGGGTCGCTTGTGGGAAACCTGGTACAACAGCAATGGCAAAGAAGGGGAAGAGCCGCCGGATGCAGTCAAGCGCCTGTATGAGTTGCAAAAAGGGCGCATTGCCGCCGCCCCGGCCTCCGACGAGGACAAGGCGCTCACCGACGAGATCTATCAGATCCATCATGACAATCTCTACATCTTGAATATTGTCGAGAATGTGCGCTATGCCCTGGTCACCAATGCCAAACTGGGCAACGTTCCCTCCGGCGGGCAGGCGATTGGTGCCAACAACAGTGGGGAGCAGTTTTTCTACAAGGAGTAAGTCGCGTAGTCCAAAGTCCAGAGTCCAGGGTCGCGTTGCAGTTTAGTGGTTATCATCGCAAATCAAGAGATTCGCGAATCAGGTCGGGAGAAAAGATTCGCTAATCCCATGATTCGCGGTGATATGACCAAGCCACACCACCCTATCAAATACCCTGGATGACAAGCAACAAAAAGCGTGATGTCGCTATGACATCACGCTTTTTATATCACCTAATCACCCACCTACGCCGCCGTGCGGAACTCCCGATCCAGCGACACCGGCTGCCCCTGGCGACCAAAGAGTCTGGGTAGTTTGTCTTCGGTGAAGACTTCTCTCGTCACGACGCAGCGGGTCACATCATCGCGGCTGGGGATCTCGTACATGACATCGAGCAGCCCTTCTTCGACAATGCTGCGCAGGCCGCGGGCGCCGGTTCTGCGCAGGAACGCTTCGGTGGCGACGGCGTCGAGCGCTTCCGGTTCAAAAGTCAGTTCGACCTTGTCCATGGCAAAGAGGCGCTGAAATTGGCGCACGATGCTGTTCTTCGGCTCGGTGAGAATCCGCACCAACGTCCGCCGATCCAGCGCGTCCAAGCTGACAAAGACCGGCAAGCGCCCGATAAACTCAGGGATCAAGCCAAAGGCCAGCAGGTCATCGGGGACGACTTGATGGAGCAGGTGGCTTTCCTCGCGGCTTTCCCGCTCCATGCGCCGGATCTGTAGCTCACGCTGGCGTTCGCTCAGATTGTCGGGCAAGGGCGTGGCGCCACTCTCTTCATTGGTCGTCATGCCTTGGCGTGGCTGCACCAGGTGCTCTTCCCCGGCGACAAAGCCCAAGCCGGCCCGGCGTTGCAACCGGCGGCGGACAATGTCATCCAGGTGGCTAAAGGCGCCGCCGCAGATAAAGAGAATGTTGCGCGTATCAAGCTGGATAAAATCCTGCTGCGGATGTTTGCGCCCCGTGTTGGGCGGCACATTGGCCGTTGTCCCTTCGATGATCTTGAGCAGCGCCTGCTGGACGCCTTCGCCGCTCACATCACGGGTGATGCTGGGGTTGTCACCCCCCTTACGCGCGATCTTGTCGATCTCGTCGATGTAGACAATGCCATAGGCCGCCCGCTCGACATCCCATTCCGCCGCTTGCAGCAGGCCGACGAGAATGGTTTCTACATCCTCGCCGACATAGCCGGCTTCGGTCAACGTGGTGGCGTCGGCGATGGTCAGCGGCACATCCAACATCTTGGCCAGCGTTTGCGCCAGCAAGGTTTTCCCGCTGCCGGTGGAGCCGATCAACAGCACGTTGCTCTTGGCTAATTCCACCTCTTGGGCAGCGGTGTCGGCGGCTTGCTCAACCGGCTGTTTGCCAAAGACCCGTTTGTAATGGTTATAGACGGCGACGGCCAGCACCTTCTTGGCCTGTTCCTGCCCGATCACATATTGATTGAGATATTCAACAATCGCTTTCGGGTTGGGAATCGTGCCTGGTTCCCGCTGGCGCGCGCCTTGACTGCGGGCCGGAGCGCCGGTCAACCCCTCTTCGCTCAGGATCTCGGCGCCCAGCAGCACACATTCGTCACAGATATAAGCATTCTCAGCGCCTTCGATCAAGCGCTGCACTTCAGCTTTGCTTTTGCCACAAAAAGAGCAACGTGGCTCTAACATGAGTTAGTTACCTGTCCCATTCTGGGGTAATGTCTCCAGCAGGCGTTCGCCGCTCGGCAGCCGCAATTCACCCGTGCGGCGATCTACCGAAATGATCTTGGAGGTGTCCCCCAGCACTTCGTCCACAATGCCATATTCCTTAGCTTCGAGCGAGGTCATATAGCGGTCGCGCTCAAAGTCCCGCTCGATCTCTTTCCAGTTGCGATTGACATGCTTGCTCACCAGTTGGAAGAGCTGGGTCTGGATGCGCTCCTGTTCGCGGAAGGCGATGCGCACATCTTCGGTGTACCCCTGAGCGCCGCTGCTGGCCGGGTGCATATGAACGGTGGCGTGCGGCAATGCGTAGCGCCGACCGGTCGCGCCGGAGGCCAGGAGGACGGTCCCCATGCTGGCTGTCATGCCGACCGCCACTGTGCTGACCGGGGCGGTGATCATCTGCATGGTATCATAAATCGCCAGACCGGCATGGATATGACCGCCGGGGCTGTTGATGTACATGTTGATCGGCTGGTTGGGATCTTCGCTGTTCAACCAGAGCAACTGGGCGACGATTAGGTTCGCAATCTGGTCATTGATTGGCGTGCCCAGAAAAACGATACGCTCCTTGAGCAGCAAGCTGTAGATGTCATACGCCCGCTCGCCCCGACCGGAGCTATCGATCACCATCGGAATGACATTGGTTGGTGGCACCATATTCATAAAATTCTCCATTTACAATCAAAGTTCAGGGTAGACAAACATCGAAATGCACTACACCAACCATAAACAGCAATGATCAATTCGGATGTAATTTGGCTCTACTTTGATGTTTGTGTTCTGTTAGAATTAAATTACTGCATCGTAGGGGCAAGATCTATCTTGCCCCTACGATGCGGTAGAGCAAAGGGTTTAGGCTTGAGTCGCCGCTGGTTCGGTGGCCGGTTCAGCCGGCGCTTCGGTTGTATCGACGGCGGTCTCACCGGCCGGTGTGGCGGTAGCGGGCGCTTCATCCCCCTTACCGCGCGCGATGGCGGCAATGCGTTGGAGCGCCTTCTCACGCAGCAATTGGCTTTCCAAAATGGCGCGGCCCGATTCATGGCGGAACATCTGCGCCAGTTGTTGCGCCGAGTCGGGGTCACTATTGCCGGCCAGGAGAGAGTTGATCCGTGCTTCAAGCTCTTCATCGCTGACAGTGAGTGCTTCCGCGCGCAGCACTTCAGAGATAATCAAGTTGCGTTCGGCCTGACGTTGGGCTTCCGGGCGCATACTCTCGCGCATCTGCTCGCGGCTTTGGCCGACTTGACTGAGATAGTTATCCAGGTTCTCAATGCCGAAGCGGCGCAACTGCATTTCCATGTCATTGAGCATCGAGTCGAGTTGATCTTCGATCACCACCGGCGGGTAGTTGAGCTTGCTCTGGGCCAGCATAGCATCCAGCACTTTTTCCAGGTAATTATTTTCCGCCTGGGCATTGGCTCGTTCGCGCAAGGTGGCGCGGATGCTCTCTTTAAGATCCTCAAGGGTGTTGAAATCCGGGCCGATAGTCTGGGCGAATTCGTCGGTCAGTTCGGCCTTTTCATAGGCTTGAATGTGGTTGACCTTGACGCTAAAGCGCGCCTGCTTGCCGGCATACATGCTCTGCCCCTCAGCGGGCCACGAGAGGACAAATTCCTTCTCATCGCCGGCCTTTAAGCCCAACAACGCCTCGTCAAAGCCCGGTGGCTCCATGGGGTTTTCCTGATCGGGCGTTACATCCCAGTCATTCTCTTCCAACACCACCGCTTCGTTGCCATTTTCGTCAAGGGCCGGGGAACCATCTTCGTTGACCAGGATGCTGCGCACATTGATGTTTAGCATGTCGCCATATTGGCTGGGGCGATCGACGTTGACCCAGCCGGCCTGCTGATCGCGATATTCGTCCAAGCGCGCCTCGACGGCGGCTTCATCAATGGTGATGGGATCTTCCTCCACCCGCAGGGCGCGATAGTCGCCCAGATCAATGTGTGGGTCCAGCGGCATGGCCAGCACATAGGTAAGCGGCTCAACCTTGACATCTTCCAACGAAGCGCGGGCGTAGGGTTCCAGCCCTTCCTGCTTCAAGGCTTCCTGGTAGATGGTCTGCCCCAGCGGTTCAACGAATTCATTATACAACGCCGGCAAGCCCACCTGCTGGACAATGACATGATAGGGCGCCTTGCCCGGTCGAAAGCCGGGAATGCGATAGTTGCCGGCCAGCTTTTTGGCGGCTTTGCGCAATTCCCCATCGACACGGGCCTGGTCCACGACAATCGTTAGCACTAATTCACGGTTTTCGCGTTCTTCTTTGTTGATCTGTAACGACATTGTTTCCTCAGGACTATTTTGGAATTCTTTTTAACCATTTTTCATTGCTAATCCGCCAGTATAGCACAGCTTGTCCAGGAAACCAACTCTTTACCCTGCGCAATTCACAGCCGGGGAAGAACACAACAACGGATTCAGGAAGCAACGGATTTCTGGCTTGCTTACCGGAAACGGATAGGATAGAAAGTATCTTATTCGCAATCGCTGGGCCACGTCGTAAAAATCCGCTGCTTCCTAAATCCGTTGTTGTGTTTGGCGTTCCCTGGCGTTTCCCTATTACGCTATGGCGTCAACCGGCTCAAGTCGCGCGGGAAGAGCGTTGTTTCGCGCACGTTAGCGGCGCCGGTAAGCTGCGTGAGCAGCCGTTCCAGCCCAATCGCCAGCCCGCCGTGGGGCGGCATCCCATAGCGGAAGGCTTCCAGGTACGCCCGTGACCAGCTCCGTGCCGCGAAAGAGCAGGTCGAACGAATTGGAGTAGGCCGGCCGCGCCCGGTCGGGGTGGGTATAGAAGGGGCGTTTGGCCATGGGGTAGCCGGTGACAAAGAGAAAGTCGCTGTTATGTTCCTGCTGCGCCCAAGCGCCCAGCCAGCGCTCCTCCTGGGGCGAAAGGTCGGGTTCGTTGCGCTCATCGACGCCATGCCACTGGTAGACCAACTCTTTGGCTGCGGTGAAGTGGAGATGGGGAATGGTCGCCGGGACACTGGGTAAGTCGGCGCCTACTAACGCCAACTCGGCGCTATATTGGCTTTGTAAGGTAGTAAATATATGATCCAGCAAGTCGCGCAACACGCCCATCACCGTGAAATGATTTTCAATAAAGCCCATCTCCAAGTCCATGCTGACATATTCGCTCAGGTGGCGCGCCGTAGCATGGGGTTCAGCGCGAAAGACCGGCCCCACCTCAAAGACCCGCTCAAAGACGCCGACCATGATCTGCTTATAAAATTGCGGACTCTGGGCCAGATAGGCGGGGCGACCAAAGTAGTCAATGGCAAAAACATTGGCCCCGCTCTCGGTAGCCGAGGCGACCATTTTTGGCGTCTGGATCTCGGTGAAGCCCACGCTGCTCAGATAGCCGCGAAATGCCGTCATGACCCCGGCGCTCAGGCGAAAGAGCGCCCGCCGCCCCGGATGGCGATTGGTGACGACGGCGTGATCCAACAAGACCGGCAACTGCGCTTTGACCTCCCGCTTGCTAATTAAAACCGGCAACGCCTCGCGCACCGGGTTCAACACCGTAATGGTAAATTGTTGCAACTCGATCCCCCCCGGCGCCTGCGCCGATGCAACAACCAGACCCTCCAGGGCAATGAGCGACTCGGTCTGCAACTCCGCCTGTGTAATCGGCGCCAGATCCGCTTCCTGCTCGGTAACGGCCTGTACCGTTCCCCAGCCGTCGCGCAGGACGAGAAAACTTACCCCACCCAGCCGGCGCACGGCATGGAGCCACCCCTGTACACAAACCCGTTCCCCAACATGCCTCTGTACTTCCGTCGTCCGTATCCGTTCCATCTATTTCCTCGCTTTCAGCTTTCAACCACCCGTAGGGGCGTCCGCTTGCCGGCGCCCTGGCTTTGGTACATCCGCCGGCGCCGGCAAGCGGACGCCCCTACGGTAAAAACCAATAAAAAAAGCCCTCATCCTCCATTGGAGGACGAGGGCCATTGGCCACATCGTGGTGCCACCACCATTCGCTCAAACACGCCGCAGATGGTTGAGCCTTTGTCGGTTCGTCCGGGTACGCGGGGGCGCGCCACAAGATTAAACCGCTGCGCGCTAACGGGCGCAAACCGGAACCAACTACTAGCCGCCTGGCTTGCCGCCACCGGTGTTCCCTGGTCGCTCAAGGGGGTCGCCACCTCGGTGTTGATGACCATCCTCGCAGCAACCGGATGGCTCTCTGTACATCAACTTGGCCGAAGGGCCTGTCCCTATCAACGCTTCTTGACGATTTGTTTGTTGGGGCTAGGGTAGCACAAGCCAGGCCGGTTGTCAAGCAGGAAAACATAAAATTTTGTAGGATGTCGTGCAGTGGAAAGCGCGCCTTTGTGTTATACTATTGGTCATGACCGACAAAATTATCAACACCTTCCAACAACGCCGTCAGCTTGAGCAGGCGGTGGCCGAACTGGCGCAAACAAATAATGAAGCCGAACTGGCGCAAGCCGCGCGCACGATTGCGCATGGCTTTCCACACGAGCTGATTTTGACCCTGTTGGTCAAGCATCTCGACACACCCAATGGGCAGATCCGGGGTGGACTGGGGCATCTGGCCGCGCTCCTGCCGGCGGAAGAGGTGCTGCCCACGTTGCGCAGTGTGGCGGCCAATCGCCGGCTGGCGCCGCAAGCCCGCTTGACCGCCGCGTCGATTGCCCAGCGCTATCTGGGCACGGAATTGCCGGGCGCCCTGCTGTCCGATCTCACCGACACGCAAGAGATAGCCTTTCAAAGTTTGCGCGAGGCGCTCGACGAGGCGCAGCGCAACCGGCATGTCCTGCTCGAATATGTGACCCAAATGGCCGAACATGGCGAAGAGATTGCGTCGATGGTCATGGGGCTGCTCGATCGGGTGGCGCCGGCGGAGCGCATCGACCTGCTGCGGCTGATTGCCCAGGACAGCCGACTACGCGTGGCGCAAGAGGCGTTGGGGCGGCTGGAAGGGCTGGTCGGTGAGCCGGGGGCGTTGCGCGCCCTGCATACCTTGCAATTTGTGCTGACCGACCCTTTGAAACAGCAGGCGGAACGGGCCTTGCGCAAAGCGCGCTTTGGCGGCAAGCCCTATCAACCACCCTCTATCGACCAATGGCGCGCCCTGCTTAGTCCGGCTGATCCGAATGGCGGCCAGAGCGTCTGGCTGTTGCGCCGTCCGCAAAGCAATGAGGAACGGGGCATTTTGCTCGGTTTTGCTTGGAATGAGTTGCTGGGCGTAACCCACTTCTTTGGCGCCGAAACGTTGGATAACACCTTGTTGCCGCCGCCGCAAACCATCGGCCAGCTTGTGACCGTGACCATGGACAGCGGCCGCACGGCGACCATGTTGGAGGCGCCCTTTGACTATGGTCGTTGGCTGTTGCAGCGCGCCTTCACCCACACACCGGTCACCCAGGAGACGGCAGAAGCGCGCAGTGAATACAAACTCTACAATGATTGGCTCTGGCAATTTGCCGCACCGCTGGTAGAGGAATGGCTGCGGGATTTGTGGAACACGGCGGCTGCCACTGAAAAACTGGACAGCGCCACGCTGACGCGCTACACCGCCGCCCTCTTCCAGCACCCGGTGATGGCGAACTGGCAGTTACGCAACTGGGCTTTGTTTCCCGTGGCCTATCAAAACCACTTGCCGATGCAAGAAGTTGTTACCGCCCTCTTGACGCAGATTACTCAATCCGCCGATAGCGGCCCGTTGACGGCGGCGCTTGCGGCCGGGTTGCGCGCGCAGGCCGGCTGGTTGTCCATTGCCAAACAAACCGAACTTGCTGATTACGCTCACCAGTTAGCACAACAGTTGCCCCAACTCCCTATTAACGAAAACCCCGTCCTGACCCACCTTTTGACGAGCGCCCTGACACAAGCCAGACGGGGCTGATCGCCAGCCAGAATGTAGTTCACACCAAACAGGAGGAACAGGAATATTGAACCGCTGATCCACCCTCTTTCGCGCGCTTCCGGTCTGAGTCGCGCCTGGCTCTTTTATGGCATGGCCTCCTCTGTGGAGCAATTTGACGATGGGGCAACGTTATTTCTCTTGGAGAAAGCGCCCATCAACTCATATTCCATCATCATCACGCGATTCGGTGGGAAGTAGAGGGAAGATTTATGACAATTCAGACCACTTATCATCTTGAGGTGTTGCCTCATGCTGCCTGTTCGCCTGGACAGGTCAAGGAAGGAACGGCAGTGGCGGCGCCCGATTTCCGTTTTGAAGTCTGGCCCACGGAGCAACGGTTGATTACCCAGCCCTTTGGCGCCAATCCACTGCGCTATGCGCCTTTTGGTTTGGCCGGGCACGAAGGGGTTGACATTGCGGCGGTCAGCGGCAGCAAGATCTTCTGTGTCGCGCCGGGGGTTGTCAAAGCGGTTCAGGCGGAGGATAACGGGCATAACTACGGCATCCATGTCCGTGTTCAACATGTTGACGGCTACGAAACGATCTATGCCCATTTACAAAGCGCCGCGGTCGAAGCAGGGCAGATCGTCGCTGCCGGTGATCTGCTGGGGCTGGCCGATAGCACCGGAAACGCCACCGGCAATCATCTCCATCTGACGCTGAAACGGCGCGGGACAACGCTACCGGGGTATCCCAACAACATTATTGATCCAATGCCGTTTCTCATGGCCTTGTTGACAACACCTTCACGCCCAACCCGCGATGGCGCCCTTTACCTGCGGGATCGTGTGGCCGATGGCAGCCGTTTTCACCCCGGCGCGACGGTGAATCAGCTCTGGACATTGCGCAACAGCGGGACGACGACCTGGGGGCCTGGCTATCAACTCGTCTACCAGGGGGGCGCCAGGCTAGGAACGACGCACGCAGTGGCTGCGCCGCCAACCCTGCCGGGGGCCGAAGCCGTGTTGGCGCTGACCGGCACGGCGCCCAGGCAACCCGGCGCCTACCGTAGTTACTGGCGCATGCGTAATGCCGCCGGCCAGTGGTTTGGCGATCAGCTTTGGTTAGATATTGTGGTTACGCCACAAGCCGTTGGGCAAGCGGCGCCGCGCAATAAACTGGGGTTCTATCTACACCTATCGTTGGATCAACACGGTCTTTGGAACGCCATTCAGCAGGTGCAGCCGCCGGTCTTGCTCGTCCATGCGGACATGGTCAATACGATGCTGCTCGAAGAGATTCGCCGCTTTCGCGCACCGAATGCCTATATCGTCGGTCGGCTTTACAAAGATAATCACACCCAGCGCCAACTCTTAGAGAGCACTGATCCTGCCGGGCGAGGACGCGAACTAGCCGAAGAAATTCTGCAATATAATTTTGGGCTGGCGACCCGGCGCGGCGCTAGTGGGCGGCTCCTGATCGACGCCTGGATGAGTCTCAATGAAGCGATCCCAGGCCCGGCCTCGGCGCAATTCCAGGCAGAGCCGGCGGTCACGCGGCGCCTCCTGCGCAATTATGATTCTTTCCAAGTCGCTTTTCGCCAACAGTTACAGGAAGCCGGCGTGGAGGCGGTGGCCTTCAATTTTGCCGCCGGCAACTTTACCCAAGCGGACCATTACCTCGAATACTTCCCCAAGACGCTGGCGAGCTATCGCTATCTCGGCTTTCATGAGTATGGTTGGCCGACGCTCTATCCGAAGGTGGGGACGGCCACGAGCGGCGGACACTATCGGCAATGCTTGGCCGGCATCCGCGCACGCTATGGGGATCGTCATCAAGTGATTATCACCGAAGCGGGGTTGGCGCGCATGTACCAGCAGCCAACCGGCGGCGATGTCGGCTGGCTCAACCTGGAGACACCGGTGACCGAAGAGCACTATTGGCGTTCGCTGGCCTGGTACAATGACCACCTCTGCGCCGATGCCTATGTCTTGGGCGCCTGTCTCTTTCAAGTTGGGCATCATGGACAGTGGGCCTCTTTCCGCCACCTAGGCCATGACAATCAGGGCCGATCACTCACGTTAATCGACCGCATCATTGCCCACCAAACCAGCGCGCGCCCGGGTGCCGAGTCCCGTCTCTTGCTGCCGTAAGTCAACCGGATAAAAAACGCAAAGGCACGAAGCCGCCAAAGCAAACCTTCCCAAGCTTCGTGCCTTTGTATCCTCTTGTCATCTTCTCTTCCTGCCTGTTCTATAAGTCATCAAAGATTACGCAGATTATGCAGATTAGATAGAGTAAAAATCTGTGAAATCTGCGTAATCTTTGAGCAAAATTTGCTTTTCATGATGATAGGTGTTTCCACTTCATGAAGGCTGATTTGAAACCAGCCCGCGCTTCGTGATAAGCTGTGCGGTGTAAAATCAAGTGTGCGATTCATCAAACAGGAACCTTTATGCTCTCTTCCTATCTGACCGCCCTGCGCAGCTTTCAACGCCGGGTGTGGCTCTATTTTGCCGTCATGGCGTTGATTGGCTTTACCGTTGATGGCGGCATCTTTTCGGTGGTCTTTAATCTCTTTTTACTACGGTTGGGCTACGGGCCGGAGTTTGTCGGCCAGATCAACTCGGCGGGCCTGTTTGCCTTCGCCCTGAGCAGTTTGCCGGCGGGGTCGCTTGGCGTTCGGCTGGGCAACCGGCGCGCCATGATCATCGGCCTGCTGGTGATGATGGTCAGCGCCTTTGCGCTGGCGTTGAGTGAACTGATACCGGGGGCGCGGCAAGCGGCTTGGCTCTTTGGCTTCTATATTGTTTTTCATAGCAGCATTGCCGTCCTCTTTGTCAACACCGCA
The DNA here is from genome assembly GCA_021405325.1 of Caldilinea sp. CFX5. The sequence continues at coordinate 371 of QWII01000191.1, read as the reverse complement.
CCCTTTCTCATGGCGGTGACCCAAGAGACGCAACGCAGCCACGCCTTTGCCCTGCAATCGGCCATGCTCTCGTCAGCGGCTTTTTTGGGTAGTTTGATTGGCGGCCTGCTACCGGGTTTCTTTGCCGGACAAATGGGGCTGCCGCTCGATGCCGCCACCCCCTATCGCTACCCACTCCTGCTGGCCGCCGTGATGTTGGTGGTTGGGATTGGCGTTTTGCAACGCATCCAGGACCCTGAGGCAGTGACCGTCGCCAACGCAACCGTCCCGCCCTTGCCGCCCCGGCGCACCTACCCCTCGATCTTTCGTGTGCCACGCTTTCAACCAATCAAGTGGGAGACGATGGATCGGGCCTTTCTGACGCTGATCCT
>QWII01000098.1 GCA_021405325.1 Caldilinea sp. CFX5 | reverse complement strand
AATTGCGCAGCGACAGGGATTGAACTGACAAAGACCATGAAATCCAAATCAGTCTGGTCGCTGTTGATCGATGGCAAAGGCGTCTGGCGCTGACTTTCGTCCAACAGATTGCGCATACAGACACGACCAGTAATTTCACGTCCATGCCACGGCATCGTTATATCAAGCTGGCTATTCGGCGCGATCTGGCGGAAAAGCGATGCTTGTTCAAAGGTCAAATCAATGGTCATTAAGGAGGTACTGACCTCCCACTCTTCAAAGTCCAAGAGCGCTTCCCACGCCTGCCGTTGTTGGATGCGGTTTTGCTCAGCCTCGGCGCGTACCTTTTGAAAATGCAGGCGGGGATCAACACCGCCACTCGTCGGATTAAAGCGGTATTTGTTGCCCACCTGGACCACTTGGGCCAGTTCCAAACTGATTTTGCTGACCAGGGTCTCGTAATGATCGAGATTGTCTTGGAGATCGGCTTTCTGGCCTTTTTCCTGGTCACGCCACTCCATGACATGGTTCATCAACTCTTCATGGCTGAGGCCATTCGGTGCCATATCAGCAACGTAGTAGAGGAAGAGCGTTTTGATAATCTTCTCCGCACGACTACGATAGATTTTGAGTGGTCCCTGCGTTACGGTATCTAATTGCTGCTTCGCCGTTTCGTAGGCTTTCCATTCAGTACCATGTTTGGTCTTAATCGCAGCAATACTCCGCGTCGTGCCGGAAGGGTCTTCTTCATAGGTTACCACCTCGTCAAAGAGCGCCCAAAGCGCGATTAATTCGGTTGACGCGACTTTGCGTTGCGTTTTGAGGGTTTGGAGCAAGAAATAGAGCGCTGATCGTAATGTCGTTAATTTGCTGGTAATAGCGCGCACGACCTGGATGCCCGGTGGATAAAAGGGAAAGAAGCGGGCAAACTCATTGCGCCCAATGGATTTAGGCCAACTAAAACTACGTTGGTACTCTTCATAGTATTGCGCCACGGCGTTCTCATCAAGCACCTTGCGCACACGAGAAAGCGCAATATCATAATAGGCGGCGGGATCATTGAGCAGAGGCACCAAATCGAGCCGCTCACGCGCAATAATATTTTTTGAGCCGGCATCTTTCGATTCAATTGCTTGCTGTGCTGTACAGATCGTCCAGATGGGCAGATGTTCCACCTTGGCTAGGCGGTTGGAGAGGATGACCAGCGCCTTTTCATCTTCCACCCGTTGCGTTTGTGTGCGCCCACTCATATAAAGGGAGACCTCATCCAGAATGAGCAGCAGGCCGGCATAGCCATGATCGAGCAGTTGTTGAAGCATGTGTTTCAACAGTTCTTCCGGCTCCATTGGGATTTTGGGCCGAATCGCGAGGTAGCGTTCATAGAAATCCCACAGTTTCTGGCCACAATCGCGCTGAACGCCAGGATCTGGATTGCGCAACGAGTTCAAAAAACTTTGTAGATCTTCCTGTTGTTCCTCATCAAAGTAACGGGGATCTTTTAGGAAGCGCGCCAAGTCACGCTGGTAACGGTTGGCATCTTCCGTTTCTAGAAAACGTTTCGCCAGAATTTCAGTAGGGTAGAGTGGTAATGACTTGCCCGTTTCCCGATAAAACTGATCGGCAACGGCATCTAATGTATAGTCAGTCAGTGATTTATCGGCAATGCCACGCGACTGGCCGCCTTGACCGACCAGAGTTTTGACGGCAACAAAGATGCCCTTACTCTCCTGGCTCTTCTTGGCCAAGCCGTTTTCGTAAAAGTTATAGAGGCTCTCACGCCGCCCCAGGCCGGCGTCACGTTCTTTATTGCGGATGATTTCCCACTCAGCCGCGCTGCCCAATGCCAATGCCCCGACAAAGGAAACTAAATGCGATTTACCTGAACCAAACTCAGCTTGAATCCAAAAGCCCTGCCCAATGGGGTTATCTTTGCGCGCTGGGTTGTAGGGCGCCGACATTTGGCGAAAAATATCGTTCAAAAACGGACGCACTGGCCCGATCAGAAATTCATTCACCGTGCGTGTTTCAGCCTGGCGGTTGCGTTTGGCATCGTCGGCGCCATGATTGGCCCAAATGTGTTCTTCAACCACATAAACGCTGATTAAATCGTCGGGGATTGTGGTGATCTGATCAAGCGACTTCCGTTGAAATATCGATGAAGTTTGTGGTTTACTCATCGGCTAACTCCCAAAGATGGTTATCGGCAATCACACTAGCGGGCAGGGCGCGTTGAAAGTCAGCCGCAGCTTCGTGAAACAAGATAATTTGGTCGCCACTCCGTTGGCCCGGCAAGAGGAGTAGAATGCGATTTTGATTAGAGGCGTAACGCCGTAGGGTAGCAAAATCAAGATCGTAGGCAAACATTAGCTCAAGCTGATAGAGAATCAGGAACGGTATTCGCTCCAATGAGGTTTGCAGTAACTTCGCAAACTCGTCATTGAGCCGATATGCTATCCCTTGAGGGCGCTTGGCTTCCCAGTCGATTAAGTTGCGTAGATCGGCGTCATCAATCCGCTCCAGCAGTGCTTTATTCAAATTCACCGGTGTGGGGAATTGCTTATCAGCCGGATCACGGGCAGTTGCGAAATCATTGCGCGCAAAGCGGTCGAGTTGCCGGTAGGTTCCCAAGACGCCATAAAGATGTCTACCACCTTCAAACTGCAATTTTACGCGGAGTTGGCTGATTACCTGGGGACCGGGTAATTTCATAGATACACCTTGCCTGTCATTATAACTTTTCTCGTAGGGCAATCGTTGTGCGCTGTGGATGACGGTAGTAGTGATGTAACGCGTCAACTTGACTATAGGTCAACGTAAATTGGCGGATCGTGTCGATCTCACTGACTTTGGCTAGCACCCCTAAATCTTGAAGATTATAAAGTTGCCGGCGCATCCAATCACGATCCCAAAGCAACCAACGGCGCATTGGTCCAGCTTCCAGCGCACTCATGGTATAAATGCCCGGCTCAGGGAATTCGGCACACAAGATATACAGAAATGCCGGCAGCGTCCCTTTGCGAATCTGAAAGTGCAGCGTGTCTTGGTCTGCGCGCGCTCCATTAAGAATCGTGTAAATATTAAAGATCGAGTAAAGCATTCGCTGCATTGTCGCTGCTGTAATATCGCTAAACATGCCAGCCAGGAAATTTCGTAGTTGCTCGCGTGTAATCTTCCCGGCTGGAAGCGCCGGCCAAATACTTTTCTCAGCAATGGCTCTCAATGTATCTTCAACTTTTACAGTCTCATAAAACAAGATAGCCTGCCGGCTGGCTTGATCTTTCTCATAGCCCATAAATTGGATCATGGGTGTTTTGAGTACCCCAGCAGAAAAGTAGCGGTTGATTAGATTGCTGGCATAGCGTTTGCGTGAACTATCCGAATTGTAGGGTAAAACAGTTAACAGGTGCTCTTTATAGCTTTCAATTGTTTCAAACTGCGTTGCCAGTGGCACATAGTCAAGGGCAGCTTGCGCAAGATCGTTTGTAAAGGTCCTACTTGCGGTTTGCTGCTTGGCCGGTTTGGTAGCTTTGACTGGAGGAGATTTCTTAACGGCCTTTGTATTGGGGGCTGGCTGCTCTGTACTAGGCATTAGCGCCGGTTGTTTCGATTCCTGTACCTCTACCACAACCGGTGTCTCTACCGTAGCCGACGTTTCCACCACAATGGGCTGCGCCTCTGGCTTACGCTCCTGCTTTAACAAAACCGCAACGACACGTAGCAGCGTTGCGACCTGTTCGCCAATGCCTTTGACTGTGGTCAGTTCGCTGTAAGGCGCCGCTAATAAGCCATCCACGCTACCAAATTTATCGAGCAGTTCCTTGGCTAAGGGTGCTACATCGCGCCGTGGAATCGCATAGGTGAGCAGCAGTTCAACGCATTCAACCTCAGCTAATTCTGAGGAAGCGGCCAAAAATCGTTTGCGTAATCGTTCTCGATGACCCGACATTTTGTCCTACAAGTAGAGTTTTGAATAGTACATGTACACTGCAAAAAAACACTCTCAAACAGCATTGCAGCGCTGCCGAGAGTGCGTAGAACGAATGTACAAAACCTGCAAAATCAAGTATAGTCGTCCCCACAAACCTGCCGCTGCTTCATTTCGACAATCTCAGCAGTGGGCAAACAGCCGGGTCGGTAGGCTAATACTGATCCGGCGTTTTTATGCCCTTATTGACTGGTGATTTGTATGTATAATCTAAAAAGTGCTGTAAAGAGTATGAGAGTCAGGCCATCAGAATAGTACAGCCTTAATCAGATCACAAAAAGACATGTTTAAGGCCATCTTAAAAATATATCACAGTGCTTGATGTTGGTCAAACCAGCGTCAGGCACTGTGATACTTCTGCTACGCGCTAATTTGCCCGAATAACACCCTCCACAACTTGGTTCCAGGCGCCAATGTTGACATACTGGCTACAGTTTGCCATGCCAAAGGAATGCCCATCCCCAGGTTGCACATCAAAGCCAGCCACCACCGTTATCACTTGACCAGGGTTGTAATCATTCCAAGTCACGTTATGGCCGCCGGTCATCATCCAGGCGGCATCCCAACTCGGGTCGAAATCATAGCGACGACCATTCAAGCGCGGTGCGGAGGATGATTCCAGATCGCTGGTGCCTGGGCCGACATTCTTGATCTCTGTATAGACAACCAGGTATTGACCACGCGCGACAGTCTTCTCATCATAATGCCAGGTCTCTTTTGTGCGGCGGACATCGACAACTCGCCACTCAAAGTCACCACATACCTGTGCACTTGCTGAACGCCAGTCGGTAGGGGGCGCGCTTTGCGTTTGTGGTTGCGGTGGCGCCGGATTACTAGAGGGGACTACAGTTGGCGCTGCCACAGCCGCAGCGGCGGTTTCAACAGGCAGAGCACCTGGCGCATTCGTAACGAGAAAGGCGGCAATCCATTTGCCATCTGTGAGCTTGAGCCAGGAGCCGTCCTGATTTTTCCCAACAATCGTCAGCGCTTGTCCTGGTTGTACACTACCAACAACAGGATAATTCGTGCCGGGACCAGAGCGGAGATTGGCTGACTTATTGGCAACGGGACCGCTTGCCACTGCACTACTCGCAGCCTGACTGCTACCTATATGATTACCAAGTTCGATCGTATGGCCGACGACGGCAGGAACCTCAATCGGGACATTCAGCGCGGAAGTGTATTCGTAGATCCCATAGTACTTACCGCGGAACGTAACCAGGTCGTCCTCACGGAAGCGCGTGTCGCTTTCGATCTCCAGCCAAATCGTGTCATCCCAGATCCCGTAATCGCCTTTGGTAACGGCGATACGCATCACATAAGAGGGGTGCTTACAGTCACTACAATCTTGCTGGACGATCTGCTGGATAGACCCATAGTACACAACGTTGCGGCCCACATACTCCTCGCTATGGCGAAATAGGTCATCATAGCTGATCGAACTATCGTACTCCTCCTGTGGACTTGCCACTGCTTCCGCCAAGACCTTCGCTGGCTTGCCAACCTTGACCTTGTTTGAAGCGCTCGTCGCACCAGTTACCTTATCCCCATCTACACTTACGGTAAGGGTGTACGCCTTGCCATCCACCACGATGGGGATAGTGTAATCCTCAGCAAACGCAACCGTGCATAGGGCAACGACAAGGAGCGCAGAGACGGTCAACGCGTTTGTAATCACTCGCAATTTCATTTAGGTTTCCTTTCAATCAAGAAGATCTTTGAAATCTACTTTATTGATCGTTCTAAGATATGCCTTTACTTCTTACAGAAAACTTACAGTTTTACCGCACTATCGCTGTATCCTTGGGTAATGCCTTGGACATTGCATCAGCGCGCAAATTTCATAAACCGTTTTGTAGGCATGGAGTGTTTTTGCGGATTTTGCGCCTCTCTGTCCAGTCTAAATAGTTTAAGCGCAGCAGTTAGCGAAAACCTTTTGTTTGTGGACAAAAAAAGGACGCTCCGTGACTTGTTTCCAAGTCTACGGAGCGTCCTTTTACACCTGTGTCATATTTCCTAGGCGCCCCCAGCGTGAGTCGAACACGCGACCAAAGGTTTAGGAAACCTCTGCTCTATCCTCTGAGCTATGGGGGCCTATCGTCTGGTGTACGCCATACCTTAGCACAGAGCGGGAAAATCGTCAACCCTTCGGCCTGCTCAGGGTAAGTTGGGTTGCTTGCCTACGGTGAAGGCGTAGCGTGCGCGGCACTGACCCCGATAATTCCCATGGCCCTGTTGTCTACTGGTCAGTGCCGCGTGGGTCAAACGCGCGCGTCGTCGCACAACCGCGTGCGCGGCACTGGTCAGTAGACAACAGGGTCAAGCAAATTGGTCGTGACCAGTGCCACGCACGCTACGCATCGTCGCGCCACAGGTTTTCCAGGTAGGTGCGAAAGGCAGGAGGGAGTTGAGTGTGACCGGTGAGATAGTCTTGCACGCGACGTCGGTATTGTTCACGATCAGGAAAGTTTTCGGCAATAAATTGATGATCCACCAGGTTGCCGTTACGGAGTCCTAGCCATTCATGATAATTGGAGTAGGGCCAGAGTTCCGGGGTGAGGGCAAAACCGTCTTTGACGGGATTGGCATGGATGTAACAACAGAGGTGATCCAAATATTCATCTTTGCCAACATGAATGGCCTTGAAGCGGCTTTCAAAGATGGTGCCGCTATGTTTGTAGCGGGCATTAAAGCGTTTGCTGTAGCCATTGTACACTCGCTGGGAGAGAAGACCTGCCGGCGCCTCCCCGTCCTGTCGCACCAGCCAGTGAAAGTGGTTGACCATAAGGCAGTAGGCAATGATGGTGATCTTGAGCTTTTTACAATACTCGTTCATCGCCTCCAGGACATAGATGTAATCCTTCACATCCCGAAAAATCGACATGCGATTTGCCCCACGGTTGTAGATGTGATAATACTCGCCCTTGACAAATTCAACATCGCGACGCGCCATCGTCTTCCCTTTGCTGACGAGCGTGCGTGGCACTGACCCGGATCACTCGCTTTGCCCTACCATCTACTGGTCAGTGCCGCGCACGCGGTTGTTATACAATTGACCCGCGTGCGTGGCACTGACCCCGATAGTTCGCTTTACCCTTGCGCCTGCTGGTCAGTGCCGCGCACGCGGTTGCCTACCCTGTGTGTTTGACCCGCGTGCGCGGCACTGGTCAGGAGACGGCAGGATCAAGTGCGTTGGTCTTGACCAGTGCCGCGCACGCGGTTGCCTACCCTGGGATTTGACTCGCGTGCGCAGCACTGGTCAGTAGACGGTAGGATCAAGTAAATTGGTCTTGACCAGTGCCACGCACGCTACCCCGTCACTGCCAACGTCGCGGCCTGTAAGACATTCTGCATGAGGATCACATTGGTCATCGGCCCCACGCCGCCGGGTACGGGCGTCATCAGGCCGGCCACGGCGGCGACTTCGGCCTGGTGACAGTCGCCTTTGAGACCATCATCAGTGTAGGTGGTGCCAAAATCGACGACGATGGCGCCGGGCTTGACCCAGTCGCCCCGCACCATCTCGGCGCGACCGACGGCGACACAGAGAATATCCGCGGTGCGACAGAGGGCCGGCAAGTCACGCGTGCGGCTGTGGGCGATGGTGACGGTGCAGTGGCGGTGAAGCAGGAGCAACGCCATCGGTTTGCCCACAATGTCGCTACGCCCGACGACCACGGCGTTTTGGCCCTTGAGCTCAACGCCGGCGGCTTCCAACAGGGCCAGACCGGCGGCCGGGGTTGCCGGCGTGAAATAGGGCGGACGCTGGGCCGAGAGACGACCGGCGTTGAGCGGGTGGACGCCATCGACATCTTTGGCCGGGTTCAGGAGCAGCAGGAGCGCATTGGCGTCGATCTGGGCCGGCAGCGGTTCCAGAATCATAATGCCGTGAACCTGTGGATCGTCGTTCAGTTTTTGCAGCGCAACAGTTACGGTGGCTTGGGTGGCGTCGGCGGGCAGCACGGTGGCTTGAAAGGCAATATCGACCCCCTTGCAGTTGCGTTCAATGGCGCGGGCGTAGCCGGCGGCGGCTTCATCATCGCCCACGCGCAGGATGGCGAGGGTCGGGGTCACATGGTGGCTTTGTCGGAAGGCGGCGACTTGGGCTTTTACCTCGGCTTTGCGACTTTTGGCAAGCTCCGTGCCGTTTAGCAGTTGTGCGGTCATAGGTCTACTCCTAAGGTGGCGGCGCAGGCGGTGCGGGCAGCGGCGTAGGCAGTGGCAGCCTCCGCCAGCAAGGCGTCCCGTTTGGCCGACCAGGTGGCGACATAGTCGCTGTCTTTGATAAATTTGAGATTGATATTGACGTTGATAATCGCGCTGTAGAGGGCAGCGTTGGCCAGATACATTGCCACCCCGGCGTCGCTGACCACATTGGCGTTGCCCTTTTCCCCCACCGGCGCCGCCAGTCGCAGGACAGCCAGGCATTTTTCGGCCACGGTGAAGGGCACTTCCGCCGCGGCTTTGAGGGCGCTTTGCAAGGCAGCGGTGCGGGCGGCTTTTTCGGCGTCGCTCTCTTTGGGCATGGCATAGCAAGCAGAAACGGTAGTAAAGACTTCCACATCGCGATCAGCCAACGTCAACAATTCGTTGCGCAACGCTTCACTTTGTGAAAGCCAGGACTGCATTGCGGCTTCGACGGCGGCATACTTTTTATTGCCCACCGTAAAGTTGATCACCATACTGATCAACGCGGCGGCTTGACTACCGGTAATGGCCGCCGCCCCACCGCCGCCAGGGGTGGACTGACGCGCCGCCAGGGCATCGGAGAAGGTGCGTAGGGTCATATCGGCCGTTGGGGTTATTGTGGTTGTCATGAACAGTTCCTATCTGATCTTACACATGAATTCGTGAGTGCAGCTATTTCGCTAAAAAGTTATATTCAGTAGAGCGCAATGTCACCGAGGTGGTCACAGACCGACGCCGGACCATGCGACCTCACGACTAGAGACGACTGACATTCGTAAGCCCAGTATAACATTCTCGCAGTCTACCTGGAATTTTCCACACATGGCAACAGCACTTTTTTGCGCTATAATGGAAATCCAGATTGCTAGACAATTGGATTTCCACTTGTTGATCAATAGCGCCTGTGCGTGCGTGGCACTGGTCACAGGCATTTACGGTGTAGCATGACGCTTTGACCAGTGCCGCGCACGCACAAGCAGTGCAACGCACGCAAAAGCAAATTAGTAAGAAAGTCGCAAGATCGATATAATACGCAAGGGGTATAACAAAACGTTGTACTTTACGACGAAAAACGTCCTGTCCGGCGTCGATTGATAAATTAACCTGATTGATGGCTGAACGCCGACATTATCTGGAGGCCATCACATTGATGCATGATCGTGTATTCTTAACTTATGAACAACCCAAATATCTATGCCGACCTTGACGACTGGGATGACGCCGAGGAAGACGAAGTCTTGTACGAATCAGAGGAATTGAGTCGGCAATTTACCCTCGAAGATGAGGAACCGGTGGATAGCATTGTCGCCGATGATCTGCCCGTTTTGCCACTCCGTGGCGCGGTTGTCTACCCGATGATGTGGTTGCCCCTTCCGATTGGTCAGAAACGCAGTATCCGCCTTGTCGAAGAGAGCTTACCAGGCAGCCGGATGATCGCCCTGGTGGCCAGCAAAGACGAGAATGTCGAAGAACCCACGCCGGATCAGATTCATACGATTGGCACCGCCGCTCAGATCCATCGCGTCCTGAAGACGCCCGACGGCACCATGCGGCTGGTCATCCAGGGGTTGGAGCGCATCCGCATTATCAACTATATTCAGCGCGACCCCTACCTGCGCGCCCGTGTCGAGGTCATCCCGGAGACAGAAGAGACGAACCTGGAGATGGAAGCGCTGACACGCGCCGTCCAGGATCTCTTTCGTAAGTTGATCGAACTGGAACCGCACATGCCGGAGGAGTTGGCGATCATGGCGATCAACGTCGATGACGCCCGCCAACTGGCCTATCTCGTCGCCAGCAGTATGCGCCTCTCTACCGAAGACGCCCAGGCGTTGTTGGAGATGGACCGCATCTACGACAAGCTCATGCGCCTGACCCAACTGCTCAAGAAGGAGATCGAGGTGCTGGAACTCGGGCGCAAAATCCAGACCGAGGCCCAGGGCGAGATGGAGCGGATGCAGCGCGAGTTCTACCTGCGCGAGCAGATCAAGGCGATCCAGAAAGAGTTGGGCGACGACGACGAACAATCCGCCGACATTCGCGAACTGGAGGAGCGCATTGTCGCTGCCGGCATGAGCGAGGAGGCCGAGAAGGAAGCGCGCCGCGAACTGGAACGGATGCGCCGAATGCCGATCCAGGCCGCCGAGTACAGCGTGATCAAAACCTATCTTGATCTGCTGGTGAGTCTGCCCTGGCAAAAGCAGACATCGGACAACCTGGACATCCCCCATGCGCGTGCAGTCTTGGACGAGGATCACTTTGGCCTGGAAGAGATCAAAGACCGCATTGTGGAATTCCTGGCCGTGCGCAAATTGCGCGCCGAACGGCGGGAAGAACATAGCCACGAAGATGTGCGCGACAAGATCCGCCGTGAACGCGAAGGCGTCGTCCTCTGTTTTGTGGGGCCGCCTGGGGTGGGCAAGACCAGTCTGGGCATTAGCATTGCGCGGGCGATGGAGCGCAAGTTTGTACGGCTGGCGCTGGGCGGTGTACGTGACGAAGCCGACATCCGCGGCTTCCGCCGCACCTACATCGGCTCAATGCCGGGCAAGGTTATCCAGAGCTTACGCCGCATTGAGAGCAACAACCCGGTCTTTATGCTCGATGAAGTGGACAAATTGGGGCGCGATTTCCGGGGCGACCCCAGCAACGCATTATTGGAGGTGCTTGACCCTGAACAAAATCGCGAATTCCGCGACCATTATTTAGATGTAGCCTATGATCTGAGCCAGGTGATGTTTATCACCACCGCCAACGTGCTGGACACCATTCCGGGGCCACTGCGCGACCGCATGGAGATCATCGAACTGAGCAGCTACACCGAAGACGAAAAGTTACAAATTGCGCGTGGCTACCTGATTCCCCGCCAGATTCGGGAAAATGGCCTGCGCCAGGAAGAGATCGATTTTCGCGAGGAAGCCCTGCGCGAAGCGATCCAGGGCTACACGCGTGAAGCCGGCGTGCGTGGGCTGGAACGGCAGATCGGTAAGATCTGTCGCAAAATTGCCGCCAAGGTGGCTGCCGGCAACGGCGATGGCGTCATTGTTGTTGACAAGGCTAACGTCGGCCAATTCCTGGGCAAACGGGAAATTCACCCCGACGAGGTAGTAGAACGGGCCGAAATGCCCGGCGTCGCGGTTGGGTTGGCCTGGACGGCCACCGGCGGCGACATTATGTTTTTTGAGGCGACCAAATCGCCCGGCGACAAGGGCTTTACCCTCACCGGGCAACTGGGCGATGTAATGAAAGAGAGTGCGCAGGCAGCGTTGAGCTATGTCCGCAGCCGCGCCAGCGCCCTCAACATCGACCCGGATACTTTCCGCAAATCGGATATCCACCTGCATATCCCTGCCGGTGCGATTCCCAAAGATGGCCCCAGCGCCGGCATCACCATGTCCACGGCGCTGGTCAGTCTGCTCACCGGCAAACCGTTGCGCCCCAAGTTGGGCATGACCGGTGAGATCACCTTGCGCGGCAAGGTGTTGCCCATCGGCGGGGTCAAAGAAAAGGTGCTGGCGGCGGTGCGTTTCGGGCTGGAAACGGTGATTTTGCCCAGGCACAACGAGGCCGACTTGGAAGATGTGCCGGCGACCGTGCGGGAAAAGCTCAAGTTTATCCTGGTGGACACTGTCGATGAAGTGTGGGCGGCAGCCATTGACGGTGAAGTGCACGAGGACGCTAGAAAGGGCGAGCAGATGGCGCCATGAGTACTATTTTTGAAGGAAATAAATTTTGTGAGTAAAAGACGTAGACCTTATAACAAAAACGGACAACCGAAAGCTGCGCCGACGAATACCCCCCAGAGCAGCAGCAATGTGTCCGTCATCAGTACCGGCAGTAGCAGCGGTACACCAAGTGCGCAAGGCGCCCAAAGCAGCGCTGCGCAACAGCCCAAAGGGCAACGCAAGTGGTACAAAGTGGATTTGCACCTGCACACCCCAGGCTCGAACGACTACGAAGAACCCAGCGCCACCTATTTTGACTGGATGGCGAAGGTTGTGGAAAAAGAGCTGGATATTGTCGCCATCACCGATCATAACACCGTGGGCGGGATTGCCGCCATTCAGCGGGAGATCGAGTGGTTAACCCGTTTGGAGCGCGACAACCGCTTAACCGACGAGGAGCGCAACCGCTTACAAAGCTGGCGCACCTTTGCCGACAAAGTGTTGGTCTTGCCCGGCTTTGAATTTACCGCCACCTTTGGCTTTCACATTTTGGGCATCTTCCCACCGGATACGCCGGTGCGCCAGTTGGAACACATTTTGTTGAGCTTGAAAGTGCCGCCCGATAAACTGGACATCGGCAGCACGGAGACCGGCGCCGGCACCGATGTATTGACTGCCTACAAGGTGATTCGGGAAGCCGGGGGCATTGCCATTGCTGCCCATGCCAACAGCACCCACGGCGTCGCCATGCGCAACTTCCCCTTTGGCGGCCAGACCAAGATTGCCTACACGCAAGATCCCAATCTGGATGCCCTGGAAGTCACCGATCTGGATCGCCGCGGCCATTCCACGGCGCGCTTTTTCAACGGCAGCAAGAGCGAATATTCGCGCAAAATGCACTGTATCCAGGGCAGCGATGCCCATCGCCTGAACACCGACCCCAAGAATAACAAGCGCTTGGGCATCGGTGAACGGGCCACCGAACTACTGTTGGATGCGCCGACCTTTGAGAACATTGCTGCGCTGTTGCGCAGCAATCAGTTTGACCGCACACGCCCATCACGCGCCGTCGATAAACCCTTTGATCCGCTGGCGACCGCCCGTGAAGAAGGGCCAACCATCATCCAGAGCTTCCACGAGTCGGCCAACAAGCGTAGCGGCAAGCTGACCGGCATCCTGGCCGATGTCTGCGCCTTTGCCAACACGGCGGGGGGCGTCATCTATGTCGGCGCCGGGCCGCGCAATGACAAGCCGAAAGGGTTGGCGAACATCAAAGAGGTGGAAGAGGAGATCCGCATTGATCTCACCGAACGGTTGACGCCGCCGTTAGCGATCAAAATCGACCAGTTCCAAAGTCAGGGCGCCAACATTCTGCGCTTGCGGGTACCGAAAGGGGACAACCGCCCCTACTGTCTGGACGGCAACAAGTTCTATGTGCGCGATGAGACCGACACCAGCCTCGCTGTGCGCGATGAAATTGTGGCGCTCATTCAGGAAGTGTTGATAGAAGCGGGCAAACTGGCGCCGCCGCACCGACCAGCGCGGACGGAGCATCGTCCGCGCCACGACAGTCGCCGCCAGGATCGCCCCCGGCGCCCGGAGAGCAGTAGCGAACCGCTGGAGAGCAAGGCCGAGGTAGTCGAAGCCGTGTTGCCGCCGGAGATTGCGATGGTTGATGCGAACGATGCTTTCTATCTGCCGCAGGTGGGCGTCGAGATTGTCCACAGCGAAGAGCGCAACGGCACCCAGTTCCACACCATTCGCGATCTGCGCAACGGCCACGTCATCACCAACGTCACCCGCAAAGGCGCCCGCAAGTTGTGGAACTATGCCATTCAGCAACATGAGGACAAACGGGTCCGCACCGACAAAGTCGAATGGCAGGGCAACGTCGGCTTAGTCCGTTCCCAAGCGCGCGCCGGCAAAGTCCGCTACGATCTCGCCCTGCGCGAAGGCGACCAAGTGCGCGTCTTCTACGGCGTCACCGACGACGGCATGGAAGGCGCCTGGGCGGCATTTGTGCAGGAGGAGTAAGTAGGTAGACAGGTAGACAGGTAGATACGTCCTATTTCCCTGTCTACCTGTCTACCTGTCTACCTATCTACCACACATACAACAACACCACGATCGATACCACCCAAAGCACCCCATTGATCAAGAGTGGGCGATCCTCAAAGATCAACTCATCGGGGGCGCCACCCCGTTTCTGCACATGAATTAAATAGAGATAGCGCGCAATGGCGAAGAAGACGAAGGGCGTGGTCAGGAGCATCCGTCCATCGCGCACCAGCGCGGTCTGCGCTTCAAAGCTGTAGAAGGTGTAGGTGACAAAGGTGCTGGTGGTCACCAGACTCATGATCTGATCCAGCAGGGGGAGATTATACTCTTGCAGGCTGCTGCGATGGGCGGCGGCGTCATCTTGCAAGAGGGTGATCTCGTGGCGCCGCTTGCCAAAACCGAGGAAAAGCGCAAGCAAGGTGATGCAGACATAGAGCCACGGGCTAAAGTTGCTGACATCGGCAATTAAGACGCCGGCCAGGACGCGCAATAAAAAGCCGAGCGACAGGACCATGACATCGATCAGGACGATATTCTTCAGGTAGAGGCTATAGGCAATATTTTGCACCAGGTAGACAAAAACCACCAGCCCAACCCAAAGATTTAGCCAGGCGGCCAGGGCAATGCTCACAAAGGCCAGCAAGGCAGCAGCCACGGCAGCAAATTGCGGATGCACTTGTCCGGAAGGCAGGGGGCGCAGTTTCTTGCGCGGGTGTAATCGATCTTTTTCAATATCGGCCAGATCATTAATAATATAGACACTACTAGATACAAGACAGAAGCAAAGGACAACCAAGGTTGTCGCGGTGAGCAAGCTGATGTCAAAGAGTTTACCATCAAAGACCAGGCCGGCGTAGATGATCACGTTTTTCGACCATTGGCGCAGCCGCATGGTCCGAATCAAACCAGCGAGGTTACGGGAAAATTGTGAGGGCATAATTGCTGTTTACGTTGCTACTTTCTGATGATGGAACGCTTCAGCCGGCTTGCTCCCAGCCGGTCCGTGACTGGCGCCAGTTACGGACCGGCTGGGAGCAGTCTGAAGCGTTATCTGATAATTGGAAATAATTTCAAATAAATTCTACAACGATTTTTCGTCAATAAAGCTGAGAGGCATGTTACTGTATGCCCCTTACTTCGTCAAAATTTGTAGATAGGCGCAGTCGTCAATGATGTCGAATGAAAACCCGGTGACACCAGCAGAACCCCTGCCCACCCCGGCAGAGTCGGCCAATATCAGCCAAAATACCCAGCGGCCGCCAGGGAAGAAACAACGGTTGGATCTGCTGCTGGTTGAACGAGGGTTGGTCGAAAGCCGCGAGCAAGCCCGGCGGTTGATCATGGCCGGTGAAGTACTGGTCGATGAAGTGGTGCGCGATAAACCGGGCCAAAGCTTTGCTGCTGACGTGGCGCTGCGTGTCCGTCATCCGCTGCCCTACGTGAGCCGGGGCGGCGTCAAACTGGCGGCGGCATTGGACGCTTTTCCGATCGATGTGCAAGGCAAAATCGCGGTGGATGTTGGCGCCAGCACCGGCGGCTTTACCGATTGTTTGTTACAACGAGGCGCAGCGCGCGTCTACGCCATTGATGTCGGCTACGGTCAACTGGCCTGGAAGTTGCGCAGCGATGAACGGGTCGTCGTGATGGAGCGCACCAATGTGCGTCACCTAACCGAATTGCCCGGTCAGACCCTGGCCGATCTGGCCGTGATTGACGCCAGCTTTATCAGCCTAAACCTGGTGCTGCCGGCCACGTTAGCGCTGTTACAGCCGGAGGCCGATCTGGTCGCTTTGATCAAACCGCAATTTGAAGCCGGCAAGGAGCAGGTCGGCAAAGGCGGGGTTGTCCGTGAAGAGGCAGTGCATCGGCGGGTGCTGGAAGACGTTTTCCAACTGGCGGAACAACTGGGGCTGGCAGTCAAAGGCATGATGCCTTCGCCACTGCTTGGCCCAGCCGGCAATGTTGAATTTCTCATTTGGTGCCGGCGCAATGCGGTGACGACGGTTGATGCAACGACAACCATTACGCAGGCGTTACAACGCATTGCCCAGATCCGGCGATCAGCGCACTAATTACTGGCGAATCATTACGTCAATTGGCGTAATTACCTCAGTCAAAAGAGTGAATAACAGAACACCCCGCAAGTCAATCCACGTATTTTTCAGGCAGATTAAGCGCTAGGGCAAAGGAATTGGTGGATGGATTACGATTATATGGTAGGAAAATCTCACCATAGCCAAAGGAATAACCGAATGCTACCATTTGCACAATTCACCAGTACTGATTTTTCTTCCCATCTGAATCAGCCGTTTAAGCTGGAAGTGGAGTCGCTCCCCCCCATTTTGTTGCAACTGCGCGCCGTCCGCAATTTGGCCGCAACCGAGAATGGTCAAAGCAATCTGCGCGCCGACGAGTTTTTCGTTGTCTTTAATGGGCCATTGCGACCCCTGCTGCCCAAACAGATCTATTGCCTCGAACATCCCACCATGGGAAAGATTAAATTGCTTTTTGCGCCGATTGGCCCGAATGGCGCGTCCATGCAATATCAAGCAACAGTGGTAGCGGAAGCGCGGCCCAATAATTAATTGTCAATGGCGAACGATTAATTGTGAATGATGGGGTGATGCGCTATTAACAATTAAGAGTTTTCAATTCTCCATCCATGATTGCATCTGATTTATTGATAAAGCGCTGTCAGATTAGGGATTAAAGGACCGGGGCGGCGTCGGCGGCGCCGTCGTTGGCGCCTGGTTGAGGGGCACACGCCGGGTGACAATGTACCAATCGGCAAAGCTGGCAAAGCGTTCGGCGGGTTGATTCAACGGGCCAATCTGCACATTTTGTACGCGCTCACTCACCCCATAGGTATAGACCGGATAGTAGAGGAGCAGCGCCGGCGCTTCCTCCGCAAAGATTTGTTGAAAGCGACTGTAGAGGCTCTTGCGTTCGGTTTCGTTAGTAATGGAACGCGCTTTTTGCAACAGATCATCCACCTCATCATTGCGCCAACCGGCATAATTCAGCCCGCCCTCTTCAATTTGCGTGCTATGCCAGAGCCAATATTGATCCGGGTCGCCGGCAATGTCCCACACGGTCAGGGCGGCATCAAACTTGCGTGGCTGCAAAAAATCGGTCATCAGACTCACAAAGGTGATGGGCGTTGGTACAGCACGCACGCCAATGGCTTGCCAATCCAGAGCAATGCGCTGCACCAGTGCGCTTTGGAGCGGCTCATCGGAAGCGTACAAGAGAAATTGCAGCGGGGCGCCATTCTTTTCGCGCACGCCATCGCCATTGCTGTCAATCCAGCCGGCGCCATCGAGTAGCTGTTTGGCGGTGGCAACATCATAGGTATATTGTGGAATTTGTGGATTATAGGCCCAGTTTTCGGGCAACAGCGGGCTATGCGCCACCACGCCCAACCCCAGCGCCACTTCGTCAACCAGCGCAGTCCGATTCAGCCCATAATAGAGCGCCTGCCGCACCGCCTTATCGCCAAAGAAGGGAGTGTTGGCATTGTCCATATTCAAGGTAATGCTCAGGAAGCGCGCTTGAATGGCCGAGAAGAGCGCCAGCCCTTCCTGGTTGGCGGCCCGTGGAAATTCCGCCGGCAAAATGCGGCTGATGCCGTCCACTTCGTTGGCGATATAGCCATTTAAGATGCTGGGGTGATCGGGATAAAAATGAAATTCCAGCGCAGAAATATAGGGGGCAGGGCCGCTGTAGAAGGGGCTTGGCTTCAGACGAATATAGCTGGCGGTCATCGCTTCGATCATCATCGGGCCGGAGCCAATCGGGGTGCCGTTCAGCGGTTTGCTTGCCAGTTCCGTCGCCGGCACATTCCCATAGAGATGCCTGGGGAGCAAGCCGATTGAGGTGTAATCCAGGAAGGGCGAAAAGGGTTCGCTTAGGGTAAAACGGATAGTGTAATCATCCACCTTTTCAACCTTCACCGTGCGCCAGAGGATCGACAGATTGGGAATTTCGACCACATCCGGATTTTGGAAGATGTTTGTGGTAAAGAGCACATCATCCGCCGTGACGGGGCGCCCATCGTGCCAAAATTGGTCTGGCCGCAAGCGGAAGGTATAGATCTTTTCGTCGGTAATTGTCCAATCGCTGGCCAAATCCGGCACCACCCGGCCATGCTGGTCGATCCGCGTCAACCCACGGAAGAGCAAGGCGCACAGATCTTCATCCACCTCATTGCGATCACAGACAAAAGGGTTGAGATAGCGCGGGTTGCCCATCACCCCTTCGCGGAAGACGCCCCCCCGATCCGGCACCAGAACAGTCGTCACCGAATAGGTGGAATACCCCAGCAGGCTGACCAGGGCAAATAGACCCAAGCAGGCCAAAACCACCTGCCACCGCAAGTGGCGGCCAAGCGAGTCGGTGGGTGCTGTCGTGGGTGGGAAGGATGGTGGCGATGCTTGCATAGCGATGAGTAGGATGGCAGCGACTAGAACCCTGTCAGGTTTTTGAAAACCTGACAGGGTTGTATTGACTACCATCGCGACCTATTCAAAGGCCACAGCCAGGAGCGAGAGGAGGAAGAAGATCCCGGCCAACAGGAAGGTGAGATTAAAGAGCGTCTTCTCCATACCACGGCGCGTCCGATAAATATCGGAACCGCCAAAGACGCTCCCCAACCCGCCTGTGCTATGCCCCTGCACCAACACAACGCTGGTCAAGGCAACCCCAATAATCATCGTTGCAATCATCAAAAAACTAACAAATGACATAAAGTAACTCCCTAATCACTTTCCGCGCTCTACGCAACATACACCACGGCTACTCTTGTTATACTTGCGCAAATCCGCCGCATAATCCGTTGTCTACGCTGTCGTTGAATTCGCTATTTTCTATAATCCGCTGCGTTCTTTGCGCAAGT
The DNA here is from genome assembly GCA_021405325.1 of Caldilinea sp. CFX5. The sequence continues at coordinate 18,940 of QWII01000098.1, read as the reverse complement.
ATAACAAGAGTAGCCCCGTTCACAAAATTCAGCGGATACTCATGACGATTTAGGCTACTCCAAAGAATAAAATCCCGTAGGCGCCTAGAAGGCAACCGCCCCTACACGGCCTTAGGGCGCAAGCGTATAGCGGTAGAGCAGCACATTCGCCCGATGGTCGCGCCGGACAATCAACGTTCCCCCCTGGGAAAGGCTTCGCAACTGCGTGAGCGTAGCCCTTGTCGTTTCCGACGGCGTCAGCAGGACAACAGCGCCGGTCGGCAAAGTAGCCGGTAAAGTTTCGCTAAAGAGTACCTGCGCGCGGGTCGGTCGCCGCCAATCGTTGGTAAAGAAGCGCAATTGCGGCGTATCAGCCGTCGTTGCCGGCAACCCGACGACAAAGACCATTTGCTCAGCAGGCAGGGTGCGCAACTCCTGCCCCACGACACTAACCGAGTCGGTCTGCTGCTGGACAAAGTCATAGTAGGCCACGCCATTCTGCACGCCAATCCAGACCAGCACGCCCAGTAGCAGATAATTGAATAAATTGCTGCTCCAGGCGCCGGCGCTCTGCAAGATCGTCGCCCGCAAGCGATCCAGACCAAAGGCCAAGACCAACGCGGTCGCCGGCAATACGGGTAGCAGCGCCGGCCAGCTTGGCGCCCGCGCCGGCAGCACCATCGCACAGAGCAAGCCGCCCGCCACCCAGGTGAGCAAAAACCAGGCGGCGCGCCGATCAAAGTTAAAGCAGAGCGCCCCCAGCGCTAGACAGAGCAATGGCGTCAACAATGGGTGAAAGAACGGGAGCGTCACCCCACCCAGTTGACTGGCATCCCCCGGCTGGGCAAAGGCGAGCAGCGTCGGTCGCCAGTGGGCCACCAAGTTACCCTGCCAAAGCTGCGGCCCGGGTAATTCGCCAAACCAATGGCCTGTGACCGTTGGCGCCGCCGTAAGGCACAGACCGACCAGCCAGAGCAAAAAGTAACCACGAAACCGCCGCCCCGGCAAGGTCGGCGCCAGATGATGGGGCGCCCACCCCGTCTGCACCACCCCATAGCCAACCCACCAGCAGAGCGCCGTCAGCACAAAGGCAATGCCGGGGGAGTAGAGGAGCGCACTCAGCGCCAGCAGTACGCTACTCAACCCGACCGCCAGGCGATCGCCAGTGCGCAGCCCGTACAGCAGCGCCCAACCGCCCAGCGTACCCCACCCTACCATTTCGAGGAGGACAGGAACACGGCTAAAGAGAATAGTGGCGGTCGTCGTCATCACCAAAACGGCGGCAATGAACGCCGGCCAGCGCCCCTGATCAACGGTCGGGTCCGTTGGCGATGGCGCCGGCGTGCGGTGATAGAGTTCGGTTCCCAATAGCCAGGTGGCGGCAATTGCGACTAGAGCAAAGAGGAAACCGGCAAGACGCACGCTTAGGAGCAAATCGTCTGTCACACGCAAGAAAAGGCCCGTAACGGCGCCGCCCAGGCTCGCCAGGTAAAGCCCTGATTCAAGCTTGAGCGGTGTACGTCCGAAGAGGGGGGCAGTTCCTCCGGTCGCCCAATCACTGGCCCAGAGCGCCACTTGCGCGACATCCGGATGAACAGAGCGCGGAATTTCCAGCAGGCGCCAAGCATAGAGCAACGCCGCCAAGAGCAGGAGCAACAGCAGACGCCACCAGCCGATCGGCGTCGCCTTGCTTGCGCTCCCCTCCGCCGCTTCGGCTACGTCTTGGGCAAAGCGCCAGGGAAAAACGCCACAGCCCGCAAAAAAGAAGAGTAAGCCGCCGGCCCATAATAATTCGGGCAGCCAGGGCATACGCACCGCTACAGCCAGAAGATCCGCTGGGACCACAAAGCTTACGCCTTGACCAGTAGGCGCATTGGGGGCGGGTGCGATTCTGACAAAGAGGGTGGCAAGCGTAACCAAAACCACCGCCGTGATTACTAAGAACCAGGCCAGGCGTTGACGCCGGCGGGCGCCGGGCAGGGCAAAGGTTGCCGGCACGTTGGCGAGCGGCGCGGCGGTTAGAGGCCACGGGACAGCAACCAGGCCAAAGGTAATAGCCGCAACGGCCAGGAGAAAGATGGCGAGATCGCGCAGATCCCCGGCTACCAGGCCACGCAGCCGCGACAGGTCAGGCAAGAGGGCGCTAAGTTGCGTTGGCAGAAGTGAACTGGATGTTGTTAGAAGTGGCGGGTGGAGAATAAATTGCGCACTATAAGCAATGACAACGACCAGCAACAAGGCGATAAAGCGAAGGACACGCACGCAACAACCTTTCGCAGCTTATCCCCATGGGAAATAGAAATCGGCGGCGAGCAAGCCTACGATGAAGCTGCAGAACAATTCATCGTAGGCTTGCTCGCCGCCAAAGCAATGATCGGTTTAGCTTTCCGCCGTATTTTCGCTCGGTTTATCGGTGTTGACAACCGTCGTGTTGCTCTTGTCGCCAGTGTTGGATTCTTTGCGGAATTCGCGAATCCCTTTGCCCACGGCGCCAAAAACTTCAGGCAACCGCCCCACGCCAAAGAGCATGGCGACGATAACCAAAATAATCACAAGCTCCCACGGGCCTGGAATAATATTCATACCTTTCCTCCCTTTACTCTGGTGTAGAGTTCTTCTAAGGCAACGCTATTGCCCACACAATCGCCGCAGCATCGCCTCAGCCACGCTAACGACACATTCACAACAGCCACAATGAAGGTAACTACTACCCCCCTTCTAACCTTAACCCCCACCTAACCTCCCCTTATCAGGGGAGGAACTGTCCCTCCCCTTAGCAGGGGGAGGTTAGGTGGGGGTGGCTTGGTAGTTACCAATGAACTAACAAGTTGATCGCGTTTGATCTGGGTTTATTCATCGTGATCTGAAACTGTTGTCTTATACTTGCCCTTGTTTGAACATGATAAGTTCTGCAGCATCATCTTCGCCGAAAGCATAGTATAACGTTTGATTATAGCCATTATAACATGGTTGGCGAGATGTGCAAACAGTTAAGACCATCGACTATTGGAAATTGTGCATTACTCCCCGACATTGCTTCTATATCACAACTATCTGTGCTACAATTAGGCCAGGATGAAGAGAGCTTGTTGCCGTGGCGCCAAGCCCTACAGCAAACCTACCAGTCGTCATTCATCATTGCATTTGTATTATTCATACCCGGTGACGAATGACCAATGACCAGTGACCGAACAACCTATGTTGGCTGATTTGCATATTCGTAACTTTGCCATTATCGACGATCTCCACCTGACCTTTGGGCCGGGACTGAATATTTTAACCGGCGAGACCGGCGCCGGCAAATCGATCATCATTGACGCGGTCGGCATGTTACTGGGCGATCGCGCCACGACGGAGTGGGTGCGCGCCGGCAGCGAGTTAGCCGAGATCGAAGCCAGCTTTCAGGTCGTGGAAGGCGACGTTCGCGCCGATCTACAACCCATTCTAGAAGAAAATGGCCTGGATGACCCCGACAACCCGCACTGGCTCACCCTCAGCCGCGAGGTGCGCCGCACGGGTCGCAACATCTGCCGCATTAATGGCCGCATGGTCAATCTGCAACTGCTGGGCGAAGTGACCGGCCATTTGGTCGATGTTCATGGCCAGGGCGAACATCTCAATCTGTTACAGGCGCGCACCCATGTTCACCTACTCGACCGCTATGCGAATCTGCTCCCGCAGCGCCGCCGGCTGGCCGAACGGGTCAGCGAGTTGCGCAAGGTACGCGAAGCGTTGCAACGCTTGCGCCAGGATGCTCGCACGATTGCCCAACGCATCGATCTGCTCAGTTTTCAGGCCGAAGAAATCACTTCCGCCAAGTTACGCCCCGGTGAGGAAAGCGAATTGGAAAGTGAACGACGGCGCCTGGGCAATGCCGAAACACTTATGAAGCTGGCGCAAACCGCGCAAGCTGTCCTCAGTAATGGTGATGGCGAAGTGCCCAGCGCCCTCGATCTCATTAGCGAAGCGGTCGGGCGCATTGAACGGCTGGCGCGCATCGACCCCGATATGAAAGAGACGGCGGACGAGAGTCAGGCGCTGCTGGAACAGCTTTCCGACCTGGCGCGCACCCTGGAAGATTATGCCGACAACTTAGAATTTAACCCCGAACGGCTGGAAGAGGTCGAAGAGCGCATCGACCTGATCCATAATCTCAAACGTAAGTATGGCGACACGATTGAGCAGATCAACGCTTTTGGCCAGCGCGCCCAGGCTGAACTCGATGGCTTGAGCAATTGGGAGGCCAAAACCACCGCACTGGAACAGCAGGAAGAGAGCCTATTGCGCACCATTGGTCAACTGGGCGCCGAGTTGAGCCAGCAGCGCTGTGTCGCCGGCAATCAACTGGCACGCCAGGTTGAACAGGAATTGGCCGATCTCCGCATGGCGCGCGCCCGCTTTGGCGTTGCTGTCGAGCAGAGTCCCAAAGCTGATGGCGCCTACCTGCCCGATGGCCGCCGCGTCGCCTTTGACAGCACCGGTATCGATCAGGTTGAATTTATGATCAGCGCCAACCCCGGCGAACCGCTCAAACCGATGGCAAAGGTGGCCTCCGGCGGTGAAACGGCGCGCTTGATGCTGGCGCTTAAAAGTGTTCTCACCCATGCCGACGCCACCCCCACGCTCATCTTTGATGAAATCGACCAGGGCATCGGCGGTCGTGTTGGTGCTGTGGTCGGGCAGAAATTGTGGATGCTCACGGGTCAACCGAGTCTCAACGGCAAAGCACCCAATGACAAGCGTGGGAAAAGCGGCAAGAAGAGCCAACCAGCGCTGGTCGTTGAGCCTGCCGCCGACAATATCATCGCCCATCAAGTGCTCTGCATCACCCACCTGCCCCAACTAGCGGCCTTTGGCGATCAACATTTCACCGTCAACAAACGAGTAGCTCAAGTCAATGGCGAAGAACGCACCAGCACCGTCGTCCGCCAGTTGGATGAAAACGCCCGCATTGAAGAACTAATGCAAATGCTCGGCGCTGAAAGCGAAGCCGGTCGCCGCTCGGTCGAAGAGATGTTGAATGAGGTGCAGAAGGTGAAGGGGACGTGATGCGTGCTACGTGTTGCGTGTTGCGTGTACCATCACAGGATGATTTTGTTACAAGAGAACAACCCATAATGTGCAGATCGCAAAACCACGAACAATTACCAATACAGTTCACGCAACACGCAATACGAAACACGGATCAACCATGACTGAACCAACGAACACCTGGCGCAAATATTTAACCGACTACAACGAGGGCTTGGGACTAGTTTACGAGCGCTTTGTTCTCAATGATTTTTTGGAGGATCTGCGGCAACGTTACCAGATCCAAAGCGTGTTGGAAGCGCCGCTCTATGGCATGGCGGGGGTCAGCGGGATCAACGATGTGGCGCTGGCCCGTCAAGGGGTGGCGGTGACGATGGTCGATGATAACGAGGAACGACTGCAAGGGGTGCGCCGCATCTGGGAGCAGGATTTGCAGTTGCCGGTCAATCTGGTGCATACGCCGCCGGACCGCTGGCACGCCCTCCCCTTTGCTGACCGCAGCTTTGATCTCACCTGGCAGTGGGCAGGATTGTGGTACATTGAAAATCCGGCGGGCCTGCTGCGCGAGTTGGTGCGCACCAGCCGCAATCTGGTCTTTGTCGCCATGCCCAACAATTTGCAGGTGGGCTACTGGCTGCGCAAACTGGTCATCGACCGCGAGTTTTTTGCCCATCACGACGAGCAGTGGACCGACATCAGCCGCCTGCGCCGCATCTTGGCGATCGAAGGCGTCGAGATCATCGACCAGGGCGTGTTGGACACCCCCCCCTGGCCCGACACAGTCATGCCGGCCAACGAAGTACTCAAACGGCTGGGCATCCGCAGCAAACAGTTGGAGCAACAATTCACCGGCGACAACTGGCAGTGGAGTACGATGGCCTATTACTTGGGTAAAGAACCGGAACTCTATGACCGGGTGATCAAATATGCCTGGCTCGACCACGCTCGGTTGCCCTGGCAGGTGAAGGCAGTCTGGGCGCATCATCGCTATTTGTTGGGCCGGGTAAGATAGCTGGTTAGTTCGTTGGTTCGTTGGTTTCGACAAGCTCAACCAACGAACCAACGAACTAACCAATCAACCAAGGAGTAATCTGTGAAAACAATTGTGTTGGAGACGCCAGGACACTTTCGCCTGACAGAGACTGCGGAGCCGGGGGCGCCAGGGATTGGCGAGGCGCTGGTGCGGGTACGGCGGGTGGGGATTTGCGGCACTGATTTGCACGCCTTTCGAGGGCGGCAACCCTTTTTTAGTTACCCACGCATTTTGGGCCATGAATTAGGTGTGGAAGTGGTCGCCTTAGGAGAAAGGCAACGGGCAACCGACTTACAGGTGGGTGATATTTGCGCTGTTGAACCCTATTTGAATTGCGGCGTTTGTAGTGCGTGCCGACGGGGCAAGACGAATTGTTGCCAGACACTCAAAGTGCTGGGCGTCCACACCGATGGCGGGATGCGCGAGTATATTACGGTGCCGCAACACAAACTCCACAAGGCGCAAGGCGCGCCGCTGGAACACCTGGCGGTCGTGGAAATGCTCTGTATTGGCGCCCACGCCGTCAGTCGCGCTCAGGTGATGCCGGGGGAGAGTGCGTTGGTCATTGGGGCGGGGCCAATTGGCTTGGCGACGATGCAATTTGCCAAACTGGCCGGCGCCGACATCGTCTGCCTGGAACTCAACCCCAACCGCATCGCCTTCTGTCAACAATATTTGGGCGTCGATAAGTTTATCAATTCCACCCAGGGGGTCGAGGCGGAGTTGCAACGGCTGCTTGGCGGCGCATTGCCGACGTTGGTTTTCGACGCCACCGGCAATGCCCAGTCGATGATGCAAGCCTTCCACTACAGCGCCTACGGCGGCAAGCTGATCTATGTTGGGCTGGTGCAGGCCGATCTGACCTTTAACGACCCCTATTTCCACAGCCACGAATTGACGCTCTTTGCCACCCGCAACGCCACCACCCCCGATTTCGCCTACGTGGTTGATTGTCTCAACACCAACAAAATCAATCTCACCCCCTGGATCACCCACCACGCCACACCGGAGGAGATGATCGACGCCTTCCCCACCTGGCTCGACCCGGCGACTGGGGTGATTAAGGCGATGTTGGACTTTGCGTAGGGTAGGTAAATAGGTAAACAGGTAGACAGGTAGACAGGTAGACAGGTAGATATGGTGGCGTCTACTGTGCCGGATCTACTGATTTACTATGCAACTGCCTACCTGTCTACCTGTTTACCTGTCTACCTATTTACCTGTCTACCTGTTTACCTATTTACCTACCCTCACATACAAAGCTCCCCAATCAACCGCTGATAGACCCCCACCGCATCGGTAAGCTGCTGTACGTCGATCCATTCGCCGATGGTGTGGGCTTGGGCGATGTTGCCAGGGCCGAGGATCACGCATTGGGTATACTTTTGGTAGGACTCGGCTTCGGTGCCGTAGGGGACGGTGATGGCTTTGGCAATGCCGGTGGCGCGACAGGCCGCTTGGACAATGGGTGCGTTGGGGTCGATGTAGAAGGGCATGAGTTTGCGCTCTTCAAAGATCAGGTTGTGCTTGCGGGCGCGCTCGGCGATCATGGCGATCTGCTCTTCGTGGTGATCGTTGGGCATGATACGGATGCTGAGACGGACAATGGTTTTGGCCGCGGTGACATTGGTGCGACATTGGCCGTCGTCAATCGTCATGTTGAAGCCATTGGTGGGCGGGTCAAATTCGTAGTTTTTGAAGCGCTCCGTCGCCTTGAAGACTGTCGCCAACTCGGCCATTTCCGCCAGGAAGGGGGCGATCAAAAAGTTGGCCGAAATGCCCCGATCAGTGCTGGTATGCGCAGCGCGACCAATGGCTGTTACAGTCAGGCCGGCGCCCCCTTTGTGGGCATAGACCGGTTGCATGTCGGTTGGTTCGGGGACGACGGCGGCATCCGGCCAGTTTTCGCGGAAGAGCGCCGAATGTTCTTGTAGATAATGGGCGCCCAAGTGACCCTGTTCTTCGTCCGCCGCAACGGCAATATAGATAGGTTTGCGCAGTGCTGCGGGATCAACGCTGGCGGCGGCAATCAAAGACGCGGCCAGCGGCCCTTTCATATCACAACTACCGCGGCCATAGAGCTTGCCGTCGGCAATGGCGGGGTCAAAGGGGTTCCATTCGCGCGGGTCGCCGGGCACGGTGTCGGAATGGGAGAAAAAGCCGAGTCCCCCTTTGCCGGCGCCTCGCCTGGCGATCAGGTTGACCTTCTCTTCCCCGGTAGCGTCGATATAGCTGATGCGCTCTACGGTAAAGGCGTGCGCGTCCAACCACTCTTGCAAAAAATCACTGACGGCGGCGTTGCTGTTGGTCGTCTCCGAAGGGATGGCGACCAACTGTTGCGTTAGGCGAATTACCTCTGGCGTCACAAGTTTCTCCTCTATGGTTGCGTTTGTCTGGTATAATGGTAACTGCTTAGGTAGCTCGCGCCATTGTAGCACAGGGTAGCAAGTCGGACAATCCTTATTTTACAAAACAGGCCGGAGGCAGAGTGGATCACAGAGCCATTCAACAAGCGGTGCAACAAGCAATCGACAGCGCCATCGATCCAGCCTATTTAGCCAATATCCAGGCCCTCGTGCCAAGCGGTTGGGTGATTCAGGGCGTGCGTGTCCCTCAATTGCGCACACTGGCGACTAAAGTGCGCCAGGCCCACAAAGCCGCTACTGTGGAGGATATTGTTACACTGGTGGATCAAGCGTTTACCGCCAAAGTGCGCGAACCGGTGCTGGTCTATCTCTTCTGGCTGGCGCATCAGCAACGGCGCCTGACGCCGGCGCTTTGGCCGATGATTGATCGGTGGGTTGATTTGTTGGCCGATTGGGAGATCTGCGACCAACTGGCAACCGGCATTGCCGCGCCACTGGTTGCCCACCAACTTACCCTGGTCGATGAGTTGGTGGTCTGGACAGCAGCGCCCAATCGCTGGCGGCGGCGCTTTCCTCCTGCTGTCGCCTCGGCCCTCAACCAGAAAGGGCGCGCCCAGGTCGCGGCCACGTTGCGGATCTGCGCACCGCTGCTCAACGATCAGGAAGCAATGGTGCGCAAAGCGGTCGGCTGGGCGCTACGCGAAGCCAGTGATCATGATGCGGCGGCGGTCTATGCGTTTCTGTTGGAGCATAAAGATAAAACGGCACGTGCGGTGTTAAGTGAAAGCAGCAAGAAGTTGAGCGAGATACAACGAGCAAGACTGGTGGGGTAGTGTCGAAAACGGATGGGATGGATTGACGGACTTTACGGCGGGTGATAGAATGGTGAATCAAGGCATTCGACAAATGTGAAGGCGCGATAAAGATGAAACACAATATTCTTGTAACAAAGGTAGCTGGGAACGGGTATGTTGCCCGACCAGTACAATGGCCCGAAGTTGTCGCCTCTGGTGAAGATGAGGCAGAGGCCATAGCCGCCGTGCGTCAAGCATTAGCGCAATTTCTTAGCAGTAGTCGCATTGTGCAGATCGAATTACCAGCGACCGATCAACCTAGCGAAGATCCGTGGCTACAGTTTGCTGGTATGTGGTCGGCTATGCCCGATGAACAGTGGGATCGTTTTCAAGCTTCTATTGCTGAAGCGCGGGAACTGATGGATCAACAGCAAGAACTTATGCAAACAGAACCTACTGCTTAACTGTATGCTCTACATCCTCGATACAGATCATATTTCTTTGCTTCAGCGTGGCAATACTACAGTCAGAAAACAGTTATCAAAAATTGCTCCTGATGATCGAGCCACAACAATCATTTCTCTAAGCGAACAATTTCTTGGTTGGTGGAACGAAATCACGCGATCTCGCAACGAGTCAGAAGCGTCCCGCAACTTCCAATATCTCCAAGAAACGATCCGCTTCTTTCAGACCTTGCCGTTACTACCCTATGATAGCTTGGCTGCGGCTGAATTTGAACGTCTACGACAGGCCAAGATTCGGATTGGCACACAAGACCTACGCATCGCGGCTATTGCCTTAAGCTGCAGGGCCACCGTTGTCACGCGCAATTTTCGCGATTTTCGACAAATTCCAGCCTTGAACATCGTTGATTGGTCTGTGCTTGCTGAATGAGATGTGTCTTGGATTGACAAACAGAGGCGGCAGGTAATACTGCCGCCTCCATACGACGTATTAGAACGTGCTCTCCGGCGTCGTCGACGGACACCAGCGCGAGCCAAGCAAATAGTCAATCAGCACCCGTTGCGCTTCCGGCGTATCGATGCGATTGAGGGCATCAACCGCGTTGGCGCGGACATAGCGATTCTCATCGTGCAGGGCAGATTGCAGTGCTGGCACCGCTGCCGCCGCCACCGGCCCCAGACGTGTTAAGGAAAGTGCACTGGTAAAACGCACTTGCCCATCGGCATCCTGCAAACTTTGGGCCAGTGTCGCCACCGCGGCATCTTGCGCCGCCGGTTGCGCCTGTATATCCAGTGTCCCCAGCGCCTCGACCATATTCCGGCGTACCCACTCCGATTCGTCACTCACCAATTTGCCCAATCCATCAACCGCCGCTTGGGCAGCGGCATTGCCCTGTAAGCCGATTTCACCCAAAGCAAAGGCGGCGTACCCGCGCGTTTGCTCATCGCCATGCGCAAGACGGTCAATCAGTCCGGGTACACCAGGCGCGCCAAGTGCTGACAGGCCATAACCAGCATTACGTTTCGCGTCTTTATCACCCTGGTCAAGCGTTGCCAACAAAGCATCGGCGGCGGAAGCACCCATACCGGCGAGAGCATAGGCTGCGTTAAGAGCAACGGGTTCATATTCATCCGCTAAGGCGCTGGCCAGAGCAGGGATTGCATCACCAGCAGTGATGCCCAGCAGCCCCAACTCATCAGCAGCGTGGAGGCGCACCCGTTTGTCAGTGCTGGCCAGTTGATCGACCAGGTGCCCCACGGAGCCGTTTGCGCCATTCGCCCCATGCTTACCACCCAGCCACTGCCACTGGTGTCGCCAGATCGTTTCGTGGTGATTGGGCGGACCGTCACCATTCATCAATTGCCAGGCTTTACCAGCGTGCGCCCAACTTGGCGCAGTGGGGCGGGCCATGCGTACAAATTGAAACTTGAGCATGGAGCGAGTGCGATCGGCGGAGAGGTTGGCGGTGCCACGGTGCCACAAGTCATAGTGGATCAATGCAAAGGCGCCCCCCTCGCCCAGCAGATGGACATCCTGTTCGCTCTCATCGCCGGTGCGGTTGTTGTAATATTGGGTGCCAGGCATGAGGCTAGAGGGGCCGAGTTCTTCGTCAACGGCGTGGTCATAGTAGAAGATCATCGCCCACCACTGATGATGGTTGCGCACTTTGGCATGGCCCCAATAGCTGTCCTTGTGCCAGCTTTGCACCTTGCGCCCCGGTTCGGTGAAGTGACAGTGGCGGTGAGGGTGCATGATATAGTCCGGGCCTAAGACGCTCGTCAAAGCGCCGCGGATAACCGGGTGCTTGAAGACGTCTTGCACTTCAGGGACGCGGGGCAAAATATTGTTGCCGGGGTTGCCCTCTTTTTTCATTACCTCACGAATGTTCTGGCTCATGGCGACATGAAATTCGGGCGGGAAATCGGTTTGGAGAAGCAGATAACCGTGCGCGATAAAGTGGCGCATCTGCTCGTCAGTAAGAAAAACCGGTTGACTCATGGTGCTGTTTCCTTCTGTTGGTGGAATGACTCTGCCCGCTCGTAGCCGGTCCGTGACCGGCGGCTGGACGCCGGTCACGGACCGGCTACGAGCGGGCTTAGGCTTTGGTAGTTATCATTTTTGCATGATATTGATTTTCGACGCTTTGTGCAAATGGGCAAAATTGCATTTTTGGGGGTGGAATGGTCAAATAAGAGGACTCAACATTAATCACAAAACAAAGAGAGGTTCCTATGGAAAAGTTTTGTCCACTCAACCTGACCCCGGAAGAAATTATCGACTACACCCGTGAATGGACCGGTGAACGGTTTGCCGATGGTCGCCCCAACGTACCGGATGCGCTGATTCAGCGGGTGCGCAAGGTGACGATCACCGAGGCGTGGGGCGTGTTACGCAACGAAGGCTATCATCATCAGTATGAAGGCAACTGGCTCTGCACCCATCCCGGTCAGGTGTTGGCCGGGCGAGCGTTGACAGCCATGTACATGCCCCGTCGCCCTGGGATGCGCACGGTGATGGAGGAAAAGGGCGCGCGCGCCGGCTGTATCGGCGACCAGATCTCCTGGCCGATTGATCTGCTCGTGCCAGGCGATGTCTATGTGGCCGATGTCTACGGCAAGATCGAACAGGGGCCGATTATCGGCGACAACCTTGCCACCTCGATCTATACCCGTTCCGGCAATGGCGTGGTGCATGACGCCGCCATTCGTGATCTCGACGGCATCAAGGAGATCCCTGGCTTTACCAGCTTTGTGCGCGGCTGGCACCCCACCTACGCCTCGCCCACCATCATGCTCATGGGGGTCAACTGTCCGATCCGCATCGGCGGCGTAACTGTCATGCCCGGTGATGTGGTCTTGGGGCGCGAAGATGGCGTGGTCTTCATCCCGGCCCATCTGGTCGAGAAGGTGGTGAAAACTTCGGAGTTGGTGCAGTTGCGCGACCGTTTCGGCAAACAGCGGCTGGCCGAAGGCAAGTACACGCCGGGTCAGATCGATACCCGCTGGGAAGATCACATTGAGCAGGACTTTTCGCAATGGTTGGAGGCGCATATGGATGAACTGCCGGTGCCGCGGGCGGCGATTCAGGAGTTGTTGCAAGAGCGGACGTGGTAAAAGACACGAGACAGGGGACACGAGACACGAGACAGGAGACAGGAGACAGGATAGCAGATGGATGTGAAGGTGATTGGGGAGAGGGTGGAGCGGTTGGCGCCGGCGCTGGGGGTGTTTTTGCAGCGGATGGTGCAGACGCCAAGTTTGCCAAACAATGAGGGGGCCGTACAAGAGCTAGTGGCGGCAAAGTTGCGCGAATTGGGATTGGCGGTGGATGTTGTGCCGACGCGCTTTGCCGAGTTGGCGGGGCATCCGGCCTTTAATGATGATGGCTTCTCGCCGGATCAACGAGTGAATGTCATCGGGCGGTGGCGGGCGACAGCGACAGCCGCGGCACCGGCAACGCCTGGCTATGGTTCGTTGCTCCTCAACGGCCATGTCGATGTCGTGTCGCCGGGAGATGAGACGCTCTGGTCGGCGTCGCCGTGGAGCGGGTTGCTGCGGGACGGCAAGCTTTATGGCCGTGGCTCCTGTGATATGAAAGCGGGGGTGACGGCGGCGATCTTTGCCGTGGCGGCGCTCAAGGAATTGGGCTACCAACCGGCCCATGACCTTCTGGTGCAAAGTGTCATTGGCGAGGAATCGGGGGGCGTGGGGGCGTTGACCACAATTGTCAAGGGCTATCGCGCCGATGTCGCTATTATTCTAGAGCCGACACGCATGGCGCTTTGCCCGGTGCAGGCTGGTGCGCTGACCTTTCGGCTGACAGTGCCAGGCAAGGCGACGCACGCCGCCATGAAGAACGAAGGGGTGAGCGCCATCGACAAATTCATGTTGTTGAATCAGGCAATCAATGACTTGAATGCCCAACGCCACACCCGCTATCACAACCCGCTTTATGATGATCCGACCAACGTCGCACCGATCAGCATCGGCACGATTCGGGGCGGCTTGTGGCATTCTACCGTGCCGGAAGAGGTGGTGGCCGAGGGGCGCTGTGGCGTCTTCCCTGGTGAGTCGGTGGCAGAAGTGCGGGCTTTGTTGGCGGCCACCATTGCACAGGCCGCGCAAGCTGATCCGTGGTTGGCCCACCACCCGCCCCGCCTGGAATGGTTCGAGGGGCAATTTGAAGCAGCAGAGACTGATGTCAACCACCCGCTGTTACAGCAGTTGATGGCCAATCACGCCCAGGTGCATGGCGCGCCGCCGGCTGTCAAGGGTGTCCCCTATGGCGCCGATATGCGGCTTTACACGAATCACGCCCAAATCCCCACCGTTCTCTACGGCCCTGGTGATGTGCGGCTGGCCCATGCCGTTGATGAATATGTGCCGCTTGTTGAGGTAGTGGCGGTGACAAAAGCAGTAGCACTGACGATTGTCTCGTGGTGTGGCGGTAGCATGGCAGGGTGACAAGGTGACAAGCAAAAGTGAGGAAGCAAGATGAAAATTGTAGGTTGTCAGTCGATGGTGGATGAGATCAAATATGTGCTGGTGAAACATCCGCATACATCGCACCAGACCCAAGCGGCAATGGATGAGCAGTGGCGCAAGCTCTTCTACCTGGGGCCGCAAAGCTACGACCGAGTGGTGCAGGAATTTACCGGCTTTGTTAGTTTGTTAGAGCGCTTTGACATGGAGATTGGCTACTTACCAGCCGACGCGGCGACAGGTTTGGATTCGATCTATGCCCATGATCCGCTGGTGGTCAGCAACAAGGGCGTCATTCTCTGCAACATGGGCAAAGTGGCGCGCCAGACAGAACCCGATGCCATGGCGCGGTATCTACAACAAGTCGGCGTGCCGATTCTCGGTCGGATCACCGGTAATGGACGGGTGGAGGGGGGTGATGTCTGTTGGCTGGATGAACGCACCGTCGCCGTCGGCGAAGGCTATCGCACCAACGCTGAGGGCATTCGGCAACTGCGGGCGCTGCTGGGTGACGCCGTGGATGAAGTCATCCCCGTTCCCTTGCCACACTGGACAGGGCCGGATGATTGTCTGCATCTGCTCTCGTTTATCAGCCCGGTTGATCATGATTTGGCGGTGGTCTACTCGCGTATGATGCCGGTGCCTTTTCGCCAGTTGCTCCTGGCGCGGGGCATCCAGTTGGTGGAGGCGCCGGACGAAGAATACGACTCGATGGCGTGCAACGTCTTGGCGGTCGCGCCCCGCCAGTGTATCATGTTGAGCGGCAACCCGATCACCCAACAGCGTTTGGAAGCCGCCGGCGCCACCGTCCTGACTTTTGAAGGGAAAGATCTCTGTCTCAAGGGTGGTGGCGGCCCCACTTGTTTGACACGACCAATCTTACGCGCCGGTTGATTGTCGTTTTTTGCCTGACAAACAAAGCGGCCAGTGCCAGTCAGGTTTGTAGCCTGATCAACACTGGCCGCTTTGTCTTATGTTCTATTTGTGCCTATTATTCTGCCTAGAGGGCATTGAACCGTAGTAAAGACTTTAGTCTTTGGGAGTTGGAAGACTAAAGTCTTTACTACAATTAGGCGGTCGGCTTGTTGGACAAGCGCCCCATGCCCAGCGTCACAGCAGCGCCAAGCAGCAGAATCAACACAACCCACGGCACACCGCCGCTGAAGTCGCTACCAGTGCCGGGCAGGTCGCTTGGGGCGGCGGCTGTGGTCGTTACGGGTTGCGAGGCATCAACCGGGGCGGCGCCGGTAATTGTCTGCGAGCTGTCAACCGGTGTAGCAGCCGTCGCCGTCGGTTCCAGAACGGCAGTTGGCGTCGGCTCGGTCGTTGGGGTCGGCTCCAGCACGGTTAAGAAGATCGGCTCGGTTTGTGCGGCGACAGCCTCGTTTTGCAGCACTTGCACGGTCAACGTGTATGTCCCAGAGCGGGCAAAGCCGATGGTCGTGCGCCAACTGCCTTGCGGCCCAGCCACCGCACCGGCCACAACGCGATTGTTGACGGCGACTTGCACACGCGCCCCGCCGTCCGCCGTACCACGCAGGCGGAAGGTGTCGCCCGGCAGCAGTTGCTCAGGAATACTCCCCAGATCAACGACCGGCGGCGCCGCCGTTGGCGTCTCCGTTGCCGTCGGCTCGATAGTATTCGTGGCCGTTGGCTCCGGTGTGTTGGTGGCCGTCGGCTCCGGCGTATTGGTTGCCGTTGGTTCCGGTGTATTCGTCGCCGTTGGCTCTGGCGTATTGGTGGCCGTGGGTTCCGGGGTGTTGGTTGCCGTCGGCTCCGGTGTATTGGTCGCCGTGGGTTCCGGCGTGTTTGTCGCCGTCGGCTCCGGTGTATTGGTGGCCGTGGGTTCCGGCGTTGGCGTTGGTTCAAGAACCGTTAAGAAGATTGGTTCCGACTCGGCCACAGCCACATCATCTTGCACCAACTGCACCGTCAGGGTGTACTCACCGGAACGGGCAAAACCAACCGTCGTGCGCCAACTGCCCTGTGGCCCAGCCACCGCACCGGCCACGACACGATTGTTAATCGCGACACGGACACGCGCCCCGCCGTCCGCCGTACCACGCAGGCGGAAGGTGTCACCCGGCAGCAATTGATCGGGAATGCTGGCCGTATCAACCACAGGCGCCGCCGGTGTTGGCGTATTCGTCGCCGCCGGTGTTGGCGTATTGGTCGCCGTCGGTTCCGGGGTGTTCGTGGCGGTTGGTTCCGGCGTCGGCGTTGCTGTCGGCTCCGGTGTATTGGTTGGTGTCGGCACGGGCGTCGCCGTGGGTTCCGGCGTATTCGTCGCCGTCGGCTCTGGGGTATTGGTTGCCGTGGGTTCCGGCGTGTTGGTCGCGGTTGGTTCGGGTGTATTCGTCGCCGTCGGCTCCGGCGTATTGGTCGCCGTTGGTTCCGGTGTATTCGTCGCCGTCGGCGTTGGTTCGAGAACCGTCAGGAAAATTGGCTCTGATTCGGCGACAACGGCGTCATCCTGCACCAGTTGGACGGTCACGGTATACTCACCGGAACGGGCAAAACCAACCGTCGTGCGCCAACTGCCCTGCGGCCCAGCCACAGCGCCGGCTACCACCCGATTATTGACAGATACGCGGACGCGCGCCCCGCCATCGGCAGTCCCACGCAGGCGGAAGGTGTCGCCCGGTAACAGTTGTTCGGGAATACTCGCCTCATCGACGACCGGCGCGGCCGGCGTTGGCGTATTCGTTGCGGTTGGTTCGGGCGTATTGGTCGCCGTTGGCTCCGGTGTATTCGTCGCCGTCGGTTCAGGCGTATTCGTGGCCGTTGGCTCCGGTGTATCGGTCGCGGTTGGTTCGGGTGTATTGGTTGCCGTCGGTTCAGGGGTGTCTGTCGCCGTTGGCTCTGGGGTATTGGTCGCGGTCGGTTCAGGCGTGTCTGTCGCGGTTGGTTCCGGTGTATTGGTCGCGGTCGGTTCAGGCGTATCGGTTGCCGTTGGTTCCGGTGTATTGGTCGCGGTCGGTTCGGGTGTATCGGTTGCCGTTGGCTCTGGGGTATTGGTTGCCGTCGGTTCGGGCGTGTTAGTCGCTGTAGGCGTCGGTTCGAGGACAGTCAGGAAGATCGGTTCGGTCTCGGCGACAACGGCGTCATCCTGCACCAGTTGCACCGTCAGGGTGTATTCACCGGAGCGAGCAAAGCCGACAGTGGTGCGCCAACTGCCCTGTGGTCCAGCTACGGCGCCGGCAACGACACGGTTGTTGACAGCCACGCGCACGCGCGCGCCGCCCTCGGCAGTCCCACGCAAGCGGAAGGTGTCGCCGGGCAGCAATTGTTCGGGAATACTTGCCTCATCCACGACTGGCGCGGCTGGGGTTGGCGTGTTCGTTGCCGTCGGTTCCGGCGTATTGGTTGACGTCGGTTCGGATGTGTTAGTGGCGGTCGGCTCTGCTGTATTGGTAGCAGTTGGTTCCGGCGTAGGTGTCGGTTCGAGGACGGTCAGGAAGATCGGTTCGGTCTCGGCGACAACGGCGTCATCCTGCACCAGTTGCACCGTCAGGGTGTATTCACCAGAGCGGGCAAAGCCGATGGTCGTGCGCCAACTGCCCTGTGGCCCGGCCACGGCGCCGGCAACCACCCGGTTATTGACAGCCACGCGCACGCGTGCGCCGCCCTCCGCTGTCCCGCGCAGGCGGAAGGTATCACCGGGCAGCAATTGTTCAGGGATGCTCGCCGTATCGACTACCGGCGGCGCGACGGCTGGCGCCGGCGTCTCGGTGGCGGTGGGTTCGGTGGTGTTGGTGGCCGTGGGTTCGGGCGTGTTGGTCGGGAGCGGTTCCGGGGCAGCGGCTTGACCAATCACCAGAAATGAAAGGAGAATGGTGTTGGTTTGGCCGCCGGCCGCCACCTGACAATTGACATTCTGCAAGCCGGGGGCGCTGAGGGTGATAGTGGCGGCAAAGGCGCCGGACGTATCGGCGGTCGCCGTTGCCAGGGTCTCGCCGCCTTGCAATAACGTAATAGCGCTATCGGCGGGGGCCATCCCGGTGACGGTAATTTTATCACCGGCACGAACCAGGGGGGGCGTCCCCACACAGGTCAACGGTTGCGCCGCGGCAGCCCGTGCGGCCGTTGTCATCGTCGGTGCGTAGGGGGACAAGGTGGCAACGATGGTGGCGCAGATCAGACCAGCAAAGGCCAGGCTCATCACATTCCATAGGCCCATTGCCCGTCGCGTTAGCCGGTTGGCCCCATAGCCGAGCGCGGCAATCGCCAATAAGCTCAAAATAAAAACAGATAACCAATTCCCTACATTCATAACATCATCCTCTTTTGTTGGTGCGGTAGATTATCTTTCACGTTCTCACAATCCGTTTGCGTTTGAAAATCAGGGCGACTACTTTCACAATGAACAATTCCCCGGAAGCGCACGGGGGATATCGGTCGATAAAATGTAAGGTATCAAGCCGACCAATCCTCAGTCACCGTTGCGCGCACAACTGTTTGGCGTATCGGTACACTTATCCTATTGATAAATGCTTATCTAAGATCGTGTCCAGGCGAGGGAATGAACACAGACAGCAAGGCGGCGAAGCAGAGCCAGTTACATTTGCTAAAGGCGGGCGCGCTGTTGACCCAATCTGTTAACCCGGTGGGCGTCACTCACAATAGTTCGTGTTGAGGTTGATAAATAATGACCAAAAATGGCCGGTTGAAAAGCCATTTCTGGCATACTGTAATTTTGCCTATAATTGGCCGATCTTGTCAACTTCTGCAAAGGGTTAAATGGTGGATGGTAGGGGCGTCCGCTTGCCGGCGCCCTCCGTTGCCAGAAAG
>QWII01000008.1 GCA_021405325.1 Caldilinea sp. CFX5 | reverse complement strand
TTATCAGGTTAGGCTCACGCCGGGTCCGCGACCCGGCGTGAGCCTAACCTGATAACGAATTTATTAGAAAAATAGCCGCACACGCAAAGCGCGCGTGGCTAGTGACGGTCTCAAACGGCTATTATAAGGGCAGTGGCTTGCTGCTGTCAAATTACTATGATGACAAAGGTTGTTGGTTATTGCTGAGTTGTTGCTCACTCCGTTCCGCAATCACTTCAGCGCTTTTGCCAGTATTGACTGATTAAATTTTTGGGGTAGCTACTCAGCTCTTAGCCACACCCCACCGGGGTGTGGCTAAGAGCTGAGTAGCTACTTTTTTTGTTAATAAATAGTCATAAAATGTTAAGCTATTTTGTTGTAATATTTCTTGCTTGTATGGCTATTTAACGGATCGCCGTTGTTCCTGTCATGCCCGTGTATCCACACCTTATCTATTTGAGGAGATTGCATGAATTCAAACTGTTTTTATCATCGCCTCTCGCAGCCCTGGCTTACGGCTATATTTTTGCTTGTTTTTAGTATAGCAAGCTTGCTGGCTGCCACTCACCCTGTGCAGGCACAGGACGAGAGCAATGCCGCCATTTGGTCTGATCTGCCCGACGGCGTCTTTGCTGCCCGCGCTGAACAGCAGATCGCTCCGCAGAAGTATCGTGCCTTGTTGTTGAATCCGGCAGCGTTGCAGGCGCAACTGGCGACAGCGCCGGGCGAGGGTAGCACTGCGGTACGTAGCGCAGGGTCTGTGCTAACCCTGCCCCTGCCCGATGGCGGCTGGGGACGCTTCCAAATTGTCGAGTCCCCGATCATGGCGCCGGAATTAGCGGCCCAATTTCCCGAAATCAAAACCTATGCCGGTCAAGGGCTGGATGACCCGACTGCCACGCTTCGCTTGGACTGGACCCCCGCCGGCTTTCATGCCATCATTCTGAGCGCCGGGGAGACGGTCTATATTGATCCCCTCTTCCGCGACAATATCACCAACTATGCCAGCTATTTCAAACGGGATTTCGGGCCGACGGCCAAACAATTTACCGAAAGCGAACCACTTGATCCCACCGGCGCGTGGGCCAGCCAATTGGCGGCCATGCGCTCATCCAACCTGGCGCTGGCGGCCTCCGGCACACAACTGCGCACCTACCGGCTGGCGCTGGCGGCGACCGGGGAGTATACGCAGTTTCATGGCGGCACAGTAGCCAAGGCATTGGCAGCCATCACCACCAGTATCAACCGGGTCAACGCTGTCTATGAACGGGAGGTGGCCGTGCGCATGGTCTTGATTGCTAACAACAATTTGATCATCTACACCGACGCCGGCACGGATCCCTACAGTAACAATGATGGTGGCGCCATGCTCGGCCAGAATATCAGCAACCTGAACAGCGTGATCGGTGCGGCCAATTACGATATCGGTCACGTCTTTAGCACCGGCGGCGGTGGCGTAGCCTATTTGGGCGTCGTCTGTAATAACAGTTGGAAAGGCGGCGGCGTCACCGGCTCCTGGTCGCCGGTGGGTGATCCCTTTGACATTGATTATGTGGCCCATGAAATCGGCCATCAATTTGGCGCCGATCATACCTTTAACAGCAATACCGGCGCCTGTAGCGGAAATCGCAGTGCGTCCGTCGCCTATGAACCGGGCAGCGGCTCCACGATCATGGCCTATGCCGGCATCTGCGGCGCTCAGGATCTACAAACCAATAGCGATGATTATTTTCATGGGATTAGCTTTGATCAAATTGTCGCCTACACCACCCTAAGCACCGGCAACAATTGCGCGGTGAAGACCAACACCGGCAACACGCCGCCTACGGCCAACGCCGGCGCCAGCTATACCATTCCGAAACAGACCCCCTTTACCCTGACCGGTTCCGGCAGCGATGCCAATGGCGATAGCCTGACTTACAACTGGGAAGAATTTGATCTTGGCGCAGCGGGAGCGCCCAATAACGATACGAATCCGCCTTTCTTTCGCTCGTTTAAGGCCACGGCCAGCCCGGTCCGCACCTTCCCCAAGTGGTCGGACATTCTCAACAATACCACCAGCACCGGCGAAATTCTACCCAACGCCACCCGCACTCTGAACTTCCGCCTGACAGTGCGTGACAACCGGAGCGGCGGCGGCGGCGTCAACTTTGCCAGCACCACCGTCAATGTTACCACGGCCGCCGGTCCCTTCCGGGTCACTGCGCCCAATACGGCTCTCAGTTGGGCCGCGGGCGAAACCCGGACTGTCACCTGGGATGTCGCCGGCACCACAGCGGCGCCCGTCAGTTGCCCGAATGTGAAGATCCTGCTATCGACCAATGGCGGCAGCAGCTACCCCATCACCCTGCTCGCCGGCACCCCGAATGATGGCAGCGCTGATGTGACTGTGCCGAACAACCCGACGACGACGGCCCGTATCCAGGTCATCTGTGCTAACAACATTTTCTTTGACATCTCCAATGTCAACTTTACGATTATCGGCTCCACCCCGGCGACGATTACCATTGCGTTTGACTCACAACCGGATAACACGCGCAATGTCGGTTACACCACCAGCAACCTGGGTAGCTTCAAGTTAGACGATCCAACGACGGATGATGGCGACACTATCGCCAAGAGCAAGAGCTTCAGCGTCGCGCCTGGCACCTATATCATCACGGAAACGGCCACGGCGAATTGGTTCCTGAACAGCATTGTCTGCAACCCGGCAGGTAACAGTAGCGTCAATCTGGCCGCGCGCCGTGTCGCCATTACGGTGGCTGCCGGCGCCAATGTCACCTGTACCTTCACCGACCAGCGCGCCGGTAACATTACGGCGATCAAATTTAACGACCTGAATGGCAATGGACTACGGGCCAGCACCGAACCATATCTCAACGGCTGGACGATACGGCTCTATTCGTCGCCAACCGCCTTGGTTGCCACCCGTGTCACTGCCGACTTTATCAGTGGCGGCAGCAGCTACCCTGGGCGTGCGCGTTTTCTGAATATCGCCCCCGGCGTCTATACACTCTGTGAGGATCAACAAACCGGTTGGATCAATACCCGCCCCGGCGCGACCAATGCGAGCTACGGCAATCGCCCCTGTGTGGCTGTCACCGTAGCCCCCGGTACCAGCTACACGGTCCTCTTTGGCAACCGGCAAGGGGTGAGCGTTGCCGCGTCGCCCACGGAGCGGAGCAGTATTGTCGCCAGCACACTGTTGGGCGAGACGGATGAGGAAGGCAATGAACTCAACCCGGCACCAGAACAGGAGATCATTGAAGAGGAGGAAAGCGCTGTCCCGAAGGTTTTCCTACCGCTGGCCGTGAAGTAAAACCTACCCATTTAGGAACGTTGTCTGATCTGTTCCGTAGGGACGCCTGAGTTTAGGGCAGGTATCATTTCTCCTAAACTCAGGCGTCCCTACGGAACAAAAGAAATCGGCCTTATTTCAACGCTCCAAGCCGGTGCATCAACTCCTTGTTGCGCCGGTATAGCTCCAGGTAAAGCTGCAAATAGGGGGCATAGCGCTGTGTGTTTTCGGCGATAGGTGGGATGGTACGCACATCTTTGAGCCAGCCGTTAATCGCTGTGTAGGAGGGGAATAGCCCAACACCCAAGCCGGCCAGGAAGGCGTCGCCATAGGACGCGCCGATGGTGATGCTGGGCGCCTTTTGCGCTTGTCCGCTAATGTCGGAGACCGCTTGTAGCCAAAGCGCACTCTTGGCGCCGCCGCCGACCGCCATCACCTCACGCGGGGCGGCGCCGATCGCTTCCATCACCTGGAAATGTTGGGCAACGCCGTAGCCAATGCCTTCCAGCACGGCGCGAAACATGTGGGCGCGCGTGTGAGCCAGGGTCAGGCCAAAGAAGAGACCGCGCGCCTGGGGATCATTGATCGGCGTCCGTTCGCCGCTAAAGTAGGGCAGCACAATCAACCCTTCCGCGCCGGCGGGAATGGCGGTGGCTTCCTGGGTTAAAACGCTGTAGGCATTCGGCCCGCCCGCCGCTTCCGCCGCCACCAGATCGGGCGCCAGCTTATCACGGAACCAGCGGGTCAGCGCGCCGCTGGTCGCCATGCCGGCGGCCAGTTGGAAGGTGCCGGGGAAAAGATAGGGCGCGGCCCAGAGCCGTTCATCAATGGTCGGTTTGGCGACGACCTGGATCATAAAGACCGTCGAGCCATACATCAACATCATCTGCCCCGGCGAGGTGACGCCGACGCTCAACGCCTCCGCCGCCGCATCGGTCGAGCCGACGACCACCGGCGTCCCTTCGGCCAGACCGGTTTCACGGGCTGCCGCTGCTGTTACTGTACCAGCAATTTCTGATGACCAGGCAATTTCCGGCAACCGTTCCGGTTCGACAATACCTTCACAAAGTTCCGCGTCCCAGCGATTGGTGTGAAAATTATAGGGCGGCGCGAAAAAGGAGGCGGTGATATGGTCGATGACAAAGCGCCCGGTCAACCGCGCCACCAGGAAAGTAGTCGAGGTGACAAACTTGTGGGCGCGGGCGTATACATCCGGCTCGTTATTTTTGAGCCAGAGAATCTTCGGGCCAATCGACTGCGCTGAGAGCATGTTGCCGTTTTGCTGAAAGATATGTTCGCGCCCAAAGCGTGCTTCCAGTTCGGCAATCTCATGCACGGCGCGCGTGTCGATGCCATAGAGGATGCCGCCGCTGCGCAACGGGCGACATTGTTCATCGACCGGCAGCACGCAAGGGCCGATCGCGCTGCACCCCACGGCGCCGATCTGTGTCGGTGCAATGCCCGTGGCTGCTAACAAACGCCGTGTCAACGTGACAAAATCGCCCCACCAGACGCCTTCCACATCATGTTCCGCCCAGCCCTGGTGTGGAATCAACAACTCGTGCGGGCAGACCTGCACGTTGATCACATTGCCGGCCAGGTCGGTGATCACCCCTTTGGCTTCATAGGTGCCGATGTCGATGCCGAGTAGATAATCTTGGCTCATTGCACGCCTCGTCTTTCTTGCTGGTTGTAAAGTGCTACTCACCCGCACGTAGCCAGTCCTTGACTGGCAAGCGACCGCCAGTCAAGGACTGGCTACGTGCGGGCAAATGAGTCGTTCATGGTTCTATGTGGCTGAGCGCATTATAGCAAGCCCGGCAAGGGTCGCCAATTTCGCCGGGGTAAGGGGGGCGCGATTTTTGTTGATTGACGCACGGCTTGCAGCCTGTGTAAAATAGCGATGACCGCGATGCGTTCAATGGATTTGACCCATGAGCTACCTGGCCAACCTATACAAGAAACCTACTGTTGTTCTACGTGAAGGCCCGAAGCCTGGCGAGGTAACAGCCGTGGAAACTTTTAAGCGCCCTTGTTACCCCTTCCTGTCTAAAGCAGGGGTGAAAGAGTGCGGCAAATATAGTGCAAGCCAGGACAAAAAGTACAGAGAGGCAGCCGCGAGATCACTTACCGCATTGATACCCTCATTCCAGTGCTGATGGTAGATAAGATAGAGGGGGTAGCGGTCTACACGGTCACAGTGGAAAAACTTGAATTTCGGTAAGCGTAAGATGTGATGCCTTGTCCGTATCACCGCGAATCATGGGATTAGCGAATCACGCCAGGGGAAAATTCGCTCGCTCATCTACAGAAAGTGTGAGGTTTCGACCCGCCACACCTGTCAGGTTTCCAAAACCTGACAGGTGTTCACACTTTCCGTAGATGAGCCAATTCGCTAATCCCATGATTCGCGGTGATAGTAGACAGGCAACGCAATTCAGTAACAAGCGAAGGAGCGACTATGCAAGAACTACAACAACAATGGATAAGCGACGGTTGTGTGATTGTGCGCGGCATGTTTGACCCGGCGCGCACAGCCCGGCTGCGCACCATCTGTGATCGCATTCTCGACCAGTGGCGGGTCGTCAACCCGGAGACGGGCAAAGCGGGGGGCGGGCCGGAGGCGACGGTTATGCGCCACTTGAATCATCGCGGCTACTTTGGCGATGACCTGCGCGAGTTGACGACCTTGATGGACGCCGTGGCCGATGACAAAGTCTTGAACACCATGCGCGCCATCTTTCAGGAAGAGCCGCTCTTCCGCTGCACCAGCTACTTCTTCAACCCGCTGGCCGGCGGCAAGGATGGCAACTGGCATCGCGATTCCCAGTTCACGACGCCCAACGATGAGGCCGAACAAGCCGTGCTTCATAATGCTGCCGAAGCGGGCAACAGCGTCCAGATGCAGATCGCCCTTGTGCCCAGCGCTGACATTGAGGTGGTGCCGGGGTCGCACCGACGCTGGGATACGCCGGCCGAGTATGCGATTCGCAAAGCCGATGGCGGCGCCAACAATCGTTCCAACGCCATGCCCGGCGCCCTGCGGGTGACGCTGGAACCGGGCGACGCCGTTCTTTTCAATCCGATGGCGCTCCACCGCGGTCGCTACCACACCGACCGGCTGCGCCGCACGCTCATGCTCACCTATACCAAAACGTCAGAACCCTATGTCGATTATTTCTCCAACCAGCCCTGGTTTTTGACACCTGGCTATCTGGGGGCGCTCTCATCACAAGCTCGGCCCTTTTTTGACCGCTTTGTCACGATGTACCAGAATCACTGGCGCACCGGGTAAAAGAAATTTGCCGGTAACAGTAGTCATTTTAAACACGAAGGCACGAAGTTCACGAAGAAACCCTTCGTGAACTTCGTGCCTTCGTGTTTAAAATAAGGTCGCGTTTAGAATCCGCTATCCACCTTAAACCGCCGGTACTGACACCTTTAACTCATTCGCCACTTTAACAATATCGTTCCAGATGCTGTCGGGGATGTCGATGCCGGTGACTTCTTTTTTGCGGCGGCTGATCTCTTCGATTTCACCGGGCAGATAGATTTGCTCAACGCCCGGCATCGTGGGCGAAGACTTGACCCAGTCGATCAGTCGTTGCACCTCTTTTTTGTACTCGGCGACATCAATAAAACTTTCGATCTTGATCGCCAGCGCCAGGTAGCCGCTACCGCCACGCGTCGGCTCTTCGGAACTACACCCCGCCCACGAGAGACCGCCGGCAATGGCGTCGATCATCATCGCCAATCCATAACCCTTATGGCCCAACGGCCCGCCCAGCGGTAACATCGCCGACTCGCCGGTGCGGAAGGTGCTAGGATCGGTGACGGGGTTGCCGTGAATATCGACCAGCCAGCCTTCGGGCACCGGTTGGTTGCGCGACTCTTGCACCAATACCTTGCCGCCGGCTACCATACTGGTGGTGATGTCGAGCATCATCGCCGGACCATTGAGGGTCGGTACGCTGATGGCAATGGGGTTCGGCGGCAGGCGACGACCGGTGCCGCCAAAGGGCGCTGCAAAACGGCCGCCACCATTGAGCATCAAGATGCCAATACAATCCTGCGCGGCGGCAATAGGCGGGAACGCCCCCAGGCGACCAATGTGGCTGGAGCGGTGGACGGCGACGGCGCCTAGGGTATGTTGTTTCGCCCGGTCTACGGCCCTTTGCATCGCTTGATAGGCCAGGGCAATGCCAAAGCTTTTGTTGGCGTCGATCACCAGGGAGACGGGCGTTTCGCGGATCACCTTCTGCCCACCCACCGGCTTAATGCCGCCGCTGAGCAGGCCGCGTACATAGCCGGCCAGGTGTAGCACGCCATGCGAATCATGGCCCATGAGGTTAGCTTCCACCAGATGATCGGCGACGGCGTATGCTTGATCGGACGGCACGCCGGCGGCTTCAAAGAGCGCAACGCCAAAGGCGCGGAGGGGAGTGTGTTGAATGGTTGGCATGATTGGTCTTCTTTCTATCTTCGCTTGTAATGGATTGTTTGTGGCCCTTCCGGCGCAATGGCGGATGGTGGCCGGTTGGCAAGCTCTGCCTATTGTAGCGAAGATTGAACGATGGCGCAATCTGTTTTTACGGAACCTGTGACTACGAAGCCTGCGCCTAGCCGGTCACGGACCGGCTAGGCGCAGGCAGGCTTGGTAGAAAAATAAAGGGCGGGCGGTTGGCCGTGCATACCAACTTCCCACCCCTTGACTACCGAATGTTGCTGGGTAAATCGTCGCTGCCTTTGCCAACCGTATGGCGTCGCCAAAAGCGGTGCGGTTTACAGAAACGCTTACGATCTACATGATGGCCGCAACATCGAGATTATTGATGACGTCCACCACGCCGTCGAGGTCGCGCACAATATCTTCGACAAGATCCGCATCTTGCAGGTCGCTCACGGTGCCATAGAGACGGACGATGCCGTTGCGGACGCGCACATGGATGTCACTGCTGAGATTGGTGGTTTCGCTGTTGTAGCGCAGAGCCGTCATAATATTATCTTCCAGATCGAGATCATTCTTGGCGACGTTGGCGGGCAACTCTTCGTCATTAGGGTCGATCTCTTCCATGCTCTGGGCAAAGCCGATGCCGATCTCTACTCGGTCGGGGCGGTCACTGGGGACAATGGGCGGGTCATGAGGCGGCGTGTAGACCAGACCTTGCTGCTCCGCCTCGTCGGGGTCGAAGGTGCTGCCGCTGGTGTGCTGGGTGTCGATCAACTCCTCAATCGCTAGATCACGGTCGGGGTCGTAGATCTCATCGTCATACATCTCTTCCAAACTCACCTCAATGATTGCTTCATCGTCGGCGAGCGGTTCATCAAAGGGAAGATCGCCCTCATAGCGCAGACGGCCTTCCAACTCGTCCTGATTTTTACGCTTGAAGGGATCGACTTTTTCATTTTGCATAGCTTACTCCTTGTAGCATGGCAAGGTGACAACGGCCATCGCGGTTAACCATTGGTGATCTCGCCACCATTGACATGCAAGACTTGTCCACTCATGTAGGACGAATCGTCGGAGGCCAGAAAGACATAGCTGGGCGCAACTTCGGCTGGCTGGCCAGCCCGTTTCATCGGCGTGTCGGCGCCAAACTGGCTCACCTTTGCTTCGGGAAAGGTGGAGGGAATCAACGGCGTCCAGATCGGGCCGGGGGCGACGGCATTGACGCGAATGCCCTTTTCGACCAAACTCTGGGAGAGAGAACGGGTAAAGGCAACGATAGCCCCCTTCGTCGAAGCGTAATCGAGCAACTGTGGGCTGCCCTTATACGCAGTAACCGACGCCGTGTTAATAATTGTACTACCCTGTTGGAGGTGGGGCATGGCGGCTTTCACCAGGTAGAACATGCTGAAGATATTGGTGCGGAAGGTGCGTTCCAGTTGCTCGGCGGAGATCTCCTCAATGCTTTGGCGTGGATGTTGTTCCGCCGCGTTGTTGACCAGAATATCGAGTTTGCCCAATTCATTGATAGTGCGCTCGACTGCCTGCCGGCAGAAGTTTTCATCGCCGATGTCGCCGGCAATGGCGATACAGCGGGCGCCCGCTTGCGTCACTTCTTCCTGCGTCGATTCGGCATCTTCATGCTCGTTCTTATAGAGAATGGCGACATGGGCGCCTTCTTGCGCAAAGTGGATCGCCACGGCGCGGCCAATGCCGCTATCACCGCCAGTGATCAAGGCGACCTTGCCGGCCAACTTACCGGCTGCCCGGTAGGTAGGGCGGATCGATTCCGGAAGCGGGTCCATGGCCCGCCGTAAACCCGGCTGCTGTTCCTGCTGCTGCGGCGGAAATTGGTTTTGCTCTTGTGTCATCAGTACCCTCGCTTCTTCTTGCTGCGACCCTCACTCCGCTTGTTGTCAACGGCGTCGGTAACATCAGGCACACGACTGCCGCTGGGCATGATCATTGATGGCATGATGCCCTTAGTCTAGCGATAGTTGCGTTGCGTTGTAGCAGAGCAAGTTATAGGCGAAGGATATATTTGTGGTGGATCTTGGGGGTTAGGGGCGTTGCCGCTCGCCGATCTGCACCGTCCCATCGGGCAGGGTGGCGCCGGCCAGGAACTGGACTTGGGCCAGTTGTTCCTCGCTCACCTGCGCGCCGGTCAAGTCGGCGTCACGTAGGTCGGCGCCCTGTAAGCTAACGCCGGTGAGGTCGGCCCGACGGAGATTGGCGGAACGGAGATTGGCCCCGCGCAGGTTTGTCCCCACGAGGTTGAGATAACTCAAATCGGCGCCTTCCAGTTGTTCCGCTTTGCGCGGGCGGAGATAGAAGAAGGAAAAGAGCCGTTGGCGCAACGCCATGTTGGTACGGATGGTGTAGAGATAGAGGCGATATAACCAGCGGTGCAGCGTCATTGGTCGCTCCTTTCGTTTGTAGACCCTTAGGGTTTGAAACCCTAAGGGTCTGGTCCAGCACATTTAATCAATGATACCCCAACTGCGCCGCCACCTCCGTAATGCTTTCCCGAATGACGGCAACGGTTTCGTCGATCTCGGCTTCGCTGACGGTGAAGGGCGGACTGAGGGCAATGTGGTCGCCGGCATAGCCATCGATCATGCCGGGGGCGCCGGGCATGACCAGGACGCCTTTCTCGAAGGCGCTGTTGACTACCCGCCCTGTCACACCAAGCGCCGGATCAAAGGGCGCAAAGGTGGCTTTGTCGGCGACAAACTCGATGCCCAGCAACAAGCCTTTGCCACGCACAATGCCGACGATGGGCAATTCCTGCAAGCTCTGCAACTTGCGCAACATCACCTCGCCCATCTGCGCACAGCGCGCCACCAGGTTGTGTTTCTGGATATACTCTTGCACCGCCAGGGCGATGGCGCAGGAGAGCGGGTTGCCGCCATAGGTGTGACCATGCACAAAGGAGCGGGCTTTCTGGTAGATGGCGTCATAGATGCGCTCATGGGTAATCGTGGCCGCGATGGGGGTGTAGCCGCTGCTCAACCCTTTGCCCGTGGCGATAATGTCGGGGGTGACGCCCCAATGTTGGATGGCAAAGTTGACGCCGGTGCGCCCAAAGCCGGTGACCACTTCGTCCATGATCAGCAGCACATTGTATTTGTCACAGATTTCGCGAATGCGCGGATAGTAGTCAGGATGGGGCGTCACGCCGGCGGCGGAGGTGCCGAGAATCGGTTCGGCGATAAAGGCGGAGATATAGTCGGCCCCCTCCTGGCGGATCACCCGTTCCAGTTCATCGGCGCACCCCAGTTGACAGCCGCCCCGGTTGCGACAGTAGGCGCAATGTTCGGGAATCGGCGGGACGATGTGGGGATAGTCATGCAGATAGGGGACGTAATCGGTACGCCACGCCGTGCGCCCGGAAAGGGACGCCGCCCCCAACGTGTTGCCATGCCAGCTTTGCCAGCGGGAGATCACTTTATACTTCTTGGGGTTGCCGGTCTCGACATGGTACTTGCGCGCAATCTTCACAGCCGATTCAGTCGCCTCCGAACCGCCGGAAATAAAGAAGACGCGCGACAAACCTGCCGGCGTCAGTTCGGCAATCTTGTTGGCAAGGTCGATTTGGGCGTCGGAGAGAAAGTGGCTATAGGTGAAGGTCACTTTGCTGGCCTGCTCCAACATCGCCTCGACGATCTCGCCGACGGCATGGCCGATGCTCACGACGTGGACGCCGCCACAGGCATCAATATAGCGTTTGCCGTCGCTGTCAAAGAGATAAACGCCCTTGCCGTGGGAAATTTTGTGCCATTTGTCTTTGATGACCCGATGAAAGAGATGATCATGTTTTGGAAGTTCGTACATGGTTGCCTCGGTTAGTTAGTTGATGAGTTGCTACGCTATGCCCGGATGATACCTTGATTTCGGCAAAACATCAATCAGCAAAAAAGGGCAAGGTTGTGCCAGGGCCTGTTCCCATGCGCCACAGTGACGCCGCACCTAAAGCGCCTACGAAAAGGCGCATTGCACATTACCCACAATTTGGTACAATGAAAGCGCTCGTTATTTCTCTTGTGTACCATCAGGCAAATCCGTACAAATTCGCTCAGTCTGCCCAATCCGCGTTCTATGCATTGCCAAGGAGGAAACCATGACAAAACCCAAAGTCTTAATCACCGGCGCCAGTGGTCTGATCGGCCGCTTGACCATTGCCGGCCTCAGTGACAAGTATGAATTTAGCGCGCTTAACCGGCGACCAGTCGCCGGCATCCCCTGTCTCCAGGCTGATATTAACGACGCCGCAGCGATCAAACCAGCCTTTCAAGGGATGGATATGGTCTTGCACCTTTCCGCCAATACCACCGATGTCTTTGACTGGAAAGATACCATGGCGACAACCATGATGGGGACGCTCAACGTCTATCAAGCGGCGCAGGAAGCGGGGGTCAAGCGCGTGGTTTTTATGAGCAGCGGCAGCACGATGTGTGGTCACGAGTGGGATGATAGTCGGCCCTATGGCAAGCTGGCGCGGGGTGAATATGACCAGGTAACAGCCCCTTGGCCGTTGCTGACCCACAACGACCCGCCACGGCCTGATAGTCCCTATGCCGTGGGCAAGCTCTTTGGTGAACAGTGTGGTCGTTGGTTTGCGGATCGCTATGGCATGTCGGTCTTGTGCATTCGTCTGGGCGCGGTGTTGGATACCGATCAGCCCAAGCTCATTCGTCACTTCCCTGGGTATCTTTCCCAGGCGGACGCGGTGCAGATGATCGATAAATGTCTCGCCGCGCCTCTGTCCTTGAAATATGACATCTTTGACGCCATCTCCGAAAACCGTTATCGCTGGCGCGACACCAACCATGCCAAGGAAGTGCTGGGCTGGCAACCGACCGGCTCAGCGGATCGCTTTGACCCGGATGCCTTGCGTTGAGCCGCAGTAAAGACTTAAGCCTTTCGCGCGGCGCTTTACTGGTCAGGTCAACCCTATTGGGTGGTTCACTACAAAAAAGGCCGACTTTTGTATGAACGTTAGGAAAATAAATCGGTAACTGTAGGTCATCGCCGCCGGCGTGACCAGTTCCAAGGATTACCGAAACCATTAGCTAACCTTCATTCAAAAGTCGGCCTTTTTTGGGGTAGCGAACGCTCTTATTTACTATCGACCATTGCTGCGCGCACGGCGGAGGAACGCCGGAATGTCCAGATCGTCCCGCTCAAAGGTGCGCACGGTGTAATCGGGGTTGGCGCGCGGCACTTCGGTGCGCGGCGTCGACGGGCGTTCCGTCTGGCGCGGTTCCGGGCGCGACTCGTGGCGACTGCGTTGGTTGTAACTCGGCTTCTCCTCGTGCTTGTCAAAGCCGGTGGCGATCACCGTCAGTTGCACCTCATCCTTCATCGCCGGATCGATCACGGCGCCGAAGATGATGTTGGCTTCAGGGTGGACATTGGCGCGCACAATTTCCGCCGCTTCGTTGACCTCGTAGAGGCTCAGCTCTTCGCCACCCTTAATGTTAAAGAGGATCGAGCGGGCGCCGTCAATCGAAATGTCGAGCAGCGCGCTGTGGATCGCCTGGTTGGCGGCGTCCTTGGCCCGATTTTCCCCGCCGCCCCGCCCCACCGACATGAGCGCCGCCCCGCCATCCAACATGACCGAGCGCACATCGGCAAAGTCCAGGTTGACCAAACCGGGAATGGTGATCAATTCAGAGATGCCCTGAATGCCCTGGCGCAGTACATCATCAGCGGCGCGGAAGGCCTGGTTGATGCCCAGCTTCTTATCGACCACCTGCAACAGCCGGTCGTTGGGAATCACAATCAGCGTATCGACGTTGTCCGTCAACTCTTTAAGCGAGTTTTCTGCTGTGCGGCGGCGATGGGCGCCTTCAAAAGAGAAGGGGCGCGTCACCACGCCGATGGTCAAGGCGCCCTGGTCGCGCGCTACACGGGCAATCACCGGCGCGGCGCCCGACCCGGTGCCGCCCCCCATGCCGGCAGTGACAAAGACCATGTCCGCACCTTTGACAATCTCGGCGATCTCTTCCCGGCTCTCTTCGGCAGCCCGTTGGCCGATCTCCGGGTTGCCGCCGGAGCCTAAGCCTTTGGTCAATTTGTCGCCAATGCGTAGGCGGACAGGCGCAGCCGAGAGCATCAGAGCTTGCGAATCGGTGTTGACCGAGATGAATTCCACCCCCTGAATCCCTTCATCGATCATGCGATTGACGGCATTTTGGCCGCCGCCGCCGACGCCAATCACCTTGATGCTGGCAAAATTTTCTACGAATTGCGTGCTGTTTTTGTCTGCCATACTCTTTCTCCTTGGCTTGATGATTCCGACAAAAGTGCTAGATTGCAAAAGCCTGCTGACTTGTTACATTTCGTAAGAGATTAGGAGATTGAGAGATTCAGAGATTTTAGTGACAATAACGGCGCTAATCTCTTAATCTCCTAATCTCTTAGTCTCTTTTTCTTCTATCAGTCAGGCAACAAGTTACGTAACCACTGCATCGTATTGCTAATCCAAATCGAGCGGCCAGCGCCCTCTTCGACATCGTAACGGCGACGCCACAGACGATTTTCGCCTTCCAACCCCCAGAGTAACAGGCCGATGCTGGTGGCGTGAGCGGGCGTCATCAGCTTACGACTCAACCCGGCAATCGGCAGATGCGCCGCCGGCGCGCCGATGCGCACCGGCATTTGTAAAATTTCACGGCCTAGTTCGCTCAACCCCGCCAGTTGACTGGCGCCGCCGGTGAGGACCAACCCCGCCGGCAATTTGGCAAAGTAGCCGCTCGTTTCCAATTTTTCACGAATGATTTCAAACATTTCAATGGCGCGCGCCTCCAGCACCTCGCAGATAAAGCGTCGGCTAAAGCTGCGCTCGGCCTTTTCACCAAAGACGGTGGCCCACACCTTCTCATCGTCGGCTACGCGCTCTGGTAAGACATTGCCATAACGGACTTTCAACTCTTCGGCGGTTTCATAGGGCGCATGAAGCCCGACCGCCAGATCGTTGGTCAAATGGTTGCCCCCCAGGTCGAGAATCTGGGTGTGACAAAGCCCTTCCTCGATAAAGACCGCCACATCGGTGGTGCCGCCGCCAATATCGATCACGGCGACGCCCATGTGGCGTTCCTCCGGGCGCAAGACGGTGCGGTTGCTGGCCAGCGGTTCCAGCACAAGTTCATCGACATCAATGCCGTGGGCCATGACACATTGCACCAGATTGTTGACCGCCGTGCTGCTGCCGGTGACAATATGCGCATCCACTTCCAGGCGATAGGCGTTCATCCCCATCGGCTGTTGCACATGGCTCTGCCCATCGACCGTCCACTGGCGGGCAATGGCGTGAATCACCTCCTGGTTTTGGGGGAGGGCCACGGCGCGCGCCCCTTCCAAGGCGCGCTGCATATCGTTGCTGGTCACCCCCTGGCGTCGGTCGATGGGAGAGACGCCTTTGCTGTTCAAGGTGCCGATATGGCTGCCGGCAATGCCGACGTAGGCGCTGACGACCCGCTGGCCCATATCCGCTTCGCAACGCTCCACCGCTTCGGCAATGGAGGCGGTCGCCTCTTGTACATTCACCACAACCCCGCGCCGGATGCCACGGCTGGGCGCCTGGCCCTCGCCCATAATGCGTAACGCCAGATTGCCCAGACTGTCATGGGTGACGCCGGCGGTCAAAGTACAGATTTTGGTCGTGCCAATATCAATGGCAGAAATAATTTCTTGCACGGGAGAGCCTCTTTATTCAGTGTTGACATGCCCAGTGTTGACAAGCATAATCTCGCCATCATCCCATGATGATAGTGTCTAGGCGTCTTCCTACTATATTACTGCTCGTTTTGAGCGGTGAATTGATGATGGGCTAAAGCTAGATAATATAGTAAAATCGTCTAAAAAACGTCCAATTTTTGTATCTACTCCGGCTAGGTGAAGAAACCAGGTTTTTCTTTGGTAAGTTACCGTGAATTATAGGCAAAAAAACCTGGTTTCCGGCTGAATAGTTACCAATTTTTATGAAAATTCTGTTCGACGCAGTTTCGATAGCTGATGCAGTATCGAGATCACACCGACCTACTTCAAAATCGGTTTATCAAAGCGCACATCAATAATCTTTGGCTGCGTCCCCTCTGTGCGCAAATGGCGCTCGATCCCGATTAAATTCGTATACTTCTTCTCCATATCGACGCCATCGCCCCAGTAGACCCAGGTTCCGGTATTCGGTAAATGGAAGTTAAGACCATAGCCCGCGTTGAAGTAGATTTGCTCCACATCGGGCAGATAGGTGGTGAGCGCCAGGGCGCTTTGCAACACCCCTGGATCGATCTGGGCGCCGGTTTGGTCATTCCATGCTTTGGCGTCGCTCTGGTGATCAATGATTTGCAGCAAGTCTGCTTTGGGCTGCGCCGGCTCCGGCAGCGCCGTGCCGTCGGGCAGCAGCCAGAAGTTGCCGGCCTGCGTCACCCAGAGCGCGACCGGCGGCTCTTCCTGAATATCGATGACCACCTGATTCGGTAAACGGAGCGCCACTTGCGCATCGGCCACTGCCGGCAACTCCACCAGTCGTTCGCGAATGGCGCTGGGGGAGAGCCAGAAGAGGTTCCAACTGTCAACGGCGCTGGCCTCGTAGATCTGCTCGGCGTTGGCATAGGTCAAGCCGTTGATTGCCACATGCTCGCGGTAGACAAACCATTGTAGATCACTCTGCACCCAGGTGATCAGAGCGATGACTACCAGCAGAATCACGGCGCTGGCAATCCGACTGGCCGGCCACCGTTTGAAGCCGGCCAAGGTCGGGCGGCGCAACTGGAGATTGCTCACCGCCGGCAGCCGCACCCGCTCAATCACCGCTTCCATCTGGCGGATATGGCGCACCGCTTGCCGCCGTCGCCGCGCCCGTCGTTGGGCATCCTGTTCGACGACCCGTTCGCCGCCACGCAACTGCGCCGTCGAGGCGAGCAGCAATGACTCTTGTCCCCGCCGGCGAGTGGGCGCGGCGGCAGTTTCTACCGGTCGCGTGCTAACCGTTGGTTTCTTGGTTGCTTGTCGCTTTGCTGTGCGTTCACCAGTCGTTCGCCGACTGGTGGACCCTGGCAGAACCATCCGTGCCATGCCATCATTCCTAAACTCATGCGTCCCTACGGGACGGGTTTTGTCTTAATTGTCAGGCTCATCTACGGAAAGTGTGAACACCTGTCAGGTTTCCAAAACCTGACAGGTGTGGCGGGTCGAAACCTCACACTTTCTGTAGATGAGCGAATTGTCATCGAATATTACGCGCGCGTCGTACAATTCTCGGCGCGATCCTCATACCGTTCCAGCGCCAGCGCCAATAGCCGATCCACCAGTTCCGGGTAGCTTACCCCGCTTGCTTCCCAGAGTTTGGGATACATGCTATGGCGGGTAAAGCCGGGCATGGTGTTGATCTCGTTCAAATAGAGCGTCTGGCTCCCGTTGTCCAACAAAAAGTCGACCCGCGCCAGACCGGCGCCATCGACGGTGCGGAAGGCTTTCAACGCCATCGCCTGCACCTGCGCGGCAATCACCGGGCTGACCGGCGCCGGGATGAGTAGCTTGCTGTCATCGGTCAGATACTTGGCCGCATAATCATAAAATTCGTTGGCCGGCACAATCTCGCCCACGCCGCTGACAATGGGGTCATCGTTGCCCAACACGCTCACCTCGACTTCACGGGCGTTGGGGATGCCTTGCTCAATGATCAACTTGCGGTCATAGCGACAGGCCAAGTCGAGCGCCGGGGCCAATTCGCTGTAGTCATGTACCTTGCTGATGCCGACGCTGCTGCCCAGATTGGCCGGTTTGACAAACATCGGATAGGGCAACGCCGCTTCCAGCCGGGCGATGACCTTCTCCGGCTCATGGCGCCACTGGCGGCGCAACACCACTTCATACGCCGCCTGCCGCAACCCGACCTGGTCAAATAACTGCTTGGCGACCGCTTTGTCCATTGCCACTGCGCTCGCCAACACGCCACAGCCG
The DNA here is from genome assembly GCA_021405325.1 of Caldilinea sp. CFX5. Next base: position 138,158 of record QWII01000008.1, on the reverse strand, counting down.
ACGTAGGGCAGATTTGCCATCTCCAGCAAGCCCTGCACCGTGCCATCTTCGCCATAGGTGCCGTGCAAGACAGGGAAGATCACATCGATGGTCGGCAGCGGGGCATCCTCATGCGCTTGGGGGAGGAGCGCCCAGCTATCATGTTTGCCATTGGGGCGGCCATTGGTCGCACCATTGAGCGTCACGATCCCGTTGTTGGTCGCCGTTTCCGCTGTACCCGTCAATTGCGCCAACGGATGGCCGACCGTCAACCAATGACCCTGCGGCGTAATCCCAATCGGCACCACAGTATGTCCCGCCTTGGCCAGCGCTTCCATCACATTGCGTGCGCTATTCAGCGAAACTTCATGTTCTCCACTGCGCCCACCAAAGAGCACCCCCACCCGGAGGGATCGTCGATTCTGCATTGCACCTCCAATTTTGGTTGGTTAGTTGGTTGTTTCGTTGGTTGTTTCGTTGGTTGGTTAGTTGGTTGTTTCGTTGGGTGAGCTTGTCGAACCCAACGAAACAACCAACTAACCAACTTTCTCCATCCCTGTAGAACTCATTGACCACTCACCCACCAGTTGAATCTCCCGCTCCAGGTGGATGCCGCATCGTTCAGCGACGATGCGTTGAATCTGCGCAATCAACTCGATGACATCGCCAGCGGTGGCTTTGCCGACGCCGCCGGGATTGATGATAAAGTTGGCGTGTAGCGTGCTAATCGCCACGCCGCCGACCTGCGCCCCTTTGAGTCCCGCCGCCTCAATCAGCCGACCGGCATAGTCGCCCGGCGGGTTGACAAAGGTGCTGCCCAGGCTTGGCTCGACCGGCTGTGTTCGCCGTCGATGTTGTAAAAAGTTGTCGGCACGGGCGATAATTGCCGCCGGATCACCCCGTTCCAACCGAAAATAAGCATTTAAGACGATCGGTTTAAAGCCGGCAACCAATGGTTGCAACCGCTTCAGGCTACTGTCCCGGTAGGCATAGTGAAAGTCAGCCACTTTATATTCTTGCACCTCGCCCTGCTCGTCGATCAGGAGGGCGCTGTCCAAAGTATCCTTGACCTCGCCGCCGTGCGCGCCGGCATTGCCGACCACCGCGCCGCCCACGGTTCCCGGTACGCTGACAGCCCACTCTAGCCCTTGCAACCCGGCCCGCACACTCACGCGCGCCGCCCCGGCCATGGCTGCCCCGCTCTCGGCCATCAAATAGAGACGCTCATCCTTTGGGGACTCGTAACAAGGCGCTTCATCGATCCGTACCTGGCGACAGCGATTTTCAATCACCAGTCCCCGAATGCCGGCGTCGCTGATCAAAATATTGCTGCCGCCACCGAGAATAAAGTAGGGTAGCGCCACCGCTCGCGCCCAGCGCACCAGCTTGAGCAACTGGTCGGTGGTGTGGACGGTCACATAATATTCCGCCGGCCCGCCGACCTTCATTGTCGTCAACGGCGCCAGGGGGACATTCCGTTCGATCTGCAACCCCAACTGTTGGGGAATACGTAGATCAAGCGTTTCGATAAACTGCGTCATCTACTGCTTTAACCGTTCTAGTAAACGCCGGGCAATCTGATTACTCGTGCCGGCGCCCAGCGTCACCACCACGTCGCCCGACTTTACTTGTGTAGCCAGATACTCAGCCACTTCTAATAAACCGGCCACATGCTGAATCTGGGCATGGTTACTGGCCGCGACTACGTCTGCCGCCGCAATGCTCCCGTCGTCCTGTTCGCGGGCGGCGTAAATATCCATCACAATCACCCGGTCGGCGTCGGCAAAGCTGGCGGCGGTTTCGGCCAGGAGCGAACGGGTGCGGCTAAAGGTGTGCGGCTGAAAGACCGCCCAGATCCGTCGTTGCGGGTAACGACTGCGCGCCGCCGCTAACGTTGCCCGCACTTTGGTCGGGTTATGGGCGTAGTCGTCAATAATTGCGACGCCCGCTGCTTCCCCCACCAGTTCAAAACGGCGGGCCACCCCGCCAAAGCTTGCCAGCGTGGCAATGGCCTTTGCCAGCGACGCATCACAGGTACAGGCCACCGCCAGCGCGGCCAGGGCATTACGCAAGTTATGTAAGCCCGGCACTTGTAACCGCACCTGGCCCTTCGGCGCGTGCCACCACTGTAGCTCGGCGGCATACCCCTGCCCAGGAATGGCAATCGGGTTTAACGCCGCAATATCCGCCGCTTCGGTCAAGCCATAGGTGATCCAGCGCGTATCGGACAGCGGGCGTTCCAGCCGCAACTGTTCGGCGCCGGCGTCATCGTAACAGGAAATAATCACCCCATCGGGCGCCACGCCATCGATAAACTGGGCAAAGGCCCGTTGAAAGCTGGCCGGCGTCGGGAAACAATCGGGGTGATCCCACTCGACGCTGGTGATGACCGCCACCGTGGGGCGCAACCCCAGAAACATGTGGTCATACTCATCGGCTTCCAGGACAAAAGTCCGGTCTGTGCCGGCGGCGGCGTTGCCATAGCCCGGCAGTTCGCCGCCGATAATATAACCGGCGGCAATCCCCGCCTCACGCAAGACCTTGACAACCATCGCCGTGGTGGTCGTCTTGCCGTGGGTGCCGGCGACGGCGATCAACTTGCGGTCGGCCAACAAGACCGGCAAAAAGTCGGCCCGCTTGACCACCGGAATCCCCGCTGCCTGTATGGCTTGCAACTCGGCGTTGACGCCGGCAATCGCGCTGCTGATCAGCACCAGATCCGGCCGTTTGGCTTCCCCCAAGGCGGCTAAATTTTCGGCACGCTGCTCCCCCAAAATGGTGGCGCCGGCAGCGGCTAATTGTTCGGTGTTGGCATTGAGTTGCCGGTCGCTGCCGCTGACCTGAAAGCCCATTTCTACCAACACCCTGGCGATGGCGCTCAAGCCGGACCCGCCAATGCCCAACAGATGTAACCGCAATGTCGGATCGCCGCGCCGTAACCGCTCCTGCCACGCACCCTTTGCCCCTACCCCTGCACCCATCGTCGTCATCTTCTCTGACTTCCCAGGTTATCGTTGATTTATGATCTCTTCTTATCTTCTTGTCTTCTTGTCTTCTTGTCTTCTGTCACCCGCGCACCCGCCAGATAATCAACACCGCCACCGGGATCATCCAATAGACCGGCGACTCAAAGAGCCGTTGCGGCAGGACTTGCACCAGCGTCTGGCCCGTTGCCGTCAGCGGCAACTGGATCGTGCCGAAAAGCTGGGTCGGGTACTGAAAGCGATCCAGGTAATACCAGAGCGTGCCGGCGATCAGGTAACCGTTGAGCAGCCCAACTGCCAGTGTCAACAGCGGCCCCAGCGGCGCTGCGATGGGTCGCCCCGGAAAGTCCAGCGTAATCCCGGCATAGCTGGCAAAGACGGCGCTGATAAACAAAATGGTAAAGACCGCACTCAACAAAAAATTGACCGCTTGGGCATCGCTGCCCACCAAGCCCGGCCCCACCCGGTTAAAAAGACCGATCAGTCGATCCTCGAAAAAGCTCAAGACAAAGATCGCCGCCAAAATAATGACTGTATTGCCCAGTTCGCTGGGATAACCACGGGCAAAGGCCACCAGCACAATAAAGATGATAATAATGGCAAAAATCAGCTCCAGCGACCCCATGCGATTAGCTTCTCTTTTCTGCGCTGCTTGGTTTGCCCAGGTTGATGCGTTTTTTCTTGTCGCCGCTCGGCTTCTTGGGCGCTTTGATCGTGCTGGCGGCCAAGAGCAAAAAGATGGTGAGCAAAATCAACAACACCAGTGAGCGTTGGTCGTTCGCCAACAGTCCCCACAGCCCGCCAACGTTCCCCCGCAACAGGTTCAAGGCGCCGCCCAGAAGGCTAAAGAGATTGGTAATCCCCACCGATTCACCGGGCGCTAGATTGTTTGGTTGCACCAAGGTCGCCAGCCGTGGCAACAGGATGGTGGCAAAAAAGAGACCATTCACAATTCCCAACAAGATCGACCAGACATCCGACTTGCTTGCCTTGGCAATGGGCGAGAGATTGCTGATCACATAGGCAAAGATCAAGAGAAAGACCCAAACGATAAAGAGAAATTCCCCTCGTTGCTCGGTCGTCACCCAGGGCGTTGCACTGCCCAGGGCGCTAAACGCCTGATCCGGATTCTCGCCCAAGCCGCCGGCGCGAATAAAGGCGACAAACTTGCTGCCCAGGTTGACAATACGAATCAGCAAGCTGCCGGCCTCCTGCAAGGCCAGCCAGCCGCCCAGTGCCGCCACTGTGACAATCAACTCCCGCAAACTGCCGCGCTGATAGCCAATCCAGGCAAAGAACACCGTATAGAGCAATAAAGTGATCAGAACTTCCAGTTGTTGTGTCATGACTGGAGTATTGTCTTTCTTGGGTGATTGGGCGCCTCGGTGGTTGAGCTTGTCGAAACCACCGAGGCGCCCAATCACCTACTTCCTGCCAACCGTACCAATTCTTCCGCAATCGCCCGTGCGGCGTCGGGTTTGGCCAGACGGGCCAACGCTTCTTCCATGCGACGGCGTTGGGCCGGCTCTTGCACCAGCTTGAGCAAGGCGGGCGCTAACTGTTCGCGTAATGTCTCATCGGCCACGAGAATAGCGCCGCCATGGTTGACCAGATACTCGGCGTTCTGTAACTGGTTTACGCCCGGATGGGGCGCCAGTAACGCCGGCAACCGCGCCACCGGAAATTCGCCCAAGGTGCTGGCTCCCGCTCTGGCAACCGTGAGATCCGCTGCGGCCAACGCCAGCATCATCTCTTCGTGTAGATAACCGACCGGGTGATAGCGTGACCAGAGCGCCGGGGTCACCGGCGGCTGTTGTAACTTCGCCTGCCATTGCGCCCAGTCGCGATCCCCCACCACATGCAAAATATGGGCATGGGGCAACACCTGCGGCAGCGCCGCCCAGAGCGATTCATTGATATTACGTGATCCCTGACTGCCCCCCCAAACCAACACTAACGGCAAGGCTTGGCCCTCAGTGATCAATGAACGACCTAGCCGCGTCGCCAATTGATAACGGGCCGCCCCGCGCTGTTCCATATGGCGCTGCGGCGCTAAATTGCCGCCACCCACCAGATCGACCAACTCCTGCCGCACCGGATAGCCGGTGACAATCGCTTTGCCCACCGGTGTCGCGCCGCCAAAGTAACCGGTCACTTCCGGATAACTCACCGCGACCCGTTGGGCAAACAGGCTCAAGGTGCGAATCGCCCAGCCCGGCACCATGTCAGGCAAGTAGATCAGCACCGGAATTTTCAGCCAGCGACAGGCGATCACCACAGGCGCACAGACATAGCCGCCCGTAGCGAGACAGACATTTGGTTGAAAATCACGTAAAATCGCAAGGCTTCCCAGCAAGCCGGCGATCATTTTGCCACTATTTTGTGCAACCGTCAAGGGATTCTTGCCACGCAATTGGCCGGTTGCAATCCCCTGGTAACGAACACCGGCATGTTCCACCAGCCGCTTCTCCATGCCGTCACTAGCGCCCACCCACAACAAATCTTCCGTAGTAAAGACTTTAGTCTTTTCCCCCTCACCGCCGAGGTGGGGTACGTCGGCTCGTTGGGCGTTCACCGCCACGGCGACCGGCTCTGCCGGGTTTATGACTATCGGCAACTGCGTGGCGACGGCCAGCGCCGGATAGACGTGACCACCAGTGCCGCCACCCGAAATCAAAATGCGCATAACTCTCTTTTCCTGTCCCTCGTGTCCCTGTCCCCCGTGTTATAGGCGCCACCCGCCGCCGGCTCACGGTCGCCCCCAGTCTGGCTGTTTGCGTGGCGGGGCTGCTGGCGCCGGTTCCACTCCGGTTGGCAATGGGTAGACCGCCATGCCGGCTGATGTTAAGCAAAATGCCAACCGCTGCCAGCGCTGTCACCAATGAACTGCCGCCATAGCTGATAAAGGGCAAGGTGACGCCCGTCGGCGGCGCGGCGGCCACAATGACCGCCATGTTCAAGATCGCCTGTAAGGTCAGTGAAGCGGTGATACCGGTCGCCAGCAACATGCCGAAGTTGTCGGGCGCCCGCAATGCCGTGCGCAGGCCAAAATAGGCCAGCAGCGCAAAGAGAAAGATCACCAGCAATGCGCCCAGCAACCCCATCTCTTCCCCCACCACGGCAAAGATATTGTCGCTCCAGACCACCGGCAGATAACCGGGCAATTTGGCCTGGCTATTGCCAATCCCCTGGCCGAACAGACCGCCACGAATCAACGCCTCTACGGCCCGTTGCACTTGATATTCATCGCTCTGCATGGGGTCCCAGAGCGAGGCCATGTATTTGGCGACGCGATCATGGGCGTAGGTGCTATAGCGAATCACCAGCCAGAAGGTCGCGGCGCCGCCGGCGCCCACCACCAGCAACTGGCGCATCTCCGCCCCGGCGATAAAGAACATGATCGAGGCGGTGGTGACGATCAAGATTGCCGTGCTAATATTCGGTTGCGCCACAATCAAGACGGCAATGGCGCCCATCAAGACGCTAAAGGGCAGCAGCCCCACCCGCACATCACGGATGCGCTCCCCCTTGCTGGCGAGCCAGGCGCTGACATACATGACGATAATGATCTTGGCCGGCTCACTGGGCTGGACACTGCCGCCGAGAAAGGTGCGCGTGGCATTAAAACGCTCGCTGCCGACGGCAATGACGGCCATGAGCGCCAGCAACGCCACTGCCATCAACACCACACTCCAGCGCTCCCAGATCGTGTAGGGAATGTTCGCCAGCGCCACCATGCCAACCAGGCCCACCGCGCCCCAGACCAACTGCCGGGTCACATAATAATAGGGGTCTTGGTAGTCGGCATACCCCCAAGCAAAGCTGGCGCTCAAAACCATGACCATGCCCAGCCCAAACAGGAGCATGACCACCGAGAGCAGTCCCCAGTCATAGGCGCCGGCCACCGCGGCTGTTCGGTTTTTCGTTGTTGCAACCATGATTTGGTTATTAAGAGATTGGGAGATTGAGCGATTGAGCGATTGAGCGATTGCACGCCTGCTGCGTTTCAATCTCTTAATCGCTCAATCGCTCAATCTCTGATTAACGAGCCGATACAACCGCGTCTTGCAACGGTGTTTCGCCTACCGGTTTGGTCGTCATCCAGCTTTCGACCAGGCGACGGAAATGTTCACCGCGCTCTTCAAAGTCGCGATAGGCGTCGTAACTGGTGCCGCCGGGCGAGAGCAAGACCACGGTTGGCAGGGCTTCCGGTTTGCTGCCGGTGCCGTTACCATTGTGATGGCCGTTCGCCTCTACCGCTTTGGGCACAGGTGTGACCCCGGCGACGCGAGCAGCTAACGCCACTGCTTCGTCCAGCCGTTGGACAACGGCGCAATTGGGCGCTCGCCGTTTAGTAAATTGGGCGCGCTCTTGCACTTTCTCCACCACCATCGGCCCGGCATGACCAAAGCCGATCAGGTAGTTGACCCGCGTCAGCACTTCATCGGCAAAAAGCTCCCACGGCAAATTTTTGTCTTTGCCGCCGGCCAGCAGAATTAAGGTCTGTTCCCCGACGGTAAAACAGCGCAACGCCGCCACGGCCCGTTCGGGCGCGGTGGCGATGCTGTCGTTGATCCAGGTCGCCTGTGGCGTGCTATGGACGATCTCCAGACGATGGCGGACGCCACGAAAGGTGGTCGCCACCTGGCGCATTGCCGCCACCGATGCCCCGGCCGCACCACTGATCGCCGCCGCCGCCAATAGGTTGCTGATGTTATGGTCGCCCCGCAGCAACACTTCAGCGCGCCGGCAAATGGCCCGACCGTTGTAGACCAATGTCTCCCCATCTAACCACGCCCCTTCCAGTAAGGGGTGTAGACGGCTAAAAGCCACGGCCTCTTTACCACTCTCCGCAATGGCCGCCTGTTCGTTGGCGAGTAAGCTATCTAATTCCCAGGTTGGCGGCAGCGGTTGTCGCTCACCGGCTACCGTCGGGGGCAAGAGCCGCTGGGTAACGGCGTCGTCAGCGCTCAGGACAAGCCGGGCGCCGGCGGGCGTCCGCCGCAACAGATTCAACTTGGCATCGGCATAGGCCGCCATGTCCGGGTGGCGATCCAGGTGATTGGGCGTCAAGTTCAGCAACCCTGCCACATCCGGCCCCACGCCGGCCACCGCGCCCCAGGCCAATTGTGGCGTAAAGAGTTCCAGTTGAAAGCTGCTCAATTCCAGCACCACTGGCTCGCCCGGTTGGATCTCATCCAGGCGGTCGAGCAAGGGCGTGCCGATGTTGCCCCCGACATGCACTTGGTGACCAGCGGCGGCCAACATCTGGCCGACTAGCGTTGTTGTGGTCGTTTTGCCGCTGCTGCCGGTCAACGCCACCAGCGGCCCCAATCCGCGCTGCCGCGCCAGTTGTAACGTCAACAAACTATCATTACTCAAGGGAATGCCCCGCACAATCGCCATTTGCACAAAGGCCAACTGCGGCGGCACGCCACCACTCAGACAGAGCAGATCGCACCCATCCAACAGCGCAAGCGGATGACTGCCCAGCACCAACTCAACCGGGAGATCGCCCAGTTGGGCAATTTCCCGCGTCAACTTTTCCGCCGGGGCGGCGTCGCTGATCATGGTCTGCGCACCGGCCCGTACAAAGAAGCGCGCCAACGCCAGGCCCTGACGCGCCAACCCAAGAATCACCACTTTGCGGCCAGTAAATTCGACGTTGTTGCTTGCCATTCCGCACTCCGTCTTCCAGGGAAGCCCCTCGGCTCAAGAATTCCAAATTTGAACGCGGATTTTGCCGATTCAGCGAATTTTGGCGGATTTTCTCATAAGCAGATCCGCCCATATCAGCTAGATCCACTTAATCCGCGTTCCATTTCTGTCAAATCTGGAACTGTTGCCTTCAGGAATTACACGAGCGCCAGGGCTACGCCCAACATGCCGCTGAGCACGCTGATGAGCCAGAAGCGCTCTTTCACTTGCATTTCGCTCCACCCCAACAACTCAAAGTGGTAGTGCAGCGGCGCCATCTTAAAGACGCGGCGCCCCTCGCCATACTTGATGCGTGTCCACTTGAAGTAGTAGCGTTGGATGATCACGCTGCCGGCTTCGGCCACGAAGATCGAACCGATGACCGGCAACAGCAGCCACTGACCGGTCATCACGCTGACCAGCCCCAACGTTGCGCCCAACGCCAGGCTGCCGGTGTCGCCCATAAACATCTGCGCCGGATGGGCGTTGTACCAGAGAAAGGCCAACAGGGCGCCGACGATAGTAAAGCAAAAGGCCATCAAGTAGGTTTGATTTTGTAAATAAGCGATAATGCCATAACTGGCAAAGGCGATGCTGCTGATGCTGCCGGCCAGACTATCCAACCCATCGGTAAAATTCACGGCATTGCTAAAGCCGACAATGATCAAAATTGTCAAGGGAATGATGAAAGGGCCGATGCGATAAAAACCGTTATACGGGCCATAGAGACCGGGGATGCCCACATAATCCCAGTGGGGCGGGCCAAAGTAGAGGATCAGCGCCAGCACGCTGGCAAAGAGAATCTGAAAGCTGCTTTTCATCCGTTCGCTCATGCCTTCACCGCGGCCACGTAGCCCCTTGATGCCCTGCCAGTCATCGACGCCACCCAGGAGGGCATGGGAAGCCAGGCAGAAGAAGAGGATCAAGGTGCTCTGCCCGATCGCGTTGAGACCCCACAGATTGGCGATATTGAGGACGCCGGTAATGAGCAAGACCGGCACCACGATCAAGATGCCGCCCATCGTTGGCGTGCCGGTTTTGGTCTGGCGACTGCCCGGCTCTTCCACCCGAATCTGCTTGCCGATACCCCACCGTTTGAGCAAAGCGATCAGCGGATTGCCCCAGAAGACAGCAATAAAGAAGCTGACCGTGCCCAGGGTGAGTGCATACGCCATAGTGGACTCCATGAAATCTTCAAGCAAGGTAGAGGCAAGTAGACAAACCACCAATAAGCCCAGCAGGCGCAGGAGATGGGGCAGCCAACGCTGTGGCGTCCCTTCGCCTGTGTCGGTAGTTCCACGCCGGCGCAGCGGTAATGATAGCAGATAAAAGGGTGTTCTCATTTGGATGCTCGCTTTTCTCCGGTTTCAATAATTTCGGTGACAATCAGATCCATACCGACGGCACGACTGCCTTTAATAAGAACAATATCATCCTGCCGTAATTCATTTTTGAGCAGCGCAATCGCGTGCTCATGATCGGCAAGTTGATGGACTTGCGTGGCATCAAAACCCACATCCAGCGCCTCAGCGCCGATATCGTGACCTAGTTCGCCGACCGTGACCAACAGATCGACCACATCGGCGGCGCGCCGACCCACCAGTTTGTGGCCCTCATTCGTGTATTGGCCCAGTTCCAACATATCCCCCAGCACAGCGACCCGCCGCCCCTGGCGCGCCGGGTCGAGATCGGCCAGCAAGTTGAGGGCGGCAATCGTGCTGACCGGGCTGGCGTTGTAGGTGTCATCGACCACCGTGCAACCATTGATGCCCGGCACCACCACCAGGCGAATTTGACCGGGGACGCTCTGCAAGCCGGTGAGGATCTCCTCCCAACTCAGCCCCTCAACCAGACCGAGGGCGGCCGCGCGCAGCGCCGTATGAACACTGTGACGACCGAGGAGCGGCACCCGCGCATAGAGCGACTCGACGGCGCCGTTGCCGGGGGTGCGATAATGAAAACGGAAACGAATGCCCTCTAACCCAGCGCTTTCAATTTCGTCAGCCCAGAGGTCAGCTTCGGGCGTCAAGCCATAGCGGAAAATTTTGGCTTTGGTGTGCTCAACCATCGTGCGCACCCGCTCATCATCCCAGTTGAGAATGGCGACGCCGCCATCTTCAGCGGGGGGCAACGCTTCAACCAGTTCAGTCTTAGCCTGGGTGATGCGCTCCATCGTGCCGAGCCGTTCCAAATGGCTGGGGCCAATGTTGGTGACAATGCCGACATGGGGGCGCGCCAGGGTGCAGAGAGTGCGAATTTCACCCAGGTCGTACATCCCCATCTCTAAGACGGCGCGTTCATGTTGCAAACTCAAACCGAGTAAAGTGAAGGGCAGGCCCTGTTCGCTGTTCAGGCTGCCCCGATTGTGTAAGAGGTTGTAGCGTTGTTGCAGCACAGCGGCGGCGACTTCTTTGGTGCTGGTCTTGCCGACGCTGCCGGTCACGCCAACGACGCGCAACTGGGGATGGCCGCGGTGGAGCCGTTGGAACGCGCCCACCTTTTGCAAGGCTGCCGTCGTATTGTCCACAATGTAGGCAAGCGGGGTGTGGGGTTGATAGTCCGCCGGCAGCGTGGCTTGCAACTCCCAGCGACCGATGGTGCAATCGACCAGCACCGCGCCGCCGCGGCGCGCCTGGTCGCGGCCCTGTTCGCCGCAGATGATCGCCTGTGCGCCGCGGCGCAGCGCATCGCCGATAAAGAAATGCCCATCGGTGTGGCGACCGGCAAAGGCGACAAAGAGATCGCCCAACGTCGTATCGCGATTGTCCAGCACCGCATGTTGAATGAGGCGGGCCGGTAAATTGAGGGGCGGGGTCTGCCCGGTCAGCGCCTGCCAAAGCGTGTGTTGTGTGATCTGAGTGGCAATCACAGGTCGCATGAACTGCTCCGCAAACGTAGGTGCGGTTTGTAACCGCACGGGTTTGTTATAGGGTGAATTCGTGCGGTTACAAACCGCACCTACCCTTATTGATCGACAGTAATCGGCTCGTCCGTTGTTTCATCGCTGGTCACCGGCACCCCCATCGCCTGCGCCCGGATGTCGTCGGGGGCGATGCCGAGATGATCAAAGAGCCGGCGCGAGACCAGCGAGAAAACCGGCGCAGCAGTATAAGCCGCCCAGGTGCTGATCGCCGGATCGGGCTGATCCAGCTTGACCAGCAGCACAAACTTCGGGTCGTCGGCGGGGGCAAAGCCGACAAAGGTGACGATGGTGGCATCTTTTAAGTAACCGGCCAGCGTTGGAATCTGGGCTGTACCGCTCTTGCCGGCAATCCGATAGCCGGGCACCCGTGCCGCCGAGTTGCCGGTATCCACCGTCTCTACCATCATTTCCGTCAAGTCACGGGCCGTTTCCGGGCGAATCGCCTGGGTCAACACTTCCGGCTGGGTGTAGAGCACCTGTTCACCATCCAGGCGCGCCTGCACCACATAGGGGCGCATCAGCTTGCCGCCATTAGCAATCGCCGCCGTGGCGTTGATCATTTGCAGCGGCGTCACCGCCAGACCTTGCCCAAAGCTATTGGTGCCTAAGTCCGAAAGACTCCAATCTTCATGACCGGGCGTTTTTAACAACCCCGGCACCTCGTCGGCCAGATCGATGCCGGTGCGGTCGCCAAAACCAAAGCGGCGCACATAACGATAGAAATCATCGCGCCCGACGCGATCCGCCACTTGGGCCGTGATCACATTCAAGGAGCGGGCCAGCGCTTGGGTCATATTGACCTGACCATTGGCCCGGCGATCACTGTTATAGATCGAGCGCTCACCGACAATGATATAGCCGCTATCGGTCATCACCGTGGTCGGGGTGATGACGCCGGTGTCCAGCCCTGCCGCCATGGTCACAATCTTAAAGACCGACCCCGGTTCATAGATGGCGCTGACCGCCACATTGGTAAAGCGGCTAAAGTCTGTGGCGTCGGCGCTGCGCTGGTTGGGGTCATAGTCGGGCCAGTTCGCCAGCGCCAGGACCGCGCCGCTCTGCGGCTCCATGACAATGATCGTGCCGCCCTTGGCCCCATATTTGGCGATGCTGCTGCGCAACTCCTCTTCCACAATCCACTGCACGCCCCGATCGATGGTCAACACCAAATCTTTGCCCGCAGCGGAGGGGAGAAAGCGCTGCAACGACGCTGGTAGGGTGGCAAAGGTCGCATTGGGCGGCTCCAACAAGCCCTTGCCGCGCTCATTGAGAAAGGCGTTGTAATACTCCTCCAAACCATAGGCCCCGTTGCGATCCGCCTGGGTGAAGCCAAGCAGATGGCTGGCGAGATTGTTCTGCGGGTAGTAGCGCTTCGGCACCGGACGCACGGCAATATAGCGCAAGGGGGAAAGCGCATCGGCGGCCAGCGCCCTTTGTCGCGCCTCTTGCATCCGTCGCCCTTGTTCAGCCGGCAATGGGTCGCCAATTTCGGCGTAACCCAGGTTGGCATAGGTCAACAAGGTTTGCAGCGTCTCAGCGACCGGCAACCCCGTGGCCTCCAGGATACCCTGCGCAACCAATTGACGATTGGCGTCAGTTTTTAACTCATTGGGGGTTACACTGATCTGGGACAGAAAGTGATCTGCCGTCAACAGATCACCCCGGCGATCGACAATCGCGCCGCGCGTCGGTGGGATCAGCGCCTCCGGATCATAGACCGGCAGCTCGCCTACCCGAAAAACTTGGTAGACCACCAGGCGCGCCAGCACCAGACTCGTCAGCAAGACAAAGAGAAAGGCCAGCAGCCCGAAGCGCCAGAGCCGCCGCTCTTTGGCCGCTTCCGGCGTCTCGCCCGGTTCGCGTGGCTCTGTCGCCAACACAGGAGCCACCCCAGGAGTCAAGACTGGAGACGTAGCGCTTACGCGATTATCTGGAAACAGTGACGCCATCAGTTCACTCATGGACCTGGGCCAGCGCCGGCGCCGCGGACGGCAGTGCGCCGCCGGCGACCGTGCTGCCGGGAATAATTACATAATTTCGTTGGAAAGCGGGTTCATACCCTAATTCAGTCGCCCGTGTTTTCACGCGATTCAAATCGGTCTCTTGCGCAATCGCCCAGACGAGGTTGGCGTTTTCCTTTTGGATCACCTGCTCCTCAGCCTGCAACCGGCGCAAGGCAATTGTCTCCTGCAAAATGGTGGTTGAGAGTTGCAAATGCAAAACTAGCCCGCCACAGACCAACACAATTGCCAAGGTAAAGAGCAAAAAGGATTGCCAGGTGTCGGGCAGTCGCAACGTTTGGGCCAACAAACGCCATTGGTCGCGCAGCCAGGCGCTCTGGGTCGATAGATTACGCGTCGCCATGTCCCACTCGGCAGAGACAGGCGATGTGATCGCGGATGAGATTGTCTCATTGTTCAGCGCACCTGCTCGTAAAGGCGCACCTAATGGATGCGCACCTGCTCGTAAAGGCGCACCTAATGGATGCGCACCTGCTCGTAAAGGCGCGCTTCTAATTTGTAACATAGCAACATCCATTACTCATGATAAATTTGACACACAGCACCAATCAGTCAACCACGACGGGTTGTGGGATGGGCGATCAGGCCAGGGATAGCGCTGCGTCGTCAAATCGCAACAACGATCCGACAGCGATCCCTTGGTGGGTTTTGGGCTTCGGCTTGAGCTTAGCCGAAAGCTATAAACGTTCTGCAATGCGAAGTTTGGCCGAGCGACTGCGTGGGTTGTGGGTAAGTTCCGCGTCGGTTGCTGTCTTCGGTTTGCGTGTCAAAATGGTTACGCTAGCGCTCCGTTCGTATCCTCCCTGTAGTAGACTGTTATCACGCACATACGTGCTGGCTTCTTTTTGCAGCCAATGTTTAACAATGCGATCTTCCAAACTGTGAAAGGTCAGCACCGCCAACCGGCCCCCCGGCGTCAACAAGGCGAGACAGTGCGGCAGCACCCGTTCCAGTTGCGTCAACTCCTCGTTGACGGCAATCCGCAACGCTTGAAAGGTGCGGGTCGCCGGATGGAGCCGGTTGCCCCGTCGCCCGCCACAAGCTCGTTCAACTGCTGCAGCCAGTTGGCCGGTTGTGGTAAAGGGACGGTGTTGCACCAGATAGCGGGCAATCCGTCGGCTTTCCCGCTCCTCGCCATATTGATAGATCAGATCGGCCAGCTCCCGTTCCGGCCAGGTGTTGACCACGTCGGCGGCGCTCTGCCCGTGGTGTGGGTCAAAACGCATATCGAGCGGGCCATCATGGCTGAAAGAGAAGCCCCGTTCCGGCGTCTCCAGTTGAAAGCTGCTAACCCCTAGATCCAACAAGATGGCGTTGACGGCGGTAAAACCGTGTGTTGTCGCCAACTTGTGCATTTCCCCAAAATTGCCCTGCGCCAGGGTCAGCCGACCAGCGGCAATCTCTGTCGCAAAGCGCCCTTCATTGCGGCGAATGGCCGCCGGGTCGGCATCAATGCCTAATACCTTGCCGTCGGGCGCACTTTGGGCCAGAAAAGCGGCGGTATGGCCGCCACCGCCGAGCGTGCCATCAATAATGCGCTGCCCTGGTTGAATTTGTAACCCTTCCAGGATCTCCGCCAACATCACCGGGGTGTGACTGGCTTCGGGCGGGTCGGCGGCAATCTCCGTGCGCTGCTTCATGGTTTGGAAGTTTGTTCGTTGGTTGATTCGGTGGTTGAGCTTGTCGAAACCACCGAATCAACCAACGAACTCTTTAAATCTGTAACGCTGCAAAAAATTCTTGGTCATACTCACCGCTATTAAGCGGGCCTACCACTTTTTCTTCCCACAGGTTGGGTCGCCACAATTCGACAAAAAGATTGACGCCGGCGACAATGACATCTATCTCGATTTGAGCGTAGTCACGCAACCGCTGACTAATTAAAATGCGCCCCTGTTTATCCGGGATCAAATCTTCGGCGCCGCTGAAAAAGGCCCGGCGCAATTGGGCCGAACGGGGGTCGGTCAGGGGGAGGGCGCTCACTTTGGCGGCGACCTGTTCCCAGGCCGGCATGGGAAAGACCAACAGACAGCGCTCCATCGGGCTGCGCGTCACCACCAGACCGCGATCCAACTGGTCACGAAATTTAGCTGGTATGGTCAAACGACCTTTGTTATCTAGCCCGTGGCTAAATTCGCCCAGAAACATAGTCACCGTGTTAGGTAGATAGGTAGACAGGTAGACAGGTAAATAGGCAGATAGGTGAATAGGACAAGAAATAGGGATTTGCCGACGATACCTGTGTACCTGTGTACCTGTCTACCTATCTACCTTACCCATAAACGCTGAATTTCGGCTTTTTTGTTCCCTTTTGCCCCACTTTCCACCACTTTCCCCCACAGTATAGACAACTTTTTTCTATTTGTCTAGTAGCAACATCGATGAATTTGGGATAATTTGGGTATCTACCTTACAGTCGGCGGAAAAATTTGGTGGTAATATGCCTTCTACAGGTCAAACTTTTGACTGATGCCTTCTTAGTGGTTCGTAAGGTTCGCGGGCCGAGCGCTAATTTGTAGTAGGATTTGCGAAATTTTTGGGTATTCAGTTTGACTTCCTACGCCGGGTGTGCTATCATTATTTAGTTACGTATTTTGGGAATAGTTTCTTTGCAGAAGACATGGCGCTCACTTTTCCAAGATTAAACTATTTAGCGCGTAGCCGCACCTCGTGGGCGACCGACGCCGGTCATGGACCGGTTACGAGCGGGCTAAATAGTTTACCAAAATTTCCATGCCATCATTTCATCGCGATCAGGTTCGCATACGGAGGGAATGCTACGTAGTTAACAAGCTGAGTTAACGTCATCGTACCAGATTCCGTGACGGCCTGATTTTTTGTTGACTCGGTCAACGGTACGATGCGACTTCCTCAACATCTTTGGGCGATCAAACACTTGAGGAGTGCCATTGCGCAAAACCTAAGTTTTGTAAAATTGTAAAGACACCAAGCGTGGCGAGTGCGGCAATGTAGCCGGTCAGGGAAACTCACCGCGTTGGTGTCTTATTGTCGTTTTGCCTGCCGTCGGATTTTTGTAAGTAGCTGTTTGCGGGCATCATGCCCCTATAAAGCCATGATGCCTGATTCATGCGACGCACATGCATGGTATCGTGACCATTGAATCGCCTCAATCGTCATAAGTCGTGCTGTTCTGTAAATCATCACAGATTCCGCCGATTACGCAGATGAAAACAAGAAAAATCTGCACAATCTGTGAGCAAAAGCTGATTTTCATGAGTATGGGTGTAGCCAATTCATGAAGACTGATGTGAATTTTTAAGAGTGTAGTGTGAGGAGCGAAGGCCAGATGATTTCGACCAAAAATGGCGCTACTACCCCGAAGAGAGGTGTTCGTACAGAACGTAAATCGTATGCGCGCACACCGACGATCCTAGAACTGCCGCGTCTCACTGAGGTGCAGCTCCGTAGCTTTGAGTGGTTTAAAGGCGAAGGGCTGCGCGAGCTGTTTGATGAGATCTCGCCCATTGTCAGCTTTAATAAAAATTTGGAATTGCACTTTGGCGATTTCTACTTCGGCGAACCGAAGTACCCGGAAGATGAATGTCGCGAGCGTGACATCACCTTCTCGGCGCCGCTTTGGGTAAAAATTAAACTTGTGAACCGCGATACCGGTGAAATCAGCGAGCAGGAAGTCTTTATGGGTGACTTCCCGTTGATGACCGATTCCGCCACCTTTATTATTAATGGTAGCGAACGCGTGGTGGTGAGTCAGTTGATTCGGTCGCCCGGCGTCTATTTTACGGTAGACGAAGATCGCAGCACCGGTCGCGAATTGGCCGGCGCCAAGTTGATCCCCAGTCGTGGCGCCTGGTTGGAATTTGAAACCAGCAAGCGCGATGTTGTTAGCGTCAAGGTTGACCGCAAGCGCAAGTTGCCGGTCAGCATCCTCTTGCGCGCCATCGGCTATGGCACCGATGAAGAGATCCGCGCCCTCTTTGTGGATGTCGATAATAATGTCGATCACCCCTACATCGAATCGACGCTGGAGCGCGACCCCACCAGCAACCCGACCGACAACAGCCAGAAGGGTGTCGATGACGCGTTGCTCGAATTTTATAAGAAGCTGCGCCCCGGCGACCCGCCGACGCTGGATAATGCCAAGAGCTTTGTGCAAAATCTCTTCTTTGCCCCCCGGCGCTATGACCTGGGCAAAGTGGGCCGCTACAAAGTCAATCGCCGCCTGAATGTCAGCACGCCGCTGGAAAACCGCATTTTGACCAACGAAGATCTGGTGGCGGTCATCCGGCGCATTATGCAGATTAACAATGGCGATGGCCGCGAAGATAATATTGACCACCTGAGCAACCGTCGCATCAAGACCGTGGGCGAGTTGATCCAGAACCAGTTGCGCATTGGCCTCCTGCGCATGGAACGGGTCGTGCGCGAACGTATGTCGATCCGCGACCCAGACCAGATCACGCCCTTGAGCTTGATCAATATCCGCCCGGTGGTGGCGGCGACGCGTGAATTCTTTGGCGGCAGCCAGTTGAGCCAGTTTATGGATCAGACCAACCCGCTGGCCGAGTTGACTCACAAGCGCCGGTTGAGCGCCCTCGGCCCTGGTGGTCTGCGCCGTGAACGCGCCGGCTTTGATGTGCGCGACGTTCACTTTAGCCACTACGGCCGCATCTGCCCGATCGAGACGCCCGAAGGGCCAAACATCGGTCTGATCGGTTCGATGGCGAGCTATGCCCGTGTCAATGAGTTCGGCTTTGTCGAAACGCCCTATCGCAAGGTCTACAACGACGCACCGCTCGATGTGGCCGCCCTGGTAGGCCGCACCTTGAACGCCGACATCACCGACCCGAACAGCGGCGATGTGATTGCCGACAAGGGCGACGTGATCGATGAAACGCTGGCCCAACGGCTGGTGCAGATGCCCGAATTGAAAACTGTGCGCGTGAAGCCCTATGCCAGCCGCGATGTGGTTTATCTGACCGCCGATGAGGACGAAGAGGCGTCGATTGCGCAAGCCTCTTCGCAGTTGAATGCGCTGGGCGAATTCCAGAATTCCCGCCCGTCGGCGCACCATGCCGAAGACTTCTTGTTTGAGCAGCCCGAACGGTTGCGCTATATGGACGTGTCGCCCAAGCAGATTGTGAGCGTCTCGGCGGCGTTGATTCCCTTCCTGGAACATGACGACGCCAACCGCGCCTTGATGGGGTCTAACATGCAGCGCCAGGCGGTGCCGCTGGTCAAGCCCGATGCGCCGGTCGTCGGCACGGGCATGGAATACCAGGCCGCCATCGATTCCGGCCAGGTCATTGTGGCCCGCAACCCCGGTGAAGTGGTGAGCGCCACCAGCGATGAGATCATCATCCAGGAAGCGGATGGTTCGCGCCGGGCCTATCACCTGCGCAAGTACAACCGCAGCAACCAGAGCACCTGTATCGACCAGCGCCCGACCGTTTTCAAGGGCGACTATGTCGAAAGAGGCGCCGTGTTGGCCGATAGCTCCAGCACCCAGGGTGGTGAGTTGGCCTTGGGGCAGAATGTGGTCGTCGCCTATATGAGTTGGGAAGGCGGCAACTTTGAAGATGCCATTCTGGTGAGCGAGCGCTTGATTCAGGACGATAAATATACGTCGATCCATATTGAGAAGTATGAGACCGACGCCCGCGAAACCAAGCTTGGCCCGGAAGAGATCACCCGTGACATTCCCAACGTCGGTGAAGACGCGTTGAAGGATCTGGACGAAGATGGCATCATCCGCATCGGCGCCGAGGTGGTGCCGGGCGACATTCTGGTCGGCAAGATCACGCCCAAAGGCGAGACCGAACTGACGCCGGAAGAAAAGCTGTTGCGCGCCATCTTTGGTGAAAAGGCCCGTGAAGTCAAGGACAGCTCGCTGCGTCTGCCCCACGGCGAACGCGGCAAGGTGGTTGATGTCAAGGTCTTTGAGCGCGACGAGCATCG
Organism: Caldilinea sp. CFX5; assembly: GCA_021405325.1. The sequence goes on along the minus strand of QWII01000008.1, from coordinate 118,617 downwards.
CGACATGGCTGCCGGCGTCGAAAAGATTGTCACCGTCAGCGTGGCCCAGCGCCGCCGCTTGACTGAGGGTGACAAGATGGCCGGTCGCCACGGCAACAAGGGCGTTATCTCCAAGGTGGTGCCGGTGGAAGATATGCCTTTCCTGGAAGATGGCACGCCGGTTGATATTATTCTCAACCCCTTGGGTGTGCCGGGTCGTATGAATATCGGCCAGATTTTGGAGTGCCACTTGGGTTGGGCTGCCGGTCGCTTGGGCTTTATGGCCGAAACGCCGGTCTTTGACGGCGCCAAGGAAGATGAGATCGAAGCTGAACTGGCGCGCGCCTGGTTGATCGACCGGGCCTGGAACGAAGCCACCCGCCGCGCCTGGAGCATGATGAACACCGCCGGCGTCGATTCGGTGCAGTTGACCGACGATGCCGATGCCCGTCGCGTCTACTTGCTCGAATGGCTGGAGCCGCTGGGCTATGACGCCGAGCGCATCTACGAAGATGAGACCTATGCCCGCCGCGCCTGTCTGCAACAGTGGCTGACCGAGCAGGGCTATGAGGCCGTTTCGGTGCTGCCGACGCAGTATGGCGTCAATCGCACCACACGCGAGGCCAACCACTATGCCATTGAGGTGGCGCTGCGCGAGTGGATGCGTCATCACGGCGGCAACCCGGATCTCTCCGGCGCTGAACTGACCGCCGCCGCCGAGGCGTTGAGCTACGAAACCGGCTGGCCGCTGCCGACCACCGGCAAGCAAAAGCTCTTTGACGGCAAGACCGGCGAAGCCTATGATTCGCCCGTCACCATCGGCGTTGTGCAGATGCTCAAGCTGCACCACCTGGTCGAAGACAAGGTTCACGCCCGCAGCACTGGCCCGTACAGCCTGGTGACCCAACAGCCGTTGGGCGGTAAGGCGCAGTTCGGTGGTCAGCGCTTTGGCGAAATGGAAGTATGGGCGCTGGAAGCCTATGGCGCGGCGCACATTCTCCAGGAGATGTTGACCGTCAAATCCGATGATGTGAGTGGCCGTGTCAAGACCTACGAGTCCATCGTCAAGGGTGAAGAGATCCAAAGCCCAGGCGTGCCGGAAAGCTTCCGCGTCTTGGTCAAAGAACTTCAAAGCCTGGCGCTGGCCGTGGAAGTGATCAACGAGAAGAACGAAGTGATCCAGTTTGGCAAAGAAGACGCCGAAGATCGGCTGCCCAAGCTGGGCTTTAGCCTGAATATTCCAAGCCCGATGAACCGGACGAGTGAATAATTTTAGATTTTAGATTTTGGATTTTAGATTGAGGGTTGCTCGACGAGTAATCCAAAATCTAAAATCTAAAATCCAAAATTAGGAGAACTAAACGACTTATGGAAGTAAAGAACTTTGATGCCATTCGCATCTCGCTTGCGTCTCCAGAACAGATTCGGGAGTGGAGTTACGGGGAAGTCACGAAGCCGGAAACGATTAACTATCGTACCCTGCGTCCCGAACGGGATGGGCTTTTCTGCGAACGCATCTTTGGTCCCATGAAGGACTGGGAGTGCGCTTGTGGTAAGTATAAGCGGGTGCGCTATAAGGGCATTGTTTGTGACAAGTGCGGCGTCGAGGTGGCGCCGAGCCGGGTGCGGCGCGAGCGGATGGGCCACATTGAGTTGGCCTCGCCGGTCAGCCATATTTGGTATGTCAAGGGCGTGCCGAGCCGTTTGGGCTTGCTCTTGAATATCAGCCCGCGTCACCTGGAACGGGTGCTCTACTTTGCCCAATATATTATTACCAACGTCAATGAAGACGCGCGGAGTCGCGCCATTCAGCGCCACGAGCGTGAATTAGCCATGCGCCTGAGTCGGGTTGAGGGGGATAACGAAGGCAAGATCACCACGCTGGAAACACAGCTTGACGCCCGCCTGGGTGAATTGGACGCCGAAGAAGAGAAGGAAGTCACGGCGCTCAACGAACGCATCAACGAGGCGACTTCGCAGGCCATTGCCGAAGCGCAGGCGCTCCAAAACTGGATCAAGAACCGCATCGGGCAGAAGGCGAGCGAAAACAAGCGCCTCTCCTGGTCGGATGAAATTGTGATCCAGCAGGGCGAGGTGATCTCCGCCGACCATGACATGCTGATCAACGACGCCATGCAGGACAAGCTCAACTCCTTGCAGAACGAGTCGGATGATGAGAAGCTCTATATCCGTGACAAGATCGCGGCCTTCCGCGACCATGCGCGCAGCGAGTTGGGCACGCAGATCGACCAATATCGCCAGGAGGTGGACAGCCGCCAGGATCAGATCCGCAACCAGATGGAGCGCGATCTCGACGATTTGAAGTCGCTGGAAGAGCGCCAACTGCTCACCGAAAACCGCTACCGCGAACTGGCCGACCGCTGGGGCAACGTCTTTACCGCCGGCATGGGCGCCGAAGCGGTGCGCGACATTGTCGCCAAGATCGACCTGGACAAGATGGCCAAGGAGCTGCGCAAGGAGATCCGCACCACCCGCAGCAAGCAGCGGCGCAAGAAGGCGGCCAAGTGTCTGCGGGTGGTGGAGAACTTCCGCAAGAGCGGCAACCGCCCCGAATGGATGGTGCTGACTGCCCTGCCGGTCATCCCGCCCGATCTGCGCCCGATGGTGCAGTTGGATGGCGGTCGCTTTGCCACCAGTGACTTGAACGATCTCTACCGCCGGGTCATCAACCGCAACAACCGCCTCCACCGCTTGATGGAGTTGGGCGCACCCGATGTCATTGTGCGCAACGAAAAGCGCATGTTGCAGGAAGCGGTCGATAGCCTGGTGGACAATGGTCGCCGTGGCCGCGCCGTGAGCCGCAGCGGCAAGCGCAAATTGAAGAGCTTGAGCGATATGCTCAAGGGCAAGCAGGGCCGCTTCCGCCGCAACCTGTTGGGTAAGCGCGTCGATTACTCTGGTCGCTCAGTCATTGTGATCGGCCCGACGCTGAAGCTGCACCAGTGCGGTCTGCCCAAGAAGATGGCGTTGGAACTCTTCAAGCCCTTTGTCATGCGCCGGTTAGTCGAGCATAACTATGCTCACAACATCAAGAGCGCCAAACGCATGGTGGACCGCCAGAGCGCCGAGGTTTGGGACGTATTGGAAGACATCTGCAACGAGCGTCCGGTTCTGCTCAATCGTGCGCCGACGTTGCACCGTCTGGGCATTCAAGCCTTTGAAGTGACGCTGGTCGAAGGCAGCGCTATTCAATTGCACCCGCTTACCTGTGGCGCCTTTAACGCCGACTTTGACGGCGACCAGATGGCCGTGCATGTGCCGTTGAGCGCACCGGCTGTGCAGGAAGCGCGCGACCTGATGTTGGCGACGCAGAACCTGCTCAAACCGAGCAGCGGCGACCCCATCGTCGGTCCGTCCAAGGATATGGTCATGGGCGTCTACTACCTGACGGCGGAAGAGCCGGTCAAGGAAGGCTATCGCCCACCGATCTTCGCCAGCATGGAAGAGGCGGAATATGCCTATGACATGAAGCGGATCAAGCTACGCCAACCGATCATTGTGCGCTTCACCAGCCAATATGACAGCGTTCCGCTCGATAAGTTGGAAGTGAGCGACGGGGTGATGACGGCGCTGCGCAGCCAGGGCGCGCACACCATCGGTCAATTGCTCGATCTCTACAGCAAGGGTGAAAGCAAGCTGATGAGCGAGGTGGCCGACTTTGGGCAGGCGGCGTTGGATGAGATGCGCGAAGGCATCCGCAAGCTGAACTTGTTGGGCGCCAGTTGGCCGCAGGAACGGCTGCTGCGCACGACGGTTGGCCGTATTATCTTCAACCGGGCGCTGCCGCCGGAAATTTGGTTTGTCAACGAACTGCTCGACCGCAAGGGCGTCGATGGCGTGGTGGCGCGCTGCTACAAGCATCTGGGCCGCCAGGTTACGGCGGAGACGGTCGATAACATTAAGGACTTGGGCTTTAAGTTCGCCACCCGCTCCGGCATCACCATTGCCGTCAGCGACATTCAGGTGCCGGACGCCAAAGCCATGATTTTGGAACGCACCACTGCCGAGGAAGAGCGGGCGGAAATGCAATACCGCCGTGGTCTCATCACCTCGGAGGAATTGTATAACAAGCGCGTTGAACTCTGGACGCGGGCGACAGAAGATGTCACCGAAGCGGTGAAGGAATTGCTCAGCCCGATTGAAGGGCTGGGCGCCATGGCCCGCTCCGGCGCCACCAAGGGTGGTATTAACCCAATCCGTCAGTTGGCCGGGATGCGCGGTCTGATGGCGAATACGAGCGGTCGTATTATTCCGCTGCCGATTCGCTCCAACTTCCGCGAAGGGTTGAATGCGCTCGAATATTTCTTGAGCACGCATGGCGCCCGCAAAGGTCTGGCCGACACCGCCTTGCGCACCGCCGACGCCGGTTACTTGACCCGCCGTCTGGTGGACGTGGCGCAAGATGTCATCATTACGATGGACGACTGCGGCACCAACACCGGCATCTGGATCGATGCGGGTGAATCGCAGGCGATGGGCCAAAGCTTTGCTGAACGCATCACTGGGCGTCACCTGGCCGGCGAATTGACCGACCCGGCGACCGGTGAACTAGTGCTGCCGGCCAACGGTCTGCTCAACGAGGCGGCCTTGGCGAGCATTCAGCGGCACAAGATCAAGCGCGCCTTTGTGCGCAGCCCGTTGACTTGTGAAGCGCGTTTTGGTCTCTGCAAACGCTGCTACGGTGAAGACCTGGCGCGCGGCGGCGAGATCAAGACGGGTGAAGCGGTCGGCATTATCGCCGCTCAATCCATCGGTGAGCCGGGTACGCAGTTGACGTTGCGCACCTTCCATACTGGTGGTGTGGCCGGCGCCGACGATATTACGCAGGGTCTCCCTCGCGTCGAGGAGTTGTTTGAAGCGCGCAACCCCAAAGGTGAAGCGGTCATCAGCGAGATCGACGGCATGGTGGACATTGTCTGGGAAGGTGAAGTGCGCTTCCTGCGCGTGAGCCGCACCGATCTCAAGCGCAACCAGGTGACAATCCCCGCCGGCTATGAAGTGCTGGTGGCGGATGGCGACCGGGTGCAAGAGGATACGGCGTTGGCCCGTCTGGTCGAAGGCGGCAGTAATGACGAACAGGTTGTCGCTGCCGGCATGGATGGCGAGGTCTTTGTCGAACGGGGCGCCAATGGCACGGTGACGGCCACCATTCGCCGCGAAGACACGGAAGTGTGGGAGGTCGAAATCCCGGCCAACGCCCGCTTGCGTGTGGACAAGGGCGATCAGGTGCAGGCCGGTCATCAGTTGACGGAAGGCGCCAAGAATCCCAAGGATATTCTGCGCATTCAGGGCCGCGAAGCTTGCCAGGTCTACCTGCTGGGCGAAGTGCAAAAAGTGTACCGGAGCCAGGGTGTAGGCATTCACGACAAGCATATCGAGATTGTGCTGCGCCAGTTGCTGCGCCGGGTCATGGTGCGGGCGACGGGCGACTCCGATCTGCTGCCCGGTGAACTGGTCGATCGCTTCCGCCTGGATGACATCAACGATGCGATTATCGCCCGTGGCGGTAAGCCGGCTCGCGCCGAGCCGGTGGTGCTGGGCTTGACCAAGGCTGCGCTCAACACAGAAAGCTTCCTGGCCGCGGCCAGCTTCCAGGAGACGACCCGTGTCTTGACCGAAGCGGCGATCAAGGGCCAGCGCGACGAGTTGCGCGGCTTGAAGGAAAATGTCATCATCGGTAAGCTGATCCCGGTCGGGACGGGCTTCCATACCCGCACGGACCTTGAGGATGAAGCGCCGACCATCGACCTGACCGACAGTGTTGACATTGAGCTGGATGACGACGAACTGGAAATGGGCGATCTGGACTTCACCGATCTTGACTCCAACGAGTTGCTCTCCGGCGTGGCCGAATTGGGCATGGAGCCGCTCGGTCTGAATGTCAGCAGCGGCGAGGAAGAGGACGATGAGTTCGACTTCGATCTGGAATCGCTTGACGAAGACGAAAACGAAGAGATCGATGTTGAGTTAGATTAACGTCGTTTGGTTAACAATTGTAAACCCGGAATCTTTCGGAGATTCCGGGTTTCTTTTACGATGAGTACAATTGTATCGCCCAGCGGCGGGCCACTCGCAGTTTCCCGAAAGCAGGTAAAGATCGTCTGTCACCCTGTAGGGGTGGCTAGGGCAATGCAGACGGGAGACCCTTTCAGGGTGACAGACTACCCTGCCAAGATCTGGGAAAACGCTTACCTTGATACACATAGGTGTTGTGGTCGAGAGACCCTTTCAGGGTGACAAGCGGGCTGTAGGGGGTTGCTTAAGACTTTTTAGCTTAATGGACATAAGTTAAACGGTAAGCGCCGGTTATAACTGCTTTTTAAGCTGAATATACTCATGATAAGGTGTAAAGCCGAACTTGCCATAGAGAGACAGATGAGTCGTCCAGTCGATGACGCAGCCGTTGACGCCGTTGTTATAGAGACGGCGTAACCCAGTATCCAACAAGGCGGCGCCGTACCCCCGCCCCCGGCGGTCTTCACTTACACCAATTGGCCCCAGTTGTCCCCAACGGCGGGGCAATTGGTAGGGGAAGAAGCGCTCAATCGGGCGCAGCGAATCCTCAAAGGTCAGTTGACAGAAGCCATCCACCCCCCGTTCACTCCACAGCACCATATAGTCGGAAAGCCGATGGTGCGGATGGCGCAGAAATTCTTGAAATTCAAAATGCCAGCGACCAGGAAACTCACGGGCGAGAAAAGTATCCAGGGCTGCTATGTCACTAGCCTGCGCCGGTCGTACAACGCCGTCAATTTGGCGCACCGTTGCCGGCGGTTGATAGCTCGCTAGATTAGCGGCGACATCCCACGTTTGATGAGCGTTGCTATAGCCGCGACGCTGGAAAAAGGGGACCGTTTCCAACGTGCTGGGAATGCCGGGCGCGAAAGGGTGTTGACTGGCGCCAATTGTCAGCAATTGACAGCTTTGCGCCATTAACCAGTTTTCCGCCCAGGTCAGCAGTGCCGTACCTATGCCCTGGTGCTGGTAGTCTGGGTTTACCGCAATCGCGTCGATCCAACCCGCGGTCGGTGGCGCAACGTGGGGTTGCCCTTGTAACGTGCTGGCCACGACAAAGCCGACAATGGTTTGATCCGGCAGCGCAGCCAGTCGCCCCTGCTGTTGACCACCGGTGATCGGGCCTAAGTTGAATTCAATCAAGCGTGGGGCCAGGGTGAGATCAGCGGGGCAGGCGGCATTCCAAACTGCGCTCATGGCGGTAATGTGGGCCGGTTCCTGTGGGTCTAACGGCAGTAAAGTAATCCCAGTGTTCATGATGGGTCGCTTTCTTTTGTCATCACCCGCTCCCAGCCAGTCCGTGACCGGCGGTCGGATCGCCGGTCACGGACCGGCTGGGAGCGGGCCTCATTGTTTTTCAAAAAAACAGCGGATGCTGTTGGTGATACCACGGGCCACGCGCTCCGGTTCTTGGGTCAGCAGCGTCTGGTCGCCGCCGATAAAGCCGACCTCCAGGATTAATGCCGGCGTATTGGCGTTCAGACGGCGGAAGGCGTGGTAATCAGTCATGTTATGGGTGATGGTATTCGGATGGTCGGCCAGTCCGGTCGCTGCGCTGTAGAACTGGTCGAAACAGGCGCCCAGGGTGGTCAACTTCTCCGCTGCAACCGTGGAGCGGCTGCTGACGGCAAATTTGTAGCCGCTGGCGTCAATGCAGCTATCGGCATGTAAACTGAGCAAGAGATCGGCTTGCAGACCGGCAAGGCGGTCATCAAATTCGTTGAGGATAACCACATGGGCGCCGGCCCATTGCAGTTGGCTCGTTAGCCGTTCGACAATGGCGGTAATGATTGCCGCTTCGGTGACAATCGCCTGACCGTTAGCATCAGCGCAGACCGCCCCTGAATCATTGCCGGCGTGACCGCTGATGACAGCAATCTGCCGATTAAACAGTTCCCCCAGCAAGCCAGCGGGCAACCAACTTTGGATAACCGCCAGGTCAACCCCGGCGATGCGCAGGGTAATGACCCCCATGCCCAGCAGCGCAAGGAAACTTATAATTACTAGATAACGTTGAATGCTTTGTAATGTTTGATGGCGCACAAGTCATCTTAAGGCAAAAGGTAACTACTAACCCCACCCTACCCCTCCCCAGCTTGGGGAGGGAACCATGTCTGCTCCTCCCCCAAACTGGGGGAGGCTGGGAGGGGGTGGCTTGGTAGTTACGGCAAAAGCATCAAAGATTACACAGATTATGCAGATTAACAGCAAGAAAATATAAATCTGTGTAATCTTTGATAAAAGCATAAGAAAATTTTTATCTGAGAGTATAGCCCAAGCAATTCTGCTGTCAATTTGTCCTAAAAGCAAAATTGACAAAGGACGCTCCACAAGCTAGACTTGAGTATACAGAGTTTTTTGTTCAACCGTTTGGATATCGCATTATCTATGTTCAATCTTACGAGTAGTGTTCCGAAATCGTGGCAGACCGTTTCCCGTCAGGCCGACCGGGCGACCAATGAGGCGACGCCCCACCACAACACGCTCCATCACCAGGCGCACATTGCGCCCCCGCGTGATTTGGGGGGCGTGCTGCGCGAGCGGCGGGAGGCCATGGGCGCCTCGCTGGCTGAAGTGGAAGCTGCCACGCGTATTCGCCAGAAATACCTGGCCGCGTTAGAATCTGATGAATGGCAGCTCCTGCCCGGTGAAGTGGTGGGACGCGGCTTTTTGCGTAACTATGCCACCTATCTGGGTCTCGACCCGACCGAGGTGGTTAATCGGCGGCGCGCCATTGCAGATGGGCAATTGGCGGCGGCGCTTGCCGGCACCAGCGCCGGTTCTGCTTTGCCGCCGGAACGTGACATTGATTATCGTCCCAAAGATGTGCATTTGAAGGATGAACCAGAGGGGATTCAGCAGCGTGAATTGCGCGTTGGGCCGTATCTGACCATAATTCTTCTACTTGGGGCGCTCTTGCTCATCTGGTGGCTGGCCGGTAATTTTGGTCGTGAGATCAGCGCCAGCGTCGGCAGTATGTTGGCGGCGGCGCAGACGCGTGGCGCCGAGCTGCGCAACAATAGCGTTGCTACTAGTGCAGTGACGCCCAGCCCTAACATGGCGGCGGACAATCCCAATACGAATGCGGTGCCGATAAGCGCCAACAATGTTGTCACGAACAATGTGCCGAGCGCGCCGGCGGCCAACAATGTCGCCAGCAACCCGCCGGCGACGCAAGCGGTTGTCTTACCGAACCCGCCGGGGCAAGACCAACAATCACAACCGCCGGAAGCAAGTGCATCCGATCCGCCCTCCGGGTTTACTTTGATCCCGACGAATACACCGCTGCCCACACCGACCGCCGCCATACCGATCACGCCGACCAATCCGCCGGAACCAACCCCGCTGCCCACCAATACGCCGGAACCGCCGACACCAACACCAGTGCCGCCGCCGACCAATACACCGGAACCAACGCCCACCACAGCGCCGCCCGCGGTTGTGGCCGCCGTTTGTGCGGATAGCCGTTTGGCCTTTTCCAACCCTGGCATTGGTCAGGTTTTAAGTGGCGTTGTTTCGGTTACCGGGCGGGCGACTCACGAAAATCCGGACTATTACAAGCTGGAATATGCGGTTGGCGCCAATGCCGAGGGTGGCTACGTCTACTTCGATGGGAACAAGGGTCAAGTGGATGGCGGCATCTTGGGTACGCTCAACACCACTGCTCTACCGAACGGGGAATATACACTCCAACTGACGATGGTCGATCTCACGGGCAACTTCCCACCGCCCTGTCGCGTCTCCATCGTGATTCAAAATTGAAGTGGCAGGTAGCAGGTAGTTACATACCTGCCGCCTGCTACCTGCTACCTGCTACCTGCCACCTGCACACCAGCCACTTTCCCTTCCGCCCGCACCAGGCGATTCCCGATCCAGACTTCCTCAATTGGAATGGCGTCATAGCCGTCCTCGTCGGTCTTCTTGACTAACTTGTACAATTGGGTGGCTTTATCGGTCATTAAGACGCCTTGCAGATGATCGATCTCATGTTGAAAGACGCGCGCTAACCAGTCGTAGGCTTTTAAGCGATACTCACGCCCGTTGCGATCCTGGGCGCGAATGAGGATATAGGTGGCGCGATCCACATCCGCCGCCAGCCCCGGAATGCTGAGACAGCCCTCCTGCCCTACTTCGGAGCCTTTGCTACGGATAACCTCCGGGTTAATCAACTCGTAGACGCGCATGGTGTTTTCGGGATCATCTTCGTCATCGGGATATTCGATGACCGCCGCCCGTAAATCAACGCCCACCTGGGGCGCCGCCAGACCAACGCCGGGCGCCTCACGCATCGTCTCCAACATTCGATCTAACAATTGGTGCAATTTGGGACCAAAGTCGCGCACACGCGTCGCCGGCCGCGCCAAAATTTCGCTTTGGGGGCCACCGATTTGAACAATTTCTAAGACAGCCATGACTTCTTCCTATAAATATCCATCAACGCAATCCTTTGACTGCGCCTTGTTGACCTCTCTGCTGATAGGCATTCGCCTCTGCTCAGTCTTACTACGCTGTATTGTAGCGGGGAAAGGCGTACAAACGAAATCTGGATCAACATGCTACGCAACAAACTCAATTCGCAACTGCTCTGGTCGGGTGCTGCACCCGACCGGAGCAGTTGCGAATTGAAATTAAAAAGATTTCCAGAAGCTGACAAAAAAGGCCGTTACCTATTGGCGCTGGCTGCGTCATGGTATAGCGAACGTGGTAGGCAATGACAATAAGCAACTGTAGAAGGCGCCCTGTGGTTGCTTGTTGTTGGAAGCCTCGCAAATTCTCTTTTGATTCGCTGGTGCAACGATCATCAGCACAGAAAATAAGTTGATTCTTGGAGGCAATGTACGTATATGCAACGACTGTTCCGCACCTTTTTGATCTTACCGGCGCTGATCATCGGTTTGGTCGTCATTCCGACCGTCGCATTTTCGGCCAGCCGTGAGGGTGATTTCCAGATTTCGTTAAACCAGAGTACGATTAGTCCGTTACCAACCCCGACCAACAATGGCACTGTCCCGCCGCCGACGCCGACCAGCAAGCCGCCGGTTGTTGTCTATCCAACGGCGACGCCGGTCTACCGCCCACCGGTTGTTACGCCGAAGCCGGTTGTACCGACGGCCACGCCGACTCTGGCTCCGGCGACCCCGACCGACGAAGCTTATATCGGCAACGAGCGCATTATCAAGGTCATCGGCGACCGCCTGAGCAGCACGATCTATGCTTACACAGATGCGGGCTGGCTCTACCGCTCTGACGATGATGGCCGGGTCTGGACGCTAGTGACCACCGCCCCGATGGTTGAAGATTTTGTGATGAATGCCAATAACCCCGATGTCTTGTATAGTGATTCCGAAATTACCTGTGAAGGTGGTACGGCTAGCGCTGACGAACCGATGTACCGCTCGATTGATGGCGGCCTGACCTGGATTGAACTGCCCGGCAGCCTGACCCTGCGCCCGATGCTCTCGCACCAGGGTGATCCCAACAGCCTCTTTGCGGCGGATTGCACCATGCTCTATCTGACCACCGATGGCGGCCTGACCTGGGAAGCCAAGCCGGATAGTTCACCGGATGCGCTGTGGACAAACTTCCGTGTCGTGGATATGGCGGCTTCCTCGCTCTTGGGCGATCCGCAGCCGGAGGAACCGAACTGGAACCAACTCTTTGCCGCCGGTCTGAACGAAAACGGCACGGGCGTAGTGGCCTTTAGCAATGACCTGGGCGACACTTGGGTGCGCTTGACCCCGAATATCGACCCGGCCCCCTGGGGCATGACCGCCATCACGGCCGATCCCTTTGTCGAAGGGCTGTTGGGCTTCTCCGAGCCGCGCAGCGTCTGGTTCACCGAGAACTTCGGCGTCAACTGGCAGGTGACGACCAAGGGCTTGAGCAATGTGGTGGATCGGGGCATTGAGGGTGCGCCCTTCGGGTTGAACGACATTGCCTATCACCCGGTTGGCGAACTCTACCTGGCGACGGCCCGTGGTCTCTATCACAAGGCGACTGGCGACAGCGAGTGGAGCAAGGTGGAAGATACCGGCTTCGATCTCGCCGAACTGACCGGTCTCCTCTTCACCGAGACCAACCAGGGCAAGTTGTGGATCAATTCGGTTGATGGCGTTTTTGTCTACGTGATTGAATAACTCTCAGTAATTGAGAGATACAGAGATAAAGAGATACAGAGATTGAGCAATTGTACTGCTCAATCTCTGTATCTCTTTATCTCTTACTCACCCAACCGCCCCGGTCGTAACGCCAGTAGGCGCAAGCCGTTTGTCACCACAATCAATGTACTGCCTTCATGACCCACAACGCCAAGGGGCAGAGGCAGGACAAAGCCGGGCCAGAACGCCGGCAGCAGAATGGTCGCCAGCACCAGGGTGACGATGACGCTGACGGAGAAGATGACATTCTGACGCACAATCTGTTCCGCCTGCCGCCCCAGCTTTAAGATAAAGGGCAGCTTCGAGAGATCGCTGGACATTAAGACCACATCGGCGGTTTCTAGCGCAACATCGGTGCCGCCGGCGCCCATGGCCACGCCGACAGTTGCCGTCGCCAGGGCCGGCGCGTCGTTGACGCCGTCGCCCACCATAGCGATCTTGCCCTCTTTGGCGAGACCGTGAATGATCTCCACTTTCTGCTCCGGCAACAGGTCGCTGTAGACTTCGGTGACGCCCAGTTCTTTGCCAATGTTGGCGGCGACGGCTTTGTTATCGCCGGTCAACATCGCGATGCGGTGCATGCCCAGGGCGCGCAACTGGGTGACAGCCGCCTTCGCCTCAGGGCGCACCGTATCCGCGACGGCGATATAGCCAACCACCTCCCAATCACGTAAATGGCCGAGCGTGTCTTCCTTTGAACTGCGGCGCACCACCATCATCGCCGTCTTGCCCTGCTTTTGTAAACTGTCGCCGATCAGGCGGATGGCCGGCGAGAAATCCATGGCTTCATTCATAAAGAGCTTGTCGTTGCCGATGTAAATCGTTTCGCGATGATCTTTGCGTTCAAACTCCGCTTGTAAACCATGCCCAGGGACAGCAAAAAAGGCGATGGGTGTTTCTAAGGTCAGGTTACGTTCCTTGGCTTTGTTGATAATCGCCTGTCCTAAGTGATGCTCGCTCAACAACTCCGCACTGGCGGCGATACGCAGTAGGTCATCTTCCTTGTAGCCGCTTAGGGGACGCAGATCGGTTACAACCGGTTTGCCGTGGGTGAGGGTGCCGGTTTTGTCAAAGGCGACAATGTTGATGGCGGCCACTTTTTCCAGGTAAGCGCCCCCCTTAAAGAGGACGCCATTACGGGCCGCCGCCGCAATCGCACTCAGGACACTGGCCGGCGTGCTGATGATCAACGCACAAGGGCTGGCGACCACCAGCAGCGTCATCGCCCGGTAGAGCGTGTCGCTAAAGGGTTCATTGCCAAAGAGCAGCGGCAAGAGAATCGCCAGCAACGTGCCGCCGATGACGGTGTAGGTGTAGGGCTGGCTAAAGCGGTCAATAAACTTTTGGGTTGGAGTGGTGTCTTGTTGCGCCTCTTCGACCAGTTTAATAATCTTGCTGAGCGTGCTTTCGCCTGCCGGCTTTTGCACTTCCACTTCCAACGCGCCGCTGCCGTTGATCGTGCCGGCGTACACCTGGTCGCCGATCTGCTTCTGCACAGGAATGCTTTCCCCGGTGATGGGGCTTTGGTCGAGCGAACTAAGACCTTTGGTGATGACGCCATCCACCGGCAAGCGCTCGCCGGGACGCACCAGCACGGTATCGCCCAGTTGCAACTCGCCAACGGCAATGGTCTCTTCGGTTTGCCCACGGCGCACTCGTGCAATTTCGGGGCGCAGATCAGCCAGCGCTTCAATGGCGCGGCGGGTGCGTTCCATGGCAAACTCTTCGAGCGCGCCGCTCAGGGTGAAGAGAAAGAGGAGCAGCGCCCCTTCTTCCCACTCGCCGATGGCGGCGGCGCCAAGGGCAGCGGCGATCATCAAAAAGTCAATGTCGAGCTTGCCGTGTCTGGCTTCTTCGATGGCGCCCATCAGGCCGGAATAACCACCGGCGGCAAAGGCAACCAGGGCGGCGATCGTCACCGCCCAGCCCGGCAAAGCGCCGGTGACGCTGCCCCCCAGCCACCCAATCAGCAGGGCGATGAGGGTGACGGCGGCCAATAATAACTCGACATTAGAACGCCAAAAGATAAAGATTGGGTTAACATGGCCGGCGGCGCCCGGTCGGGCAGTGAGCGAGCCGGCATGAACGGTTTGCGTTGTCATAGGTATTCTTTCTGGATGGTTCATGGCAGTGAAAGTGCGCCTTGCCTCTTGTCTATCACTAGTTTGTCAAGTCAGTGTTAAATCCCAGTGTGTTAAGCCACAGTAAAGCATTCGCTTGTGACAGTTGGTATACAAGAAAGCAAATGCCGACAGCAAGTGCTACTTCACCTGTACAGGTCATGAATGGGATAGGCTTACCGCTGTTACCGCCGGTTGTTCATTCTCTACCAGCGTGGGGTCGGCGTGCGCGTGTTGCTGACAGCTTTGGCAGAGACCGATGACATCGACTTTGGCGGCGAACGGTTGAAAACCAATCGCCTGTTGCAAAGCAGTGAACGCAGCCGTGTTGGTAACCGTGCCGACGACATCGCTGTGGTAGTCAATCACTTGATGACAGCGGAGACAGATCAAATTGACATGCGGGGATGGATCGGTTTCATAGTGCGTATGATTGGCGCCAAAATTGATTTCGACAATCGCGCCTAATTGTTGTAAGGCGTTCAGGGTGTTATAGATGGTGGCGCGGCTGATCTCCGGGTGTTGCGTATGAATGTCGGTATAGACCTGATACGGCGTGGGATGCTTGTCGGTCTGCGCCAGATAATCACAGATGACCTGGCGTTGTTCGGTGATCCGATGGCCGGCCTTGCGTAACGCGGTTAGATAGAATTCTACTTTTTTGCTCATAACAGATTACCTTAAATTTTGCTTTTATTTAGAACCATTCTAAAATACTCTTCATGGTATTAATGTAGCTTGGCTTCCGGTTTGCGAAAAGCAGGGGGCGTTTTGGCGTCATTTGCTGCCGCTTGCGGCGCTATCTAAAAATACCCCGCTAGGCCATGCGGTTTGACAGGGCTTGTGAATCTTGGTACAATCTGGCTTGTCATATCGGGGAGGAATTAGGAGTATTGTGAACCGCTACATTGGATATGGTTCGTTAGCATTAGTGATTGGCTGGCTTGCCCTGAGTTACAGCGCCTGGCTGCCGGCTCGCATGCGCATTGCTGCGCCGCTTGCAGCAGCCGGCCCCTGGTTTCAAGGAACAACGGTTGTTATTCTTCTCGGATTTATTGCCATCCAGCTTTGGCTCTTAGCTTCAACCTTTTTCTTGTTACAACGGCGTCGGCCCAGTGATACGCAGGCGCCGGTCGATCACTTTGTGTTACACACCTTTGGTGAACTCTTTTGGACAGCCTTGCCGCTGCTGCTCACCATCGGGTTGGCGCTGGCCGGGTACCGACTGTGGGCCAGTATTTAATGGTTGGTTTCGACAAACTCAACCAACCAATTCCCCTTCACCCTAAAAGTTTGTTTACTGTAACGAAAATTTGGGGCTATGCTGACATACGAAGTAAACTAAACAAGCCCAATACTCAAACGCTCGCGAATAAGATTTGTTAATCTTATGGATCGTTCTGCCACAGGTAAATGCAGGTAAATAGCAGGAGTGAATAACGTTATGCCTAAGTCATCGTCGGACAAGCGCCACTTTATCATTGCGGGCGTCCTTGTCGTCATTGTGACCGTTTTAATGGATCTGCTCTTAGAGAGCGCACTACCCTTGCCGGTGCAAGCCAGTATTGAAGCGCTTACGATTGACCGTATGATTGGTTGGCATTTAACCCTCATTGCCTTCCTCTTCGCCCTGGTTGTGGTCTTTATGCTGTACGCCCTGGTTGTCTTTCGGCGACGCGAAGGCGACGAGAGCGACGGTGAACATTTTGAAGGGAACTACACCCTGGAAATTGCCTGGACAGTGATTCCACTCATTCTGGTGATCATCTTCGGCTATATTGGTGTGGTTGATCTACAAACGATTACCCAAGAGAATGAAGAACTGACCGTCAAGGCCACAGGCCGCCAGTGGTCTTGGGCGTTTGAATATGAGGGTGGGGTTTTAAGCCCGGAACTGATTCTGCCGGTGGACAAACGAGTGAAGGTGTTGTTGCGCAGCGAAGATGTGCTGCATTCGTTCTGGGTGCCTGAGTTCCGGGTGAAGAAGGATCTGCTGCCGGCGCCGGCTCATGCGGAATCCGATGAAGAAGCCTTTCCCTCCAGCGTTCACTTCACGCCGAACAAAGTGGGGGAATACAAGGTGGAATGTGCCGAGCTGTGCGGGCTGACCCACTATAATATGTTGGCGCCGGTCAAGGTTGTCGAACAGGCTGAGTTTACAGTCTGGCTGCAAGAGGAACAGGCCAAAGTGAACGACGGCAAAGCGGTGGCAGGCGCTGAAATGAAAGCAACAAACCCATAGGGAAAATTATTGTAGTGAAGGCTTTGCTCTTTGGGCTAGAAGGCAAAGACTAAACTTTACTACGGATTATAGCTTCCGTGGCGTGCATGAAACGCAGGTGAAGGAGTATTCTTCTATGTCATTGATGTCTTTGGGATTGGTGCGCGGTCTCGTTGGTCAGGCGCTTGGTACGCTGGCCGGCATGATCGTGGTCATGTTGATTCGCATTGCGGCTGGGATGCCGGCCTATAGCGAAGAATCAGTTTGGGTCATCGGCATGTTGGTCGGCGGCATCGGCTTCATGATCGGCGTCGGCTCGATGGATGATTGGTTCCAGTGGTGGAAAGGCAAGGAGACGCCCTTTCGTCATGGCCCGCCCCACGGTGTACCGGAGTGGACGCGCTATTTTGCCGTTGATTACAACCACAAGGTGATCGGCATTCAATACGGCGTCACCGGGTTTATTCTGTTGCTCATTGGTGGCGGCTTTGCCGTCATCTTCCGCACGGAGTTGGCCCGTTCCGGGTTGCAGTTTCTGGATCCCAATACCTACAATACCATTATTAGCTTACATGGCTGGGTGGCGCTCTTCTCGATTCTGTTAGGGATTGGCGGGATGGCCAACTATCTGGTGCCGTTGATGTTGGGCGCCGAGGATATGGCCTTCCCACGTTTGAATGCCTTTGCCTACTGGATCAACGTGCCGGCGGGCGTACTGGTCCTCTCCAGCGTCTTCTGGGGCTGGGACGGCGGCTGGACAATCTATCCGCCGTTGAGCATCAAAGGGCCGTTGGGCTATCAATTTGTGATCATGGGTGTTTTCCTGCTCGGCTTTTCGTCGATTTTGGGTTCGCTCAACTTGATCGCCACGATTTTTCTCATGCGCCCCAAGGGGATGAGCCTCTTCCGTATGCCGATCTTCTGCTGGGCGATTCTGGCCACCAGCTTTATTCAGTTGACGGCGACCCAGTTTATCGCCCAGTCGTTCCTGATGCTTTCGATGGAACGGTTGTTGGGCATGGGCTTCTTCGATCCCAGCAAGGGTGGCGACCCCATTCTCTTCCAACATCTCTTCTGGTTCTACTCCCATCCGGCGGTGTACATCTTTGTGTTGCCGGGCTTGGGGATCATTAGTGAGTTGCTGCCGGTCTTTTCCCGCAAACCGCTCTTTGGGTATCGCTGGATCGCCCTTTCGAGCGTAGCGATTGGCTTGGTCGGCTATATCGTGTGGGGCCATCACATGTTCACCTCCGGTTATGCCGAACAGTTGCGCTACTGGTTCATGCTCTCGACGCTGTTGGTGGCAGTGCCGACGGGTGTGAAGTTCTTTAGCTGGCTCGGCACGATCTGGGGCGGCAAGTTGATCTTCCCGACCCCTATGCTCTTTACGCTAGGCGCCATTTCGGTCTTTTTGATCGGCGGTTTGAGCGGCCCCATCTTGGCAACCACGGTTTCCGACCAACCGCTGCATGACAGCTACTTTGTGGTCGGTCACTTCCATGCCACTATCTTTGGCGGCTTTGTCTTCCCCTTCTTTGCGGCCATCTACTTCTGGTACCCCAAGATTACCGGTCGCATGTATAACGAGACGCTGGGCAAGCTTCACTTCTGGTTGATGACGATTGGGTTCTGGACCCAAAGTCTTGCGCAGATGTCAGTGGGCGCCATGGGGATGCGCCGTCGTATTGCCGACTATGAACAGGCGATTGGCGGGATGGTCAATGAGAACTTGGGCTATGTGGAGGTTGGTCACATTATCATCACCATCGCCTCCTTTATCATTGCCTTCTCGATCCTGCTGATGATCTACAACCTCTTCTACAGCGCCGAGATGGGCAAAGAGGCCGGCGCCAATCCCTGGCGCTCGCGCTCGCCGGAATGGCAGATTCCCTCGCCGGTGCCGGAACACAGCTTTGCGGCGCCGATTTCTGTGGTTGGCGAACCCTACGACTATGGTTTGCCGGGCAGTTATGTAACGATGGGGCCGGTGAAAGCAGCGGCAGCCGCTGGGCATGATTAATCGTTCAATTTTGTGACAGGTAGACAGGTAGATAGGTAGATAGGTAGACAGGTAGACAGGTAGACAGGTAGGCGTCCAGCCCACTTCTGACTTCTGTTCTCCTTATCTCCTTGTCTCCTTGTCTCCTTGTCTCCTTGTCTCCTTGTCTTTATTTGGGGGAGAGATGAGCAGTCAGAAAAAGAGTAAGAGCGCTGCCTTTCGCACAAGCCTTGTGGTAGCAGTCGTCTTAGCCGTATTGACCTGGATCGAATATGTGGTTGCCCATTACAATAGTGGTGCAGCCCTCTTGTTACTACTCGGTTTACTCAAAGCTTATTTTGTTGTTAACTTTTATATGCACATTTCACGACTCTGGACAGCAGAGGAGGGACACTAAATCATGGCTGCCATTACAAGTCGGGCCGAGCATTATGCGATCGCTCTGCGCAACAATCGCATGGGATTGTGGCTCTTCTTCCTGTCCGAAGTTTTTCTCTTTGGTGGATTGCTGGCGACCCGCTTCTATTTGTGGGGGCCAACCCGCCCGGAAGCCAACCAATTAATTGGGTTGATCATCACTGTTGTGCTGCTCCTTAGCAGCGTGTCGATGAATATTTCCGAAACGGCGATTGAACATGGCGACCGCCGCACCTTTCTGAATGGGCTGGTGGTGACGGCTGTCCTGGGGATTGTCTTCTTCTTCGGTGTGCTGATCTTTGAATGGGGTCTCTTCCCCAGCATTTATGAAGGTCACTTGACGCCGTGGGGTGACAAATATGGCGCCGTCGTCTTTGCCATGACGGGGATGCACGCCATCCACGTTCTAAGCGGCGTCGGCTTTATCGCCATTGTCTGGAATTTGGGCCGCAAGGGTCACTTCTCGCCACAGGAACATTGGGGCGTCGAAGCCTGCGCCATCTACTGGCACTTTGTCGATCTGGTCTGGATCTTCTTCTACCCGGCTATCTACTTGATCGGTACACAGGCGCATCATTGATGGAAGGTGCGCTGTCAGCAGATTCAGGGAACGAATTGAGCGGATGACTCGCAGAAATCCGTTCTAACAAGCAACCTAAAGAACGGATTATTGTAACTACCAAGCTCGCTCCTAGCCAGTCCGTGACTGGCTAGGAGCGGGTGGGCTTAGTAGTTACGGATTATTTACATATTCGTTCAAGCTGTTCCCCGAATCCGCTGACAGCGTGGGTTAGGATCTATTATTAATTTACCAATTATGCATCCTCTACTACGAGCGCTGCTCTCGCCTTGGGATTGGCGCTTGGATATTACGCTGGTATTGCTGACTTTTGTAACCCTCTACACGATAGGCTGGTGGCGTCTACGCCAACGGGGCAGGGTCAAGGTCGCCAAGCGCAGACGGCTGGTCGCTTACTGGAGTGGGATTTTCACATTGGCGCTTGCGCTCATGTCGCCCATCGATCCGTTGGGCGGTCAGCTTTTTTTCATGCACATGCTGCAACACATGATTACGATCATGGTGTCGGCGCCGCTGCTTTGGTTGGGCGCGCCCTTTCCTTTGCTCCTCTGGGGCTTGCCGGCGCCTGTACGGCGCTGGGTAGGGCGACAATTTGCCCAGGCTTCTTTGGTGCGCAGCGGGCTACAGATGTTGACCCAGCCGGCTTTTGTCTGGATGGCCTTTGTAGCGGTCTACGGCGGTTGGCATGATCCTATGTTGTATGACCTGGCGTTACGCCATGCTTGGGTGCATGACATTCAGCATCTCACCTTTTTTGGCACAGCAATGCTCTTCTGGTGGTTAGTGATTGATGCCGCACCGCATTTGCACGGCGCCTCCCTCTGGGGTCGTATCATGATGGTGATTGGCGTCATTCCGGTGAACATGGCGGTCGGCATTACGATTGCCACGGCACACGAGGTGATTTATCCCTATTACGCCACCGTGCCGCGCATTTGGGGCTTTACGGCGTTGGCCGATCAGTCCACCGCCGGTGTGATTATGTGGACATCAGGCAGCGAAATGTTAGTGCTGGCCGTTATCTTTTTGCTGGCGCGTGCCATGCGTAGCGAAAAGAAAGCACCGTCCGCCGTTCCTAACTGGGATCGGGAAGAAGCGATGATTGCCCCTGGGTTGGAACACCGGGCGCGGCAGAATCGATGGCGGCGTGTGCAATCGACAGCTCTCCCCTCTTCAACCGATGTTTCATAAGCAACGCTGGTTCGTGATCGCCGTTAGCTGCTTCATTACAGTTGCTCTGCTCACGGCGCCCCTCGCTGCCCACGGCGGCGGCGTACCGCGCTTGACTGATGAAGTTGTCGGCCCCTACCGTGTCTTTGCCTGGACACAGCCGGATCCATTGCGCGTCGGCGATATACACCTGTCCATTGGTGTTGTCGCAGCGGCGAAGAACGCGGGGGGATTGGATGAAGCTGTCACCGACGCAACCGTTACTGTCTACCTGGCGCCGACGACCGGCGAGATGGCGCCGATACAAGTAGCGGCTCTTCTCCAAGAACAACTGGGCAGCTATTATTACGAAGCGGATGCAACCTTGCCGACCACCGGTGAGTGGCGCTTTACAATTGAAGTGAGCGGTACAGCGGGCAACGGCAGCGTCGCTTTTGTCAGCGAGGTGCTGGCCGCTCGCCAGATCAACTGGTATTTGATCGTTGCCGCTGGCCTGTTGTTGATTGCGCTGTTGGGGTTAATCGGTCTTTGGAACCGAATGCAAGCCAACCCACAACAACGGATGTAGGAAGTAACGGATTTGTCCTCCGACTTGTAAAACATCAGTTGCTACCTAAATCTGTTGTTGTCTGTTGGTTAAGGATATGGACTATGATGGTTGTGACAAAATTATTTAGCCGGCGCTGGTGGTATGTGACCTTATTGGTCATCGCTGGGGTCTATGTGCTGGTGCGTTTGGGCATCTGGCAACTACATCGTCTAGAGGAGCGGCGCGCCTTTAATCAACTAGTCGCGTCGCGGTGGGATCAGGAGCCGTTGAAGCTGAATGAATCTGCCTTGCCGACCAATTTGGATGAGGTCGGCTACCGACGCATTGCGGCCACCGGCACGTTTGATTATGGCAATCAGGTGGCGCTAAAAAATCAAAACCGTGAGAGTGCGCCCGGTGTGAAGTTGGTGACGCCCCTCTTATTGTCCGACGGACAGGCCATTCTAGTGGTGCGCGGCTGGATTCCCTATAGTGAATCAAAACCGGAACAGTGGCCGCAATTTAACGAAGCGACCGGTGAAGCCACCATTGTGGGCATGTTACAGAAATCGCAGATCTTGCCGGGGGCGGCGACGCCGGCAGGGCCACAGACCGAGTGGTTCCGTGTGGACATTGCGGCGATACAGCGCCAGATGCCCTACGAACTGTTGCCGGTCTTTCTGCTCCAGTTGCCGGAACCGGGGCGGGGCTACGACGCTTTGCCCTATCGGGATGTCCCTTTTGCTATTACCGAAGGCAACCACTTTAGTTATGCGCTGCAATGGTTTATGTTTGCAGCCATCTTAGGCGGCGGCTATCTGCCCTATATTGCCTATCAGGAGAAGCGCAGAGAGCGGACGCAACAACAGCAAGAACGTGCTGCGGCCAGCCCCGACCCATCGGTAGATGCGCCGGCGCTGTCATGAAGAGTTGGTTCATTGGTTGGTTTCGACAAGCTCAACCAACCAATGAACCAACCAACTAACGAAAATCTATTTCAGTAGACGAGTCATTAAGCTGTAAGGAAAGTTCATGCTACGCACTTCTGTGATCAAAGAGGATCAGCGACTGGAACAGCCGTTGGGGGAGGGTACGATCCTGCCGGTGCAACACTCTCTCCGTGACTACATTGCATTGACCAAGCCGCGTGTGATCTCCTTATTACTGGCCGTGACGTTGGTGCCAATGTTTCTGGCCGGTTCAACACCACCCAGCCCGTTATTGATCTTCTGGACGCTATTGGGCGGTTTTTTAGCCGCCGGTGGGGCTAACACGATCAACCAGTATGTTGATCGCGATATTGATCATGTGATGATGCGCACGCGCCAACGGCCTTTGCCCAGCGGGCGGATGCGGCCAGTTCAGGTCTTGCTCTTTGGCATTGGGTTGAGCATACTTAGTTTTGTCCAACTCTGGTTGACGGTAAACCTGTTGTCGGCCTTGATCGCTTTTGCCGGTATTCTTTACTATGTTTTTCTCTATACACTTGTCCTCAAGCGGTCGAGTACACAGAATATTGTCATTGGGGGCGCAGCCGGGGCGGTGCCGCCATTGGTGGGTTGGGCCGCCGTAGCGAATGAAATTTCGCTGTTACCGGTGCTGCTCTTTATCATCGTCTTTTACTGGACGCCGCCCCACTTCTGGGCGCTGGCGTTAATGCGACAAAAAGAATACCGGGCCGCCGGTGTACCCATGTTGCCGGTGGTGGCGGGGGAACGGGAGACTCATCACCAAATCGTTCTCTATAGCATTTTACTCTTTTTGTGCAGCCTGGCCCCCTACTTTCTTTTTCTCTTAGGCCCAGTTTACCTGGTTGCAGCGTTGCTCTTGAACGGTATCTTCCTCGGCATGGCGATTGCCATTTGGCGTCACCCGAACAATGCCACCATCTGGGGTCTCTACCGCTACAGCCTGCTCTATCTGGCCCTGCTCTTCCTGGCCATGGGCATTGACCACCTTTTCTACCAGGCGCCGGCGACGTTGTTGGATTTTCATTGGCGGCTGCCGTTCTAACAATCAATCACCGAATCACCCAATCACCAACAACGGTGATTGGGTGATTCGGTGATTGATTGTTCCTTAAAACATCGCCCAATACCGCTCCCACGTCTGTTTTGCCACTTCCCGACTGCGCGCCGTAAGCGCGGCTTCATCCATCGTTAACACTTCGCGATTGCGCATCAGCACCTGGCCGTGGGCAATGGTGCTGTGGACATGACCGCCGCTGACGCCAAAGAGAATATGCCAGGGTAGATTGGCGCTACTGAGCGGGGTAGTCGGATAGTAGTCCAGCAGAATTAGATCGGCATAGGCGCCCGGTGCAATGACGCCCACCGGTTTTTCAAAGAAGCGGCCGGCCAACCGTCGATTGTTGTAAACGGCCATCTGGATCACTTTGTCCGCCCCTAAGTAGCGGGGGTCGCTGTAGCTCACTTTTTGCAGCAGATCCGCCACCTTCATTTCGGTAAACATATCATTGCTAAAGCCGTCGTTGCCCAGACAGAGCGGCATGTTGCCGCGCAACATGGTTGTAATATCAGCGGCGCCCACTGCGTTGTTCATGTTGGAACGCGGCTGGTGAGTGACAAACGTTCCCGTTTCCTTCAACAAGGCCATTTCCCAAGTGTCAATATGAATACAGTGCGCCATGATGCTTTCTGGGCCGGTGATGCCAAAGTCATGCAGACGTTCAACCGTCCGTTTGCCTGAACGCGCAACGCTGTCATCCTCATCCGCCGGATGTTCGGCCACATGAACATGAAAACGCTTTGCTTCAGCGGCGCAAGCGGTGAGCGTATCATCCGATAAGGTCATACTGGCGTGCAGACCAAAGGTGGCAGCCAGCCGTTTTTGGTTGGCGTCCGCTTTGACCTTTTGGATAAAGCGGCTGTTTTCCCGAATGCCGGCTTGGGCCGCGTCAAGACCATCACGGTCAGTGACCTCATAGCAGAGCGCTGCCCGGAGACCACTGGCGGTGACGGCATCAGCAATGGCGTCGAGGCTGCCGTCGATGGCGCGTTGGCTGGCGTGGTGGTCGATCAAGGTGGTGGTGCCGTTACGAATGGCATCGACCAAACAGACCTCCGCCGAGCTTTGCACCCCGGCCAGCTCCAGCGCTTTGTCCAGCCGCCACCAGAGCCGTTCGAGAATTTCGGGAAAATCTTTAGCCGGCGCCCCGGGAATGTACATGCCACGGGCAAAGGCGCCATAGAAATGGGTGTGGGCGCAGATTTGGCCGGGCATCAAGACCATGCCGTGCGCGTCCCACTGCTGGTCGTTCGGGTATTGACTTAGTAATGAGCGGCTGTCACCGACGGCATCAATAGCGTCGTCGGTAAAATGGACGGCGCCATTTTCGATGATCTGGTTCTGGTCATCAAAGGTGATGACCGTGGCATTGTGGATAAGCATCGTTGCCTCCTGGGTACGCATGGTTGGATGAAAGCTGGGTTTGGCGCCTATAGTATAGCCGATTCGCCCCAGTTATCCACAACTCCCGGCTGGTCTATTGTATCTTCGCTGGAACTTTTTCTATCGGCTGCGGTCAAAATCTGCAAAGATTGCGAAACAACTTTTCGCAAGGAACACCGCTATAATCGACGTAGGTCATTTTACAGAACAAGACTTTGCGCAAAAATTGATTTCAGTAGACAATGGACAGGGAGGTCTGCATGAAAGTATTAGTCACCGGCGGTGCCGGCTTTATCGGCAGCCATATTGCAGATGAGTTGTTGGCCGCCGGTCATCAGGTGGTGATTGTGGATAGCTTGCACACGGGGCATCGGCGCAATGTGCCGGCGGGCGCCACTTTCTATGAAGTGGATATTTGTGACCAGCCAGCGATGGCGCGCATTTTTGCCAAAGAAGGCATTGAAGCGATTTCCCATCAGGCGGCGCGGGCCAATGTGCGTGAGAGTATGAACGACCCGATCACCTACGCCACCACCAACATCCTGGGGACGCTGGGCTTGTTGGAACTGGCTCGCAAGCATCACTGCCGCAAGATCGTCTTTGCCAGCACTGGCGGCGCGGTCTATGGCGAAGGGTACAGCGAGGATGGCAGCAAATTGCCCTTCAAAGAGACGACGTGGCCGCGCCCCAAGGACAACTACGGCGCCAACAAGTTGAGCATGGAATTTCATCTCGATCTCTACCATGCCAACTACGGCTTGCCCTATGCAATCCTGCGCTACCCCAATGTCTACGGCCCGCGCCAGGACAGCAAGGGGGAAGCCGGCGTCGTTGCCATCTTTGCCGGCGCCATGTTGGCCGGCAAACCGACCAAGATCAATGGTGATGGCAAACAGACCCGCGATTTCACCTACGTCGGTGATGTCGCCCGCGCCAACCGGTTGGCGTTGGAAAGCGACGCCGTGGGTATTTTCAACGTCGGCACCGGGATACCGACTGACATCAACCAAATTCATCGCGTGTTGACCGAATTGACCGCTTATCCGTTGACGCCAGAATATCTGCCGCGCCCGGTTGGTGAGGTCTTGGCGACCTACCTGGACAGCAGCAAAGCCAAAGCCACCCTCGGCTGGCAAGCGCAGGTTAGCCTGGAAGAAGGGCTACGACGCGTCGTTAATTGGATGCGACAACAAGGCTGATGACGCTTTAAAACAACCGCAGAGACGCAGAGATCGCAAAGAATACAGGAGAAAACCTCTTTGCGTGCTTTGCGCCTTTGCGGTTGAGTAAAGCGTTTTGCCACAAGAACCAGGTAGAATGGATGAGACTGGCATTGTGACTCACATCGTTGTCAACGGCTGGTTTTTTAATCAGCTTACTACGGGTAGTGGACAGTATTTGCATCACCTGATGGCGCAGTTTGCAGCACAGGCGAAGAGCATCCAAGCGACTTTGCTCGTTCCAGACGGTGCGCTGACTGGTCAAGCAGACGCGCCTTGGCCTGGTGTGACGATCAACTCGATCGCTTTGCCAGCATTGCCGAAAAACCTGCGCAAACTCTGGTGGGAGCAGGTGACGGTGCCGTGGGCGGCGCGACAGGCACACGCTGATGCGTTATGGATTCCCTATTGGGCGGGCCCGCTCTGGCAACCCTGCCCGACGGTGGTGACGGTGCATGACATTATTCATCGCCTGGCCCCAGCTTACCGCGGTGGAAAACTTCAGCAGCTTTACACCGATCTGGTCGCCTACACGGCCAAACGCGCGGCGGCGGTCATCACCGTCAGTCAAGCGGCAGCGGCGGATATTGTCACCCATTTGCAAATTCCTGGTGAGCGGGTTCATGCCATTTACAACGGCGCGAATCAGGCTGAGTATACTCAGCCTGACGCCGCTTTGTTGGCTGCGGTGCGGGAAAAATATAAGTTACCAGCCCGCTTTTTCCTCTACCTGGGCGGTTTTGATGTGCGCAAAAATGTTACCGCCACGCTCCACGCCTATCGACGTTATCTAGATCGGGGCGGCGATCCGTCCGTTCGTCTGGTGATTGCGGGCAAGCTGCCGGCGCAGGATAGTGCCTTTACCCCTGATCCGCAAAAGATCGCCGCCGACCTGAATCTGCTGACGCAGGTGCATTTTTGCGGCTGGATCGACGAAGCCGATAAACCGGCCCTCTACGCTCTCGCCACTGCGTATCTCTTCCCCGGTCTCTATGAAGGCTTTGGCATGATGGTGATCGAAGCGATGCAAGCGGGAACGCCGGTAATCACCAGCGGAAACACTCCTGCATAACCACTTCCTCGCTCAATCCTATACCGCAAAGACCCGATACCCCTGATTGCCGAAACAGTAGATGACAAACTGGGCGATCTGCGCTTCCGGGTATTCACGACGCAACCCTTCCACGTAGCCGTTGATCTGTACGGTATCTTCGGTGCGAAGTTGGAACGCATCAATGGTGGTTTCTAACTTGCGGAACTCACTGTTGGAATAGTATTTGAACTCAATCACCCAGCGCAAACCAGCAAATTTCTCGTGATATTTACCGACGAATTCCAGGTCACTTTTGCCCGATGGGTAGGAGCGCTCCATATTCCAGGTGAACCATTTGGAGAGGTAGCGGCTGCATAGTTCAAAGAAGGTGCTGCGATAGAAATTTTCATTGACATGGCTAAAAATGGCCTCTGGAAACTGGCCGATATACTCACGCCAGTAGCCGGCAAAGAGCATCTCTAAATCGGGACGATTGACAAAAGCTTGCATCAATTCCGAGTAGCGAGTTGAGACATCGATCTGATGCAACTCATTGAAGTATTCAATGAAAATCTGGCGCATGTTGAGGTTGGGCAAACGCAAGAAAAAGTTGTCTTGCTGGGTTAACATGCCCAGGTAGAAGAAAGAGATGGGGTAGAAGCCCGGCTGGAAGAACTGCACCGTGTTGAACTTGCTCGTGAGAAAGTTTTTATCATAGGGAATGCGGTTTTCCGTTGTCAACTGGGTGACAAAGGCTTCGGTGTCGCCGGCATTAGCACTGGTTAAACGCCGCACCCAGCTTAGGTCGGTGCGTAAATTCAGGTCGGTCAAATATTCCGGCATCTGACCGTGGCGCGTGAGATGGCGCAAAAAGTACAGTAAGATGGTGGAATTATAGAGCGCTGCCCCTTGCGGATCGACAAAATGATAGCCATTGTAATGATTTTTGATCACCGTATCAACTTCGGGGCGCGTCGCCGGGTCTAGCGCATAATCGGCATAGACTTCATCTAATAACCGATCCACTTCCCGCTGGGTAAAGCCAATCATCGCTTCAAATTCCGGATCAAGGGTGATGATGGTAGCAATGTTGAAGCCGGAGGCGAGTTCATCAATCAGAATCGGTAGCACCCCCGTGATGAAGACATTGGCAATCGCTCCTGTTTCACGGCCCTCTTTCAGCGTTTTGAAGAATGATTTGAAAAAGCTGTCGTCATCGGTCAGTTGTTGATAGAGGCGGTCTTTGTTCGCCGTGACCAGTTGGTTGGCAAAGTTATCATACTCATCGATGATGACAAAGACGGGGGGCAAGTTGCCCTGCCAGATGTGGCTCAACACGACACTCAAATTATCCGCTACCGGCGCTGTTAGCTCGATCGCCGGCATGGTATCAAGCAAGGGGGCGTACTGCGTTCGCAGGTTGTACAAAATATGATTACATTGCCGACGAAAACTTTTGTCGATCTCCTGAATGGTCGGACCGGTAGCAATCTTAGAAAAATTTAGATAGAGAATCAGATATTGATTCTGTTGTCCCGTCGGGTGCTGACCAATCCAGGTGTGGCCAAAGAGTTCCGCAAAGTGTGCGGCCTCATTGTAGTCATAGTAATAGCGCAAGAGTGAGCAGAGCGTCGACTTGCCAAAACGACGCGGACGGAGAAAGACCGGGTTGCGGATCTGTTCCAGTTTAGCAATATACTCGGTCTTGTCAACAAAATAGCCATGATCGCGCACAATCGCCGCATAATTGGCTTCACTGTATAAAACGCGTTTCTTCATCCCATTCCTCCCGCTGTCGCGCTGGTCTCCACTTACATTGCGATTATACCATAGCTAGCCTGCGTTGATCCCATGTTCATACCATGTTGGTTTGATAAGCAATTGTTCATTGGTTTTGCCCTGTAGGGCTGCTTGAGTTTCGGCGAGAGTTATGCTAAACTCAAGCAGCCCTACGAGATAGTTCGATTCTATTAACAAAACCGTAGAAAGGGCGTACCATCAGTCAGGAGGCTTCATGGGTTCAACCCTACCCAACGCTGTCACCGGCGGCATCTTCAGCGCGGGGTTTGCCGGCAGTCGAAAGCGCAAACCGCAACAATTGATAAACCTATTGGTTAACAAACCAACCATCTCTGACGCGCTCGCAAAGCCAGTTGCCTTGCCACGGCGCGCCCAACGGCTGTTCCAAGCGCTTACAGATCAATTAGCGGCGGTTGATGAGCAGTACCAACAGTTTGTGCAACAGCATATCGATCCACTGCTGGGCAAGACCCGCCACGGTCAATTACAGGAGATGCTGGGGGAAGAGCCATTGGCGTTGAGTCGCGATGAACGGCTTGCCAACCGGCGCTTTGGCATGGGCATGACCTCCCTAACGCTTTCGCTTGTGGGCCAGTGGGCCTTTCCGCCGCTCATCCCGCTGGCAGTCGGCGTTGGTCTTTTGGGATCGAGCGCCGCCTATCTCTACGCCTATGAAGAATGGAAGCGAACCAAACGCCTGGGCGCCATCCATTTGCTTTGTGTCTATAGCCTCTATCTCTGGTTGGGGGGCAACGCCGCCGCCGGCGGCCTGGGCGCCGCCTTGTTTGGCCTGATGCTCAAGACCAAAACCCTGAGTGAAAGTCGGTCGCGCAACAACCTGGTCAGCATGTTTCAACTCCAGCCGGACAAGGTCTGGGTGCGCAGCAATGGCAGTGAGATCGAGATTCCTTTCGCACAACTGCAAATCGGCGACGTTATCGTGTTACAGGCCGGGCAGATTGTCCCCGTCGATGGGACGATTGTTGCGGGCGCGGCCACCATCGACCAACACATGTTGACGGGGGAGGCGCAGCCCATTGAAAAGCGCGTGGGTGATGCGGTGCTTGCCGCCACACTACTCATCTCCGGGCAGGTTGATGTCAAGGTGGAAAAGACGAGCAAAGAGACGACGGCGGGCCAGATTGCCGAGATTCTCAATCGCACCGCGGGCAACAGTAAACCCAATGTCAGAGCAGGCATTTCGACGATCGATTGGCTGGTTCTGCCGACGTTGGCGTTGAGCGCCGCCAGTTGGCCTTTCATCGGCACGGCCGGCGCCGTGAGCCTGATTGGCGCCAACTCGACCTTTACAAGTCAGCTATCCGGCTCGCTGGCGATGCTCAACTTTCTCAATCTGGCGGCCAGAAGCGGTATTCTGATCAAAGAGGCCCATGCGCTGGAGCGCTTGAGCAAGATCGACACCATTGTCTTTGACAAGACCGGCACATTGACGTTGGAACAACCCCAGATTGCCCAGATTCATACGCTAACGCGCCACAGTGCTGAACAGGTATTGTGGTTTGCCGCCGCCGCCGAAGCGCGCCAGACGCACCCGATTGCCCGCGCCATTCTGGACGCCGCCGCCGAACGCAAGTTGCACCTCCCCGCTATTGATCAGGCGCACTATGAAGTGGGCTATGGGATCAAGGTGCGGCTGGTTGAAGATGACAAGCTGATCGCAGCAACCAGCGCATTCAGTCACCCAGCCACCGGGGCGCCCAGTCACCCGGTCATCCGCGTGGGCAGCGGACGTTTCATGACAATGGAGGGAATTGCCCTACCGGAACAGGTGCAACGATTGACGGAAGCCTGTCAGGGCCAAGGTCACTCGCTGGTGATGGTGGCCGTGAATGATGAACTGGTGGGCGCGATTGAGTTGCGGCCCACTGTGCGCCCCGAAGCGCAGCAGATTATTCAGGGGTTGCATGAAGATGGTCTGGCGCTCTACATCATCTCCGGTGATCAGGAAGCGCCCACGCGTAGCCTCGCCCACAGCTTGGGGATGACCGGCTACTTTGCCAATACCCTGCCGGAAGCCAAAGCCAATCTGGTGGCGCGCCTACAGGACGAAGGACGCACGGTTTGCTTTATCGGCGATGGCATCAATGACGCCATTGCCATGCGCCAGGCGAATGTTTCTATCTCGCTGCGTGGCGCAACCACCGTGGCGACCGACACCGCCCAGATTATTCTCATGAAAGGCAATCTCAACCAGTTACGCTATCTCTTCCAACTGGCATGGGAATTTGAGCGCAACCTCAAGCAGAATGTCCGCTTTACCATCGGCGTCAGCGCCGTGGCGGTATCGGGGATTTTGCTGGCCGGCTTCACCTTTGTCGCTACGGAAGTTTTCTATTCGCTCTCGATCTTTGGCGGCCTGGCCATTGCCATGAAACCGCTGTTGACCCATCGAAAACCCAAAGCATAGGAGTGTGATCCGGTCACATGGATCACAACCGGTGGCCGTTTTTGACGATAAATAACCAAATCCTGTAATTACCAAACAACCCCACCCCTCCCTAACCCTCCCCAGTTTGGGGAGGGAACTGTCGAGCGCTCAACGGTTCCCTCCCCAAACTGGGGAGGGTTAGGGAGGGGTTAGTAGTTACCAAATCCCAAACACCTGCAATCCCAACAAGCGCAAAAGGAGAAAAAATGTCCAGAAAAGTCGCATATTTCCTACCGTTCCTGCTCATCTTGGCCCTGGTGAGCGCCTGTATTGCCCCTGTGTCCGATACAACCTCAGCGCCGGCGACCAGTGAAGGTGCGGGGGAGCCAGCGGAGAGCCGCGGCATCTTACGCGTGCCGCACTTCTTGGTACGCAGTGGGGCCGAGAGCCTCGATCCCGCCAGTTCCAAAGAATTTAGCTATGCTAACTATTTGCTGTACGATCGACTTGTCACCCTTGATGACAACGGTGTGCCGGCGCCCGAATTGGCAACGGCGTGGGAAGCCAACGCTGATGCCACGGTGTGGACCTTCACCTTACGCGAGGGTGTCACCTTTCATGATGGCTCGGCGTTTGATTCAGCCGATGTTGCCTACACCTTTGCCCATATTCTCGATCCAGCCACCGAGTCGCGTGCGGCCAGAACCTTTGCGCTGATCAAAGGAACCGAGACCCCTGATCCGCAAACCATCGTTTTCCAACTAGAGCCGGGCCATGCAGACTTCCCGCTGCTGCTCTCCAGCCGTCCCACAGCCATTGTCCCCGCCGACAGCGCTGCCACCATTGCCACAACCGGCATTGGCACCGGCCCCTTCAAGCTGGCCTCCTTCGATCCCGAAGGCACCACGGTCTTCAGCGCCAATGACGACTACTGGCGCGGCGCACCGGGGTTGGCCGGCATCGAGATGCCCGCCATTGCCGACAACGAGGCGCGCACGCTGGCGTTGCAAGCCGGACAGATTGACGTGTTGCTGCAAGCCGGTTCCACAGCCGCCGAATTGTTGATGAACAACGCGGATTATACGGTCTTGTCATACCCTTCAGGAACGTGGAATGGACTATCCATGCGCATTGACATGCCTCCCTTTGATGACGTGCGCGTGCGTGAGGCGATTCGTCTGGTTGCCGACCGCCAGGCGATGGTTGACTTGATCGTAAATGGTGATGCCGTGGTCACTTGTGATACGCCCGTCGCGCCGGCTGATCCCTATCGGTGGGAGCCGGAAGGCGGCTGTCCCCAGGATATCGCCGGGGCAAAGGCGCTGTTGGCCGAGGCCGGCTATGCCGATGGCTTGGATCTGACCCTCTATACCAGCGATGTTTTGCCCAACCTGGTGCCGCTAGGTGAGATCTTCCAGCAACAAGCCGCCGCCGCCGGCATCAACATCACGCTGGAGGTCGCGCCGGCGGATACCTTCTTCTCGGAAACGGCCGTGAAAGAAGCTTTTATCACCACCGGGTGGTTGGGACGACCCACGGATGAAATCCTCAACCTCGTCTTCCGTTCCACCAGCCCCTTGAACGAAGCCAAATTCGTCAACGCAGCCTTCGACCAACTGCTTGATGAGGCCCGTCAGGCCTTAGACCCGGCGGAACGGACGGAACGCTACCAGGCGGCGCAGCAGATCATTGCCACCGAAGGCGGTCATATGATCCCCATGCACATCAACGAGGTCACCATTGTGAGCAATGCCGTCGCCAATTTCCCGGCGCGCAGCGTTGAACATATCGAGTGGTACGAAATTACCAAGAGCGAGTAGCAGGCAAGCGACTGGGAACGCCGCCAGGCCGCCAGGGATGGCGGCGCTCCCAGTGGAAGCCCTACACTTGCTGTAACTTGACAAGGAGTTTGCGCAATGGGCAGATTGCTCGTGCAGCGTTTTTCCCTAGCGCTCATCATTCTGGCCTTAGTTTCGCTGCTGGTCTTTATCATGGTGGAATTGTTGCCGGGCGATGCCGCGACGGCCTATCTGGGGCGTGATGCCACAACCGAAGAGGTGGATCGACTCCGCATCACCCTGGGCCTCGACCGCCCGGCCCCAGAGCGCTTTCTTGTCTGGGCTGGTGGCCTGGTACGTGGTGACCTGGGTCATTCGTTGGCCCGTGGCGAGCCGATCAACACCTTTCTCTGGATGCGTCTGCGCAATAGCCTGGTGCTGGGGATCACAGCGGCGCTGGTCGGCTTCCCGTTGGCGATTGGGCTGGGCATCGTGGCCGGTCTCACCCGCGATCGGCTGCCCGATCTGTTCATTTCAACCGTTTCATTAATTGGCATGAGTCTCCCCGAATTTGTCACGGCGACCCTGCTCATCTACCTGTTCAGCATCCAGTGGCGGCTCTTTCCTGCCGTCGCGCTCGTCAACCCGGATGCACCGTTGCTGGAACTGTTGCCCAATATCGTGCTGCCGATCCTGACGTTGATCATCCTGCTCACGGCCTACATCCTACGTGTTGTGCGCACCAGCATCATCGAGGTGATGCGCAGCGACTATATCCGGGTGGCGCGCATGAAAGGCGTGACTAGCGTTTGGATCGTCCTGCGCCACGCCTTGCCCAATGCGCTCTTACCCACCTTGACCATTGCGGCCTTAACCATTGCCTGGCTGATCGGCGGTCTCTTTGTCATTGAAAAGGTCTTCAACTATCCCGGCATTGGCACGCTCTTATTAGCCGCCATCTACGACCGTGATTTGCCGCTGGTGCAGAGCATCGCCATGGTGATGGCGGTCATCTATGTGTTCGTCAACTTGGGTGCGGATCTGTTGACCCTGCTCTTGAATCCCCGCCTGCGGTCGCCGCGTGCCGTGCGATAGCGTTTTGCGTGGAGTCGTAACTACGAACCCCTCCCTAACCCTCCCCTGATAAGGGAGGGAATTGTCGAGCGCACAACGGTTCCCTCCCCAAACTGGGGAGGGCTAGGGAGGGGTTGGCGCCAGACAAAGAAAAGAGTTACCCATGACGACTGCTCTATCCGCCCCCGCCTTGCCCAAAATTCGCGCCGTGGGTCAACCCGGCTATTCCCCGTTCTGGGACATCTGGTTGGGGCTGCGCCGTTCACCATCTGGCCTGGTTGGCTTGATCATTGTGGCGCTGCACCTTGCTCTGGCATTGGCCGCGCCAGCCATTGTCCCCTATGATCCCGCCGCATTCGATACGGCGGCCATTCGCGCCGCACCCTCGGCTGAACATCTCTTTGGCACTGATAAACTGGGGCGCGATGTCTTTACGCGCACGCTGTTGGGCGGACGCATTGCCCTGCTGGTGACGATGGTCGGGACAGGGTTGGCGATTACCTGGGGCGGTCTATTGGGGATGACGCTCGCCTACGTGGGGGGGATCGTGGATGAAATAGTCATGCGGCTGGTGGATACCATTCTGGCGCTGCCGCGGCTCCTCATCCTCTTGCTGATCGCCAGTCTCTTTGGGACAGCGACCGGCGTCTTGATCCTGGCGTTGGGGTTTCTCTTTGGCATTTCCGTGATTCGGATTGCGCGGGCCACGACACTCGATTTTGTCGCTCGCGATTTTATCATCGCGGCCTATGCTATGGGCGCACGGCCACGCACGATCATCTTCCGGGAATTGCTGCCCAATGTGCTGGATATTCTGTTGGTGGAAGGCGCCTTGCGTTGGTCGTGGATGTTGCTCTCCTTCAGTGCGCTCTCCTTCCTCGGCTTTGGCGTTACCCCGCCTACGCCCGACTGGGGGTTGATGATCGCCGATAGTCGTGACGTATTGGCGCTGTCACCGTGGGCCACCTTCTTTCCCATTGGCGCGATCAGCACCTTGATCATCGGCGTCAACCTGCTGGCCGGTGCGCTGGCAAAGGCGCTGGGGCTGGATCGCGGGGGGCGCGCCGCCGGGTAAAGCAGTCTACGCTTCGGGTATTTGCGGTGCAACCCTTCTACGTAGCCGTTGATCTGCACCGTGTCTTCCGGCTGAAGGCGAAAGGCTTCACTGGATAAAACGCGTTTCTTTATATCGTTCCGCCCGCCGTCGCTCTTGTTTCAACGTATTATAGAGAGGAGAACTGATGGTGCTGCGCAATTTGGTCGCCACCCTCACCAATGGCGCGCAACGCAATGCCCACAACGGTCGCGCCCCCAAGCTCATCGATCGATTGACGGATGCGCCTGCCCAGCCGACACAGTATACGCCGACGCTGTTGCAACAGGTGCAAAGCGCCGGCCAGGCGCTGAATCCTTTTCACAACGATGCACGCCGGCAGCAACTGACCGATCTCACCGCCGCGGCCGAGCCATACGAACCGAGCGCAGCGGAAAAACAGGCGGACAGTCATCTGCGCTTTGCCTTGACCATGTTGGGCGTAACGGCGGTCGGGCGACTGGCCTTTCCACCGCTACTGATCCTTGATCTGCCCGCCGTTCTCTACATTGCCTGGAACAGTGCGCGCTTTGCCTATGCCGGCTGGCAGCAAAAAGGACGAATTACGGCAGAAACCATTGATCTGGCGCTGGCGCTGGGCATTATTGCCGGCGGCTACTATGGTTTTGCCTTTGGCGCGTTTACCATGACCGCGCTCTGTCGCAAGCTGCTGGCGCGCACCGAAGATCAATCGCGCAAAAGTCTGGTCAATATCTTTGGTCAACAGCCGCGCACCGTCTGGGTGCTGGTGGGTGGCATGGAAGTGGAGGCGCCCTTCGCCCACCTACAGGCCGGCGACACCCTCATCGTCGGTGCAGGCCAGGTGATTGCGGCGGATGGCGTGGTCAGCAGCGGCGCGGCGTCGGTCGATCAACACATTTTGACCGGCGAAGCGAAACCGGCGGAAAAGGGCGAGGGTGATGCGGTCTTTGCCGGCACCTTTGTCTTGATGGGTAAAATCTTTATCCGGGTGGAGAAGGCCGGCGCGGCCACGGCGGCGGCTCAAATTGGCGCAATCCTCAACCAGACGATTGATTACAAGCAACAGATCGAGAGCCGCAGCATCGCCTTAAGTAATGCCGCGACCTTGCCCACCCTGGCGATCAGCGCGCTGGCCTTACCGCTGGTGGGCATCAATGGCGCGTTGGGGGTGTTGGAATCCTCGATTGGCTATGGCTTGCGCCTCACCGGCCCGATCAGCATGTTGAACTATCTTCAGAGCGCCGCCCACCAGGGGATTTTGATCAAAGACGGGCGCTCGCTGGAACTGCTGAAGGAGATCGACACCATCGTCTTTGACAAAACCGGCACCTTGACCCAAGAACAGCCCCAAATCCACGCCATTCACCCCTGCCTCGATCTCAGCGAGGATAAACTGCTTGCCTATGCCGCCGCTGCCGAGGCCCGTCTCAGCCACCCGATTGCCCAGGCGATTGTCGCCGCCGCCGAAGCGCGTGCCTTGGCCCTCCC
Source organism: Caldilinea sp. CFX5 (assembly GCA_021405325.1). Next base: position 82,140 of record QWII01000008.1, on the reverse strand, counting down.
CCCCACCGAGGAGGCGCACTATCAGGTCGGCTATGGCATTCAGGTCCGCTTTGCCATCGGTCTGGTGCGGGTCGGCAGTGAACGCTTTATGGCCATGGAGGGAATTGATCTCCCGCCGGCCGTACAAGAAGTGCAAAGCAGCAGCCATGAACTGGGCTACTCGCTGGTGATGGTGGCGCTGGATCAGCAACTGGCCGGCGTCATTGTGCTAAAACCGACCCTGCGCCCGGAGATCAGCCAGGTGGTGGCCGACTTACACGCCCGTGGCTTAACCTTGTACATTCTCTCCGGCGACCAGGAAGAGCCGACGCGCCGTCTGGCCGAACAGTTGGGCATCGACCACTATCAGGCCAACACCTTGCCGGAGCAAAAGGCCAGCTTTATTGAAGCGTTGCAAGAGCAGGGCCGCCATGTCTGTTTTGTCGGCGACGGCATCAATGACGGCATTGCGCTGAAGAAGGCCAACGTTTCCGTCTCCCTGCGCGGCGCGACCACCGTCGCTACGGACACCGCCCAGATTGTGTTGATGGACGCCACCCTGCACCACCTGCCCACTCTCTTTCACCTGGCCGACAACTTCGATGGCACGATGCGCCGCAGCCGGCTGTGGGCCGTAGCGCCGGGGGTCTTTGCCATAGCCGGCGTTTTTCTCTTTCACTTTGGCTTTCTGACGGCGGCGTCCATCTATGTCCTCAGCCTGATCGGCGGCTCGCTCAATGCCATGCGTCCGGCGTTGCTGGAACAGAAGAACCACGCCACCCTGACCAGCAAACACCCCCTCCTACCCTCCCCCAGGCTGGGTGAGGAACGATTGGACGCACAACAGCTCCCTCCCTAGAGGAATGATTGAACGCACAACAGTTCCCTCCCCAGTCTGGGTAGGGAGGGGTAAATGGTACTGTCCTATCCCAACTATTATTCAATACCATAAGGAGAACACAACCATGTCTGTCACAACTAATCTCGCAATCAATCGACGACAATTTCTTAGCTTGACCGGCGGCGCTTCGGTCGCGTTGCTGTTGGCGGCGTGTGCGCCGGTGGCGGCGCCGGTCGCCGCACCGGCAGCCGGGACAGCAAGTGAACCGCAGCAGGGCGGTTCCCTGCGCATTGCCATGCAAGCTGGCCCAAGTAGCCTCGACCCGAACCTGGCGCCGGCCATTCAAGATGCCATTGTGCATGGCGCCCTCTATGACAGTTTGGTCTGGAATGATGTCGCTTTGCAGCCGCAGCCGGCCTTAGCCACTGCTTGGGAAGTGACGGACGATCAACTGCGTTGGACTTTCACCTTGCGCGAAGAGGTCGCCTTCCATCATGGCACGACCTTTACGGCCAAGGATGTGGTTCATACCTTTGAGCGCATTCTGGGGCCGGATTTCGGTTCGCCGGCCCAGGGAACCTTCCGCTTTGTGGAGAAAGCCGAGGCGGTGGATGATTATACTGTGCGCTTCACCCTCAAAAGCCCGCATGTCGATTTCCCGCTCTTGCTGGGCGACCCGGTCAACATGGCCCTCATCATGCCCCATGATCGCACCGTTGAAGAGTTAGTCGCTGCCCCCTCCGGCACCGGCCCCTTCCGCTTTCAGGAATTTGTCCCCGGCGAAAGCGTGACTGTGGTGCGCAACGAAAGCTACTGGCGTCCCGGCCAGCCCTACCTGGATGAGGTGCGCTTTGTCGTCATGCCTGAAATGTCCAACCAGGTGGCGGCGTTGAGCAGCGCCACCGTTGATCTGCTCTGGCAACTGACCGCCGAAAGCGTCCCGGCCCTGAGCGGTGATCCGTCGGTTGTCGTGAGCGAGGTAGAGAGCGGCTTCTACCAACCCATTATCATGCGGCTCGATCAAGAGCCATTCACCGATGTGCGCGTGCGCCAGGCGTTCAAATATGCCACCGACCGTCAGGGAATGGTGCAGGCGGTGTTGCAGGGCCAGGGGGTGATCGGCAATGATCAGCCGTTGCCACCCAATCATCCCTTTGCCGCCGATCTGCCCGCCTTTGCCCATGATGCGGAAAAGGCCAAAGCGTTGCTGGCCGAAGCCGGCTACCCCGATGGGCTGGAAATCACCCTTTACACTGCCGACCTGCGCCCCGGCATGGTTGCTACTGCCGTGGCTTTCCAGGAGATGGTAAAAGCCGCCGGCATTACGGTGAAGATTGAAGAAGTGCCGGGCAGCAACTACTGGACGGAACATTGGATGCAAAGTCCGCTCGTTGTCAGCAACTGGTCGCTCTTCCCCAGCGCCGACACCATTTTGTCCCTGGTCTATCATTCTGCTGGCCCCTGGAACGAAAGTGGTCTGAAAAATGCCGACTTAGACGCCTTGATCGAGGCCGGGCGCGGCGAAGCGGAGGTTGCCAAACGCCAGGAAATCTATGCCAAAGCGCAACAGATCATCCAGGCAGAAGGCGGCACCCTTGTCCCCTACTTCCGCCCCGCCTTCTATGCCCAGCGCGCCAATGCCCAAGGGGTGGTCTATACACTCCAGAGCGTGATTTACTTGCATGAAGCCTGGTTGGCAGCATAACGGTCGGAACCGCAGTCCGCCTTTTCGCCCAAAAGGCGGACTGCTGGTGGCGCCTGGCGCTCTTCTGTAAGCCCTAGCAAAAAGAAATGGCTCATGTACGGAAAGCGTGAATACCTGTCAGGTTTGCGAAACCTGACAGGTGCGGCTGGTTGAGACCTCACACTTTCTGTACATGAGCCAAAGAAATAGACAGTGTTGGCGCGCTTGCGCAATGAGCCGCCCTTTGTCGCGCCGGCGATCCAGGTCGCCGCCAGCCCCTATCGCGTCCCGGATGGGACATTGACCGCTGATGGCGCCACCGGCAAATTCCTCTTCCGCACCCAGTAATGCGCCATTTGTCACTTGGGGCCTTATTTCACCGATATGAAGTGAGTATCTCGGCTGGTGATGGGTTGGCGGTCAGCGGGCGCTTTTTTCAATGGGTGGTTGAAGCAGCGCCTTAATCATTCGCCCATCTACGGAGAGTGTGAACACCTGGCAGGTTTCGCACACCTGCCAGGTGTTCACACTCTCCGTAGATGAGTCAACTGCTTACGCTTGCTCATAAGCGCGTCGTAACTCAGCGATCTCAATCTTCGACATCTGCAACATCGCCTGCATCACGCGTTGCGCCTTGGCCGGATCAGGATCGCCTAACAACTCGCCAAGCACCGTGGGGATGATTTGCCAGGAGACGCCAAAGCGATCTTTGAGCCAGCCGCACGGCCCCGGTGCACCGCCGGCTGCTAGCTTCTCCCACAAGTCATCGACCTCTTCCTGCGTCTGGCAACTGACAAAAAGCGAGATGCCATCGGAAAAGGTAAAATGCGGGCCGCCATTGAGTGCGCTAAATTGTTGGCCCTCTAACTCAAAGGTGGCGGACATAAGTGTGCCGGCGGGCATGGGCGCCCCTTCGCCATAGCGATTGACGCTCAAGATGCGGGAATTAGGAAAGATCGAGACATAGCGGTTGATGGCTTCCTCGGCCTGGTTGTTGAAGGTTAAGAAGGTTGTAATTCGTTGCATAAGTATCCCACCCTTTTGTTGCTATCATTCTTTACGGACATGCAGTCGTTCTTGTATAGAACATTTGTATTATAATCCCCGCAACGGCCCCTGTCTTGTATAAAACGGCAAATCATGGTGACGGCGGCGGAAGAAGCTGCCCCGGCGTGTACCCAACAAATTGTTTGAGGGAACGGGTAAGGTGGGGTTGATCGAAGTATCCTAGCGCATCCACGGTATCGAGAATGGAAACTCCTTGGCGGAGCAAGGTCGCCGCTTGTTGCGCGCGTTGCATTTGCCGAATTGTGCCTTGGGGCAAGCCGGTGGCGCGTAAAAAGTGGTGGCGCACGGTGCGCGGCGACGTGATAAGCAACTGATCTTGCAGCGCCGCGCCCACCAGCGGATCGATCACCAACAACTCCTCGCTCACCAGTTGTTCGACAAAGGTTTCGGTATTCTCGACAGTTGGCAATTGCCAAGTTGCCCCCTGTAGCCAAAAGGTTCGCCCCGTCGCTGCCGGCAGAACCGTCTCCCGGTCCAGATAGTGGGCAATGGGCAGCTGGGGCATAAAGACGCCCAGCTTAAACTTGATCCACAAAATCTCCGCCCCTTCGCCCCACGAAACCGCGCCTGCCTTGGGCAAAGGGCCAACCACCAGCAGTTGCGCCTTTCCCTCACGCCGTACAACCACCATGTGCCAATGACACTCCGCCGGGCGGATCGTCGAGCCGGCGCAGGGGGTGTACCCTTGGGTGACGGTTTCGATCAAAGGAGAGTCGGAGAAGCGTTGTTCAAAGAGAATGGTCATTGCTTATCCTCCTATTTTACGTTAATCAGGCGGATTCATTCACTGATTTTGCGTAAATGTTAATCCTCTTTCCTGAAGCGCCTGCCGTAGGATGCCGATGGCCTTCGGCCCCATACCATGCAACCGTAAAAGTTCTGCTTCACTAACCTGGGTCAATTGCTCCAACCGCTGATAGCCGGCCGCGGTTAACGCACGCCGGGCCGGTGCGCTGATTTTAGGTAGATCACTGGTTGGGTTTTGTGGTTGTGTCATGATCATTTGCTCCTTGTTGGGATCTTCACTTGTCAGTTACAGACAGCCGGGCCAACAGCTTTTCCAAATGCTCTTGGTGATGATCATACGAACCGAGGAGGACATCGGCCAGCGAATAGCCGCTGAGCCACCCATAGCGACTGGCATCCAGCAGCGCCGGTTCCGGAATTTGTTCGCTGATCGCCAAAAAGTGCAGAAAGCCGGTACGCCACTGCTGATAGACCTCGGCCCAAGGGCGATCACGAAATGTTTCGTAGATCCGCGCATTGATCTGATCGGTGTCACTTTCACTTTCCGGAGCAACACCCGGTAGCCACGACGGCATCTTGGGTTCTGTGTTGGCAAGCCCAGCCGTCATACGCGCAATCGAGCGCTGCTGCCAGGCCCACAAATGGGCAAGCTCATCTTTGATCGATAGTTCACCTGGCTGCGGCGCTGCTGTAATTTGTGCTTCGTCCAAACTTGCCAGCACTTTCTCCCAGTGGTCAAATTCTTCCCGTAGGGCAGCCAGCAGGTGGGTTTTCATGTACATCGGTCACCTCCAAAATTCTACCGTCAATCAATCCCGTTTGGGCTGGTAGCGCATAAGGACGACCCCGGAAGGAAAAGGCTTGCTTTCGACCAGTTGCAGGTTCACGCGCACGCCCGCGGCAAAGACCCGCTTGCCGCTACCCAAAACGACCGGATAGACCAGCAGACTGTACTCATCGACCAGATCATGTTGGGTCAATGTATGCACCAACACGCTACTACCATCGACATAGATGTCCTTGCCCGGCGTGGCTTTCAAGTTGCCAATTGCTTCGACTACATTGCGGCTGATTAGTGTTGAGTTGCGCCAGGCCGCTGCCGATGACAGCGTGGTCGAGACGACAACCTTCTGCAAGCCATTCATCACATTGCCGAAGGGATCGTCCACCATCGGTTCAAAGGCGCCGCCATGGATTTCCCAGGTTTTGCGGCCCAGCAGCAAGGTATCGCAGTGGCTGATCGCCTGGAAGAAATGGGCGCCAATGTCATCGTGCCAATAGGGCCAGGTCCAGCCGCCGTGGGTAAAGCCGCCATCGGTATCTTCATCCACACCACCCGGCGCCTGCATCACGCCATCCAACGATACAAATTCGGCAACAATTAGTTTACGCATAAACATTCTCCTGATTGATTTTTCGTGACGATTCAGGCTGAGGCGCCTCTTCCTGGAAGAGGCAGGAACCGCTTGGTCATCTAGAACGGCAATTGCCTCTTCCAGGAAGAGGCGCCGACTTCTTGGGCTGAATCGTTACTTCTTTGTAAGGACAAAATGGGTTGCGTTATCTTGACGAGGGCCGGCGCCGTAGCCGTCAAGAGAGATGGAAAAGGTATGAACACGTAACTTTGTCATTGTTTCTCCTTTATTTCACGACCTGCCATCCATCACCCAGTAGCGGTACGCTGGCGGCGGGAGGACCGCCATCCTTGGCTTTGCCGGTAATGCGGGCTTCGATCACGGCCCCCGGTGCGGCAAATACGGTGTCAATCATGGCCTGGGTAATCCCGGCAAGTTTTACTTTGGCGCGTCGTGTCCAAATGGATGCGGTCTGCCCAGCCAATGTACCGGCGTTCACATAGACAAAGCGTTCCTGTACGCTGCCCTGGGTAAAAGGGCCAAGGAAATTGGGGGAGCCATCGGCCTGTTGGGCGCCGACCCGCACGGTGAAGTCAAAGGTGATCGTCGCATCGTCAATGTGTGAAGGCGGAAGCAACTCTGCCTTGCCACGTTGTACACAAAAGGTCACGCCCTTTGGCGGATCGACAAGAATAATGCGAATGGGTACTTCTTGCGCCATGCAGTTTCCTCCTGTACTAACTCCCGGCAACCCATGCCGCAAGCTTATCAAGCGCCATCGACCAGCCGATTTCATTATCCGCCGGCGAAAGACCGGGCGGCAAGTTTTCGTGGACGGCAAGGATCTCCGTGCCGCCATCCACGACGGTAAGTGTGAAGGTGACGCGCATCTCGCCCTGCATCGTCGGATCGGTTGTCTCAAATGCCATGATCTCGATCACCTGCTTGTTTGGCGCAAGCTGCACGAAATGGCCATGATAGGTGTCCGTGTGCGCCGTGGTCTTGCCGGTTCCCGTTGGGTCATGGTAGGTGAGCGAAATGCGGAAGGCTCCGCCCACCTGCGCATTGAACTCATGCACATCACTGGTCATGTCGTCGGGTACCATCCAAATTGCCACGGCCTGCGGATCGATGAGGGCGCGATAAACTTGGTCAGGCGGCGCCTTCAAATGGCGTCGAATACGAGTAGCAGTCGTGGTCATCAGGTAAGCCTCCTGTTCTAAGTTCTGTTGACATTTCGTGGTGGGCTGCTGGTACACTTGACAGGTTTCCAAAACCTGTCAAGTGTGTGCATCGCAAATGTTAACAGAACCTAGTTCACTTGATGGATAAAACCCAACGCAGCCGCCAAGGCGTAATAGTGTTGAGCAGCGGCTTGATCACCTACCAATTCGTAGGAATGACCCAAATTCAGGTAGAGAGACCCATAAAACCCTTGCACCCGCTCATCGTCAACGGCGTTGGCCCGCTCCAAGGCAAGCTGATTCCAGCGCAAGGTCTCGGCGGGCGTCGCCTGGTGGCGGGCGACATAGTGGGCGGCGATACAGGCTTCATAGTCATCTTGCGCCGCTTCCCATGCCTGCCGGTAAAGCGCCTTAGCATCAGCAATCCTGCCTTCAAATTCAGCCCGTGAGCCCTCAATGCAAAGTTTGATCATCGGATTGTTGAGATCCATCTTCGCCTACTCAATCGACTACAATCACAAACCAGGTTTCTGCCAGAAACCTGGTTTGTTACTGGTTGATGGCGCTGGGGTCCATGTACGCGACTTCCCAGATATGGCCGTCCAAATCCTCAAAGCCATGTTGCAACATAAAGCCGTAATCCTTAGGTTCGGCATAGGTTGAACCACCGGCGGCGACGGCTTTTTCCACCAGCGCGGTCACGGCTTCCCGGCTATCACAGGACAAAGCGATCAACACTTCGGTACTTTGTTTGGCATTGCTGACCGGCTTTGGCGTAAAGCTCTGAAACTTCTCCTCAGTCAACAACATGGCAAAGATGTCGTCGCTAATCACCATGCAGGCGGCGGTTTCGTCGGTAAACTGGGGATTGAAAGAGTAGCCCAGCTGTTTGAAGAACGCCATCGAGGCATCCAGGTTTTTCACGGGCAGATTGACAAAAATTTTCGTAGCCATGATCGCTCCTTTGTTCATTTTAGAAAAAACTCAATCAACGCCGGCCCCAGCACTTCCGGCGCAATGCCATGATCTTGCCCAGCCATGCTGCGGTATTGGGCATTCGGTAGCACGCGTGCCAAGGTCTCCACCGCATTTTGTTGGTAGGGCGGGCTATTGCTGCCCACCATCACCAGCGTTGGCGTCGCGATGGCGGCAAACGGTTCTAAAGCGGCCGGGTTGCCATACATCGTCTCGCCCATGATCTCCCCGTCATAGCTGATGGTATGCGCAACGGCAACGGAGGAAGCCCAAAAAGGCGCTTGTTTCATGCCCTCAATATATTCAGCCGGAATCCCCACGGCGACAGTCATAAAATAGGCCAGGGCATCCTCCGGGCGACCGGCGGCGATCAATTGACGCAGGTGTTGAACGTAATCTGCCGGGATCGGCGGCCGGCTGTCATCCAGAATAAAGGGCGGTTCATAGAGCGCCAGCCTTTTGATCTTGTTCCCCAACTGACCGGCGGCTCGCAGCGCCAGCACCGCACCCGACGAATGCCCAAAGACAAAGGCCGAGCCGCCGGCCGCGTCGATCATGGCTGCCAGGTCCTCGATTTCCCGTTGCACGGCATAGGGCGCCGTGTCGCCACTATCGCCGCGGCCACGGCGGTCGTAGGTATAGACGGTGAAGGGCATGGTTGCCGCATTGTTGTCATGTTGTGTGACCATGCCACGCGTTGCGGTTGCCCCCAAGACATTGATTAACGCCGGCCCCTCGCCGACACGGTCATAGACGATTGGCGTGCCATCTTTGGAAATGACTTTGTTCATCATTCTCTCCTTTTTCGTCACAGTTCAGGTCACAGAGCGGCATAGAGACCACGCAGAGATACGCAGAGAAAAATTCTCTGATCACTCTCTGTGCATCTCTGCGAAATCTCCGTTATCTCTGTGAAGCTGAATCGATCCCCTTTTTCAACGCAATTCTTGCACCTCAAAATAGAGCCAGAGATCCAACTCCGGCGGCTGGATGCCCAAGTGGGTGAGAACCGCCATGATCTGCGCCCGATGTTCGGTGGCGTGGTTGATCGCCTGCGCTAGGATCACCGCCTTGGGCACCTGCACCGGCCCTTGGATCGGGCCGTTATCCCATTGTACTTGCACTCGCTCGTCAGGCTGTACTTTAGATGCCCATTCAACCAAGCCTTCACCGGTCCACCGCAGGGATTCGGCCATCGCGGCAAAGGTCAAGGGCGGGTCGCCTTCGGGCCAGCGATAGCGTTGGCCGGTGCTGATGCGGGTGAAGTAGGAGCGTTCGGCGTGAACCAGGTGTTGCCAGGTGTCGCCAATCGAGCCGTAGCCGCCGGGGATGACGGTTTGTAGTTGCTCTTCGCTCAAGTTGGCGCAAACAGCCAACAGTTCCAGATTGGCCCACAAGTTGTGGCGGAAGAGCGTTGTCAAAGCCGAATACGGTTGCACTGCGGCGGCGTCCGGTTGGCGTAAACTGTCGGCCAGTTTATCAAATGAGCCATTCCAGCCCTGCGCGGTCATGTCGCCCATCTCACCGGCGGGGAGACCTTCGTGGCGGAGCGTCATCTTGGTTTTGCCGCCCAGATCCGCAAAGGTGACGGTCACGATCATTTCATCGGGGAAGTCATCGCCCATGCCATAGTAGCTGCCGGGCACGACATTGCCCGCTTCATCGGCAAAGCTATCGGTAAAGACCAGCCGCTCCGGCGGCGTCAACTCTTGGTAGACGCCGGTACTCCAAAATTTCTGTCCATCGGGCGACTGCATACAGAAGTGATATTTGCCGCCCACTCGCAGATCCAGCGTGCAGGCTGGTGCGGTAAAGGTGGGTGGCCCCCACCAGCGCATCAAGTGTTGTGGGTCGGTCCAGGCTCGCCAGACCAGTTCACGGGGGGCGTCAAAAATGCGGGTAATCTCTACGGTGCGTGTCATGTTGTTTGCTCCTTCTCCTCCTTTGTCAATTTACGGCTTGTTCAAGCTGGGCCACTCTTCCTGGAAGAGGCAACGAGCGTTCACAATGACCGAACGACTCCCGCCTCTTCCAGGAAGAGTGGCCGCTCTCCATGTCGGAATGGCTATGGTTGTCTTCCCAGCAAAAACTCAGCCAGACGGGCCAGAGTCTGTTTGCCCCCTCGATAGCCCCAAATTTTACGACGGCTTCCCGTTGTGCAGCGGTGGCAAAGCGCGAATGCATGGTTAGCAGCGTTTTGTCACCCTGCGCGGTAAAGGTGACAGTGACATGAAAGGCTTCAGGGTCATCATCGGCTCTCTTATTGTAGCGTCGCCAAAAGCGCATCCAGACGCGTGTAGGTTTCCCGCATTCCGGTCTCCATCCCTGCGCCGAGATGGCCGTCGCGATGTTCTTTGGATTTGTACTGGAGGTGATTGGTAAAAGTGGTGATTCCTTCCTGCTCGGCCAGCGTGACGGTGGCGACATACTCAGCGCCGGGAATGGCTTCGTACCCTTCGGTACAGACCAGCCGTTCCGGCGGCGCGATTTCCAGATATTCGCCGGAAAAAGCGTGTTCGCTGCCATCGGGCGCCTGCAACACATAGCGCCACCGTCCACCGACGCGCAGATCGATGTCACAGACGGTCATGGTCATGGCACAGGGGCCATACCATTGGCGCACATGGTGGGGTTGGGTGATGGCGGCAAAGACCAGATGACGGGGGGCGGCAAAGGTGCGGGTGATCACCAACTCCCGGTCTGAGGGAAAGGTCAACGTCAACGTTGCGTCAAGATTACTCAGCATTCTTCTTGTCCTCCTGTTTTTCTGCACTTTGCAATTGTTTTAGGTACGCATCCAGGCGATCAAAGCGCTCGTGCCAGAGCCGCTCAAAGGGCGTCACCCAATCATAGATCGGCTTGAGACCCGCAGCATTGAGCCGGTAGAGCCGCTGTTGCCCCACCTCGCGCACACTCACCAGCCCCACGGCGCGCAGAACTTTCAGGTGCTTCGAGACCTGCGGCTGCCGTAGACCAAGCGCCTCCACCAGATCATTTACCGACCGCTCCCCTGTGGTGAGCAGGGTCAGAATTTCCCGGCGCTGTGGTTCGGCAATAGCATTAAAAACATCCGACGTGGTAGGTAAGCGCGCCATGCTCTTATTATATTCCGATATGGGAATATTGTCAAGCGGCAAATAGAACAAATGTGCAAATCAAAGCGACCCACACGGGGAGTTCGCACGCCTTCGTGCGAACTCCCCGTGTGGGCCGCTTTGAACACGCCCTGCCGCTGCGACAGAGCATCAGATTGTGGCGGTGGCTTTGCTTTTATCACCCCTGAATGGCAGCCATGAAGCGCTCAAACTCGTCATCTTTGATGTTGATGATATGTTTCTTGGCCGGGTATTCGCCGCTTTCAATATCCTGGCGATATTGCTTGAAGGCTTGCGTGGCTGTCTCGAAGAGGTGGGCATAGGTGATCGAGTGGCGCGGGTAGTGACCCAGATTGGTGCCGAGCAGATCGCTGGAAAAGAGAAATTGTCCATCACAATCCGGGCCGCTGCCCATGGAGAAGACCAGTAGCTTGGTGCGCTTGGTAATCTCAGCGGCGACTTTGGCCGGCACACACTCCATTTCGACGGCAATGCAGCCGGCTTTTTCGAGCGCCATTGTAGTGTTGTAGACTTCCAGTGCTTCGTCCCACGTCTTGCCAACTGCCCGTGGCCCGCCAAACCAGGTGTTTTGCACCGGCAAATAGCCGACATGGCCGACACAGGGGTATTTCTGGCGCGCCAGCGGGGCAAATTTTTCCGGCACTAAGCCGGAGCAATAGATAATATCCGTACCGGCGCTGCGCAACTCGCCGGCCAGCCGCAACGCCTCGGCCTCACTGGAATAGGCGCCGCCAATGGGCAAGCCGGAGCCGATCAGTGTGTTGGGTGCGCCGGCGCGGACCGAGTCGATGACCCATTTGCTATGCTCCAGGTTGCTGCCCCAGGCCAGAATCATATCGACGCCGGCACTTTCGGCGGCTCTGGCGGTCCACGTATCAAAGGCGGTGGTCAGCACCAGTTGGCGCTTGCCTTTGGCCTGGAGTAAATCACGAACCGTTAACTTGCCCATCTTGCTTTCCTTTATTTATTATTTGTGCGGGTTGATCAAGTTTTACCAATTCTCCATGCCGATCCAATCCACAGCGCTGCCTGCCCTAGATCCCAGCCGTTCCATCAACTCACCCGCATGTTGCTGCAAGTGGCGGATGTTGTAAATTTGCAACTCAAACTTATTCATCGGAATCCAGTCAAAGCCGGAAGGCGCGTTGAAATTGGGAACGAATGGCGGCATTGAGATCGAGCATATAGACGACCGCTTTCTGTCGGCGTTTGCACCAACCTGAATTTATCTACGTAGATGCCGCTATTGTATCATAATTCGCCTTGTGTTCATTATCTGGGCAATCGTGGCGGCGTCCAACTGTGTGCGCCGACGGACAAGCGATCACTACTGGGGTGCGCCAGCAAATGAACGCCAAAAACTTGACAATGATGTCGCTTTTGTTCAAGACAGGCGCACCCCGCAGCGCTATACTAAGGCCATCAGTCCGCCACGGCGTTACTCACTTTTCTCTTCCCTAGGATTGGATCTGTGAGGAGAAAAGCGGAGTGGTGGGGTATTATTGACCCCACAGCCACTACCAAGGGTTCAATCATGTTATGGCAAAAAAGGAATGCACAACTATGAGAAAAATTATCGTCACCCAATTTCTGTCGTTGGACGGTGTGATGGAAAACCCAAGCTGGACGTTCCCCTACTGGAATGACGAGATCGCCCGGTTTAAGGCAGAGGAGACAACGGCCAACGATGTGTTGCTGATTGGGCGGGTGACCTATGAAGGCTTTGCCGCCGCCTGGCCGCAGCGCACCGATGAAGCCTCCGGCGGCCGGTACTTTAACGGCGTGCGCAAATATGTGGTCTCCAACACGCTGGACAAAGCTGAGTGGAACAACTCACAGATTATCCGCGGCGACACCCTGCAAGAGATCACCAAGCTCAAGCAGCAGGATGGTGAGAATCTGGTCGTCCACGGCAGTTGCACCCTGGTGCAGTGGCTGATGCAGCAGGATCTGGTGGATCGCTACCGGCTGCTGATCTACCCGGTGGTGCTGGGCCAGGGCAAACGGCTCTTTGCCGAAGGCGTCACCGCCACGTTGCAGCTTGTGGAAACGCGGACTTTTAGTTCTGGGGTAGCCGCGCTCATTTATGAGCCGGCGCGCAAAGATTCATAAAGACCTCTTACAACGGAGCCTGAGAAGCTGTTTGAAAAGGTGATGCCAGACAGGCGGTCGCCCGCTACCGTAGGTCATCGCCTCCGGCGTGACAAGCGACCCGTCACGCCGGAGGCGATGACCTACGGTCGATCACTGATAGGCACGCCTAGTGCGTTACCGGAGCAGGGAGCGTTAGCGACCAGCCGACTGGTCGCTAACGCTCCCTGTTCCGATAGAACGCGCCCCAACTTGCAATAGATCCCTCATAACACCCAATGTAGACAAACGCTTGGAAGTGCGCTACACTGTCGGCATGAGCGACAGTAATTCGATGTTGGCCTTTGACGGCAGGTCATCCGATTCACCTTATATCGAAACCGTTTGGCGCAGCCAAAGCGACTGCGCCGGCGAGTTTCTTTCGGTTGCCGCCAGCCATTGGGAGATGGTCATCACCCAACTGGCCGGCAACCTTCATGTGACCATGCGCGGTCCCGAAACCCAGGCCAAAGCTGCCTATTGCCCTGCCGATGGCGAATGGCTCGGTGTCATCTTCAAGCTGGGCGCCTTCATGCCGAATTTGCCGACAGTCAAGTTGGTGGACAGCGAGATCGATCTGCCGCTGGCCGGGGAGCAATCTTTCTGGTTGCATAGCGCCGCTTGGGAACTGCCCACCTACGAGAATGTCGAGACCTTTGTCGCCAGACTGGTGCGCGCGGGCTTGTTGGCACATGAACCACTGGTCGATGCCGCGTTACAAAACCAGGCAACGGATCTTTCGCGCCGTTCGGTGCAGCGCCGCTTTCTTCATGCCACCGGCTTGACCCACGGCGCCGTCAGCCAGATCGCCCGCGCCCGTCAGGCCACCGCTTTGTTACGCCAGGGTGTTTCGATTCTCGACACCGTAGCGCTGGCCGGCTACGCCGATCAACCCCATCTGACCCGCTCGCTCAAACGGCTGGTTGGACAAACCCCGGCCCAACTCCTCCCGTCGGCCCAGCCGAAACCGATGTCCCTTGTGCCCGCGATTGGGGCGGCTGAGGAAGCGCTTACCCGCTAGCGTTGCCGGCGCGTCGTATCCTGCTTGCGATCGTTGCCGTCGATTGCTCACAAAACCAACCCGACCCCCAACTTTAGTTGAGGGACAAAGGCTGTGGTTTACTGCTATACTGAACGCATTGCAAGCTTCACTTATGGTTTGATGGTTCAGTTGGCAGGAAAGCGCAATGCCTAATCTCATCCACGGCGGCGTTCGTATCTACTATCAGTTTGAAGGGGATGGCGAGCCACTGGTCATGTTACATGGTCTCAGCGATAGCCAGTGGGGGCTGCGTGCCTTGGGCTATGTCGCGCCGGTTAAGGATCGCTTTCGCGTGATTCTCATTGATGCCCGTGGCCACGGTTATAGCGACAAGCCCCATGATCCCGCCGCCTATGCGCCGGCCTTGTTAGCCGGCGATGTCCTCGCTGTGCTGGACAAATTGCAAATTGAGCGGACGCATCTCTTCGGTTATTCCCTAGGCGGTTGGATTGGGCTGTCGCTTGCCCACCAAGCGCCGGCGCGGTTGGCTTCGTTGACGGTTGGCGGCGCCCACCCCTATGCCACCAATTTCAGCTTCTACCGCACCGCCTTTGCTCAGGGAATTGAGGCGTGGATTGCCAGCCTGGAACATCATCACGGCCCGTTGCCGCCCGCTGTCCGCCAACATCTCTACCACAATGACAGCGCGGCCCTTCAGGCATTAGTGACGACCGACCGACCAGCGCTTTGGCCCATTGATCGCGCGTCCACCGTCCCCACGCTCTTCTTTGCCGGCACCCATGATCCCCTCATGCCCTTGCTAAAGCGGGCCGCTGCGTTCAGTGCGGCATTCCGTTTCTGTGCTGTGGAAGGACTGGATCACTATGCCCTCTACCTACGCAGTGAACAGGTGGCCCCCTTGCTCCTAGCCCATACCAGCCAATACCCAATCACGACAACTGATCGTCTGCCATAATTTCCACCGTGACCGTCGCCCGTAATACTGTTCAGATTCATAAGTGCCTCCCTTTATAGCCGCGTCCACGGGTTGATGCCTTCTTGCCCAATTGCCGGTAGATTAGCCCCATATACCAGACATCCAGGCTGAAGATCGTCAAGAGAATTTTCTCTGTGTGGCTCTGTGTGGCCTCTGTGCTGCTCTGTGACCTGAATAGTTATAATTGGGTGGACGCGCTTGTCAATGATCAAGATCGTCGTCCGGTAAAGTAATTGACAAAAGGGGCAAAATGTCTACAAAGCAGAGCACCGATCGGCGGGCGCGCCGCACCCGCGCCGCCTTGCAAAAGGCGTTGCTGGAGTTATTACAAAAGCGGCGGTTGGATAGCATTCAGATCCAAGAGATCACCGGCCGCGCCGATTCGCGCCCGGCCTTCTATCTCCATTTTGCGCGGTTGGCGTAATCATAATGCGGCAACCAGGGTGCAAGGGGCAATAGATCACCAATTTCACACAGAGCGAAGTTCACGGTATAATAGCACTATGCGTTTCTTTAACACCACGGGGCCTTGCAACCCGACCGACCACTATATGTTGCCGGCCACGGCGCGCCTGGAAGAGTTGAACATCGACCGGCTGCTCGCCCAAAAGTCCTACTTTATCGTCCATGCCCCGCGCCAGACCGGCAAGACGACGGCGATCCTCGAACTGGCGCGCCAGGTGACGGCGGCGGGTAGCTACATCGGCGTGGTCGTTTCGATGGAAACCGGCGCGGCCTTTCCGCATGATATTGGCATGGCCGAAGACGCCGTTTTAGGCGATTGGCGCCGACGGATTCGCTTTCAATTGCCCAAGACGCTGCACCCACCGGTTTGGAAGACGGACGCCCCGCCCGGTCAACGGGTTAGTGAGTTTTTGACCGAATGGGCGTTAGCTGCCCCGCTGCCTTTGTTCATTTTGATTGATGAAATTGACGCCTTGCAAGATATGGTCTTGATCTCGGTCTTGCGCCAACTACGTTCCGGCTTCGACCAGCGTCCCACCGCCTTTCCTAGCTCAGTCGCGCTGATCGGTCTACGCGATATACGCGACTATAAAGTCAAATCTGGCGGGTCGCCCCATCTCAATACGCCCAGCCCTTTTAACATTGCCGTGCGTTCGTTCACCATGCGTAACTTTACGGTTGCGGAAGTCAGTGCATTACTGGGGCAACATACATCCGATACCGGCCAACCGTTTACCCCAGACGCAGTCGAACGCCTTTTCACCCTGACGCAGGGTCAGCCGTGGCTGGTCAATGCCCTGGCGAAGGTCTGTGTGGAAGAATTGACGCCGGATCGCAGCCAGCCGATAGAGGTTGACCAGATCAACGCTGCCAAAGAACTGCTCATCCAGCGGCGGCAAACGCACTTGGGTCAACTGGCCGATAAGCTGCGCGAAGATCGTGTCCGCAGTGTCATTGAGCCAATTTTGGCCGGTGGTGTGCTGGATGCTGTCCCGCTCGATGATCGCGACTATGTGATGGATCTCGGATTGGTGCGCCGCACTGACGATGGTCGGTTAGCGATTGCCAATCCCATCTATGGCGAGGTGATCCCGCGGGTGCTGGCCGGCAGTGCGCAAGAATCGTTACCGGTCATTCACCCCATCTGGCTTAATCCTGATGGATCGCTCAATCTCAACCAATTGCTGGAGGCTTTTCTGGCCTTTTGGCGGCAACACGGTCAACCGCTCCTGCAAAGTGCACCGTACCATGAAATTGCGCCCCATCTCGTGCTGATGGCGTTTCTGCATCGCGTAGTCAACGGCAATGGCAGAGTTGAGCGGGAATACGCCATCGGGTCAGGGCGGCTGGATCTTTGTCTTTACTATGGCGCTGTCCGGCAAGCGATGGAACTTAAAGTCTGGCGCGATGGCGATGCTGACCCGTTGACGCAAGGCTTGAAACAACTGGATGATTATCTCAGCGGCTTGGATCTGTCTACTGGCTGGCTAGTGATCTTTGATCAACGTAGCGGCCAGCCCCCTATCAACCAGCGCACGACCACCATGGGCGCCACCACACCTAGCGGTCGCAGCGTGACGGTGATTCGCGCGTAGTAGCTAGGCTGGTGAAGCTAGCGGGCAGGGTTTCCCGTTCATTGTGGCGCCAACACCGTCAAGCGACAGAGAAGCGTGTTGTCGCTCTCCAGATCATCGCTCCAGATTAGTTGCGTTGATGGGTTCCACGCAATTTCATCATAACCTTCTTTGGCGCCTACTTGGGCCGCGCTGTAAACGGTGGCGGGCTGCCAGGCCGACACGTCAAAGGCCAATGTCTGCCAATCGGCGGGATCATCCACTGTGTGAAAGTCACAAGGCGGCTGACCGGCGATCGGATTGGCGCTTTGTTCACAGGCTTTATCCAGCGGCGCTTTGTGTGTCACCAGGCAGACCCAAGTGGCGTCGGTGGCGGCGATCAATTCGCCGGTGGCTGTATTGGTAAATTGTGCGATCAAGCCGCCGTCGCCCATTTGCTGGCGGGTTGTGCCAATGTACTCTAGCCCCGTATCATTCTCTTTGAAATCTTTGACAACGAAATTCAAGGTCAGCGGATAGGCGGCGGCAAAGGTGAAGACCTCGGCGTTGAAAGAGCGTTCGGTGGTGATTGGGACTGAATCTTCGTAAATCAATTGCTTGCCCAGATAGAACGCAAACCAGTTATCGGCCCAGACTTCCGCCTTGATCCCGATCTCGCCAGCAGCGAGATCAGGCGTCGGTAGTGGCGCAGCTTGGGTTGCCGGTTCAGAGCGACATGCCACTAACAGGAGCGCGAGCGATAGGGAGATCAGCAATAAAGGTGACATTGGTTTCATTGGTGCATATCTTTCATGTAGGTGGGTAAATTGTATAGCTTATTACCAAAAGCGTAAGATAGCAGAAGGATGTTAAGAAAAAGCGCAGGGGCGCAAGCCTGCCCAGATTGCGCCCCTGCCGCCCATGTTGGTGGTTGGCAGAGTGCGGCTTGCTTTGTGGGTAGACAAGTTCAAGCGGTTGCCGCTTGCTGGAAACTCCTCACATCCGCGGGCGAAAGTAGTAGATTGACTCATCCGCCTCGACTGCCTCGGTAATCGCTTTGGCAAAAAAGGCATAATGGACATCCCAGCGCGCCGTGTCGCCATGCAGCCAGAGCAGACTTTTTTCCACCAACGTATCGACATCCTTTGGGGTCACGGCTGTCGCGCGCCAGCGTGCTTCGCCAAAGAGCACCTGGCGAGTGGTGCGGTTAAGGCCAACCAGATCAACTTGGGCATTGCGCACCCACCAACTGCCCACCTCTTGGACGGCAAACGGGATCTGCCCCTGCCCGGAGGCCGTTAACAGATGTTGCCGGGCAAGCATCTCCCAGATCGGCGCCACAATTTGGGGAAGTTGCTGGCGAATTTCGCTCAGGGTCTCATTTTGGCGCTGGTTGATCTCCAACAAACGTCGTTGTGTCGCTACCCAGCGATGCCAGAAGCGCAAAAAGGGGTCAAGAATATGATAGGCGCCCTGTGATTTTTGCTCTTGCAGCCGGTTCAGGGGACGCCGATGTTCCAGGATGCCGATGGTCATGAGTTCATTCAGATAATGTTGTGTCGCCGAGAGGGTGGTCTGGTTATACGCGGCAATTTCCTGGCGACTGTGCGCGCCGGACGCGATGGCTTCGAGGACGCGGCTATAGACATCGACTTCCCCCTTCAACTCCTCATGCAGAAGCAGCGGCGCTTCATTAAAGAGGCTACCGGCGGGGGTGAGAATTTCATTGGCAACGTTGCGCAATAACGCGTGGTCACGGTTGATGGTGACCAGATTACGGGGTATCCCGCCGAGAATGGCATACGCTTCGATCATCTGCTTGGCTGAATAAGTGGGGAAAAAGGGGCGGTAATCGGCCGGTTGCAGGGGTTGCAACTCATACGTCCAGGTGTGACGCCGATATAAGGGGGCGTCACCGTCTAAAATTTCCCGTCGCATGACGCTGTGATTGGAGCCGGTGAGGCAAAGAAAGAGTTTTGTATGCTGCAAAACCGTGTCCCAAGCGCGCTGTAACACGGTCGAAAGTCCAGGCGAAGCATCGGCCAAATAGGGGTATTCATCAATGATGACAATAAAGCGCTGCTCACGCGCCAGTTCAGCCAACGCTAAAAAGGCGGCATTCCAATCGGCGAAGGTGCGTTCCGGTTGCCCCAGCGCTTGCGCTACTAGCTTGGAAAATTCATTCAACAAAACCGCATCCGGCAGACGCGCGGCAAAAAAGTAAAGCGCCGGTTTCTGGTGCGACCACTCATAGATCAGCGCGCTCTTGCCTACCCGGCGGCGTCCATACAGCACCACAAACTCAGCGCCTGGACGGGCATACCGGGTATCGAGAAAACGCAATTCGCGTGTGCGGTTGAGAAACATGATAAGTCCTCAAGTGAATATTCTGCTCACAGAGTGTCTTAGTAAGACACTTTATGAGAATGTAGCTTGCTAAGATACTTTTGTCAAGTGGTTGCGAATCGCTTTTCCTACCCTAAAAGTCCAGACGCTTGGACTTTTAGCGCCGTTCTCGTCGCGCCGCTGCCAACGCATCGGCCAGGCGCGTCAGAACCGCCACCAATGTGCCAATCCCCAACAAAATATAGATCATCGTGAAGATTTTACCGGCGGCGGTCTGCGGGCTAAAATCGCCATAGCCGACCGTCGCCAGGGTGATAACGCAAAAGTAGAGACTGTCCAGCCAACCCCAACCTTCGACCTGGTGATAAAAGATTGTGCCAACCAGCAGCAAGAAACCGACAATGACCCCCAGTGAACGAAACTCGGCATCGTTGGTGGCAATCCGCAGGGCGTGCCAGAATTGGTATAGAATCAAGACAAATGAAATCATCATCCTCAATTTGATAAAGTTGGCCGTGATTGGGCGAAGAAAAAAATGATTCATGTGTGCAAAAGATAAAACTAGATTTTACACTTTGCACACATGATTGATAGCTTCGTTAATGCTGCCCTAGCGTTGCAAGAGTTTGAAGGCGATCCCACGCCCCTGTTTTGTACAATTGCCAGGTGAATCCAGGCCATCGCCAGCGGTTCAAAGTAGCACTTCCCCGTTCAGCTTGGGTGATGCACCGGCGCCAAGCGATAGACCGACGTGGCGAGACCCTCCATACGCGCCTTGATCTGTAATCCCAGATAAAGCGAGTAGGTACGCGACCAGGCCAGGTTGCCGCCGTGAATCCAGAGGCCAGGCTGTTGGGTCGGCTTCCACAGGTTGCGCAATTCGCCTTCCCAGGGACCCGGGTCGCCGTAGGTATTGGAACCCAGCCCCCACACCTTGCCCACCTTGTCGGCCGTTGCCTGGGAAATGAGCTTTGCGATCCCCTGATTGGCGGCATGGTAGCCGGTGGCGTAGACAATGAGATCAGCAGGCAGTTCGCTGCCGTCGGTGAGGATGACGCTTCGCTCCTGGATGCGTTCAATGCTGACGCCACTGCGCAATTTGATGGCGCCGGAAATGATCAGCTCCGAGGCGCCGATATCGATGTAGAAGCCGCCGCCATTGCGCACGGCTTTCATGCCCAGCCCCGACTCGTCCTCGCCAAAGTCAAGTTGGAAACCGGCGGCGGCCAGTCGTTGATAAAAGTCAGCATCGCGTTCCTTGATGTGGCGAGTCAGCGCCTGACCACCAATGTGTTTCAAGGCAAAGGGCATCGACGCATCCAGCAGATCGGCCCGCTCGGTGGTGATCCCGGCTGCAAGCGCCTTTTCCGAATAGAGGGAGCCGATCCCCAGCTCCATCAGTGTTTCCGACTTGACCACGGTGGTGGAGGCGCGTTGCAGCATGGTGACATCGGCGCCATGTTCCCACAAATCAGTGCAAATATCGTGGGCGGAGGTGCCGGTGCCCAACACAATGCACCGTTTGCCTGCCCAACTGGCGCCACTGTTAAACTGGCTGGAATGCTGTTGCACCCCGGTGAAGTTCTCGGCGCCGGGGATAGTTGGCATACGCGGACTGCTCAAGGCGCCACCGGTCGCCAGGACGAGTTGCTTAGGCTTCAGCACCACTGATTCGCCGGCCCGCTCCACCGTCACAGTCCATTCTTGCGCAGCTTCATCATATTCAGCCTTGTGGCAAATGGTCGAAAACCAATAGTTCAACTCCATCACCTTGGTGTACATCTCCAGCCAGTCGGCGATCTTGTCCTTGGGGGAGAAGACCGGCCAGTGATCGGGGAAGGGGATGTAGGGCAGGTGGTCATACCAGACCGGATCGTGTAAGTGGAGTGATTTGTAGCGTTTGCGCCAGGCGTCGCCGGGGCGTTCGTGCTGGTCGAGAATCAGCGTCGGCACGCCAAGCCGCTTCAAGCGCGCACCCAGCGCAATGCCCCCCTGACCGCCGCCGATAATCACACAATAGGGCTGTTGGGTGTAGCCGAGTTCAGTCTCCGCTTGCTGCTTGCGTTCGAGCCAGGTCTTGCGCTCGTTCACCGCGCCATGATGCAGCCCCAGATCGCGACGCGGACCGGCCTTTTCCTCAAAGCCTTTCAACTCCTGCAGGGTGGTCAACAGCGTCCAGCAACGCCCATCCCGCAGGCGGAAGATCCCCTGCCCCCGTCCAACTGCCGTCTCGAAGCGAAACCACCCTTCAACGACGCCGTCTTTCTCAATTGCCGGCTCGCTCAACGCCCAACCGGATGGCTGCGTTGCGCGCAGCGTGGCGACCAACATGTCGCGAATCGCATCACGGCTTTCCAGGGTGACGAGGTTCCAGGTAAAGGCAACCAGATCGCGCCAGTAGCATTCATCACCGAAGAGCGCAACGGTCCCGGCGAGGTCGGCATGCGTCAGCGTGTGTTCCAGGTTGGCCAGCCAGTTTGCGGCCTGTTGGGTGGCCGATTCGTTACTGTGATTCATCTGAATTCCTCTTAGCTCGATAGTTGGTTAACAATCGCCTGCGCGACCACAGCCATTAAAAATATTGCAACTCGCTTGTCCAAGCAATGCCATGCTGACGGCAGAGTTCCAGGGCCTTCTCGGTAAAACCACCGAGAGAAAGGAAAGCCAACAAAATGGTTTTACCAGAGTGCGGCTAACTCAGCGTTAAAGTCGCTGATCATGTCTGGATCGTGGTTGAGAATTTCCTTTTCAAAACGATGGCGTAGCACCAAGTTCAGTGTGCCATCTTTCAGGCCGCGAAAATCAATATAGGCATCGCCCTGCTCTAATAAATCACCCTTGACCAATGCAATTAATTTCTGCTCGATCACCTGCTCATCTTCTTTGAGATGTAACTCTTGTTTCAACTGGCGGGCCGTCCAATTGCGATCGTTGTGTTTGCTCATGTGGAGCAGGATATGTTTGCCATAGCGGTCGTTGACCTGTTTGATTGTTTTCTCAATGTACGCTTCCCAGGTCTGGGCGAAAAAGGATTTGCGATTGGCGACTGTGTAGTTGACCGTTTCAATCACTCCTTGGGTCGTGGTGAGATCGCGTTTGGGGTAAGGACTACGCAGGACACAGGAGATGAAAAAGGGATCGGCTTGACAGAGCGTGTTGAGTTGCACAGCGGTCTCATTGGTTATTGGTACGCGCAATGCTTCGGCGTAGGTGTAGACGGCCAACAACCCCTCGTCTTCGGTCAAGTATGGGGAAAAATCGACCACTTCGATCCGACCTGGTTCGAGATATTTACGCATGATCTCACGCATCCAGCCCACATAGGAGCCGGTGAGCAGTAAAGGCGCAAATTTTGATTCAGAGCTTTCGTGATAACTGCCTGGCATTGACTCAACCGGCCCGCCCGACAGATCCTGACTGGCTTTGACATTGGTGGCGAGGTATTGAAATTCGTCAATCATGACCACAATGCGTTGGTCATAGAGAGAAGCGATTCGATGGGGCGCACGATAGCTACGATCCCACATTAAGCCATGATGCCCCTCTTTTTCATCGTGTAAAATCGACTCTACATCATTCACAAGCGCCGCAATGCCATGCGCCTCGCCATAGGCTTTAATCTGCTCCATACTCAAAGGATCGATCACCAACTTGGCCTCGCGTTCCAAAAAGGAAATGTATTGCGTCGCAAAGGTGCGATAATACAGGAGCGCAAAGCTGGGATACCAAAGCGCTATTTCCGGCACACTAAAATAGAAGGGAATAACCCGACCATTGGCTGACCAAAGCTGGTTAAAGAGCCGTTGGATAAAGGCTGTCTTGCCACTTTTGCGGCGGGCCAGGAGGGCGCGCGACGGCGCTACCCGACGCTCAATTTCATCAACCCATTGATGGAAATCTTGCAGCGCGCGCACACGCCCAACAAAGAGCGTGGGGTCGCCGATCCGTTCAGGCAAGGGGTATTGGATAGTGGTTGCGGATAATTCGGATAGTTGCATTGCGTTCACGCCCTCTGGTTGCTTTAAGACAAAAAGCAAACTTCATACCAAGATGCAGTATACCACAGGGCGTGTGCGTTGGTCATCCCGAAATGATGGCTGTGCGTGTAGGTTGACCCATCAGTTCATCTGTTTACAGATCCTCATGTTTTGGCAGGGCGCCACATTGGCCCAACCGCCAGAAAAAGAACGATGATGTTGAAGAAGGCGTTCGAGACATTGCCCGACGTAATCGATCCTGCACTATCTAAGATGAACCAGGCCACGATACTAGCAAGGACAGTTCGGCGGACCGGCTCAGGCGCGCTGTCATACACCCAGGCGCGCAGACACCAAATCATAACGCCCCACCCCAATAAGAAGCCGCCCGTAAGCGCCGAGAGAAAGCGGGTGGTGGGCGATTCATAAGTCTGGACGCCATCCAGCGGCCAGCTCAAAAGATCAAGGGTCCAGCGCGCCGGTTCGGCGGCAGACGCCATCGTACCGAGAAAGAAGACCGGGCCAAACGAACCAACCACAATTGCTGTGATGATGAGCCAAAATTTGTGAAACTGTTGAGACTGTGACATAGTTGCGCTTCTTGTGTTATTGTTCTGTTGTGTGTACATATTCATCTCGCTGTCGCTGATTTATTGGCAAAAATGTAGCAAGTGCTACATGGATATATTGTAGCATGTGCTACAAAAAGCGACGTAATTTCTACTACAATTCGCCTATGGACAAAGTAACAACCAAGAAAGCGCAGATCATTCAACAGATCGCGCACTATCTAATCGAAGATGGCCTTGCAGACATTGGTTTGCGCAAGTTGGCCGCCATTGCCGATACCAGTGACCGTATGCTCATCTATTATTTTGACACCAAGGATGCGCTGATTGGTGAAGTGCTGCATTCGATTGCAGCCGGTTTCGTCGGGCAACTGGATATGTTGCTCGGACAACATAAGCGGAGCGGTCGTGTGCTGCTGAACGAGTTGTTAGCGTTGAGCAGCACTGCACCGTTTTCGGCGGTAATTCAACTTTGGTTTGAGGTGGTTGGGCTTGCCGCCCGTGGTCAAGAACCCTTTACGACCAGCGCGACTGCGATCGCCAACAACTGGCTTGGGTGGATCGAAAGCCGTCTGGTCGATCCCCAGCCGAATCAAGCCATCGCGCTCTTTGCAGAGTTAGAAGGTCGCCTCATGCTCAACCTGCTTGGGATAACAATGTTGACCCACAATGTAGGGAACCAGTCATCAACGGCAAAGCCGTGAGATATTGACTGGTCAAGAAGAAAAGTCAGATTGTCGCGATACCGGCAACAATCTCGCCTAGGACGAGATTGTTGCCGGTATCGTCCGGGTGACAGATGCTCACGATGCTTGAACCATAGTAAAAGCGCCTCAAGCCGGAAAGACCTGTGCCACATCGGACGAACTCAGCGTGGGTTGATCCTGATACAAGAAACAATTCACTGTCCGCTCCTGATCCGGCGTATAGTAGGCCGGCCGTTGGCTCCAACATTTTTCCATCACCGCCGGGCAACGCGGGGCGAACTTGCAGCCGGTTGATTTGCGGTTTTGCACCTCTTCGATCTCGACGCCGCCCCAGCGTTTGTTCTTGTCCGGCAGGGGGATGGAGGAGACCAGAAGCTGGGTATAGGGATGCTTGGGGTTGCGAATCACCTGTTCTACCGACCCCGCCTCGACCACCGAACCGGCGTACATGATCAGAATATTCTCGCTGATCTTGTAGGCCGTGGTCAGATCATGGGTGATATAGAGGATCGAGATGCCAAAATCCTGCTTGAGTTTACGTAGGCTGGAAAGAATGGTGGCGCGCAACGACGCATCGACCATCGAGACCGGCTCATCGGCCATCACCACCTTGGGGCGACACAAGAGCGCCCGCGCCACCATCAAACGCTGCCGCTGGCCGCCGCTTAGTTGATGGGGATAGCGCCCCAAGGTCTCCGCCGGACGCAAGCCGACCTTTTCCATCGCATCGGCGATCAGGTGGCGCCCTTCCTCTTTGCTCTGGGCCAGACCAAAGCGCTTGATCGGCATTTGCAACACATGGTCAACCCGATAAAAGGGGTTGTAGGCGGCGTAAGGGTCTTGATAGATCGGCTGGACTTCCCGCGTCAGCGCCCGCTTTTCCTCAGCGCTCATACTTGCCAGGTCTTTGCCCCGGTACATCACCTGTCCCGTGTTGGGCGGAATCTGCCCCATCATCAAGAGCGCCAGGGTGCTTTTACCGCTGCCGCTCTCACCGGCAATGGCGGTGATCGTCGGGCGGTCATCAGCAAGCGAGAAGGTCACATGATCAACGGCGACAGTGACATCCTTTTTGCGAAACCCTTCGCTGCCAAAAATTTTAGAAACGTTTTGAACGGTAAGCAACTTTGCCATGACAATTCCTTGCGTGATTCGTGCTGCGTGATTCGTGCTGCGTGATTCGTGCTGCGTGATTCGTGCTGCGTGGTTCGTGTTGCGTGATAGCCATAGGCTACGCTTACTTCACGAATCACGTTTCACGAATCACGTTTCACGAATCACGTTATCACGAATCACGTTTCACGGCTGGTCTTCCAACTTGATGACGGGCAGACGATCCTGTTGCGGGTAGAGGTGACAGGCGACCTGGCGCTGGCCGACCGGCGATTGAATCACCGGGATCTCCTGTTTGCAGCGGTCCATTGCAAAGGGGCAGCGGGAGTGGAAGGCGCAACCTTTGGGCAGATGCAACAGTTCCGGTGGCAGACCACGGATGCCGAAGAGTTCTTTCTTGCCTTCGAGATCGGGGAGGCTGTCGATCAACATGCGCGTGTAGGGGTGGAGCGGGTTTTCCAGCACATCGGCTACCCGGCCCCGTTCGACTAGCTTACCGGCGTAGAGGACGCCAATGCTGTCGGCAAATTGGGTGATCAAGCCCATATCGTGACCGATTAAGAGGACGGCGGCATCCAGTTCCTGCTGTAAGCGACTGAGAGTGAGCATCACCTGTTTTTGCACCACCACATCGAGCGCGCTGGTCGGTTCATCGGCAATGATCACCTTGGGGCTGAGGGAGATCGCCACGGCCATCGCCACGCGCTGTTTCATGCCGCCGCTCAGTTGGTGGGGATAGCGGTTGGCAACTTCCGGGCGCAAGCCGACCTTGCCCAGCACTTCGGTGACTTTCTCGTCAAGTTCTTTCTCGCCCAGTTTCAGGCCATGTACGCGGAAACCATCTTTAATCTGTGGCCCGACCCGAATGACCGGGTTGAGCGAGTTCATGGCGGCTTGGGGCATGAGCGCGATCTCTTTCAGCCGCAACTTGCGCAACGCCTCGTCACTGATCGACAAGAGATCCTTACCTTCGAGTAGCACTTGCCCGCCAGCAATATAGGCCGGGGGTCGCGTCAAGCGCATGAGCGCCGTCACCATTGTCGTCTTGCCGGAACCGGACTCGCCAATCAAGCCCATGCGTTCGCCTGGTTGCAGGGTAAAGGAGACATCATCGACGGCTCGAACAACGCCGCGCGCCGTTTCATAGACCACTTGGAGGTTTTTAACCTGTAGCACGGCTGCCGGATCGGTGGCGGGAACGACGGGCGGTACGGCGCTGGCTGTCACACCGGTGGGCAAACGTCGTTTGCGACGTCCCAAGCTGACCGGAATGTTGGGGTTGATATAGCGATCCAAACCGGACGAAAGAAAGAAGAGGCCGATAAAAATGGCGGCGATGGTAATAATCGGCGGACTCCACCACCACCACATGCCACGCAGCACGGCGCTAAAGCGTTGCGACCAGAAGATCATCATGCCCAGCGTCGGGATCACATTGTTGCCCAGGCCCAGCACTTCGAGCGCCATGACGACGCCGATACCGGCCGTGACTGCGCCAATAAAGCTCGCCATCATCAAGGGCAGCAGGTTGGGCATCACCTCGCGGAAGAGGACTTCCACTTCCGATTCACCGTTGGCCCGCGCAACCGCCGTATAGGAGCGTTCACGAATGGTGAGAACCTGCGCCCGAATACCACGCGCCGTCCCCGACCAAGTCAACAGGCCGACAATAACGGCGACCACCACAATGCTGGGCTTCTCCATGCGCGAGACGACCAGGATAGTAAAGGCCAGGGCCGGCACGGCGATCAACACATCGGAAAAGACGCGGATGATGGCATCGGTCCAGCCGCTAAAGAAACCGGCCAATAAGCCCAAAATCAGACCAACGACCACGCTGACCACGCCTGCAATCACCCCCACGCGCAAGGTGGGGGGAATCGCCAGGATCAGGGTGGTAAAGACATCACGCCCTTGTGAATCGCTGCCAAAGTAACTTTCGGCGGAAGGGGGCAAATTGGGTTTCACGCCACCCACACGCGCCAAACTTTCATCGACCAACATCGGCCCCAAAATCCCCACCAGCACAATGGCGGCGAGGATGACAATGCCAATGATCAAGTTCGGGGTAATTTTACTATTTTTGAACCAGCCGGTGGTGCCAACTGCCATTCTGTTCTCCCAAAATGATAAACTTGCGATTCATCGTAGGGGCATGATATATCATGCCCCTACGATGAATCGCAAGTTTATTTGCTATACCGAATCCGTGGATCAATGAGTGGATAAATAATATCGACAATCAACAATGCTGAGGCAGCGCACAAGACCATAATCGCCACCGTGCCGTTGATGACAAAATAATCTTTGGAATTGATGGCGCCGTAGATTAGGCTACCAATGCCGGGATAGTTGAAAATTGACTCGATCAACACCCCGCTGCCCAAGATCAGGCCAAAGGAGATCGCCAACCCCGTCACCTGGGGGAGAAGTGCATTGCGCACGCCATAGCGCAGGAAAATTTCGCGGTCGGGTAGCCCTTTGGCCTGGGCGAAGGTAATGTAATCCTCGCCAAGAATCGTGACCATCGTTGCGCGCATACTTAACGCCCAGGAACCGACGCCAAATAGCACCAACGCTGTTGCTGGTAAGATGGCATGTTCCAGGAGGTTGAGGGCTGTTTTCAAATCCCAGCGCAAGATCAGGGTCGGCTCAAAAGCGCCGCCGGTGGGGAGGACGCGCCACTGCACGCCAAAGACCCAGATCAACGCCAATCCAAAGAGATAAAAGGGTATGGCAGAGATGATCATCAAAATGGGGACAAGCCCTTGAATCCAGCCCGGTGAATTGGGCCAGGCCAACAGCGCACCCAGGGTCGAGCCAACCAGAAAGGCCAGCAGAATGGCGATCGACATAAAGCCCAACGTCCACGGAATGGCGGCGCGAATCTTCGACATCACCGTCGCCGGATAATCGTTGAGCGAATAGCCAAAATCGAGCTGCGCCATGTCAACCCAATAATTAATATATTGCCGCCACAGTGGCTGGTCCAGCCCAAATTTGGCATTGTACGTCGCCGCCCAAGCCTGAATATCCACATTAGCGCGCCCCGCCGCCGCCGTCTTCGCCGTCAACGCTTCCTGAATCGGGTCGCCCGGAATAATTCGCGGTAACAGGAAGGTCAAGGAGTTGGCAACAAAAATAATCAGGAAAAACTGGAGAAAGCGCCGACCGATATAGTTGAGCATCGGATACTTCTTTCAGGTTATAGTCGGTCAGTAAAACAGTGAGACAGTAAAACAGTGAGACAGTGGGGTGACTGCGTAAGCTACTGTTTTACTGTCTTACTGTTTTACTGTCTTACTGTCTTACTGCGCCGGTTGCAGCCGCAGCGTCATCAGGAAAATATCACGCCAGCAGGGGTAGGGTGCGATATAGGGATCATCGGCGTTCGGGAAGCCGGTCCAGTAGGTGTAGTTGGCCGGGATCACATGCAGCTCTTCGGCCAGCAGGATGGTCGGCATATCTTCGAGATAGATCTTGGTCGCGGCGATCACCTGTTCCACATAGGCCGGATCATCCAGGCTGGGGATCATCGCTTCCATGGCATCGAGGGCTGGATCAATGTCAGGATTATTGTAACGCCAGGCCGAGAAAGTCGCTGCGGTTTCGCCATTGGGGACATAAAGCTTGCTGTGGAACTCTTTCAAGGTGTCATAGGGATCGAAGTTGCTGCCACAGAAGACAAAGACCATGGCGTCGAAGGTGCCGGCGGCCAACTCGGTGCCAAAGGCGTTGGTGCGGTCGGGATTTTCGGTCACATCAAAGCCGGCCTGCGTATATTGCTCGGTCAAGACCGGGCCGATGGGGGCCAGCCAGTTGGGCGTGCGGATGGTGAACTTGGCCGTTTGCCCATCTTTTTCCCAGATGCCGCTACCGTTCTTGGCATAGCCGGCGGCAGTCATATACTCTTCGACTTTGGTCGCGCTGGGCGTACCGCGATCATACTCGTCGATGGCGGCCTTCAGATCGCCCGTTACCCAGTTAGAGATATAGCTGGAGAAGGGCACGACCACCGGATGGGTAGAGTTCAAGTAGGCCAGCTCGACCAATTGTTGGCGGTCGGTGGCGTAGTTGAGGGCCAGGCGCACATTCTTGTCGGCAAAGAGCGGGTTGCCATTGTTAAGACCCAGTTGGTAGAGACAGCCATCCGGTGCGCCGCGTACATCGCCTTCCTTGAACCAGGGTCTTAGCTTGTCATTCTGCTGAACAGCAGCCAGATAGGTGCCGATCAACAGCGGAGCGCCGTAGTCAACCTGGTTGGTGATATACTTTTGCGCCATTGCTTCATCGCCGCCGGCAGGAATCACAACGATGCGTTCCGGGGCCGGCATTTCATGGAAACCGGACTTAGCGGCCCACCAATCATCGCGACGATCAAAGATGACCTGGGTGCCGGAAGAACTGACCAATTGATAAGGACCCGTGAAGACAGGCCACCCTTTGGCAATGTCAAAGTTAGTGAAGGTCTTGGCATCGCCCACATCTTTCCAAATGTGTTCGGGTACGATGGCAAAGTGGTATTCCCAGCCAATCACCAGCGGGTACATAAAGCGCGAGAAACCCTTCTTCAGGTCAATCACCACCGTCAGTTCATCCACACAGGTAACTTCTTTGACCCATTCATCCAGATAAGAAGATTGCTGCATGTCCGGGACATTCGCTCTGATCAGGTCAATCGTAAACTTGACATCGTCACAGCTAAACGCCTCGCCATCTGACCACTCCACCCCCTGGCGCAATTTGATCGTCCATTGGGTATAATCTTCGTTGGACGAATAACTCTCCGCCAACCAAGGCGTTTCTTCTCCGGTGTTCAGGTTGCGATAGAAGAGACCTTCGGACATACCAGCGTTGCCGCCATTGTTGCGCAGCACGGCGCCGGCATTCATCAGCGGGTTCCAGTTGTCGAAGCCCGCCATGGTGCCACCGGTGTCCGACCATTGGGTGACGACATAGGTCTTTTCACGCGGCACATCCTTGACATCGGCTGGCGCGGCGGCTTGATCCCCGCCGGCAGCGGGTGCGGCGGCCTGATCGCCACCAGCAGCCGGTTCGGCGGGTGCGGCCGGTTGGCAGGCTGCCAGTAACATACCCAAGATGACCAACAAGGTCAGGGTATAACTAACCTTTCGCTTCATGATTCCTCCATGCTTTTGGATTTTTGTTTCAATGCGAATTGCAGACGAGCGTTGGGGTGAGTGCTTGGTAGTTGATACTTGGTATACCAAATCCCTGCCTCTATTCTACCGGAAGAAAAAATAGTTGTCAATTGACCGTAAACGTAGGCAAGCATCCAAAACGGTTCACCCCCCTGATTTCCTCAGTATCTTGTCAACACTTTCGCGATCAACAAAACTATGGCATAATCGGAGCAAATGTAAACATTCATGTGGAGATCATAAATGTTATGATCATTTGGACTGATTACCTGCGGTATCGTGCCAAACTGCGTGGCTTTGATCTGGCGATCCTCGAATGGATCATCAATTATTCGACAGAACGGTATTTTGATGTTAAAACAGGGCGTTCGGTTGTCATAGGTCGTCATCATGATGATGATTTAGTCATGGTGCCATATGATCGGGCCGATGGCGATATTACGCCGGTCACAGTGCATATGACAACACGCCAGCAGATCAACTTTCGGCTACGAATGGAGCGACTGATTTATGAATAAGACACGCATGACTTACTTTGAGACAGAAGATATTTTACACCTAGTGCTTTCTGAAGAACCAGAAGCGAATAGCGTCGAACTCAGTCCTGGCGTCACGGTAGAATTAAACAAGAACGGCGAAATGATCGGTATTGAAATCCTCAATGCCAGCGCCTTCCTCCGTAATTCACTCCTCGAATCTTTCCAGTTCAAACTACTGCAATTACCTTCGCCTGAACCGGCCTGAAAATGGGCAGGAAACGATTCGCCTCTGCGTAATTGAACGACCATAAGGGGAAACAGCATGACTTCTGATGCCCAACGTCCCACCTGGACCAACTGGGTGGGCAACCAATCCTTCGCACCAAGTACGATCATCGAAGTCGCCAGCGAAGAGGAGATCGCCACGCTGGTCGCACGCGCCGCGGCCCAGGGCATCGGCGTGCGCACTTTTGGTACAGGACACTCTTTTACGCCGATCATCGAGACGGATGGACTGTTGCTGGATACGCAGCGCCTGCGCGGCCTGATCGAGATCGACGCCGCCCGCCAAGAGGTGACCGCCCTGCCCAAAACCACCGTCGGCGATTTTGGCGAGCCACTGTGGGACCAGGGGTTGGCGCTGGCCAATCAAGGGGACATCGACACCCAGGCGATTGCCGGGGCGATTGCCACGGGGACGCATGGTTCGGGGAATCAGCTACCTAGTTTTTCGGCGACGCTGGTTGGTGCGCGCTTTGTCGATGGCATGGGCAATCTGGTGACGGTTTCCGCAAACGAAAATGCTGACGTGTTGCCGGCCTTGCAGACCTCGCTGGGGTTGTTGGGGTTGCTGACCAGCTTGACGATCAAAGTCATCCCCGCCTACGAGCTGCACGCACGGACGGAAACCTTGCCTTTTGGCGTGGTGATCGAGCGTTTTGCCGACTTTGCGGCCAACAATCGCAGCTTCTCGTTTTTCTGGATGCCCAGTGACGAATCAGCGGCCCTCTATTGTCTGGACAATGGCAAGCGCGACGATTGCGCCATCCGCTTCTTTAACCAGGCCACGCCCGACATGCCCCGCCAAAAGCTCCCGGCCAACGAACGGCTTGACCGCGCCTATCGCATCTATCCCATGCACTACGACCCCAATTTCCATGAGATGGAGTATTTTCTACCACTGGAAGAGGCAACCGACATTCTCAAGGAGATGCGCAAACTGATGTTCCGCTGGCTGCCCCTCAGCGTCTACCCGCTGGAAATCCGCACCGTCGCCAAGGACAACGCCTGGATGAGTTCTAACTATCAGCGCGACAATTTGGTGGTTTCCGTTTCCGGTAAACCGGGTGACGATTATTGGGGCTATCTGCGCGCCTGTGATGCGCTCTTTGCCGAATTCAAAGGGCGACCCCACTGGGGCAAGCTACACTTTATGACCGCCGACCGGCTGGATCGCCTCTTTCCCCGCTATGAAGATTTTGTGGCGATGCGCCGCCGGTTTGATCCCAAAGGGACTTTTTTGAACGCGCATACGCGCGCCTTGTTTGGCTAGCGCAGCCTTTAGCCTCGCCTCTTCCCTGCCTCCTCCACCATCACCGACCCAGGATAAGTTAAGGCAAATTCGATGTTGCACATAAGATTTTTGCAATTATTGTTGCGTAAATTGCAAAAATCTTATGCGTTTATAGCTGTTGTCATATCGCGTCTTCTGTGCTATGCTAACCTACATCCCAAAGTGTTAGTTGCATAATGGATAGTACGCCATCCTACAGTTCGCTAGGTAGAGGCATGAAGTTGGCGCATGGTGTTTCGGTGTTTATCCAACATTTGTGCACCACCCACCTCGTGTACCTACGATGATAGGCTGAACAGTTGCGGCTACATAATCTTAATCGAAGTTCTAAATCAACGTTAGCAAACCAAAGGAGAGAACCATGACCAACAAAGCATTATCCCGCCGTGACTTCTTGCGGATCGCCGGGGGGGCGGCTTCGGTCGGCTTGTTGGCCGCCTGTACGCCGGCCGCACCGGCGGCGCCTCAAGCCGGCGCTGAACAGCCCCCCGCCAGCGACGGCGGCAAAATTGTGATTGCGGTGGGCGCGTGGGCCTTGGACTCACACAAAGAAGTCGTCGATAAGCTCGGTTTCCTGGATTCTGGCTACACCGTCGATGTTCAGGTGCAGCCGAGTGGGGACGAACTTTCGGCCTCGCTGACGGCAGGTATCGCCAGCGGAGCCAGCCCCTATGATGTGTTAGACTTCGAGGATGGCATGGCTATCACCTACTCGCGCTCCGGCTTTTTTGAGTCTTTGGACGACTTGTTGCCGGATGATTTCTGGGATGATTTCCCCAAAACGTTGATGGACGTGACCGAGCTTTGGGATCGCCATGAGGGCAAGACCTTCCGTATTCATCACAACTTTGAAGCGCAATATTGCTGGTATCGCAAAGATTGGTTCGATGCCAAGGGGATCAAGGCGCCGGAGACTTGGGCCGATGTGGCGGAATTGGGCAAGGTCTTTACCGATGAAGCCAATGGCGTTTGGGCCACCGAAGAGGGCTTAAGCCCTGGCTTCCTTGCGGTCTTCCAGGGCTATCTGACGCGACAGGCCGGCGGCAATGTCTTTGATGTGGATGAGAAGTGGGCGACGGCGCTGCAATATCTTTCTGACCTGATCTACAAAGACAAGGCCATGAACCCAGCCTCAATGCAGAAGAGCTATGACCAGCAGAACGCCGATTACACCGCCGATAAGGTGGCCTTTATGCGTCAGTGGCCCTTCTTCTATGAGGTGGCGCGGGCCAAGAAAGAGTGGTTTGCCGAAGAAAAAGCGGTGGTGATGATGCCGCCGGTTGGCCCTGGCGGCAAGGAAAATAGCACCTACGCCGCCGGTTGGGGCTATGGCATTTTGAAATCCGCCCCGAACCAGGAAGGTGCGCAGAAGCTGCTCCAATTCTTGGTTGACAAGAAAAACGCCGGGCAAATGGCCTTGATCGACACCTGGTATCTGAGCAACCGCCACTCCGTCTTAGAAACGGTTGGCGACAAAGGCATGGCCAAGCATCTCAAAGAATACACCGACGCCGGCATCATCGGCAACCGGCCTTTCCACCCCAAGTTCAGCGAAGCCTCCACCAAGCTGGACGAAATTACCTCGGCCTATCTGACCCAGCAGATCGACCTGGACACCTGTCTCCAACAAGGGAAAGACGCGATGGCGGCGTTGGCAGCGTAGAAGATAGGTAGATAGGTAGATAGGTACATAGGGAAATAGGACATATCTACCTGTCTACCTGTCTACCTATTTACCTGTCTACCTTTGCCTAATTGGAGTAAGCAAATTCATGCAACAAGCCGCAAGCGTAAACCCCAGGCGTTCCTCACACTGGCGACGACGGACAATCATTACCTTTTGGGCATTGGTGGCGCCGGTGCTCATTTTGCGTTTGGTGACTTCGGTCTATCCCATCGGCCACACCATCTGGCTCAGTTTTACCAATACACATCTGATCGACCAGACGCATGACTTTATCGGCCTGGACAATTATCGGCAAATGCCGCAGGATCCGGCCATCCAATCGGCCATCACCTTTACGATTGTCAACGTGATTGCTTCGACGGCGTTGCAATTGCTGTTGGGGTTGCTGATTGCGCTCATGCTCAACAGCGCACGCCGGGGGCGCAACTTTGGCCGGGCGATCAACCTGATCCCCTGGGCCATCCCTGGCATTACGGCGGCCTATGCTTTCCGCTGGTTGCTGGATGATCAATTTGGCTTGATCCCGGAATGGACCTATTTGCTGACCGGTGAGCGG
This sequence comes from Caldilinea sp. CFX5, assembly GCA_021405325.1. The sequence continues at coordinate 46,895 of QWII01000008.1, read as the reverse complement.
CCCCTCATTTTCCTCACCTCATTTAGCGCCCGCACGGCGCTCATTCTGTTGAATGTCTGGAAGAGCGTCTCCTTTGTGGCGATCCTCTTCCTGGCCGGCTTGCAGGGGGTGCCGACCGAAGTCTACGAAGCGGCCAAGGTCGATGGCGCCAATGCGTGGCAAGGCTTCTGGTCAATTACGCTGCCGCTGGTCATGCCCTTGATTGTGACCATGTCGCTTTTCCTGATGATTGGACAACTGGGCGGCATCGACCTGGTCTATGGCCTGACTGGCGGCGGGCCGGGCAATGCCACGGCGACCTTGGGGTTGCGCATCTTCCAAGAAGGGATGCGCTTTTTCAAGTTCGGCTATGCTTCGGCCATCTCGGTTGTCTTGCTGCTCTTGATTTGTCTCATCGGCGCCCTGGGGTTGTGGGTCAACCGCAAAGTCGAGGTCAATCTATGAGCAATGCCACCTTGCTGCGCTGGCGCTACCGCAGTCACACCCTCTTGAGCGCTGTGCTGTACTACCTGGCCTTAGCCCTCTTTACCATCATCGTGTTGGTGCCGTTTTACTGGATGGCGCGAGCCTCGGTCTCGAACCAGGAACAGATTTTAATGTCGCCGCCGCTCTATTTTCCCACGCCCACCCTGGAAAATTTTGGCATTGTGGCCGAACAAGTGCCGTTGGTCCTCTTTATCACCAATTCGATCATCTATGCCACCTTCTCCGCCGTGATCGCGGTCGTGACCAGCTTTCTGGCGGCCTATGCCTTTTCGCGCATTAAGGCGCCGGGCAGCGAATTTCTGCAATGGCTCTTGATCATCACGGTGGCGATTCCGCAGGTGGCCTTGATCATCCCGCTCTACCAAATCTTGAAGACGCTGCAACTGCTCAATACCCTCGCCGGTCTCATTTTGGTCTTAAGCAGCCTCTTGACGCCCTTTACCATCTGGGTGCTAATGTCTTTTATCAAGCAGGTGCCGCAAGAGATTGAAGAGGCGGCGACCATCGACGGCGCTACGTTGCTGCAAATTCTGTGGCGCATTGTGCTGCCTGTCACCACGCCGGGCTTGGTGACCATGCTGGTCATCAACTTTATCAACGGCTGGAATGACCTGCTACATCCGCTCTCCTTCTCATCGACCGAAGCAGCCAAGACCCTGAGCGTGGCGATCACCTACATCTATAGCTATCGGGCCTCGTGGGGCTTACCCTGGAACCTGGTCAGCACGGTGGGGATGATCATGGTGATCCCGATCATCATTATGGTGATCTTTGCCCAGCGGGCGATTGTGTCAGGGTTGACACGCGGGGCGATCAAGTAAACGTGTTGATGTCACATTTTGCACCTAAAACCACCTAGATAAAGGGAAAGCCATGATTTATACCTCGCATTACAAAGACCAACCGGCCATCACCCTGGAAACCGGACACGTACGCGCCCAGTTTTTGCCGGCGCTGGGCGGCAAGGTCAGCGCGCTCGTCTCGCTTGACCACAACTTCGATGTGCTGGTGCATCGGCCGGGCGCGACCTATCGCATCCAGCCCTATGACGGCGTCTATGTCGATGGCGAGTGTTCGGGGTTTGACGACATGTTCCCGACCATTGATCTCTGTTACTGCGAAAATGCCCCCTGGCAAGGCACGAAACTGGCCGATCATGGCGAAGTGTGGAGCTTGCCCTGGTCGTATCAGATCGACGGCGAACGACTGCACCTGTCGGTCCACGGCGTGCGGCTGCCCTATCGGCTCGACAAGACGGCCTCCTTTGCTGATGAGCGCACGTTGCGGATTGACTACACGCTGACCAATCTGTCGCCCTTCCCCTTTGACTTTCTGTGGGCGGCCCACCCCATGCTGCGGCAAGATGAGGATTCCCGGCTGCTGCTGCCGGCGGGGGCCGCCCAGATCGCCAACGTCTTTTCGGCCAACGGCGATCTGGGCGGCTATGGTGATCTTTTCGATTGGCCGGTCGCAACCACGCCGCATGGCCATACCCGCGACCTGAGCCGCATGACCCCCCGCAGCCGCGACCATATAACGAAGTACTACATCAAAGGCCCCATGCCTGCTGGCTGGTGTACGCTGACCTACCCTTCGCGCAAGCTCAAATTGGAGATGGCTTTTCCCGTCGACAAAGTGCCCTATCTCGGCGTGCTGCCCGGCATGATGCCCAAGGAAGAGGGCTTGGCCGATCCCTATGTCATGTTCCTGGAACCGGCGACCGCTTCGTTCGACCGGCCCGATGCCGCTCGATTGCGGGGCGAGTGCTCGCGGCTGCCCGGTAACGGCGTCTACACCTGGTATCTGTCGTTCTCCCTGCAAAATGATGAAGCGCGCTGACCATTTTCTGATTTGCAGATTTAATGGGTATAACTATAATTGTCGTAACCATTAAATCAGCAAAGTGGATCGACCAAGGGGAGTAGCAATGTTTTTCAATCGTGTCCAAGAGCTGCAATGGCTGCGGCAACGTTATGAATCAGACGCGGCTGAATTCATTGTTTTGACCGGCAGGCGGCGCGTGGGCAAAACAGCCCTACTCAACGAATTTGCCACGGCCAAAAACGGTGTCTACTTTTTGGCCTATATCGATTCTGCTGATGCCCTGTTGCGTAACCTATCCGCGGCTGTGTGGAGCGCCGAACACGGCGCGCAATCTGTACCTGGTTCCTACGAATCTTGGTTAGGCTTATTTCAAGCCATCCAACGATTATCGCAAACGCAACGCTTCCTCTTTATTCTGGATGAATATCCATACCTGGCCGGCGCAAGCAGCCATTTGGCCTCGGTGATTCAGAAGATGTGGGATGAGCATCTACAGCATACCAAGCTCTTTTTTGTGTTATGTAGCTCTTACATGTCGGTCATCGAGCGCGATATCTTAAATCGGGATGCCCCGCTTTATGGACGGCGCACGGCACAATTAACGGTTCGCCCGCTCACGGTGCAACAGTCCGCCGCGTTTTTATCGGCACAGTCGGCCGTTGAACTGATTGAAACCTATGCCCTGACCGGGGGGATGCCGGCCTATCTGGCCCAATTGCGCCCCAATCGCTCCTGGTGGACAAACCTACGGCAGACCGCGTTCGACCCCGCCAATATTCTCTACCATGATGGTTTAACCCTGTTGCACGAAGAGTTGCGCGATCCACGTCATTATGTGGCTGTCCTACGGGCGATTGCCAATGGCGCGCATACGCTGACCCTCCTGGCGCGCGAAGCTGGGTTGGAACGCAGCAGTTTGCCCGGCTATTTAGCCACGTTGGCCGGCGCAGGCTATGTCGAACGACGCGTGCCGCTCGGCATAGCCCGCAGCAGTCAGCAACAAAGAGGAACGTGGCATATTGCTGACCCCTACATTCGCTTTTGGGGACGCTATATTTTGCCCTACACCGGCGCCATCGAGAAAGGTCAAGGTGATGGCTTGGTCGAGCAGGTTTTGCGCCCAACCTGGGAGCAATTCGTGGCGATCACCTGGGAAGATCTGGCGCGTGAGAGTGTCCACACCCTGGCCAACCAGCGGACACCAGGCTTCTGGCCCGAAGCGGTTGGCTCCTGGTGGCAGGCGCAGGATCAGATCGACGTGGTTGCGGTCAGTTATCAGCAACGGATTGCCTGGCTGGGGGAGGCGCGCTGGCGTAACCAACCCATGACGATGGCTGATCTAGAGACTCTACAGCAGAAAGGCCAGCGCTGGCAAGGGCAGGAACGTGGCTGGCGCATCTACTATGCCCTCTTCAGTCGTAGCGGTTTTACCCAACCTCTCCTGGACCGTGCCCAAGCAGACCCCGAAATCCTCTTGTTTGATCCACCGATGGTCATCTCTGCCGACGCATAATGGCTGTCCCATCTGCGTTTGGCCCAGCCCGTAGCAACCAGTACTACTCCCTAGCAGACGCAACGTGGGCGACCCTGTTAGGTCGCCCACGTTGTGGTAAAGACAAATTCTGTTGATCAAGCGTTTACACTAGACCGGCTGCGCCACCTTCTCACGCACCGGCAAGACCCAGTTCTTGCGCGGGTAGTGACAGGTGTAGCCATGCGGATAGCGCACCAGATAATCCTGATGCTCCGGTTCGGCTTCCCAGAAATCGCCCACCGGCTTGACTTCGGTGACAACCTTGCCCGGCCATAACCCCGAAGCGTTGACATCAGCAATGGTGTCGAGCGCCACTTGCTGTTGGGCCGCATCGACATAGTAGATGCCGGAGCGGTAGGACATGCCAATGTCATTGCCCTGGCGGTTGCGCGTGGTCGGGTCGTGGATCTGGAAGAAGAATTCCAGCAGCTTGCGATAGCTGATCTTCTCGTTGTCAAACCAAATTTCAATGCCCTCAGCGTGGGTGCCGTGGTTGCGATAGGTGGCGTTTTTGATATCGCCACCGGTGTAGCCTACGCGGGTACTCAAGACGCCGGGCAGCTTGCGGATCAGATCCTGCATCCCCCAAAAACAGCCGCCGGCTAATACAGCCCGTTCCTTTGCCATTGTTAAATCTCCTCTACTTGGTCCAAATAGTCGCCGTAGCCTTCCGCCACCATTTTATCACGCGGGACAAAACGCAGCGAAGCGGAGTTGATGCAATAGCGCAAACCACCCCGGTCGCGCGGCCCATCGGGGAAGACGTGGCCCAGATGGCTGTCGCCATGCGCCGAGCGCACTTCGGTGCGGATCATGCCGTGCGATCGGTCGTGTAGCTCCTTGACGTTGGCCGGCTCAATCGGTTTGGTAAAGCTGGGCCAACCACAGCCGCTTTCATACTTATCGGACGAGGCAAAGAGCGGCTCGCCGGAAACAATATCGACATAGATGCCGGCTTTCTTGTTGTACAAATATTCGCCGGTGCCGGGGCGCTCGGTGCCATTCTGTTGGGTGACTTGGAACTGCTGGGGGGTGAGGCGGTCGATGGCCTCTTGGGTGCGTTGATAGCTTGTTTTCGTTTGGTCAGACATAGTTACCTCCTATAGGGTCAAAGCATACTCGCATTTTGTTTGTTTGCCGTTTCTTTTTTGTTTGTCTTCTATTTGTATTTTACCGTGTTCCAGTATATTACCCGATTTCATTCTAATCGGCCACAACGCGACAATTGCTCAGGATCACAAACGTTGTGCTACAATCAACTCACAAGGGGCGACATACATATGGGGATCAGGAGCCGCTATGAACTTGCCATCTGAACCGCGCTTAGAACCACTCGAAGACCAGGTCGGTGATCTCTTTGTCAACCGCCAGGAAGAGCTTGCGCTGTTTTTGAATGATTGGATTGCGCGCATCAATGTGGTGCCAAACAATAGTTGGGCCTTGATTGGGCGACGGCGAACGGGCAAGACTTCCGTTTTGGTCAAACTCTACAATTACCTTTTTTATCAACAAGAGCGGGTGATACCGGTCTATATTTCCTTTGCGCGCTTTTTAGATCTGAATCGTCCACTGACCATGCAGGAGGTCGGCGATCATTATATGGCTTCCTATCTCCTCTCCTTTTTGGCCTTTCGCTACCGTCGCCCGGAATTGATGCGCTTCCGACCCACCATGGATTATGTGAAGAAGATTGCGCCTGACTTTGCCGACCCGATTGTCGATGAACAACTATTCCAGTTTGACACGGTTTCTCATCCCACCACCATCGGTGATCCACCGGCGCAAGTGGCAATCAATGCGCCACGCTATGTTGCTGGCGTCCATAACCTGCTGACCGCGGTGATCGTTGATGAATTTCAAGTCCTCACCGATGTCTATGATCCCATTCAAAAGCTATCGCATGATTTGACCGATAGTTTCCAGTTGGCGGTGGATACACGCGTAGCGCCGATGTTGGTTTCCGGCTCGGCTGTTTCGCTGCTGGTTCACCGCGCCTTAACGGGCATGTTGCAGGGCCGCTTTGGCTATCATTACCTGAAACCATTGGCGCGTGAACATGCCTACGAATTGGTCTTTCGGGTGGCGGCAAAAATGGGCATGAGTGTGAATGAAGAATTTGCCGAGAGCATCTGGCAACTGACCGGCGGCTTCCCCTATACCATTCAGACAATTTTGTTGAGCCAGAGTCCAGCCCGCAGCCAATTCCCTGCTTTAGATGCGCTACAAGCGGTTGTCCTTTTTGAGATTGGCACCCCTGCTGGTCGCCTGTGGCAACATTATCACGAAGAGTTTGACAAGGTGAGTCATGCCCTCAACGAAGGGACGACCACCCGCAAAGTGATGTTCTGGGCCACCAAGTACCCCGATCAACGCATTGATGTGGAACAAGTAGCGCAGCGCATTGGGGTGGACGAAAGCAAGGTGCGCGAATCGTTGGAAAAGTTGCGCTGGATCGATGTGGTCGAGAAGATCGGGTTACTCAGCTACAAAGGCCCAACCGACCCCATGATGCGCCGCTATATCGAGTATCAACACTACACCGAAATCGAGAAATTGGGCGCGGAAAAAGCCATCGCCAGTTGGCAAGAGGAGATGAACCAGATTCGCGGCCGCTTGAGCCATGCGCTAGGCGAGATCGGCGAACTGTATGCCCGGATGGTGATGGCGAGCTTTGCTGGGCAAACGGTCGATGGCAGCCGTTATTTTAATCTGGCCGGCCCGGTCTTGTTGCCCAAATTTGACCGCATTGAACGGCGCGGCGGTCTTGTCCAAGCCGGGAAAGCGGTGGAAATCGATGTGTTGGCGGAATGGCGGGTGCAAACATTGCCTACCCCGCTTTTTGGCATTTGGTTGGTCGAGGCCAAGTATACCCAAGAGCGGATTGATGCTGACGCGGTGAAACACTTTTTGCAGCAAACAGAACAAGTCCAGGCTCAGGGCCGCTATGTGACAATTGTACGCTGGTTCTTCTCAAAATCAGGCTTTACCCAACCCGCCGAGCAATTGCTCAAGGAGGCGGGTGTTCTCTATTGCGATTGGCAGGCGTTTTTGGCCTTTTCCCATACGTTGGGGTTCTTTGGCTTGCCGACGGGGTAAGGTTTCTTCATTTACACCAACGGTATTCGGTACATGTCGATCTGTAGTCTTATGCGACACCATTGGTTACGCCTCAGCACGATCGGCTGCAGATAACGAGGTTAATGTAATGATACTCGCTTGGTGGGTGCAGTTAGGTCGGTTGTGCTGCTTGCTATTAACGCTGTATTGCTTGCTTTTGGTACTTCATCGAGAAAGATTTCCTACAAGACCACAGTCTTATGAGATGATTAACCATAAAAGAACAAAGAGTTAAGCTTTACGTTCTCGCTAAAGTAGTATCAATCATCTTATTCAATTCAGCTTCAAATTCAGGATCGCTTGGGTCAAAGCCTTCTACGGCAACATAGTCCATTAAGTAAGGTATGAGGTCTAGCTTCAGCGCATCTACGCCAACATATCCCTCTTCAAGCTCATACAAATAGTGAGTGCTATTTGTACGAAAAATTGGGTTATCATCTTGATAACTTTCCAAAGAAACAACTTTGTTGACTTGTGATTTAGCCAAAGCCAACCATGTTTGTTTTTTTAGAGTTTCATTTTCCTGTATCCAAAAATTTTGAATAAGCTTCATTATGGCAGTACTACTTTGGTTATTAGTCGCCTTCTCATAATTCTGAACAAGCCGGTTTGATAAATTACGGATATGCATAATGGCATTTCGCATATCCTCCAAAGGCTTAATCTGAGTTGAGATAGAAGACAAAAAATTAATGTGCCGTTCCTCCAAAATGCCTTTTTGGGTTATTTTCTCTCTAAACATTTCAAATGAGTGAATTGATGGGTCACGCAATAATTCAGATATTTGTTTGTCTGTAAGTTGTTTAGGTTCTAAAAAATTAGAGTATTGATTGAATAGAATATAGAAAAAGCCGTTTTCATAATGATTTCTGGCATTATTCGGATCATGGCTGGGAACTAAACCAATATCAAACTGCTTAAATAAGGATTCATCAATCTTCCGATGGTCATAGGTCATTATATATGTAAGCACATTACGAAGTGCCATCTCCAAATCAATGATCTCCTCATAATATTGACGGGCACGATTGTAAAGTGTGAAATCACTTGTCTTTACAATCGTTAGAATATTTGCATCTTGTTTCAGTGAATTAAGATATGAAATGATTATGTCTTGCGGTGATTGATCACGTAATTCAAGCTCAGGAAAATTGATAGTAAATACTGTAATAAATGTCCCATCTGGAACTAATAATCGACTTTCTATATTAAAAAGAAACATCACATCTTTTTCAGAAAGTTCGTACTCTTCTCCTATTTCATTATAGAGGGCCGACGAAAGCTCCCTGATGGTGATGTTCTCTCTATGGTTAATTTGTATTTTTACGATATTCATAAAGCCTACTCACCAAGAATTAGTTGTTCCACATCTCGTTTAGCCTGTGCTAATTCTGTTATAGCTTGTTGTTGTAACTGTTTGGCTTGGGTGCGGATTGTGGCGATGTAGCTTGCGATTTCCGTTTGTTTATTTAGTGGTGGTATAGGTATGTTAAGTCTTCTAAAAAAAATATCAGACACCCTTTGATGACCTGCTGAACCTGAAAAATACAAAACCGCATAATTACGCAACGATTGAAGTCGTAAAATGGCATGGATATAGTAGATATCAATATGTGCTTTTGCTCTAAAAACATGGAACTCTGTTGAACCAAAGCCAACACTATTTTCCAGGTTTGATACCACCGCTGATTTTCCATTTTCCATACATGGTGTAATCTTTGCCCAAAGCAGATCGTTATCTTGAAATTTTGTATATCCCCCTGATTCCGCCAAAGGTTTACATTCGGAAATGTCTGCTTCACCGTAACGATCATCTACTTTCTCCATTGGTATAAAAGTTACCAGTGTATTAGGTGGGAGATAATAAAGTGGTGTAGGTGGGTTTATGAATACACAATCTTGAAATCTAACCATTGGGTAGAGAGATGTTTGTAATGAATATTTCTTGTGATGGACTGGAGCATCAAACCGACCACCTGACACCTCGCCTAAACGCCGTATAAACACTCGTCCTTTTACCGTATTTTCTTCTTCCTTTGGCTGTTCAATTCCCAACTCGCCCAAAAGATACCCGTCAATGCTGTCTATTAGTCGCTGCGCCTCTGTTTCTTTCTGCTTTTTGGATGCATAGGCTGCATTCATCTTCGCCACAATTTCTGCCTGAATCTCTGTCGGCGGTACAGGAATCCTCAAAGATTTATATTCTTCGGCATTTATATTTGGTTGCCCTGCTGCTCGTTGAATTGCAGAGACCCATTCGCCATATGTTCCAAGTTGTGTATAAGCAAATACATAATCAGGAATTACTTTTTCTTCATCTATGACAAACTTAATCATATAACCCGCAAAGAAACACGGATATGGAACTTCTATAACTTTATGAATATACGCCTTCCCAACAGTTGCACCACTTCGGGCGAGTAGTAAATCATTATTCGCCAATAAGTATCGTGATTCAATTGTTTCCGCAGTTTTTCCAATTTCCTGCCTTAACAATCCATACTCATCAATATCGGTGATTCTAATATAGCGCGGTTCATCAAATGATTGTCTGATTATTCCTGCTTCATTTGCTCCATATTGAGGGCTAGATTTTAGTAGGCTCGATAAGCGTTCTGCCTTATAACGAAAATGTAGTATTTTTCTTTGATACAATGCCATTTTCGGATCAAAACGCCCTTCCAATTCGCCCCGATTAATCAAAAACAGATTCGCATAATCGGGGCTTAGGGAAAAAAAGAGTCTTGTCCCTTCTCAATTGCCTCTATGAAGCGAGTCAGTTCCTTACCAATAAACTCTAGTTCATTTAATGATGTCGGTTTTCCCGTTGCGTCATATCCTATGTCTTCAGCAATCGCCATGAATATAGGGTAATCATTTTGCATTTCCCGTAACTGTTCTGCATATTGCTCGCTCAACTCTTCCTTCAGCGCGTCCATTTTGTCGTTATAGAGAGCATTCACTTCGGTGCGCCATGCTTTATATGCCTCGGATTGGGTTAGTGCATTGCCGGTTATGCCATCTGGATTATCAAAGCCGATTAGGGTTTGCAGATGTTCCCTTTTCGCCATCTCAATCTGCCGCAACTGGTTAAGATAGCCGCGCTCATTTTTGAGCCGGTCTTGCAATGCTACACGCTGGTGTTGAATCGTTTCTGTCTCTTCTTTTGCATGTTTTTTCAAGAACAGTACCGAGCTTTTTACTCCTGCCCCCGTTGCTTGAAACGCCGTTTGCGGCAAAGAAACTACCGCCACAATGCGATACTTTTCTTCAATGCCATCGCGCACGTATTGCAAACTGGAATTGGTCAAAACACCATCCGGCAGAACAATCGCCAAATACCCCCCCTCACGCAAATAGTTATGACACTGCTCGATAAACAAAATTTCCGTGCTTTGATTGTCTCTAGGCGTCTCCTTACTCTTGGGATTCAACCAATCAACCCCACTCAGCGCATATCCATAGTGGCGCATATACGCCTGTTCTGTTTGTTTAATACTAGAACCAAATGGCGGATTGGTGATGATGAAATCAAAACGGTCATATGCAAACCCACGGTTATAGGTGCGGGAATAAATACCTCGCTGCGTTACATTCCCTTCGTCATCCCTTACGTCCTCAATTGGCAGCAGCCCATCGGCAGCTATTACATTCGTATGCCCGTCATCATGAATAATCATATTCATCTTGGCTGTGCGGGCAATTTGCTCATTGATTTCAATACCAAATAGATTGTCTTTAGCAAAATCGTGCCAATAGTTGTAATGTGCTATCGACTCTTGGGCGTAGTAATCATTGGCTTGCCGTCGTACCTTATCTAGCGCGTGCAATAGAAAACCACCACTGCCACAAGAGGTATCCAGTACCAGCGAGTCATTTGTAATAGGCAACGTATCTACAATAAATTTCACAATGGGACGCGGCGTAAAATATTGGCCAAAGTCGCCACGAAAGAATGACCCCATAAAAGTCTCAAAAGCGCGTCCCTTGCTATCCAAATCAGTTTTACCCAAATCCACGCTTTCAAGATACCCAACGACGGTACGCAGTTTTTCCGTACTCAGGCGGATGTTATCCTTAAACACTTCAGGGTCTTTTTTGCGCCCTTCCTCATACAATGCACGGATGCGTTCTTGTAGCTTTTTATTTGTTTCGCTCTCTGTTTTTTCACTGAATATCTGAAAATCGTAAGGATCGCCTCGCTTACGCGGTTTCCGTTCATCCCATATTTTGCAGAAAATTAACTTATCAAGTTCATCAAACGCCTCGGATGGATTCAGTTCACCGCCGCCCCATAGGGAATTATGGGCTTGTTTGAAGCGGCGGGTTAGCTCATCCTCCGTCACCACCTCTAGGTCAAACAATTTTTGCCCATTAACTACACCGCCCCCTTTAACATATTTGAATTTAGCCAGGGTGCTGATGCCAAACTGTGGCACATCGGGAATAGAAAGATACTTTCTTGGCTCTTGGTCAGGTATTTCAAAATAAGCGTCCTTAATATTGGATGTCACCCAAAAATATTTGGCTCTAACCGTACCTGTGGCTGCGTAGCTAAATGCTTGTTTAATAGCTTGCTCAAATTCCAGTTCTGAGACATCTTCTTTTTTGCACTCAACCAAAATGTGGGCTGAAGTCTTTTGATCATTGTTATAAACGATAATATCAGCCTCTCTGGTATCGGAGCCGATTTTTACCGAAACAAATTGCTCGATCCGTTCAGCGGCGTAGCCATAAATAAGAACCAATTTTAGGAATGTTTCAGCCTGTACAGGTTCTTCCGGCCTGGTGTAATTGCGTCTTTTATTCTGATGGACGTAGGTAATATATTTTCCGTCCTCATCAAATGTGATTAAACCTTTGTCTATGCCTTGTTGGATGAGATTCATTTGTCTCTTATTTCGATTTTGTGGATTGAACATACTTGGTGTTCAATTTAGGAGCGTATGGGATAAGTCAAGTATAAATCTCTTTGAGAATTTGGGAAAATCGGCGGCGGTATGTCGCTCCATTAGTTTTAAAAGCCCGGAGCGCAGTAGCTATGGTGCGCTCCTCCCCGACAACGCGAATCAGATCAGCAAAATCTGGATGGTTGTGCAGATAATCAATTGCCATAGTAGAGCGCATCATCTCCTAGGCTTTGGGCAAAAAATTTCTTGGCTGTCACGCCACCAAACGCACGCACCGCCTCCGCCAAGGCAACTCGATCAACGGCAGTTACTTTCTTTGCCACTTCCTCAAGCAAGGCGGTGCGGTCTTCCGCAAGCTGATCTAGATTGTTGACTAGCTCCACTAACAAAAACTCGCGGCTCACTTCTAGAGGGAAGAATGCCTTCTTGCGAAAAGCAAAGGTCCGCTTACCCAGGGTGAATTGCCCATGTCGTTTGTGATTATAGACAACCGTTTGATTATAGAGTTGGGTCGCGCCAATGCCTAACCCATTATAAACATTCGGCGACGTAATGAGAAATCGGTCATCATTTAAGAAGGCGCTGATCAAGGATTTCTCCTCTGGGGGTGCATCCCCAAAGGCTGTTTTCTTCGGATAGTAGTAAATGCCTTGCGAAAGCTTTACCAGGGTGCCATCCGTAAGCAACGCTTTGAGGTGGCGGTCGATGGCATTTGACCACCTGGCCAGCCCCTTGCGGTGATAGACTCGCCCTGGTTGTAGCTTTGCTTTTAGTTCATCCAGTTTCTTCATTGCCACACCTCTTCTGCACTTTAACATCAGCCTGATTTAGTATATCAGAAGAATTCTATAATTGCAAGAATTTTAATTCAAAATTCATGCAGTTTTTGTCTGTACAACTATACAGCGTTGTCGGATGCGAACAACGGGTGATCTGATTGTAGTTCGCTGCTGTATACATAGCCGGTTGCAATCAAGATGGCTCAATTTGATACACCCGCAGCATGGGAAGTCGGCTTCTTACCGCACCTAAAAGAACTTTCTCCACCAAAGTGGGACTATCTTATAGCGGCCTTTTGATAAACACCATCAAATCAAGCCGGGTAGAGGATGGCTGCTTGTCATCCACACCCGATACGGAGTTATGCAATGACTGTCCCTTTTCACCAATACTTCGCCCTCTTAGCGCGTTACCTCTGGCCACAGTGGGGGCGGGTGAGTGTGTTGGCGCTGCTGCTCTTTGGCGGCATCGGATTGCAGTTGTTCAGCCCGCAACTGATCCGCCAGTTTATTGACACCGCGCAAGCTGGTTTGGTGGTTGATCTTCTGCCCATCAGCCTGCTCTACCTGGTGGTGGCGTTGCTCAACCAAATCGTCCGCACCGGCTCAACCTACGTCACCGAGGAGGTACGTTGGCGAGCGACCAACTGGCTGCGCAATGATCTTTCTCGCCATTGCTTGCGCCTCGACCAAGCTTTTCATCACGAAAACACCCCCGGCACGATGATCGAACGGCTCGACGGCGATGTGACGGCGCTTTCTAACTTCTTCTCGCAGTTTGTCTTGCAGATCATTGGCAGCACGCTTTTGTTGGTCGGTGTGCTACTCTTGCTCTATCTGGAAGATTGGCGCATCGGCTTGACCTTTACCCTGCTGGAAATCATTATGCTCTATGTCTGGCGCAAAAAGGTCAGCTTTGGGGTCGAACGGTGGGAAGCGCGCTTGGCCGCCAATGCCAATCTGGCCGGTCAACTGGAGGAATGGCTGGGCGGCGTTGAGGATATCCGGGCCAACGGGGCGGTTGACTATATCCTGCAACAGTTCCAGCGCGCCCACTACAAAGTCTACCAGGCTGTGCGCGGCACCATCCTCGTCGGGTTGAGTTGGGCCTTTAGCGCCATGATCTTTGACATCAGTCTGGCGCTGGCGTTGGGCGTCGGCGCGTATCTTTGGCAGACCGGCGCGTTGACCATTGGTGCGCTCTTCCTCTGCTGGCAATATGGCAAGCTGTTGCAAAATCCTCTGGCCGAGTTGGCCCACCAAGCGCAAGATTTGCAAGAAGCGACCGCCAGCATTGTCCGCATCCGTGAATTATTTGATCGCCAACCCGTGATCCAACCTGTCGCGAATCCGGTTGCCCTGCCACCGACCGCCCTGCCGGTTGCTTTCGAGGGCGTTGCGTTTTGTTACCATGCGGATACACCGGTTTTACAACAAGTCACTTTCCAGTTGGCAGCCGGCAAAGTGATGGGGCTACTAGGGCGCACCGGCGGCGGCAAGACGACGATTACCCGCTTACTCTTCCGTCTCTACGACCCGACCAGTGGCGTCATTACACTGGGTGGACGAGATATACGCACCGTGGACGTGGACGAATTGCGCCGCCACATTGGGTTGGTGACGCAGGAAGTGCAGCTTTTTGCCGCCAGCGTGCGTGACAACCTCACCTTCTTTGACCACACCATCGCCGACGAGGAGATCCACAAGGCGATTGATCTGTTGGGCTTGACGGGTTGGTTTGCCGGGTTGGCGCAAGGGCTGGATACACCGTTGGGCAACGGTGGGCGCGGCCTTTCCGCCGGTGAGGCGCAACTGCTGGCCTTTACCCGTGTCTTCCTCAAGAACCCCAGTCTGGTTATTTTGGATGAAGCCTCGTCGCGGCTTGACCCTGTCACCGAACAACTGCTGGAGCGGGCCATTGACCGACTGCTGGCAAACCGCACGGCCATCATCATTGCTCATCGGCTGACGACGGTGCAACGGGTCGATACCATCTGCATTCTACGCGACGGCCAGGTGCTGGAAAAGGGCGACCGTGTGGCGCTCATCGCTGATCCTCATTCACACTTTAACCACCTGTTGCGGGTAGGCATGACCGTAGAGATGACAGAGGTGCTGGCATGAACATCTGGCAAACCAGCGGGCGACTCTTACGACAACAGCCGGGCGGCATTTTGATCCAGTGGATCACCTGGAGCGCGGATTACATGATGCCGCTGTTGCTGGGGTTGGTCACCCGCGCCTTTTTTGACCAGTTCACCAACGTCCAGGTGGGCTGGAACCTGTGGACGCTGGTGGCGCTTATGGTGGGCGTAGCGGTGGGGCGCTTTGGCATTTTGTGTGTGGCGAATTTTACCCGACCAGCCCTGCGCAGTCGCGTGAAAGGGACGTTGCAACTCAACCTGTTAGAGGCGATCTTCCGGCAGCCAGCCGCACTGGCGTCAACCACCGGCGAAGGGGTCAGCCGCGTCGAAGACGATGCCGAGCAAGTGACCAGCTTTACGGTTGATTATCTGGTTGATCCGCCGGGTGTGGCTCTCACCCTGCTGGTTGGTCTGCTCATTTTGGGCTGGACCGACCTCTGGTTGACCCTAGCCGTCTTCATTCCCCTCATCCTGGTGACGGTGGCCGCCAACCTGGCCCAACAACGCATCCAACGCTACCGGGAAAGTTACCGGGAAGCCGATAGCAAAGTCAGCGCCTTTATTGGTGAACTCTATGGGGCAGTGCAAGCGGTGACGGTCGCTGGTGCAGTCGAGCCGGTTAGTCGCCAGCTAGACGCGCTCAACGAGGAACGGCGGCGCGCAGCGTTGCGTGACACCCTCTTTGGCGAGTTGGTGCAGACCACCTTCCGTAGCACTTTTGAGATCAGCACCGGGTTGATCCTGCTCCTGGCGGGTCGCGGGATTGCCACCGGTACCTTTACGGTAGGCGACTTTGCGCTCTTTGTCGCCTACCTCTGGCCGGTGATGGATGCGTTGACGGTCTTGACCAATCTGCTGACGGTAGAAAAGCAGTCGGCGGTCTCCCTGCAACGCGTCAAAGAATTGTTACCAGGGGCAGCACCCGTTGCGACCCTGGTGCAGCCGCGTCATCTGCCGCTCACTGGTGCGTTCCCGGCCCTTCGCCCCCCGGCCAAAAGCGCCGCCGACCATTTAGATCGGTTGACGGCTACCAACCTCACCTACCGTCACCCTGGCAGTGCCCCTGGCCGTTACTGTGGCATCCACGGCGTCAATTTGCAGCTACCCCGTGGCTCCTTCACCGTGATCACGGGACGGATTGGGGCCGGCAAGACGACATTGCTACGCGTTTTGCTCGGTCTGTTGCCGTTGGATGAAGGGGTTGTCCAGTGGAATGGGACCGTGGTCGCAGCGCGCAACACCTTCTTTACCCCACCCCGCGCCGCCTATACTGGTCAAATGCCCCGGCTCTTTAGTGACACCCTGCGCAACAACATCTTGCTTGGTCTGCCGGCGGACACAGCAACACTCCCCGCCGCCATCCATACTGCCGTGTTAGCGCCGGATCTTGCCACCCTCGAACAGGGATTAGAGACCACCATCGGCCCGCGTGGCGTCAAGCTTTCCGGCGGGCAGGTACAGCGCACGGCCGCTGCCCGCATGTTGGTGCGCGACGCCGAACTCTATGTCTTTGATGACTTGTCCAGTGCATTGGATGTAGAAACGGAACGGTTGCTGTGGGAACGACTGGGGCAACAAGCTGGCAGCACTTGCCTGGTCGTCTCACACCGCCGGGCCGCCTTCCAACGAGCGACGCAGATTATTGTCCTGAAAGATGGCCGCGTCGAGGATACAGGAACCTTGTCGGTGTTATTGACCCGTTGTCAGGAGATGCAACAGCTTTGGGCCGGAGAGCAATAGGTGAATAGGGTAGGGGTGCGGATTCAGGAAGCGCGGATCTGGCACGGTTTCGATCCGCGTCCTCTGAGTCCGCCCCCTATGCCCGTTTTTTCACTGCCTGATTCAACGGATTTGGTAGTAGCACAAAGGCAGCGTATGATCAACAGCCATGATGACTTTTGCCTGGTAATATGCGAAGAAGGCGCTTCCCATACATGCGCAGGGCCGCCCCAAAGTGGGTGCGAAGTCCTCTACTGGCAACTATCTTTCTAAACGAATTCGACCAAAGCAAATGCTTTCCGTGGGTGATCTACCAGCGTTGATTCTGCAAGCAAAACAGGGCGATGTGGCGGCCTATAGCGCAATCGTGCGGCGGTTTCAGGACACCGCCGTTGGCTACGCCTATGGGATCTTGGGCAATCATGACGCCGCCAAGGATGCCGCCCAAGAAGCCTTTCTGGAAGCGTATGGCTGTTTGGGTGAGCTACGCGAGCCAAGAGCCTTTGCCGTTTGGCTGCGCCGTATCATTTTCAAACAGTGTGACCGCATCACGCGCCGTCGGGCGCTGACGGAAGTGCCGTTAGAGATTGCCGAGGGCGTGCCGACCCGCGAACCGGGGCCAGTCGAAATCTACGAACAGCGCGAGTTGCAAGCCTTTGTCGCCCATGCCCTGCAACAACTGCCGGAAGAACAACGCCTTGCCATCACCCTTTTCTATCTCAGCGGGTACTCGCATCAAGAGGTGGCCGACTTCCTGAATCTCACGAAGTCACAAGTCAATAATCGGCTCTACAGCGCCCGCAACACGCTGAAAGAAAGGATCTTTGCCTTGACCAAAGCAACGCTCAACGACCAACGCCCCTCCAACGACACGAGCTTTACCAACGGGGTGATCAACCGCATCCGCCTGGCCAACCCAACCGAGGATTTTCCGCGCATCGCCCAACTGCTCTCGGCCGATGCTGAGGAGACGACCAGCGCCCAGGATCTGCTCTTTGAACACAATGTTGATATGCCGGAACGTATTCTGCGGCACGCCGTGGCGATCAACGACCAGGGGTTGGTGGTTGGCTTTAACTTTGCTGGTCACTATCCCAGTATGAAACCTAATCAATATGTTGTCAACGTCGTCGTTGATCCGGCCCACCGGCGGCAGGGCATCGGTAGCCAACTGTGGCATGACCTGGTCACCTACCTGCGGGCGCAAGGCGCAGACGCCCTCCTGGCCGAGGTGCATGAAGGCGATCCCGCGCACTATCGCTTTGCCACCACTCGCGGCTTTACGTCACGCACCCATCAGTTGCAAGCGATCCTTGACCTGAAGAATTTTGACGAACGGCAATTTGACGGCTTCACGGCACGAGTCGAGGCACTGGGTATCCGCCTGACTTCGTTTGCCGAGGTGACGCAGAGCGAAGAAAACATCCGCAAACTCTACGACATCAACGGCGTGGCGGCGCTTGATGACCCGGCCTCGGATGGGGCGTATATCAACTATGAAAACTGGAAGAAGGTGGTCTTTGGTGCATCGTGGTTTCAGCCGGCAGGGCAGATGATCGCCCTCGATGGCGACAAGTTCGTGGGGATGTCGGCCATCAGTTACAGTGCAGAAGAGCAGACTGGTTTCACTTTGATCTCTGGTGTGGACGCAGCCTATCGCAACCGCAAGATCATGCAAGCGCTCAAATTGCGGGCAATCAACTACGCACGGGCCAACGGGGCAACGCGCGTGGTGACCAACGTCGAGACAGTCAATGCCCCGATGCGCGCCATCAACCGGAAGTTTGGCTTTGTCGAGGAGCCGGGCAAATATGAGATGGAGGCGACATTTAAATAAGTATTTCACTTTCCAACTTGGTGCCCCTGACGCCAGCCGTCTACCACCGGACCGCGGAAGAATTTGAGGCTGATTGGCACACCTACTTGACAACCAAAGTTTGTTGAGGGTGACATCAGTTGTCTGTCTTTTACTGGTTTTTCATTGTGTCCCATTATAATAGGTCAACTTGCACGAAAGCGAACGAACGCAATGAGAGACAATCAATGTCAACCCAACCACCTGATCGCAACATGCTTATTGCTCAGTGGCAAACGCTCCCCATGTTGCGCGGTCTGGCGCCAGCAAGTTTGGCCCACTTAGCCCAGAGCGCGATCCGGCGCGCCTATGCCCCAGGCGCCGTGATCTTTCTCGAAGGCGACCCCCCACCGGCGCTCTATTATGTCGAGATCGGCTGGGTCAAGGTCGTGAAAATGGCCGTAGACGGGCGCGAGCAGATTCTTTACGTGTGGGGGCCTGGTGAACTCTTCGGCGGCCTCTTTGTCAATCGACCAGCGCCCGCCACGGCAATTGCCCTGGAAGCAACGACGCTCTGGCTGTTACCACGCGACGCGCTGCGCCAGATGGTGACAAGCGATCCTGCGCTGGCCTTGCCCATGATTGAGTTTATGGCTACACGCATTAGTGAACTGGTCGAGTTGGTGGCCGATCTCTCGTTGCACACGGTGACATCGCGGCTGGCCCGCCTGCTATTAGAGCAAGCCGAAAACAATGTCGTCCAGCGCCGGCGTTGGGCCACCCAGGCCGAACTCGCCGCCCGTCTCGGCACCGTGCCCGATGTCCTCAGCCGCGCGCTGCGTGAACTGGTCGAAGAAAAGCTCATCGAAGTTGCCCGCCAGCAGATCCGCATCCTCGATCCCCAAGGGCTAGCCGCCAAAACCACACCGAATGGCTAAGGTTGATTGGTTGATTGGTTGGTTGGTTCGTTGGTTGAGCGGGTGCCCTTCGGGCGCGAAACCAACGAACCAACCAACCACCTTCTTCTTCCCCAAACCCGACAAAAGTCGAAGATTTTTGCCTGCGCCGCTGCTATGCTTACCTCATCGCAACGATTTTTTGATTGGTACAGAAGCATAAGGGAGATCTATGGAAATCACAAAAGATACACGCGTTTCTGATCTGCTGACCGAATATGGCGACATTGCCGAGGTGATGGAGATGTTCGGGGTACAACGGGTCGGACGCTATTCGGTGCGCAAGCTGTTGACCAAAGCGCTGACGGTGGAATGGGCGGCGCGCATCCATCGGGTGCCGCTGGATGAATTTTTAGCGATTGTGCGTAAGGCGGTTGCCAGTAAAAAAGAGTCGCCCAGGGTTTGATGTAAAGGCGGCAAGGAATGACCAGGTCACAAAGTGATGAATTATGTTTTGTATGAGAAATTCACATTGAAGAAGGACCAATAAAGATGTATTCAACAACATGGCAGCGCCGGATCCTCATTCTCTCGTTATTGCTGCTCTTTTTCACCATTCCTCATACGTTAGAGGATTTTGCCACGGGTGAACCGGCCAAACAAGGCATTCCCGCCCCTGTGTTGGCTCTGGTCGTCTCCGGCATCTTTGCCCTACAAGGGTTGGGGCTTTATGGGCTAGGGCAGGGCCGCCAGTGGGGTAACATGCTCCATGTCGTCATCGGTCTCTTTTGGCCGATTGCCTCCGGTCTGGCGCAACTACCCGTGATCTTGACTGCGACGCCCTATCGCGCCGGTGCGATTTCCATCCTCTATGTTAGCGGAATGATCGTTGTCGGGGCGCTGCTCTGTCTTTCTGCCATGCTTTCACTCAGGCAAAGGAAAGCGACCAATGACTGATCGACTGCTTCTCAACAAACCGGCGTAACATTACAGCCCAAGCCGCACCAGATAAACATAGATCTGTTTACCGGCTTCCACCTTCTCAAATTCCAGTTCTTCATGGGCAAGCTGGCCATAGACAGTAGGGCGGGCGTGAAAGATGACATAGTAGCCACACGCCTCGCCCTCAGTGGTCAGGTAGTCGGCCAGTTGGGCGAGACCGCTGTCAAACTCCGCCGGGCCGCGCCAGATTTTGGTTTCGATGACATAGCGATGACCGCGATAAACGACAATCAAGTCCAAACGGCCATCACCGGAATCGACTTCGGTGAAGAGATCGCCCCCCACCTGCCGCACCAGCAGATCGAGATAGGCCATGAGCAAATACTGCCCTGTCGCTTCCTGGGGCATCTCGGTCACTTTGAAGGCTTCTCGTCCACGCCGCTCGACAAATTCACGAAAGCGGGAGAGCAGCGTTTTCATCTGTAACCGTCCGTCAACCACATGGGTGCGAAAATCGTAGCCGTTGACCAAAACCGCCGTCTGCAAACCGACCTGCACCGGGCGAAAGGCCGCCAATAGCACTTCACTATAGACAGAGTTGGCAATGCGACAGTTGCCATGTTCATCCTGGTTGATAACGCCCTGTGTGTAAAGCTCGCTCACCAGCGCATTGTTCAGGTTGAAGAGGTATGTCCCGCCAAAGAGGATGTTGAGGACATCATCGCGATATTTTTCCGCGTGACGAATGACTGTTTCAAAATTGTAGTTGGTCTCCCGCACCAGTTGGTTGAGCGCAACCCGCACCTCAGCGGCAGAGATAGGCTGTGATCGATCTGTAGCGATCTCCTCGGTCACGATGGCGGCTGTGCGGTTGACGAGGAAAGGATGGCCGCCGGTTTGTTCATGCAACAGCGCCAGCGCCTCATCGGTAAAAGCTTGGCCGGTTTCGGCAGTATATTGAGCCATCATCTCCTGTAACTCAGCTAACGTAAAACCATCGAGCCGCTGCTGATAGGCAATGTTGAAGGGCGAACTGCGCCCAAAATTGAGTCGCGCAATGTTCTGAATCCCGATCAGGATGACATTGTGCAGGCTGTGGGGTGGTCGTCGCTCTAGGTACATAGAACGCCACGTTTGCAACAAGGGTGAGATCGCTTCTTGCGGTGTTGCATCAAATTCATCAATGATCAACACCACTTTGCACGCTGGCGCAAGTTGGTACAAATTCCCAAATAGATCGCTAAAGGTCAGGTAATCAACAATCGGTAATTCCGCTAGGAGTTTTTGAATCTGCTCCAGGTGGGGATGCTGGATGGCTTGAAACCCTTCGTTAAGATAATAAGCCACTAAGCGCCCAAAATGATCAAGAAATTTTTCCTCAGCCCACGTTTCGTAACGCTCAAAGCTCAAGGGAATTGGTAGATAGGCTGGGTTTTTCGCCAACAGTTCATTCAGTTTGCGTAATAGCGTAGTTTTTCCCATCTGGCGCGGGGCAAAGATGGTGAAATACTTTCCCTGATCGATTTGGGTGCTAAGTTTTTCGACCAGTTCTTGCCGCGAAACAACATAGTGCTGGTCAACATCCACCGGACCGTGAGTATTAAAGTAGCGCATTCTCCGCTCTTCCCCTTTCCTTGCCATCTTTGTGCTTTTCCCTGCTGCAAGTGTACTGAAAGGATGCCGTTATCGCAACTATTGGTCATGAAAGCCTGCCGATTTGCCGACTGGGGTATCGGTTCAGACCCTTGGCAAACATTGCGGTTGCAGACCGTTAATACCGATAAGCCTTCGCCGGATAGCCAAAGCCGCCCTGTTCCCAGACGATGTTGTGGGCAGCGTCAATCTCGATGACGCGAAAATGACCGGCGTCGGCGATCAACGTATTGCCATTCGCCAGCCGCACAGCCGAGTATTGGTTGTACAATAGTTCCGGCCCCACTTCCCAAGCGACCTGACCCGCCGGGGTGAGTTCGACAATTTTACTCAGGCCACGGATCGAAACCAGCGTGTTGCCATCGGCCAACTGTTGACAATAGACCGGCCCCAGCGCATCAAAAAGCTGCGGCGTTGCCGGCCCAAGCTGATCGACGGCCCACACCTCTTGCCCGGCCTGGTTGACTTCAAAGACACGATTCGCGCCCGCATCAGCGACCAGCGTGTTCCCGTTGGTGAGCCGCTCGGCTTTCCAGGGCCAACGCAAATTTTCCAACTGCCAGACCACATTACCCGCCTGGTCAAATTCACGCACGAAGCCCGGCAAGTGATAGTCCCAACCCGCTACCAAGATGTTACCCTGCGCCAACAGTTGCAGGCTACAGGGATAACCGCCCACTTCTTGACGCCAGACAATTGCGCCATCCCGCGCCACCTTCCAAACCGCCTTGGCGCGGATGATGTTGACCAGATAACAACCATCGGGCATTGGGGCGGCGTCATAGGGCATTTTCAGGCTGGTATTCTCCCAGAGTGGTTGACCCTGTACGTCGAGGTGCAAGATTCGCCCCGGCGGTTCGTCGTCGTTGCCTATAATGCGGCCGGGGATCTCGTCCACGATCAAGGTGGATTGCGTCAGCGGCTCACGTTTGCGCCCCATCGTTTTGCCTCTTTCTTGCCATCAACTCATCGCTATAGACCCAACCGAACCCGATAAACTGATTTGCCAAATTGCGGCGACAAAACTACAATCTTTTCATCGAATTCTCAACGATCCTATCATCTGATAAACGCTATGAACAAACAAACTAAACCTATACGCTCTCTCATCGTCGGCATGGGCGGCCTGAGCAACGCCATGAGCAAAATGTTACGCCAATACGACTGGCAGCGCATTGTCGGCGTCGTTGATATTCGCCCAGCGAGCTTGGAAAAGGCGCAGCACGAACTCGACCTGCCCGACGACGCCCTCTTTACCGATTTGACGCGCGCCCTGGCCGAGTCGGAAGCTGATGTGGCGCTGATCAACACGCCTTCGGAGTTGCACTTTGCCCAGTGTAAGGCGGCGCTGCTGGCCGGCAAGGATGTACTGGTCGCCAAGCCGATTACCAACAACTTTGAACAGGCGGTCGAGTTGGTCGATCTGGCGGCGAGTCTGGGGCGCAAGCTTTGTGTCGGGCAGCAGATGCGCTTTCATCGCCACTTTCAAGCGGTGCGCAGCTTTGTCGCCGGTGGGGAGTTGGGGCGGGTGGAGATGGTCAACTTTCTCAACGCCAAACCGCGTCACCAGGCGCTCAACCTCAAGGGGATGGCGCAGCCGGTACTCTATGAAATCTCCTGTCACCACTTTGATTCGCTGCTGGCGGTCTTTCCCCATCATCTGCCGGAGAGCATCTACTGTGACGGTTTTCGCCCCTCGTGGTCGGTCTATGATGGCCCCTGTTCGGTCAATGCGCTGATCCACTGGAGCGACGGCTTGCACATGCTCTACCACGCCGGCATCTCGTCGCAAAGTGACCTCTACGAGTTCCGGCTGGAGGGGGAACGGGGTGCGCTACGCTGTCGCGGCATTCACATGAGCAACGACACTATGCACTATGACTTCGCCCTGCGCGGCGGCAACTTTGCCGAACGGGCCATCGACGCCGACACGCCGCTGGTCAGCCCGTGGACAATCTTCTTCGAGCAATGGCGCAGCTATATGACCACCGGCACGCTGGCCGATGGCACAGAACCGCACTTTACCGGGCGCAACAACCTCAAAGTCTTCGCCATGTTGAGCGCCGGGATCGATTCGATCAACGAGGGACGACCAGTGACAGTGGCGGGGAATCTGCGTTATCAACGGGCATTTAGTGGGTAAAGAATGATGGTCAGTGATATACTTTTGATGGGATGATTATGGTATAATTATCGTGCGGACAGTTAGCATAACAATGGTTGATTGGCAAAATGGTTACACTCTATCTGGACACCTGTAGTATTCAACGCCCACTCGATACATTAACCCAAACGCGTCTGCGTCTGGAAGCAGAAGCTATTTTGGGCGTGTTAGCGCAGGTTAGGGTTGGAAATGTCGATCTGATTTCCTCAACGGTGCTGGAATTGGAAATTAGGCAGAACCCTATAGCCACCCGCAGAGAACATGGCGAACAGGTTTTGGCACAGGCTACAGAGATTGTGCTTGTTGATGCGCAAATTCAACAGCGCGCAATTGATTTTGGCCGGATGGGTATCAAAGCAATGGATGCACTACATCTAGCTGCTGCTGAAGCGGCAAGGGTAGATTTTTTTTGTACCTGTGATGACCGTTTTTTGCGGAGAACAAAGCGGATTACTGACCTGCGGATCCGAGTCGTATCTCCATTGGAGTTAATCGAGGTGATAGAAGAATGATTGCTGAATTACAACCACTGACTGAAATTACACAAGAAGCGCTGCGTGTACTTTACCGGGAATTAGGGCTGGTCAATACGATTCGTTTCTTGAATCAGTTTACAACCGGCTTTGGCAACTATACCGAAGAACGTCGAGCGTTGTTGGAACATCAAACGCTCGACGAGGCTTTGGCAGACCTGTACCGCTATCAAGCGCAACGTACCCCAAGACCGCAAGATCTACCGAGCCAACGATTGCACGAAACAGCAACGGAATGACGTGGTAGATAACTCCCATTCACACTGGGGAGTTCAGTATGAAGTGTTTGATTTCACTTGACCAACTTAAGCCGAACAATGCCAGTGTCGTTGGCGGCAAGGCGTACAACTGCGCACGTCTGAAACAGGCGGGCTTCCCTGTGCCTGACGGTTTTGCGGTGACGACGGCAGCAATGGGGAACGCGGATATTGCGGATGAGCTAGAGGTTGCGCTTGCGCGGTTTCCCGGGGATGTTCTCTTTGCTGTGCGTTCTTCCGCTGTTGATGAGGATGGCGCCGATCATTCGTTTGCCGGTCTCCATACCACCAAACTCAATGTGCCACGAACAGGCGTACTCGATGCCATTCATCGTTGCTGGGCGTCGGTGCAATCACCCCAGGCGTTGGCCTATCGACAGGCGCAGGGACTGGCGACGCAAAATATCCAGACCGGTGTGCTGGTTCAGCTTATGGTGCAGCCGACCGTGGCCGGTGTGGCTTTCACGATCAATCCGGTCACAGGCGCACGGGATGAACTGGTGATCAATGCGACGTGGGGCTTGGGCGAGTCGCTCGTCAGTGGCCGGGTCGAACCAGATGAATTTCGCCTCCATAAGCCAGACGGCGCGCTGATTGCGGCCCAAGTCGGCGCCAAGCATCATCGGATTGTCGCCGAACAGGGCGAGATCGCATTACAGGAGACAACCGCCGAAGAACGCACCACAGCGACCTTAACCGCCAGCCAATTAGCCGAATTGGCTACCCTGCTTACCAGAATTGAAGCAGAATATGACGCGCCACAGGATGTCGAGTGGTGTTACGATGGCAGTCAATTCTGGATTGTCCAGTCACGTCCGGTGACCAGGGTGGCGCCGGTGACCGCAAACATTGAATGGACACGCGCCAACCTGCGCGAGGTTTTTCCTGAACTCCCCTCACCCCAGGTGGCCCACACGCTCTGTGCGGCTTTGGAGAGCGCCACGCGTTACCTTTATGACGACTTACTCGTACCTGCCGCTGAATTGGGGCCGATAGCTAAAACCATCTATGGGCGGCCATACTTCAACCTCTCCCAATTTCGGCACCTATGCCGAATTTCGGGCCAGCCCATGGCCCCCAGCCTACGGGGGATGGGACACAGCGAGCCGATTACGGCTGACGATGAGGCCATTGCGCCCCGTACTCTAGGCGAAAGTTGGCAAGCGCTCCCCACGTTGCTCCGTTTTGCGGGAAAACTATTCCAGACTAAACGTATCATTGAAGGTCAATTTGCCCTGGTCAAGAAGACCCTGACCGCGCTAGCAGCGCAAGACCCGCACACCCTGCCCGATGAGGCCCTGATCGCACGCGTACACAGGGCCAGCGCAGTGTTGACCGAATCGGCTTGGAAGGCGATCGTGTTGATGGGGAGTGTTAACCTCTATTACAGGATGGTGGATGCCGTTTGTCGCAAAGTTGGCATTGCCGCCGATACCCTCTTCTATACACAATTGGCTGTGGGCGAAAAGAGCGTGAGCGCCCAACAGGGCTTTGATCTATTGGCGCTGGCCCATCTGGCGCGCAATGATGCAACAGTAGCGAGCTATTTCCAACAGTGTGATGAAGGTCACGCCAATTATCGCAAGGCGCTTGCCGACACGGCGTTTCTGCGGGCTTTTGATCAATTCCTCGAACACTACGGTCATCGCGGCATTTACGAATCAGACGCCTCTTACCCACGCTATGCCGAAGAGCCAACACCCCTGCTGCAAGCGATCCGCAGCCATGTCCAGGCGCCAACTTGCCCGCTGCCGGCTGAAATTCAGGAACGGCAGGCACAGGCGGCGACAGCGAGTTGGCAAGCCTTTACGCAGGCCATGTCACCCTGGCAACGGCAGACATTGTTGCCGCGTGTGCGTTGGGCGGTGGCGCGCACGAAACAGTTATTTCATTGGCGTGAACAGAATCGCTCGGAAGCGATGCGCGTGATGATGGCGGCGCGCCAATCCCAGCTCGTGTTAGCCGACCGTTTTGTGGAACAGGGCTGGTTGACCGCGCGCGCTGATTACTACTTGGTCTACCAGGAGGAGATCGAGGAAGCCATTCGCAATGCCAATGCCGGGGACCGTCTCAATCTACTGGCCGCTAAACGGCGCGCCGAGCAGAACGCCTGGCGCGAACTAAAGCTGCCACTCTTCCTACGCGAGGCGGAATTGCCCACGCTGTTGCGCCAACAACAATGGTCGGTAGCAACGGCGGGCGTAACCCGATTACAGGGGCTAGGGGTCAGCGCCGGCTGGGTAGAAGGGGAAGTGGTCGTCATCCGCTCGCCTGATGACTTTGCCAGTATGAAAGCCGGGGCGATTCTGGTGACGACCGCAACCGATCCCTCCTGGACGCCGCTCTTTACCCTGGCCTCCGGCGTCATTCTGGAGATTGGCGGCATCGGCTCTCATGCGGCAACGGTGGCGCGCGAGTATGGTCTCCCCGCCATCGCCAACGTAAAGAACGCTACGACCCTGTTGCAAGATGGTATGAGGGTGCGTTTGGATGCGACCCTGGGTATGGTAGAGATACAAGGAGAGAGCGTATGAGTGACTATCGTCTGGCCCCGCCCGGCTTTACCTGTGAACAGTGGGCAACCTTTAACGAAGTGGGCTTGATTCAGATCGAGAATGCCCTGACCGCTGACGACGTAGCGACCTACCTTGCCGCCATTGATCGGGTGACACAGGCTGATCCCAGCTACAAGCCGGGTGACTATTACAATCTGCAAAACTTTGTGGAGCGCGACCCGGTGTTGGCCGGTTTGATCGACCACCCGCGCCATGTGGGCTATGCTTACGATCTCTACGGCGAGCAGCTTCAGTTGCAACTGAGTGAACTCTTTCTGCGCACACCGAACGCCGGCACTTACAACAAATGGCATCCTGATGGTGCGCGCGTCTTGCCCTATGGCGTCTTTGCGCCCCAGTTGCCACTGCAAATCAAAATCGGCTATTGGCTCACCGATCTGCCGCAGCCGAAGATGGGCAATTTTGTCTACATGCCCGGCAGCCACCGCCAGCAATATTTTGCCGCCTATGATACCCACGAAAGCGTCCCCGGCGAGGAGATTCTCTGTGTACGCAAGGGCGCCATCACCATCATGCACGGCAGCATCTGGCATCGCGTCGAGCCGAATCAGAGCCAGGTCACACGCAAAAATCTCTTCCTGGCCTACTCGCCTTCCTGGATCACGACGGCGGATCGCCTGCTCTCTGACCCGGCCTGGCTCCAGACGCTAAATCGCGAACAACGGATCATCATGCGCAGCTATAGCCACGCCTATGACCATGCCAAACCGCCGGAAGCGGACTATCCGCTCTTTTTGGATCGAGAGACGGGGCTAGATCGCGATCCGGGTGAAATGTATCTGCCCCAGGTCAGCTTAGCACGGCGCAAACGCAAAGTGATGCCAGAAAAATTAGCGTGACGAGAGTCCAACCGAAGGGTAAATTTATGAGCCAACAGCAGTATACAGTCATCCAACATCTCCACCACGATCAATTCGGCTACCTTGTCACTGATCCCGCCAGCGGGCGCTGTTTGGGTGGCGTCGGGGCGAACCATTATCGCCCATGGGTCTTTCCGCTCTACACCCCCAACGGCTTGACCGTGATCCAGGAATTCCCTTTCGACCATCCCTTCCACAACGGCTTTTGGGTAGCGCAGGGGCCGATCTTTCTCAACGGGCGGGAAGTCACCTTCTGGCCGTCACCGCCCATGCGCAAAGCCAATGAGGCGCTCTTTACCCACATGGGGCGCATGGAAACAGTGGGCAAACCGGCGATTACACCGACGGCCAACGGCGTCCACTTCACCCTCCATGTCACCTGGCGCGACAAAGCGGAGCAACCCGTCCTCGACGAAACCCGCACCATCCACCTCTACAGCGTTGACGACGCCACCATCTGCGACATGGTCAGCGCCCAAACGGCAACCTATGGTGACCTGCGGTATGCCGAAACCAAGTTTGGCTCGATTGGCATTCGGGTCGAGCCGCGGCTGCTGCCCCTACTCGGCGGCGAAATCCTGGCCGATGGTGGCCGGCGCGGCAATGCCGATATTGCCATCGACCAGGAATGCCAATATGTCGCCTACGAGAACAGCCTGCCCGGCGGTGGCCGTTTTGGCGTCTTGCTCACCAGCCTGGACGAGCCGCGCCCGCAAACCGGCCCCTGGTTTATCCGTGACTATGGCTTGGCCTACTATAGCCCCACCCGCAACCGGGAGATCATTGTGGCGGCAAACAGCACCTGGCAGGCGGGCTTGCGGGTTGTCGCCTATGATGGCGCCTTGCATGACGAACGCGCACGACGGTGGCTGGTTCTGTAGCTTCAACCACCACCGCTGTCCTGGCGCTCATCGATATGCCCAACGCTGGCTTTATTGACCTGGGCAAAAGGAACCGGTTCGTTGCAAAATTGACAACCCTTTCCGGCCATGTTATAGTCAGCTTATCCTGTAATTACAGGATTACAGGCTGACCCGTGTTTTCCATTCCAGACAACAATAAGCGTATTCCATAAACATATCCAAGAGGTTAACCGGTGACGTTTTTCGCGCTGCGGCAAGCGTTGCAAGCGCAAGGTTTCTACCGGTGCGACAGCAGGCGCCCTTCTGCTGTCGCCTACGGCCACCGCTTATTTTGTCATCTGCGCGCGTTATTTTTGTTTATTCAACCATTGTCAATCACCAAAGGAGAGTCAACCTATGCTACGTAGAACAATTTGGCTGCCGATCATACTGGTGATCGGCCTTGTTTTCGCTGGCTGTGCGCCGGTGCCACCAGCAGCGCCCGCAGCGCCCAGCGGTGAAGGGGCAGGCGCCGGCGCGGCGGCAAAACGTTTCGACGGTCAAAAAGTTGTTGTGGTGACCCAAACCGGGCGCTCCATCGGCGGGCCGGTCGAGGATCATGCGCCGGAGTGGGAAGCCATGACAGGGGCCGATGTCGAGTTGCAGCAATTTGCCTTTGGCGAACTCTTCGAGAAGATCATCACCTCGTTTGAGACCGGCGCCAGTGATTATGATGTCCTGATCTTCCCGGCTGACTGGGCCGGTGACTTTATGGCCCCCGGTTATCTGGAGCCGATTCCGCAAGCGCTGCTGGATAGTATTGAGCCTGACGACATCATTCCGTTGTACGGCGACCGCATTACGGCCTGGGGCGACACGGTCTATGCTCTGCCTTATGATGGCGATGCCCACATGCTCTACTACCGCAAGGATCTGGTCAACCCGGAATCGCCCTTTGCGGCTGAGTTCCAAGAAAAATATGGCTATCCGCTCGATGAGCCGCAAACCTGGTCGCAATATTACGCCATTGCCGAGTTCTTCAATGGCCGTGAGGTCGAGACGGCCGGTGAAACGGCGCCGATTGCCGGTGTGGCAGAAGCGCAACGGCGCAATGCCCAAAGCTACTGGGTCTTCCTCTCCCATGCCGCCAGTTACGGCAAAGTGCCCGGCAACCCCTGTTTCTTCTTTAGCTGTGAGGATATGACGCCCCAGGTGAACAACCCCGGCTGGGTACAGGCGCTCGACGATTACATCAAGTCGCGTGACTTAGGGCCGGCGGAACAGTTGCAGTGGGACGTGTCCGATACGCGCGTCCAGTTCCCGGCCGGCGCCGCGGTGTTGAATATTGACTGGGGCGATGTCGGGCCGATCTCCTACAATCCTGACGCTTCGGTCATTGTGGGCAACACCGGTTTTGGCGTGCTGCCTGGCGCTGATCGCTATTGGGACTACACCAAAGGCGCATGGGTGGAAGAGATCAATGTGGCGCCCTTCATTGCCTTTGGCGGTTGGATCATCGGCATTGCAGCCGACAGTGAAGTCAAGGAGGCTGCGCTCGACTTTGGCGCCTTTATGGCGCGGCCCGAATTGGTCAAGCAATTAGCCGTGACGCCTGACACCGGCATCAACCCTTCACGCTATAGCCAATTTGAGGATCTCAACCTGTGGCTCGACGCCGGCTTCGACGAGGCCGGGGCCAAGGATTACCTGGATGCGGTGAAGAATACGATCAACCACCCCAATGCCGTGCTCGACTTGCGCATCCGCGGCTCGGCTGAATACCTGAGTGTGCTGGATACCGAGGTCAGCCGGGCGCTGGCCGATGAAATCTCATCGCAGGAAGCCTTAGACAATGTGGCGGCCGGTTGGAATGAGATCACGGACCGCCTGGGCCGCGATGAGCAAAAGGCCCAATATCGCAGTGCCGTCGGGTATACGGAATAACCGAAAGAAGTCCGGAGTCCCTAGTCCAGAGTCCTAAGTCGCGCCATTCGACTCAGGACCCAGGACTAGGGACTCCGGACGCTTTTCCCAACAGAACTGGAGCAGAAACGCAATGGTTGCACCCCAAAAGTCGTTGTCCGGCAAGGGTGACGGCGGGCGCGTCTATGAGCGCGCCATTAAACGGGTGTTCTTGCTGCCTGCCGTCATTTTTTTGCTGGCCTTTTCCATTTTCCCCCTCGTGTGGTCGCTCAGCATTAGCTTTACTGATTACCAACGCGGCGGCAGCGCCGTGGCGGCCACCGCTGATCAGCAGACGAACCGTGACGGTTTCCTGGGGACAGGCATCAATTTCACTGGCCGCAACTACGCCCGCATGCTCACCGATGAACGCTTGCATACAGCGGTGCGCAATACGCTCTTTTTTGTCTTTGCCGGCGTCATTCTCCAATATGTTGTCGGCTTTCTGCTGGCTTTGGTCTTGAATCAACCATTTGTTGGGCGCAATCTTGTACGTGTCATCTTCTTGATGCCGATGATGGTGACGCCGGTCGCGGCGGCTTATGCGGGCCGTATGCTCTTCGACACGCGCATCTCGCCCCAGGCCCATTTCCAGCGCTTGCTGTCATCGGCGCTGGGGGTAGAGATCACCATTCCCTGGTTGAGTGATAGCTTTTGGGCGCCGGTGGCCATTATTCTGATCGACAGTTGGCAATGGATTCCGTTTATGACCCTACTCTTGCTGGCCGGTCTGCAAGGCATTCCCGAAGATATTTACGAAGCGGCCCGGGTCGATGGCGCCAGCGCGTTCCAGATTCTGCGCAAGATCACGATGCCCATCCTGACCCCGATTTCGATAACAGCCATTTTGATCCGTGGGTTAGAGATCTTTAAGATCATCGATGTCATCGTCGTCACGACCGGCGGTGGGCCGGGGTCGGCCACAGAATCGTTGACCATGTATATTTTTGATACGGCGCTCACCTTCGGCAATTTCAGCTATGCGGCGGCCATTTCCTATGCTCTACTTGTGCTGGTCGTCATCTTTGCCACGCTCTTTCTCGCTTTGGGACGCCGCCTTTCCGCCCAGCGGACAACGTAGGGACAAATCAACCATGCGACAAAAACCTTGGCAGCGTGTTCTACTTTATCTAGTGGTCATCATCTGGTCGATTGTCTGCCTCTTTCCCTTCTATTGGCTGTTCACCACCTCGTTTAAGACGCCGCTGGCCGTGAGTCGCGGCCCGCGCTATATCCCTTATGTGGATTACAAGCCGACAGGCGAACACTGGCAGTATCTCTTTACCGATCAACGCGACACCCTCTTGCGCCATTTTCGCAACAGCCTCATTGCGGCGACCGGCAGCACCCTGGTGGCTGTGGCCATTGGTGCGATGGGCGGCTATGGGCTGGCGCGCTATCGCTATCAGTGGCGGCTGCTCAGATGGCATAATGACGATATTGCCTTTTGGATTATCTCGCAGCGCTTCTTACCGCCGGCGCTCTTTGTTGTCCCCTTCCTGCTCCTGTACGCACGGCTTAGGCTCATTGATACCCATGTCGGCTTGATCGTGGCCTATGCCATGTTCAATATTCCCTTTGCCGTCTGGATCATGCGTGATTTTTTTTTAGCGCTGCCGCTTGATCTAGAGGAGAGCGCGTTGGTCGATGGCGCGACGGCCTGGCAGACCTTTTTGCGGATTGTGTTGCCCTTAAGTACGCCGGGGCTGGTGTCGGTGGCGATCTTTGCGTTTGTCTTTTCCTGGAACGAGTTTCTCTATGCCCTGATGCTGACCAACTATCAGGCGATTACCATGCCGGTGCTGATTGCCGGGCAGAACAATACACGGGGCATCCAGTGGTGGTTTATTTCGGCCTTGAGTCTGGCGGCCGTGACGCCGGTTGTCCTCATTGGTCTAGCCTTGGAACGGTATATTACCAAGGGCTTGACCGCCGGCGCGGTCAAGGGCTAAGCGCGCCGGCGCAAGATCATGGCTTGTTCACCAAGTTATCATTTACGGATGAGCAGACAGGATGACTTGTGAACCAGAAAATCGATTTCAACAGCCCAATTCCGTTTTACGCCCAGTTGTTGGAGTTGCTCCGCGATAACATTAAGCAGGGCGTCTGGTGGCCGGGTGTGCAACTACCTGGCGAACATGCGCTGTGCGCGAACTATGGCGTGAGTCGCACCGTGGTTCGCCAGGCGTTGGGCGAGTTGGCGGCAGAGGGCTTGATTGTCCGGCACAAGGGCAAGGGCGCTTTTGTGGCCGAACCGAAGATTAGTGAAAGTTTAGCCCAGAAGTTGACCGGCTTTTATCAGGATATGAGCGAACGCGGTCACCGCCCAATCAGCCAGGTGTTGGTGCAGGCGGTGCAGCCGGCGCCCGTCCAAGTAGCCCGTCATCTGGGCTTGCCGGCCGCGACACCGGTGGTTCACCTTCGTCGCTTGCGCTTTGTCCAGAATGAGCCGATTGTCCTGGTCTCCAGCTATTTACCCCACGCCCTCTGTCCTGGGCTGGAGCAGGTTGACTTCCGTGCGCAATCGCTCTATGCCTATTTGGAGCGGCAGTATGGTCTGCTCATTGCCCGCGGCCGCCGGCGCATTGAGGCTGTCGTTGCCGATGAGCAGGAAGCCAAGCTGTTACAGGTGCCGGTAGGCGCACCACTGTTGTTACTGGATAGCGTGAGTTATCTGGATGACAACAGACCACTCGAATATTATCATGCCGTCCACCGTGGGGATCGGTCCCAGTTTGAGGTTGAACTGGTGCGGATCCGCGAACAGGGACAGGTGCGCGAGACCTTGCGTTCGACCCTGGCGGATTTACCGCGCAGCAACGAACTGCGTAAGGGCTAGATGAGCCGCGCCCCCAAAGCGGCCTGGCTTGCGTGTGGTTGCGTATGATGGCGCATTGAGTGATAATCGGATACAGCAATGGTTAGCGGTGTAAAGGGAAAAAGGGTTCAACAAGAACCTAACGGTTAGCAAGCTAATCTTCCGGGAAGGTCAAACGCGACGACAGGGTTGACGGGACCGACCTTCCCGGAAGTAGCCATGCACCATTGTGCGCCATAGCTAATGAAAACAACAGGGGTTTCGCAGATTTCAAAGATTTATATTGAAATTGATCTGTATAATCTGCGAAACCCCTGTTGTTTTCAGGGCAGATGGTGTTCAAGTCCCGATGTTTTCGGAGAGCGACCAAAGGAGCGACAAAGATGACCATTGTCGATTGTCAAAGCCACGTCTTCCCACCTGCCTATGCCGAACTCTTAACCCGCAACCGCGGTCGTTTGCAGACCACCGGCGGCGACGGCGTCTATCGGCTCAACTATTGGGATGTCCAACGCTTTGTCCTGACCCTGGATGATTACAGCATTGAACGCAAAGTAGCGGCGATGGATGCGGCAGGGGTGGATCTCAGCCTTCTCAGTGTCAACATTCCAGGACCGGAATTGCTTGACCCGGAGCTTGCCATTGTCGGCGCGCAGATGTGCAACGACTATCTGGCCGAAGCGTGTCAACGCTATCCTGATCGCTTTGTCGCCATTGCCAGCCTGCCGCTCAATGACGTGCCGGCGGCGCTGGTTGAATTACAGCGCGCCGTAGACGAACTCGACTTGCGGGGCGTCTTTCTCTGTTCCCATATCAACGGCAAAGGGTTGGATGCGCCCGAATTTGAACCATTCTATGCCGAAGCCGCGGCGCGTGGGGTTCCATTGGTGCTGCACCCGACGGTGCCGGTGTGGGGCGAGGCGATCAAAGAACACAGCCTGATTCCCATGCTTGGTTTCATGGTCGATACGTCGATTGCCATGTTGCGGTTGATTCTCGGCGGGGTACTGGAACGCCACCCGACGCTCAAGGTTGTCCATCCCCATGCCGGCGGCGTCCTGCCCTATCTCATGGGTCGCGTCGAAGAGCAGACCGAGGTCAAACGCCGGGGTCGCGACCATATCCGCAAGCCGCCGATGGACTATTACCGCCAGGTCTATCTCGAT
Source organism: Caldilinea sp. CFX5 (assembly GCA_021405325.1). Next base: position 11,918 of record QWII01000008.1, on the reverse strand, counting down.
CTGGTCTCGCCGTCGCTGCCGGCGTTGCGCTATGCCGTGGACTTTATGCCGGCCGACCGCTTGCTCTTTGGCAGTGATCATCCGTGGGTGGCGATTGAGACGCTGCTCGATTTGGTGCAGTCGCTCGACCTGCCGCCGACGGAGCGGGAAAAGCTACTGGGCGGCAATGCTTGTGACTTGTTTGGGATTGTGTAGTGTTTTGCGAAAGCAATAACGCCTGGTTCCTTGCCAATATCACCGCGAATCACAGGATTAGCGAATCACTGCGGTATGATTCGCTAATCCTGTGATTCGCGGTGATAGCTTGATGCCCCCACTCTTTCATTACTGATTTAACAGATTATCGGGTTCACCATTATGGAACTTCTACCCTATATCGACATTATCGAATCAGAACGCATCGCCGCACTCCTCGCCGACCCGGCCAATTTCACCTGGCGCGCCGTGGACAGTGAAACGCTAGACGGCTTTGTACCCGATCTGGGGCTGACCAACTATGTCTACCCCAGCATCTACCGACCACCAAGCGTTGTGGCCGCCGGCGTGCCAGCGCAGGTGCGTCACCGCTTTTGGGGGACGGTGGAAAAGCAGAGCGATCACACTGGCTGGCGCTATATCGGGGTGGTGTTGTACGCCGCATTGGGGCAGCCCTGCCCAATGGAATTCCGTCTGGGCGCTGACGCGATTGGGCGGATTGAGCCGCAACGCTTTGACAACCGTCGTCACCTGCTGGTGATTGATCGCCCCGTGCGCTTCATCGGCGAGATGGAGGTTTTGCAACTGCTGGCGGCGGGCAAGAGCGCCTATCGCATTGAACACTTTGTGTTGCTGAAAGAGCGCCCCACCCCCAGCAGCTTTGCCCCGCACATCAGTCACCTGACCGTGCGCCGGTCGGCCCAAACCGCCACACTCCAGTGGACGACCGCGCAAGTGGCAACTTGTCGCGTCACGGCAAAGGCAACGGCGGGCGGCGGTGAACTTCCTGTAGTGACGACGCCGGCGGGGCGGCTCCACACGGCCCATCTGGCCAACCTCACCGGAGATCCTCCGTATCAATGCCAAATCACCGCGACTGAGCCGCTTGGCGAACAGGCCACCGCGACCATAGCTGTCGCCGCACTCCCACCGCCACCAAAGACGGCCCCTATCACCATTCCCGTGGAAGCCTTTGCGCCTGCCGGTGCGGCTGACTTGCCCCTACCCTTGGCTATAGGGGTTCCGGTGGCGGCTGGACAACTCTTTGACGTTGATCATTGTACAATCCAGGCGCAACAGCAAACCGTTGACGTACAGGCGCGTCCGTTGGCTTACTGGCCGGACGGTTCACTCCGCTGGCTGCTGCTTGATGCTGCACTACCGCTGGCGACCGGTGCAACATCATTGCAAGTGACTATCAATGGTGATAAAACCGCTACCATGTCGTCCACTGCTCTGAACTGGCATGAAGACGCCGATACCATCACTGTTCGCAGCAGCCACCTACAGGTGACGCTAGTCAAGAGTGGGCGTGGTATACCAATAAGCATCGAACGCAGCACCGGAGAAGTGTTGCTGGAACTATGCAATCAGGCTGACACTTTGCGCTGCGTACTGGGCAATGGCTACCAATTACAAGCAGGCGTCAGCCAGAGAGCGGCCATTGAGGAGGCTGGCCCCCTACGCACCGTTCTCGCTTGGCAGACACCTTGGCTTGATGCGCAGGGCGTGACGCACCTGTGTAGCACCTTCCGTTTGCATATCTATGCGGATCAACCCTTTGTCAAGCTAGTTCACCGCCTGCTTGTGATCAGCCCGGCGTTAGGGGCCGCTGCCACCGGACAAAACCGCCTGACCGCCGAACAATACCCGACCGTTGCCGGCGCTATTCTTGGTGATGTTGGTGAAGAGAATACGCTGCTCAAGGTGCGTTCATTGACCTGCCATCTCCCTTGGCCGGCGAGTGACACAGCGTGCTATGACGGGACGGCTATTTCCCTCACGGCTGATGGCTCGTGGCAATTGCTTCAATTTGATGACCAACATTATCAAGTCAGCGATGGGCAAACCCAACGCCGGCAGACTGGACAAGCGCAAGGTCAACTGATCGTCAATGGGCAAGGGGGGACACTGGCTGTTGCTCTGCGCGACTTTTGGCAGAATTACCCGAAGGGGTTGACCGTCACGCCTGCGCAAATCACCGTGGAATTGTTGCCGGCCCAGCCACCTGAACCGCAGCCTGCGGATGAAGACGCCTGGCATCGGGTTCACTTCTGGCGTCGTGACGGGGACTATTTGCTCAAGGCGGGCATGGCGCTGACCAACGAACTGTTAGTGGCTTTCCCATCTGATCCCGCAACAGCGGCGGCGATCTTTGCCTGGTTCGAGCAGCCGCCGCTGGCGCGTCCGACCCTAGATGCGCTGAACGCCACCCAAGCCCTCATTCCCTTTGGGGCCAAAGCCAACTCGCCGCTGCCGCAATACGAAACGTTGGTCGCCCAAGCTATCGACGATTTTGCCGTTGACCGGGCCGCCACCAATGCCTACGGTCAGGTCAACTTTGGCGACTGGTATGGCGAGAGCGGCTGGTCCTGGGGCAATAACGAATATGACACCGCCTTTTACGCCTACGCCGAGTTCTTGCGCGGCGGCGACTGGCGGTGGGCCACGCTGGCGGCCCAAGCGGCGCGCCATCTGGCCGATGTTGACACCTGTAACCACTCTACTGATCCGGGCCAGCTTGGGCTGCAATATATGCACATGGCCGGTCATGCCGGCGGCTATCTGCCGCCCTATTTTCGTAGCAAAATGGCCGGCTCGACCGCGCTGCCTTCGCACACCTGGGTCGAAGGGCCGGTGCTGCATTACCTGATGACTGGCGATGAATTTGTCCATGACTCGCTACGATTAACCGCGCAATGGTTGCTGCAAAAGCGCTGGTTCGACGCCTACGACGCGGCGAATTGTCGCGAGGCGGGCTGGCATCTCACCCATCTCTGTATGTTAGCGCGCTTAGGTGGCGACGCGACGGCCCTCAACGCCGCCACCTTGTTAGTTGAGCGGGTGCTGGAAAAACAGGAACCAGAGGGGGGCTGGGTTCACATGCTCACCGAGTCGCATTGTGGCTGCGGCTATCCCCGTTGCCGGGGCGAGGCCGGTTTTATGGTCGTCGTGCTAATTGGTGGGCTACGTCGCTATCATGACCTCACCGGCGACCCGCGGGTGGCGCAGGCGATTGTCGGCGGCGCGCGTTGGTTGATCCGCCACACCTATGACGCCGCCAGCGGTCACTTCCGCTACACTTCTTGCCCCAAGCGCACGTTGGGTGGCACCTTTCAACATACGCAGTGGGTTTTGGTCGCCCTGGCCGATGCCTATGACCTCTCCGGCGACGAGGAGATTGGTCATTACCTGCGCCAGAGCCTGGATGTGGTTGGGCGCTTCCCCGAAGGCATTCCCCATTCTGGGCTGGGCAAGGCGATGGCGATGCAGATGCGTTATGTCCCCAGCCTGCTGGCAGTTTTGGGAAAGATGGCGATCTAGGCTTGACCGAGTATTGCCATGCGCTGATCAATGGCGGTCTGTGGTGCAGTTGCATAGATTAATAATTTATCGTATTATTCTATAGATAGACATCCCACCGAATAACCACCAATCCTGACTATTTCAATCAGCAGCAAAGGATGAATAGCCCATGAACCACCAACAGATGGCTAGCGATGTGTTGCGCGCCTGGCATCAGGGGCGCCTGGATCGACGGCGTTTCTTAAAGCTGGCGGCGCTTACCGGTTTGGGTCTGTCGAGCGCCCGCTACCTCACCGGCTGTGCGCCGGTACAGCCGGGCCAAGCGCCGGCGGCCGGCGCCGTCGATCTGCTCAATGTCGCCCTCTTTTCCCACGATAGCGAAATTCAGCGCGCCAAAGGCCCCGCCTTTACCGAGGCGACCGGCATCAAACTGGAATTTGAAGACGTTGTGGCCGATAGCCATCGCGACAAGATCATCAGCGCCCATCGCGCCGGCAGTTCGCCGTGGGATACGGTGCCGCTCTGGGCGTCGGTGGTGCAGGAGATGGCCGACCGCGGCTGGCTGGTCGATCTGACCGATTTGGTGGCGGCGGGGTTGGGGGCGCAGGCCGACGATCTGGTCAGCGGCAGTTCACTCTTTGCCGCCGCCACCTACAAGGATCGCATCTATGCGATTCCCGACAAGGTGGGCGGTCCGATTTTGCAGTGGAACAAGGCGCTGCTCAGTGAACGAGGGCTTGACCCGGAGCAGCCGGCCACCTGGCACAGCACCAAAAACAGCATCGACGAGTTTGTCGGGTGGGCCAAAGAACTCACCTATGAGAAGGATGGCGTGCAATATTGGGGCTATGCCGACAACTGGGGCAATCAGGTGGGCTTGACCTTCCACATGTTGATCCAGATGTATGGCGGCAACTCCTTTGATCTCAGCCAGAACCAGCCCTTTGGCGAGCCGACTATGAACTCGGAAGAGGGTGTTGCGGCTCTCCAATGGATGGTGGATCTGCTCAACACCCACAAGTGTATCGACCCCGCTTCGCTCACCTATAACTGGGTCTTTGACTTTACGCCGGGCTACCTGGGCGGACGCACCGGCTTTATCATCACCTGGCCCTTTGTCACCCATGTGGCGCAGGACAAAGAACAGTCGCAGATTGTGGATCAGAATGGCTTTGCCCCCAACTTTGCTGCCGAAACCAGCGCCACTGTCGAAGGCACCGAGTTTCAGGCCATCTCCGCCTATGCTCCCCACGGCGCCGACGCGGCGTGGCAATGGCTCGAACATGCCACCTCCAAAGAGATGATGCGCAAACAGGGCTTAGAATCGGGCTGGGCGCCGATCTACAAATCGCTGCTCAACGACCCGGAGATCACCGCCAAGATGTTTGAAGGGCCGGTGATTGCCCAGAGCCTCGACTATCCACGCCAGGGCTATTTCACCCCCGACGCCACCCAGTGGGACGAAATCCTGCGCAATGAGCTACATGCCGCCCTGCGCCTGGAAAAGCAACCCAAAGAAGCCCTCGACGCCGCCGTCGAAGGAATCAAGGCCATGCGCGCCGGCTAACCATTTCCCCCAAATCGTTGTCCAAACCATTGTTCAAACCAACGTGATTCGTGCTGCGTGATTCGTGCCCTGAACTTGTCGAAGGGTACGAATCACGCAGCACGAGTCACGGTTCACGAATCACGGTTCACGAATCACGAATCACGAGAATCTAACTCATGGGGAAGCTACAACCTCATCTCCTCTTGCGCCAGGAGCGGCGGCTGGCGTTTATCTTTTTGCTACCGGCGTTGCTGCTGATTCTGCTCGTCTATGTGTTGCCGACGTTGGTGACCTTTCTGATCAGCTTTCAACCGGCCAACATGGACCCGAACCTGAGCCGGGTCTTTGGGCCGGAAGGCTTGGGCCAACTGAGTCTGAACAACTATACCCGCTCCTTTAGCGACCCGGTCTGGCGTCAGGCGATCCAGAATACGGCGCTCTATACGGTGGCGGTGATCGCCATCGGCTTGCTCTTTTCGCTGGTGGCGGCGCTGGTTTTGAACCAGGAGTTCTATGGGCGGGGACTGTTGCGGGCGCTCATTCTGGTGCCGTGGGCTGTGCCGCCAATTGTCAATGGCACCACCTGGGGACTGGTCTTTCATGCCGATATTGGCACGGCCAACGGGTTGCTGCGTGAATTCGGCTGGATCGACCGCGACCTGCTCTGGCTGGGCGAACCGCCGCTGGCGCTCTTGGTGGTGGTGGTGGCGACTGTCTGGCGGCTGATCCCCTTTATGACCCTGCTGCTGTTGGCCGGTTTGCAGACCATCGGGCGCGAGTTGTATGAAAGCGCCGAGGTCGATGGGGCCAACAGTTGGCGTCGCTTCCGCTTTATCACCTTGCCCAACCTCTGGCCGGTGATGCTCAGTGTCACCACCTTGCAGATCATCTGGCTCACCAAGAGCTTTGATGAAATCTGGGCCTTGACCCAGGGCGGCCCCTCCAACGCGACGATGGTGATGAATCTCTGGGTCTACCGCCAGGCCTTTGAGTTTCTCAAGTTTGGCTATGGCGCGGCCCTGGCCTACATTCTCACCTTCCTGACGGTGGTGGTCGTTTTTCTCTACTATAGCTTGAATCGACGGACGGAAGTACCATGAGTCGTTATCGCTGGCAACGGCGTGCCAACACGCTCTTGCTCTATCTCCTGGCGCTGCTCATTGCCGGCGTCATCCTCTTCCCCCTGTTGACGCTGTTGCGCATTAGCCTCTTTGCCCGCATTGATCTCTATGCCAAGCCCATGCAGTGGCTGCCGACCATTGTCAAGTGGCAGAACTATGTGGATGTGCTGGCGCCGGATCACATTGTGCCGATCCGCGAGGCGATGCTCAACAGCTTTCTGGTGGCAACGGCGACCGCGCTGCTGACGGTCTTCCTGGCGGCGCTGGCCTCCTATGCCTTTGCCCGTTTGCGCTTCCCCGGCAAGCGCTTTCTCTCGTCAGCCTTTTTGTCGATCTATCTCCTGCCTGCCATTCTCTTTTTGATCCCGCTCTTTGTGATCATGCGCCCCTTGCGGCTGCTCGACACCTATCTGGCGCTGATCATTCCCTACACTGTCTGGTGTCTGCCGCTGACCATCCTGGTCTTGCGTGACTTCTTTGACAGCGTGCCGGGGGAGATCGAGGAAGCCGCACTCATCGACGGCTGTTCGCGGCTCCAGAGCATCCGGTACATCATGTTGCCGCTGGCGATGCCGGGGTTGGTGGCCGCCTGGGTTAGCACCTTTATTCTGGCCTGGAATGAGTTCTTTACGCCGCTGATTCTCACTTCGCGGCTCAAGGTGTTGCCCACGGCGCTTGGTCTCTACACCTCCACCTTTGACATTGAACTGGGTCACATGGCGGTGGCGGGCATCTACAGCGTGCTGCCGGTCTTGCTGCTCACCTTTATCTTCCAACGGCGGATTGAACAGGGCATTACCGGCGGGGCTGTGAAAGGATAAATTACCCATGAAACCGCGTGTCGATGTGTTGATCAAGCCCTTTTGTCTGCGCTTTAGTATGCACCAGGGCGCACCGATTTACTACTCCACCGCCGATGTCAACACCCAGTTGGACGGCCTGGAAGAGATGCTGGGCATTCGGCCCGGCGAAACGACCCTCTTTGACAGCAACCTCGGCTTCTTGCCCGTGTCAAGTAGCACGTTGATCCGGGGCAAGAAGACGATCCTGGTCGATCCCAACGCAGCCCATGTCGGCTTCTACGGCATGTTGCGGGCGCGGCTGGCCGAGTTTGACCTCCAACCGAGTGACATTGATCTGGTGGTCAACACCCACTGTCACCACGACCACACAGCCAGCAACTTTGTGGTGCGCGACAAACCGCTGGTGCTGGGCGAACACGAACTGGAAACCGCCCATGCCACCTACTGGCCCCAATATGTCGAAGCCAACTTTACCGGCATTATGAGCGAGGTGCAGGTCATCAACGAGGCTGCTGGCCTGGTGGCGCTGGACGATGGCGTCTGGGCGCTCCATACCAAAGGCCATACGCCCGGCAGCATCTCGCTGCTGGTCGAAGCGGAGCAGGGGCGGGTTGCCATTGTCGGCGACTTGACGATGACGCGTGATGAATATTTTCTGCGCAAATTCAGCCACTGGTACTCACCGGAACAGGTTGCTCAGTTGAACGCCAGTCTCGACCGGGTCGTCGCCTGGCAACCGGAGTGGGTGGTGCCGGGGCATGATCAGATCTTTCGGGCGGTGTAAGATGAACAAATTGCGAGTTGGTGTGATTGGGGTGGGGATCATCGGCGCTATGCACGCCCAGGTCTATGCCGAAAGTCCGCTCTGTGAACTGGTCGCCCTGGCCGAACCGTTGCCGGCACGCGCGGCGGAGATGGGTGCGCGTTTTGGCGTGCGCACCTATAGCGATTACAACGCCATGTTGGCGAGTGAACAGTTGGATGTCGTCTCGGTCGCCAACCGGGATGTTGATCATGCGGCAGCGGCAGTGGCGGTGGCGCGGGCCGGGGTGCATCTGCTGCTGGAAAAGCCGATTGCGCCGACCCTGGCCGCGGCGGACGCCATCATCGCCGCCATTGAGCAGGCCGGTGTCAAGAGCATGATCAACTTTACCCTGCGCTTTGACCCCACCTATATCGACGCCTACGAACGGATTCAACAGGGCGAGATCGGCCAGGTGATGACGATGTTCGGGCGGCGCATCGGCACCGTTCTGGGCGCGCAATATTACGGCCCGTGGACCGACATTCTGATCTCGACCGGCATTCACGAGTTGGACGCCATGTGCTGGTATAGCGGCTCACGGGTCAAACATGTCTATGGCGAGGCGGCCAAAGGCGTTCACCAGGGCATCCGCGGCGATGATGGCTATATGGTCTTGTTGCGCTTTGCCAACGGCGCCATCGGCAACCTGGAAACCAGTTGGCTACTGCCGACCACCTATGCACCGGGGCTGGGGTCGCGCTTTGATATTGTCGGGCAGCGCGGGGGCATCTTTATTGAAAATGTCAACGAGCGCATTGCCATCTGCACCGAGCAAAAGTTTTATCACCCCGATGTCGCCTACTGGCCGGTGCAACGGGGACAGGCGGTGGGCGCGTTGCGCAACTCGCTGACCCACTTCCTCACCTGCATCCATACCAACCAGCAACCCATTGTCGGCGTCCATGAGGGCCGGGAGGCGTTGCGGCTGGTGCTTGCCATCCAGGAATCATGCCAGACGGGCAAGGTGGTCTATCTGGCCGAGGGGGTCTAAACGCAACGCGGGGTAGAGAAACCAGGTTTCTGGCAGAAACCTGGTTTCTTGGCATGGATCTTTTTCTGACCATCGATACCATAACCAACGGGAGAATGTTTATGCACAGTGCAATGTGGACATATGTCTGGGATGTCATTGATGAGGGCATTCCCACGGTTTTAGACAATATCCAGGAGCGCGGCGGGATTCAGGGGGTCAACCTGGCCGTCAGTTATCATAGTGGGATGTTCTTCCTGCCGCATAATCCGAAACGGAAGGTCTACTACCCCCAACCGTCGATCTACTTCACCCCTGACCGCACCCGCTATGCCAACCTGAAGATGCAGCCGATTGTCAACGACCTGGCCGCAGCGAAGACCGTCGAGCAGATGCGGGAAGCGACGGCGCGACGTGGCATGGGTCTGCACGCCTGGACAGTCTGTCTCCACAACACCGGCCTGGGGATGCGCTACCCCGATTGTACCCAGACCACTGTCTTTGGCGACCATCTTTTCCCGCAACTCTGCCCGTCGAACCCCCATGTGCGCGCCTATATGGCTGCCTTGATCGGCGACATCGGCCAGCGTGGCTTTGACTCGATTCTGCTGGAATCGCTCGAATTTATGCCCTTTCACCACTATGGCTACCACCATGAAGTGGTCGGCGTCCCCTTTACGCCGGTCATGTCCTGGCTGATGAGCTTCTGTTTCTGTGACGCTTGCCGAACCGGGGCGCAACAGGCCGGCGTCGATATGCGCGCCGTTGAACACTTTGTGCGCACTGAAGCCGAAAAGTTCTTTGCCGGTGATCTGGCCGCCGGTCGCGCCGACCTGGGCTGGGGCGACATCAAAACGTTGGCCGGCGGCGAGATCGGCGCGTTTCATGCCTATCGCCGCGCCACGGTGACTTCGCTCTTCCAACAGGTGGCCGCCGAACTGCCGACCAGCGCCCGCCCCCGGCTGGAAGCGTGCGACTTTGGCCCGCTCTGGAGCCTGGGCATTGACGGCTCGACCTGGGAGAGCGGCTTTGATCCGGTGGCGGTAGCGCCCTACATTGACGCCCTGCATCCCTGCCCCTACTTCGTCGCCGCCGACCAGGTGCAGGCCAAGATGGACGACTATCGCGCCCTTGCACCGGCGAATCTGCCCCTGATCCCTGCCATCCGCGCCATCCCGCCCCAAATTGTCTCCGCCGAGGATACGCAGGCCAAGCTGGCGGCCTGTCGCCCGGCGGCGGTGGCCGGCTTTACCTTCTACAACTATGGCTTTATGCGCCTCTCCACCCTCGACTGGATCAAGGCGGCGTTGGCGCAAGCGGCGGGGGCGGCGGTGTAGCTGTTCCCAACTTCGCTTTCCCCATCCGATGCAGTATAATGACGGTGACAACGCGTTCGATGGTATCTGATGGGGAGAGGGTTGTATGCGCCGTTTTCATTCGTATGGTCCGGTTGATTGCCGTTATCATTTCTGTGTTGATCGGGCACCGCTTGTTGAACGCTGTATGGAGCAGTTGGTCGGCATCCCTGACCAGGGCGGTCATTACTTCACCATCTGGGCGCCCCGGCAATCTGGCAAGACCTGGTTGATGCGGCAGATGCGGGAGGAAATTCCCCAGCGATACGGCGACCAATTTACGGTCTTTGATTTTTCGCTGGGCAACCTGCGTGAATGGCGCAGCGAAGAAAACCGCCTGACGCGCTATGAATATGACCAGCGTTCGCGGCTGGTGCGCGTTTATCATGCAGATGACAGGGGCGATGAAATCCCGGTGGCGGAGTACATCTACAACACCGCCGATCAGGTGACAGCCATCATCAACCGCGACGGTCAGCAGGCCCGCTATGTATATAACGCGCGCGGGCAACTGACCACCCGGCGCGATTTTGACCGCGTGGTGACAGCCTTCATCTATGACCCGCAGGGCAACGTGCAGGCGGTCAGCGATGGGCTGGGCTACACCACCACCTATACCTATGACAATCGTAATCGCCTCGCCACGATTACTGACCCGATTGGCCGCCAGATTCGCTACGACTGGCTGCTGGGCAACATCGGCGAACTCAGCGTCAACAGCGATCTGCTGGGCCAGACGCGCTACCTGTTTGATCTTTATGACCGCCTGTGGCAGATTCGCGATGCAGAGGGCGGGCGACATCTGCTGCGCTATGACTTCGGCGGGCATGTGTCCGAGTGGCGCAGGGCCGACGGCGCGCTGACGATGGGTTTCAGCTATGGGCCGGGCGGCGTGCTGACCGCCATCAACGGGCCAGACACATGGGATTGGGCTTATGCCTACAACGAACTCGGTCAGCTTGTTTCGCGCACCGACCCGGACGGAGCCAGCCTGCAACTGAGCTTTGACCGGCTGGGGCGGCTCACCGGGCTGTCGGCCCCTGGCGGCAACTTCGAGCGCCTGTACGACCGCAGCGAACCGGGCGCATTGACGCTCGCACAGGGCGATCATCAGGTCAGCTACAGCTACGATTTTTATGGCCGCCTCATCGAGGAAACGCGCGGCGACGCGGCCTACGCTTATGAATATCGTGACGATGGCTTCACCATCATTGCGCCGGACGGCTCGATGACGGACTATATCTATACGGGCGTGCTGGGTGATGTGGAAGTGCCGTTCCTGATTACCGAAGACTACAGCCCGGAAGGCGATCTGATCCGCGAACGCGATTATCGCTATTCGCAGCGCGGCCAACTGGTGGGCATCGTCCAGCGCGACTATTTTGCAGGTTCCAACACGCCCTACGTCACCACTGAGCGCATTGATTATGACGCCGAGGGCCGCCCGATTCGTTATATCGACGCCGAAAGCAACCTTTACGCATGGTCATATGATCTGGCCGGGCGGCTGAACACCACACAGTACCCCGACGGCGGCATCTACAGCTACGCCTATGACCGCCTCAACCGCCTGACCGGGCTGGTCAACCCCACCGGCCAGCAGATTCGTATGACCTACAACCCGCTGGGCCAGCTCACCAGCGTGGCGCTCAACAACACGGTGCTGGAAAATTACACCTACTCGCCGGTCGGCTGGCTGCTGACGCGGGCCTTCGCCAGCTACCCGGACGGCGCGGGCCAGTGGGGCGTCGCGCTGCACGGCGAGCAGCTCGGTCCGCACGACCAGCGTCTCGCCCGCTGCATCGACGAGCTCA
>QWII01000097.1 GCA_021405325.1 Caldilinea sp. CFX5 | reverse complement strand
CCCTGCGCAAATTGCGCGTGCGCCAAGTTCGGTTAAATGATTTTGTACCCAGCCGCAGCACACTGGAAACGAGTGATATTGAGACCGTCGTGACCGAGTTCCGCCACTTCTTGAATGGTGCACTCCAAGCCGAGGGCGATGAGATACCGGTGATTGAGTTGCATTAGAGGCGTGCTATGGTAGCCAGTAACCCCACAGAGGCAAATGATGATTGAAGAATGGATTCTCAAAAAAATCGAGCCACTGAAGCCGACATCACCGATTATCTTGCGTGACCCGCAACGCATTTTACAGAACGACACCCAAGCAGTTGACCGCTGGGCCGCGGCTAACGGCTACAGTGTGTTTCTCTGCTCTGGTAATTTAGCCTTACGTGAAATGGTGGAAGCCAGTCGTGATGAGCCGGGAACGCAGATCCTGGTGGTAGACCGCAGCCGCAAAGATGCGCGCGTACCGCTCTTCTATCCAGATTTGATTGCCCAAACGCGCAAAGCGGCCCAACTGGAACTTGATTTGCGTGACTACTTGATTGAGCAGACCGGCGATCCCCATTGGCCAACCTTGGTAGAGGATCGGGAGCTATCGCGCCTGATTCTGGCCCATCTGCCGCAAACGTTGAAGGCCCATGGCCAACTGCGCCAGGCGAACCCGACCCGTTTCAGTGATACCGACCTCTATAGAATTGTCTTAGGAGCCGTATTAGCGATCAATCCATTCAAAACGCTTGCGCCAGCAGACGTGCGGCGGCTCTGTGTCCAGCAGCATGAGCAGCTTGATGAACTGAATCGCTTATTGCCGGAAGGGGTGATGGCGTCATTACAGAAAGCCATTGCCGAGGCGCCGGCGCCCTTTTGCTGGTTACTGACTCGTGATCCGCAACTGGTGGTGCGCGCCTTTACCCTGGCTGCCATTCTCCAGCAACACAAGTTGGACCATCGTTTACTGCTCTCCAACATCGATCCGCTGCTCCATGAGTACCGGCAAATTGATGGCGCCTTTTTGCAAAAGAGCGTGGAGGAACAACGCAAAGATGACCCTGAACGGCTCTTGGCTGATGTCGCCGATGTCGAACACTTTTTGCGGAGTGATCAGGAAAAGCTGACCTTTCTGTTGCGCGACCAACTGAAGCTCGATGACCGTAAAGGCGCCCTGGCTGTACTCAAACAGGAGCACCTATCTGAATTGATCCGCAGCATGGCCCTGCTCTCCCTATTAATTGATTTATTGCAAACACGGACCGTGCGTTTCCACGAACAAGTACAGGAGTTGTTGACCAAACAAGGGGAGGATGCCGCCTACCTGGCCATGCGCCGCCCATCGGAAACGTGGCGTGCATTGGTAGATACCCACCGCCAAGCCTTGATTACCATTCGGTTAGCCCAACGTTCGGCTGACTATGCCAAGACGCTGCGGGTGACACCGGCTGAGGGGCTGGACTTTGCCCAGTTTCACCAACTGTGGAATGAAGATAAGCTGAACCGGCTGGACTATTACATCTCGGATCTGAAACGTCAACTGCGAGTTGGCAACATGCTGCCGATTCCCATGAATGCCTTCTGGCCGGAGTTGGCACAACGCTGGACGAATGCCCGCACTGAATTAGATGAGACCTTTAAGATTATTGAGCAGGTACAAGCCTTGCTCAACCATCGCTTTCAGGATCTCTACCGGCTTCACTATGCCAACTGGATTCAGCAAGCCGATGCGCCTATGGTTTTTACCCATCAAGTGCTTGCCCGCTTACTCAAGGCCCACTGGGATCCGCAGTCGGGCCAAAAAGCAGTCATTTTGGTCTTTGATGGCTTGCGCACCGATGCCTGGGATGAGTTCCTGCGCCCGGTCTTTGAAGAGCGCTATGCCCTGCTGGAGAGTCGCCCTGGCAGTGCGCTGCTGCCCACGGAAACCCACCTCAGCCGCAAGGCGATTAGCGCCGGCTGCCTGCCCAACAGCTTTAGCGCCACGGGTGAATTGAAGTTACTGCAAAGTTGGCTGAAAGGGCAGATGGGTCTAGAGCCACGCTTTGAGACAATAAAAAATGACGATACGGCGGCTTCTGGCATGACGGTGCGCTTCTCTTCACCGCTACTAGAGTATATTGTCTTTAACTTTAGTGACAAGAATCTGCACAACAACACGCAGGAATTGGCCTTTATCTACAATACGACCCTGCGCGAAATTATTCGTCAGGATGTACGCAGCGTCCTGCGCGAGTTGCCAGACAATGCGTTACTGATTATCACCAGCGATCATGGCTTTACCCCCGTCCCCGGCAAAGAGGTATCGATTCCCAGCAAGGTGGTCATCAACCACCATGATGTCAAGTACCGCAGCGCCCGCACCTTGGCCCCCTTACCCGGAGAAGATGCCAAACAGACCATCGCCTTTGAGGCTGCCGCGCTGGGGATTCCGACCGAGAGTGAAGGGGAAAAAGGTAAACACTTTAAGTATTTACTCTTCCCACGACCCTCAGTCGGCTTTCGGCGCGCCCAAGGCCGACACGACCCTGATCCCTATAATCATGGCGGGCTGAGTCTGGCCGAGTGTATGGTGCCAATGGTGGTGATGGGACCGAAGCCCACTGCACTCCCCTTGCTGAAAATTGCTGAGTTTGACCAGCGTGGCGGCGCCCGTGAAGGGGAAGATATACTCCTGGAACTGGTCCTCATCTCTGGCGGGCCGGAGAACACAGCGAAGGCGATCACGATTAACTTTAGTCAGGAAGAATTGGCCGAACGGCGAGACTTTTTCCCAGGTCAACGCACAGGTTACCAGATCCGCTGGCGTCCCCAACTCAATCCCACCGATGAACAGCGCACACAAGGCGAAGTCCGGCTACCGCTGACCGTGATTGTGAGCTATCGCGATGGTGGACAGACTGTGCGCCTAAGCCGGACTACGGATGTCATCGTCAGACTTGACACTACCCGTTTGCGCCGCCGTGTCGATTCTAAGCTTAATCTGCTCATGGGCAAAGTCCCCAGGGGCTTACAAAGTTAACCGTAGGTCACGCTTGTAGCGTGACAAGCCTGGGGTAAACACAGATCAGCACATAACGGCTGTTCAATTAGGGGCTAAAGCAAACTTAGACTAAAATGTAAAATTAGACCAAATTTTACATTTACCCGTTCGTTGTCGAGTAAAGCAATCCTGAAGGCCAGAGCTTATGCCATTCCCTGATGCGCCGCGCGTAATTTATCAACGCAACCCATTGATCGAGGTGATTGCCCAATTACGCTTTCCACCAATTTTGAAGATTGATGGCGAGTCGCCGGTCCGCTTTCAAGACCGGGTGCGGGTTGACTTCCCCTTCTATGAAGTGCGCATTGAAGAGAATATTTTACCCATTGAGCTACGCCAGCGACTGCCGTCGGAAATTGTTGAGTTGTTTACTTCGCAAACGCGCAGTAAAGTGTATGATTTTGGGTCAGCCGATCAGGGCTGGCAGCTTAGTTTGGCCAAGGATTTTATTGCGCTTTCGACCCATCGTTATCAGCGTTGGCAAGAATTCAGAACGAAACTTTCTACGCCTGTCCAGTGTTTACTAGATGAATACGCGCCGGCCTTTTATATCCGGCTGGGCTTGCGCTACCGCAACGTCATTCGGCGTTCGGCATTAGGGCTGGCTGATACACCCTGGTCGCAACTGTTGCAACCCTATATTGCCGGGCCATTGGCAGCGCATGAGTTTGCCGCAAGCGCTATCACCAACCTGGCGCAGCGCATGGAAGTACAATTAACCGACGGGGTGAGTGTGGTCAGGATTGTCCACGGCTTCCATCAAATTGATGATGAAATCTGTTATTTAATTGACAGTGACCTCTTTACGGAAGAGAGAACTGAGGTGCAAGATGGTTTTAACAAACTCGATTACCTCAACCGGTGCGCGGGCCGAGTTTTTCGATGGTGTATTACCGATCGACTCCACCTCGCGCTGGAGCCCTTACAACCTTGAAAATGGGCGACGCCGGGAAGATCGGTCGTTATGGGCCGCTGTATCTGCCCTATTGAATTTGGCATTGGATGAAAGACAATCGCAACAACGGCTCTTGCTACAGGCGCCGACCGCGCAGCGCATTACTGCCTCTGCACAGATAGCCGCGCGCCGTGCTAGTAATCCACTTGTCGCGCGACAAGCACAGCAAGTACTCAATGAACTGGAACAAACGATTTACCGGCTGGACGTAACCCTGCTTCAGCCGCTGCATGTCGTCGAAACGGAAGATGGTTCGCTCCTGTTCGAATGGCTTCTGCCTGGTCGCCGCGCTAGCGTTGCCCTCGACCCTGTTCCTTCACAGTCGGGATGGTATCTACTGGCGGATGATGCTGTAGGAAAACAGCAGGAATGGGGCGACTTGAGTACGCTGGATTGGGCAAAATTGATCAACCACATGGCAGCAGGCAATCGCGCGAAGTGACCTATGGCCGAATTCCCCACTCATTGCCTGCGCGGTATCCGCAAAAAAGAGTATTTTGTTGAAGGCACACAAGTGCTTTCAGCCGGAATCTTTGAGCCTGACCCACGCACCAGCGATCAGCGCGCCGATGGTGGCAGCGAAACCTCGATTAATTGGGAAGATAATGCCACGGTTGTTTCCTTTACTTTGCGCAACCGCCAATCTGCGGCACACGGCATTGCCCGATTGCCCCGCCAAGTCATCGAAGAAATCAATCAACTACCAAACCTCGCACGGTATGTAGGTGTACGCCCTGATCGATTCGTCTCCTACGAAAGAGCGCCGCTGCCAGACAACATCTATCATGGCAATCTTGTCTTTGCTCGCCAGCTACCCAAACAGTTGGTGCGCTTACTGGCCGGACACCTGGCGATGTACGCCGAGTTCATCGAGCCATAGCGTCGTGGACTTCCTTCTCAAGTAGCGTGACTATTCTACAACCTACTGATCAAACCGTAGGTCACGCTTGCAGCGTGACAAGCCTGCGGTAACCCAGATCGAACGATGACCAATCAGGTCACACACCATGTGTGACCTACCAATGAACGGATTTTCTAATGGCGAAAAAGCATTCTACCCAACAACCCTCGCTCTATGCCAAACCGATTCCCACGATGCCGGAGGGTTATTATTCGTCTGGCCCCAACCCGAACCTGCGCCGCTTTGTCGAGGAACACGCAACACCCTATGACCCAGTGGCCGATGAGTATAACATTGCATCATTTGTTAACTCAATAACAATTGATAAGCGCAAATCAGAAAGTATGGATCTACACATTTATTGGTCAAAGAAGCCCCACGATGCTATTCGCCAATATATTAAACATTATACGGAGCCTGGTAATCTAATTCTGGATCCTTTCTGTGGTAGCGGTGGCACAGCTTTAGTTGCACTAATGGAAGGACGCAAGGCGATTGCTGTTGATCTTTCACCTGCTGCCACATTCATTACAAAGAATTACTGCACACCAGTCGATGTGAATGAACTACAAAGCACTTTTACTGCGTTAGAGCGCAAAGTTAAATCCGAAATGGAATGGCTCTACGAAACCCGCTGCGACCGCTGTGATGGACGGGCGCAAACTGAGTATACAGTTTATTCACAAGTATTTCGTTGTGAACGCTGTTTACAGGAAGTCCCCTTATTTGATTGTGTTGAAGTTGAAGGACAGACCACTGCTGGCAAATCCAAAAAGCTAACCGTCTGTCCTCACTGTTATAAACGTGGGTTGGAGGAAGAGATTAGCACACGTAGCAATCAAAAGTTGGGAGCCATACCTGTTTTAGTCAGTTACGAATGCCAAGATGGCTGCAAACCAAAACGCGATGAGCGCCGCCACAATGACCCTGATCCTAAGAAGCGTCAGTTTTTTCAAGAGTTTGATCTTGGAAAGTTACGAGAGATCGAAACAAAGCCGATCCCTTATTGGATACCACCTCATCGTATGATGAATGTGGAATCTGATACCGAACCGTGGGGCGATGAGTGGCGACCAGGGCGCAACTTCCGCACAGTAGCTGAGTTGTTCACCAAAAGGAATTTGTGGGCGTTGGCATGTATTCGGGCCAATTGTATGAGTAGCATTTACCGAGATTTCCTACTCTTTGTCCTAAATACATCTTTACTCACAGTTAGCAGAATGTGCCGTCATGATTGGCCATCTGTTATGGCTGGCACTTATTATTTGCCACAAATAAGCCGTGAACTTAATGTGTGGGACAACTTTTCTGCCAGACTTCCTCGAAAGCTTGCTGGCATCTCTGAAATAAGTACATACCTTAGGCAGAACTTATTACCTGTTATTGTTTCAACTCAAACTGCAACCAATCTAGAGCTATTACCAACCAATTCAGTTGATTATGTTTTTACCGATCCTCCATATGCTGAAAAAGTACAATACGGTGAACTCAACTTTGTTTGGGAAGCTTGGTTAGATTTTGATACTCATTGGCATGAGCAGGAAATTATTGTCAATGAAACCCGTGGCAAAAATGAAGAAGAGTGGACACGCCGGATTCGTCAAGCAATGAACGAATGTTATCGTGTCTTAAAACCTGGGCGTTGGATTTCTCTCTGCTACCACGATACCAGTGAGGGCACCTGGCAACTTGTCCAGGATATCATGACTGAAGTCGGTTTTATCCCTGAAAATGCTGAGAATGCACTATATATTGATACTGGTCAAAAATCCTACAACCAATTGATAGCCGAAAAGGTGACCAAGCGAGATCTCGTTATCAACTTTCGCAAGCCACATCCTGAAGAAGCTACTCAACTAACAGTACTGGGCAATGAGGACCAAGCCACTTTCACAGAGAAGGCGCAAGCCATCTTGACCGAAGCGCTCCAGTCCCACCCCGGCACTACTGCTGACCGTCTCTACGACATTCTCGTCTCGCGGATGGTGCGTCGGGGTGAATTTGAACGCCACAACTTTGAGAACCTCCTCACTAGAGTCGCGGAACCCGCTGGGCAATCAGGAGTTAACACCACCAACAAAGCAGCCGTGCGCTGGTATCTGCGGGCCACCGCAGATCAGATTGATGAGGCTGAAAGTGCCAAAGAAACCGCCGCTGCCGAACGGATCGAGCAGTACATGGTGAAAACTCTGACTGAAAATCCCGAAGAGAGTGGAGTCCACTACTCGGATCTCTTTGAGCAGTACCTGCCCATTGGCGACAAGCCCCGTCGTCTGCTGCAAGAGTGGCTACCCGAATTTTTCTTCAAAACTACCGAAGGCACCTGGCGCCCACCGCGTAACGATGAAGAGCGTGAACAGAAAGCCGCGCTACGCACATCGGGCGCCCTCCGCCGGATCAAACGTTTTGCCCGTGCCCTGCTGGAAGGCGTACCACCGGCCCCGCACGACCATCCGGCCAATGCCGCCACCGCCGCTGACTGGATTCGCCAATGTCGCCGCACTGGCTTGTATGAACTAGGCCGTGCCATCTATGAAAAAGGCGGCTTTGCCTTTGGCGTGCTCAGTGAAGAGGCCCAGTTGGAAGTCGAGGAAGATTATCAACTCTGTGTGCGGCGCAGCTAGGAGTCTGTGATGAATCAGCGTTTCAAGGAAATCTTTCAGGGTAAGGTTGTCAATAAACGGCTCACCTTCAACACCGGTATGGATGAATTTCCCCGCTATGTGTTGGAATATCTCATCGACAACTACTGTGAAGAAGCAACCTTCGAGGAAGATTTTGCCGGTGTCAAGCGGCGGCTACGTGAAAACTTTGTCCACGGCGCCGAAGCCGAACGCATCCGCCATTACATTCGCGAGAACCGGGATCATACGCTGATCGCCAGCCTGGAAGTACGGCTGGTGGAAACCGAAGACAAATATTGGGGCACGATTGGCGCCATCAACGAAAGTTTTGTCAATGTGCCTGAGCATCTGGTGCGCCAATACCCCATGCTCCTGGCGGGCGGCATGTGGGGCACCATCCAACTCACCTATGACGAAACCGAAGTTCACAATAAGAAGATCCGCCCCTTCAAGGTGGTAGACTTTAATCCTTTCCAGATCGCCATGATCGATCTGGACGAATTTATCCAAAAGCGCGCACAGTTCACTGATGAAGCCTGGCTCGATATTCTGGTCAACTCCTTTGGCCTCAATCCGGCCCGCATGACTCGCCGTGAAAAGTTGCTGTACATGAGCCGGGCGCTGCCACTGGTTGAATCAAATCACAACTTGATTGAACTCGGTCCACGCGAGACCGGGAAGACCTATATCTTTCGCAATAGCTCCTACTATGCCCATGTCCTCTCTGGGGGCAAGGCTACGCCGGCTGGGCTATTTATCAACCTCAACTCTGGCCAGGTCGGCCTGGTGGGAACACGCGATGCCATTGTCTTTGACGAAATCGCCAACACCGACTTCACCGATCCGAAGGCGATGGTCAGCATCATGCAGGGCTATATGCAAGATGCTAAATTCAGCCGTGGCAAAAAGGAGATCCTGGCCTTTGGCTCGATTGTCCTCGTGGGTAACCTGGATGTGCAAGGCTCATTGCCGCACGAGAAGTATTACCATCTCTTTGAACCATTGCCCAGCTATCTACAAGTGGAAGCCCTGATTGATCGCATCCATTTCTATTTGCCCGGCTGGTCTGTGCCCAAGATCGGGCCGGACGCCGCCAGTCGCGACTATGGCTTTATCACCGATTATCTGTGCGAGATCATGCACGAATTGCGCCGTGTGGATCTCTTGGGGCGTGTCAAGAGCCGCTTTGAATTATTCGATGCCACCGGTTCCAGCCAAGGCATTACCTCGCGCGATGTAAGAGCTGTGCATAAAACATTCTCCGGCTTATTGAAGCTGCTCTATCCGCATGGTGAAGTGACTGATACCCAGTTGGAAGAACTACTTGCTCTTGCGCTTGAAGGCCGGCAGCGGGTCCGCAATCAACTACACCTTATGGCGCCAGGTGAGTATGCCCCAGTTCAACTCAGCGCACGGTTGGTGCAGTCAGGCACTGCGGTGACGCCAACCTTGCCCGAAGCCAACCGCAGACAACAGATCACCTTACCAACCCATCCGTTAGTTGGTGAGGTCACGGGGCTGGCCGTGGCCGGTGAACAGGGGGCACTCCTACGCTTTGAAATGCAGGTCACCAAGGGCAATGGCCGTATTGTGCCGCTTGGCTCCATTCAGCGGGTCATGCGGGAATCGATTGAGGCAGCAGCCCAGTACATTCGTGCCCATCACAAAGAACTAGGCATTGCCGCTGACTGGCACAACAACTTTGATGTGGCCGTCCTTGCCACCATGATGGGCATCCCCAAAGAAGGTCCCTCAGCCGGTGTCACTATTGTCACCGGCATTGTTTCCGCCCTGCGCGGTCAGCCCGTGCGCCAAGACATTGCCATGACTGGCGAGATCACGATCATGGGTAAGGTGCTTGCTGTAGGCGGTATCCAGCCCAAGCTGTTGGCGGCTATTGAGGCCGGCATTAAAACGGTGATCCTGCCTGAAGAGAATGAATCTGATGTCAATCATCTTCCTGACTACATGAAGAATCGGGTTGATATTATCTATGTTAACTCGATTGAGGAAGTTCTCAACGCAGCGTTAGCCAAACCATAGGCTATTACTGCAAACAAGAAAGGCATGATCGCATTTGGCACCCCCTACTCAAACTTGTTCATGAGTACATAATTGTCATCCAACATCGCCTCTACCTCGCTACGCACCTGATACGCACACTATAGGCGTAAACCGGCCCCACGCTCACCAAATTGCCGGCGTCATCCCCAACGCGCTCCTTGGTCAAGATGATGCAATCTTCGCTAACCGCGGCGCCGATTTCATCTGGTCGCACATACTGCCAGCCATTAGCCGTATAGAGCTTGACCAGATCGGCAAAGATTGTCTTGTCATCATTCTGCAAGGAGCGCTGGCGTTCGATTTCTTCACGTTCCTCTGGTAGGAGCTTGATAATCAGGTTGCCACTTGGATCAAAGTGAAACTCAGTGTACTGATTGGCCATTCATACCTCCTTGTCTACCCCTACAGAATCAACGATACCAACGGGATCTTGAAGCGCTGCTAGCATCTCGGCTAAACGTCTCTGCTAGGCGCCAGGGAGAGATCGATAATTTCAGGGCCAAAGCCACGGAAGACATTGCGCAACGTTTGCACCTTCAACACAACCCCGCCGGTCTCACTGCGAAACTCCTCAAGAATAACAGCACAGTAGACACCATGCAATTTCACGAGTGCGCCGATGTGCGCCATACGTTGACTACCTCCTCATGAGGATCTATTTTGTCATATTGAAGAGCATCACACAAGATGTATGCTCATTTTCCTGCGCAGAATAATATAAGGTATTATTGGAATTCGCCATCCAAATGACCATTTATATCCAGGGAGTTACAATGAAACCAATCCCGACTGCCTATAACAACGTCCTGTTCCGCTCGCGTGGTGAGGCTCGATTTGCCGTTATGACCACAAGTCTTGGTCTACAGGCGAGTTATGAAATGGAAGGATTTGAATTTGATGAGAGTGAGGGCGTTAGTGATAAGTATCTGCCTGACTTTTATCTGCCGGCTTTCGATCTGTGGGTAGAATGCAAGCCGGAGGGACCAACACAAAAAGCATGGATAACACACAAAGCATTTCGGCGTCAGCGCCAACACGCTTTCTTCGTTGGCTGGCCGAACTACGACAATGCACTGGACCAGTTTAGCTATAGGTTTGTTATCTTTGACGAGAAGCTCGGCCGGTCGACTGACCATTTGCTCGCCGTCTGTTCCTCCTGTTCCACTCTATCGGTTGTCCCAGGTGAATGGCGAGTGCTGAATGCGCCGCCGGCCGCGGTAGAGCCACTGGCGCCTATGTGCAACTGTATTCAAAAGGAAACGGCCAGGTTCAGCGACGCTCGCATTATGGGCGCCTTGCACCTGGCCAGCTCGTTCAATTTCAACTGGAAAGATGTGCAAGGCGCTACCTGGAAACGATAGCCGGAAAAATGGTTTTGGGTAATTTTTGCCGGAAGGGGTTCGCCTAAGCATTGCGTATAGCATTTAAGGATTTTTCCAAAACAGCTAAATCAAGCGTGGTAATTTCCCACTTGTCGTACAATCGACGAAGTACTTTTGCTGTCACAAATGATGTGTCCCTAATCAGACGGCTCTACTCCCCGCTGTACTCTTGGACTAGCAAATAATATTTGCGGGTGATGATCTGCCGGAATTACCTATAATAATGATCATGGGCGCCCGAAAATATAAGTGATGGACTTATCAAGCAAACGAATAGGAATGCCACGGTTGAATGAAGAGAAGCCCTTTTACTGCTATTTGCTCCTTCATTCAACAATGGCCTTCCTGTACGCTTGTGGCCAAGGCCATGCCTCTCTTCTGCTCGGTCTATACAGCCAAATGCAGAGCGCTGCTCTGATCGGGTTTGGCGTGGGTATAACGACTGGTAACGGCGAGGCTGCTGTGTCCCAGCGTATCGCGCACTAATGTAACGCTGGCACCTCGATCTAAGGCATGGCTTGCGTGGGAGTGGCGAAACCAATGGGGAGAGACGTTGCCCTCAATGCCGGCACGCTTAGCTGCTTCTCTCATAATCCGCCATACTTGTGACGGATCGAGTGCGCCACCCTTCTGGCTAACAAAGACAGGGGTATCGGCGCCGGCGCCACTGCGCAAAGTTTGTAATGCCTTCCATGTCTCCTTGCTCAATTTCACTGCCCTGGTCTTGCCTCCCTTGCCGAATAGTGTCACCTGTCCACTATCGCCATTGGGCTGCACGTCGCGCCAGTATAGCGCACAAACTTCGCTAACACGTCCAGCACTGGCGTAGAGCAGGCGAAGCAGGACCTTATCGCGTTCCTTTGTGGTGAGCGCAATCATCATCAACACTTCGCTTTCAGTTAAAATACGTTCAGCCAAGGTGTCTTTTGACTTGGGCGCCTTCATGGCCGCTGCCACGTTGAACTGTAGATAGCCAAGCTTTTGCCCAAAGGTAAAGAGGCTCTTGATGCTGGAGACAATGCGCCGGCGTGTGTTGTCGCTGCCAACCAGGCTGTCCATAAATTGTTGCAGATCGTTTAACATAACCGCTTGTAATGGCTTACCGACATAGGCCATAAACTTTTCCACATCGGCTAAGTATGCGCGCTGGCTATGGATCGACTTTCCATGCAACCATAGGGCGATTAAGTGCTCGTCACTATCGGCTTGCGGCGGAATAGCCACAGATTTGTGCTGTTGTACTGTTATCGCGTTCATCGCTGGCCTTTCTGATAATGCAAGATAATCGTTCATATCTTGCATTATTTTACCACCTTTGGAGTTCATTATCAAAATAATAGAGTGCAAAAGTGAATTGAATTTTTGCATATCTTAGGCTAATGTGGATATAATATGATTGTCAATCAGCGAAGTACAGTAAGAGATTGCAAAGGTTGAAGAATGGCAGGTACGACACGGGTTCAGTATTACATCGATAATGACGCGCTGGCCATAGTAGAAGCAAATGCGCCCAGCCCAAAACGTCGCGGTGAGTGGGTATCAAAAGCCATTCGTGAATACGGCGCAAAAGTGACGCTCAACGAAGAAGAAATTGCCGGCAGCACTCTTGAACAACTTGTCATGCTGGTGCAGCGCATCGAACGTCGTATTATACAACTTGACAGCAGGATAGCTTAACTAATATTTGTATTAGCCAGGAGCCGACACCAAATTGAATTTGTCCGTCAATCCGAAAAAATATGCGTTCCAGATGACCTTTGATAGCTAGTCTTCAAAATGAGCTTGGGATAAGGTTGACAAAGGTGGCAAGTAGGAATATAGTAGCTTTATCTTAATAAAACAATGTCCATAAAACGCTGACGTTCCACTCTGTAGAACGGTGTTCCTAAACCTTTGGTCGCGTGTTCGACTCACGCTGGGGGCGCCTGGGAAGACACTCCGTCGATATGAGAAGGAAGCCTTGTGAAGAATTTGTCACAAGGCTTTTTCTATTCGTTCCAATGATGAAACGGGATTTGGCGTAACCGCGCCTGCGGGGGGCTTGCTACCACCTTTCGATAAGCAACCAAAGCCATCGTTAGGCAAGAACTTGTACCATCGCAATTTGTGTAAGTTTGGCACGAAGTGTTTTATAGGTGCTACGGTCACCACCTGGCGGACGTTTCAAGCCTGTAATGCCAGCATGTCCTTCGGCGCCCGGTCGTGGATCTGGATCCTAAACCACATTTAAAGCAACCATCGTCTGCATTGTTTTGGCATGAATGGCGCGAATGGCATCCACATTGAGATGTAAAGCCAATTGATAAGCTGCTTTATTTTCACCCATCAATTCACGGGCTTGCTCGGCTGATGTTAAGTCTCTTGCCCACACGGAGAGTGACTGTAATTCTGATTGTTCATCAGCCGTCGATAGAGCAAAATGTGATTCGTGGGCTTTCTGTAACGCTAAAGCATCAGTCGAAGGTTTCCCAAGCCGTATGACGAAAACATCGTCTGGTAGGGGTTCACCTTTTGCACCTGGGCGCAAACCACTATTCATGTAGAAGAGTTACCCTTATTTTTTCTATCACTGCTTCAGAGATAGAATTTTCTGCCTGATCGTCGTATTCCCATGTTTCATCGGTGCGAAAGTTCAAATAGAAAAACTCTATAATGCCCTCAGGGAAAATTTCTATTTCAAAGTGATGCGAATTTTGATTCCATGTATATAGAATTTGACCATCTGGCCCGATACCTGCATCAGGTGCAGGTAACTTACTTTCAAAGATGCTCTCCAACTTTTTCCAGACTTTCCAGGCGTTTGCGGCGACCTGGCGCGCGACTTCCTGTGCTTGAACAGAATTTTGCAGGTAATGAAAAAGTCGTTGTGTGTGCGCCTGTTTTTGGAATGCCTGGTTGGTTGGACTGCTTTCGCTAATCGATGGTAGATCGACGGAAGCTCCGCTATTTTCCAGGCGCACATTACTGGTAATAGCTGGTAATGAATCAACCTTTTTGCTCTTTAGGGATTGTGAATAATTAAGAAACAGCGGGCGAGAAGTAACAAAATCGGTATTCGTAAAATACATAACCTGAGTTGCCATTATAGTTCCCCTTGCAGCAAACGTTCCAGATTATCACTTTTAGCCGATTGAAATACTGCCCAAATATTATCATGTAACAGCGTAATTTCTTGTAGTAATTGCTCTATCTTCGTATCAATGTTTCTCTCTACAATACGATCAATATCGAAAATAAAAGCACCTGAACCGTTGGCGAATTGGTCAGTGAACGTTACCTGAATTCTGTTTTCAGCGTCAAATCGTGTGACAACTTGACTAGCGAAACCGGGATATGAACTTAATAGGATCGCAGGAAGATAATGATTGGGCACGATCCAGTGATCAGCCGTTTCACCGGCGCTGCGGCGTTCGATAACGTTAATGTATCGCAAACCGAGCCGGATAACAGTAGCGGGTTGCATAACTTCATTAAGTTTGCGCCAAGCATACTCGATATCTTTGCTTACTTGTTGCCAACCAGGGTAAACAGGTAAAATGTTGATTGTAATCCTGTTTTCTGATAATTGCAGCAGAACATTTCTTGTGCGATGACGATACCGAATTACTTGTGGTATAGAATGAGTCACGCCACCACTACCAGATGCCTGTGTAATTTCAAAAAGCACCGGAACAATGACTGGTTCAAAGGTAGGAAATTCCGCCTCGACCTGTTTAAAGAATTGACTGTACCAAGATGGATCCCAACTTACCACATCTGACAGCTTAAAATGAATTTCACATACTACCTCACGAATTGTTGGATTGGGATAGCTTGGATGATGGCTAACCATCGTTAATCGCCTCTTTCTAAAGGCCAAACCGAATCGTGTTACTGATAGGAGTTACGCAGTTGACGGGCGCTACCAGAGACCTGTCAGGTTTCGCAAACCTGACAGGTCTTGTCCAACTGCGTAACTCCTAACTGATTGTAATGTTGCAACTAGATGCTTCATTCTAGCATGAAGTCAATCGGCTACAAAAGTACGATGAGACATAAAACCATAGTATACTTGATTGTCATTACGCAAACATATTGAAACTTGCTCCAAATCTAAGCAAACAAAACTCTACCAACTTGTAAACTATAGTTACAGGTGGTAGAGTGTCACTAGTCCGATACAGGCTTCTATGAACTGGCTACAATGTGTAGGCAGTGAAGCCACAAACGACCGAGCAGAATTGACACCATATTGACAGGGTAGACGCCTCAACCTCATGCTAAAGTACTAGTAGTGCTTGCCGTGTATGGAAAAGGAGTCTACAATGGAAGCTGAAATCAGATACAGAGTGGGGCTTGCGTTGTTTTACCTGTTGCTATCGGTTCTCCTGCTGCTCTTTACACCTGGCCCTTGGTAATGATCTACCTCGCTCACCGCCGCCCTCAGTGGGTGACCGGTGTCGAGCGCCGGTCACGGACCGGCTGAGAGCAGGCTTTATGGTGATAGTCAGCCAATAGTAAGCTTTACCAGGAACAGCCATCGCCGCCGGAACGTCTGGAACGGTAAGCACCTTTCATTGCACCCTGCCGGAATTTAGCGTCAAGGTTCGTTTATTCTACCAGACGCCTACCGAAAATCTTGTAGCGGGAGCCGACCGGCTGATGAGCAGTTCCACCTATCTCGATTTTGATCTCCAGATCACGCCTGCGCCCCAGGCCACCCCTGGCGGCTTTACAGCGCGCGTCCTCACTTCACCAGTAGGGGAGGTGAGTGCGCTCTTTCAATCGCCCTTTCAAGCGGCGGAACTGACCCAATTTCAGCCGCAGATGCTGACCGCCGCCGCTCCGGCGACCCGCCCCGCCCTGCAAGAATTGCTCAAGAACATGGGGGGCCGCCTCTTTGATGCACTCTTCACCAGTGACCTGTTGCTTTGTTTAGAACGCTCACTCGACGAAGCCGCGCGCCAACGGGCAACCCTGCGCCTCAGGTTGCGCCTCAACGAAAGCCCGACCCTGCTCGATCTGCCCTGGGAATATCTCTACCATCGCAAGCGTAATCTCTTTCTGAGCCAGAGCACCACCTCGTCGTTGATTCACTTTCTCGAACTGCCGACGCCGTCCGCTTCCCTCACCGTCACTTTGCCCTTACGTCTGTTGATGGTCATCGCCGCACCGGCAGACCTCTTCCCGCTGGATGTCGAGCGGGAGTGGAGCAACGTCCAGCGCGCCTTGGGCGACCTGATCCAGCGGGGACAGGTGATTGTCGATCGGCTGCCGGTGGCGACCAGGGCCGGCCTCCAGAGCGCCCTGCGTCGGCAAGAGTATCACATCCTGCACTTTGTCGGCCACGGCGACTTTGACGAGAGCACCCAAAGCGGCGCCCTCTTTTTGACTAACGAGCAGGGCAATGCCGATCCAATGGCGGCCAGCGACCTGGCGAGTCTGCTGCACAACGAACGCTCCTTGCGCTTAGTCCTGCTTAACGCGTGTGAGTCGGCGCAGACCGGCCACACTAACCCTTTTGGCGGCGTGGCGCAGACGTTGGTGCAGCAAGGCGCGCCCGCCGTCGTCGCCATGCGCTATCCCATCTCCGACGAGGCAGCCATCACCTTTGCCCATGAGTTTTATGCCGCCCTGGCCGATGGCTATTCCGTCGATGGCGCCTTGACCGAAGCGCGCGTCGCCATTGCTACCCGGCTGGGCAATGGCGAATGGGGATCGCCCCGCTTGCTCATGCACGCCAAAGATGGCATCCTCTGGCAGGTGAGCAACCAGAGCAGCCAGCCGATCAGCGGTGACGTGATCAGCCAAGATCTGAGCCTCCTGGCCGGGCTGATGAAGAGCGCGGTGGTGCGGGCGCTGGTCACCACCTATCGCACTGATTTCCGCGCCGCCTGTGAGCAGATCGAGATTTTGAGCAACTATAAAGACCTGCACGACCTGCTCCACAAGCTCCAATTCCGCTGTTACAGCGTGATCGCCCAGGAGGCGCAACGCTTCCCCAAAGATGATCTGGCGCTGGACAATCTGCTCAACTACGAAGTGACCCTGCAAGACATTGCCGACGAACTCGAACGGGTTGCGCAGGAGGCCAAACTGCCGGCGACAGAAACGACCTGGATGGCCGACATCAAGCAGGCGCAAGGCTTGTTGCGCGCGGCGCTCGATGGCATGGATGGCGAGAAACTGAAAAAGGTGGTCTGGCTGCTCCGCCGGGTGTTGGCCTTGCAACCCTCCACCATCAACCACCGTTTGATCGGCGCAGCCCGCGCCTTGCGCCTTGCCGAGATCGTAACCTCATTGGTCGCCATTCGCGATGCCTTGCAACAACTCAAAGTGGATCGGGAGCGCACAACGCAATTTACCAGCGGCGTTGACTCGTTGCAGCAACTCAATGCCCGGCTGCAAGCGTTAATGCTGGAGCATGATCAATGGCAGGAAGTTCAGCGCATCCTGGGGCGCATTGAAGATGTGATGTTGCACGACCTCAACGAACTGGAATTTTCCTGGCCCGATCTCTGTGGCCGTGTCACCACCCTCTGCCAGGCGCAAAAAGGGGAGTGGGTCGATCTCTTTATGCAGGATAGCGACCAGTTGGCCAAGGCCATTACCGCCCAGAACCCGGTTCGCATTCGCAGCTATTTTCAACGCTACCGCCAGCGCGCCGGCAATCGTTTCTTTCAGGTGGACACCAACTTGAAGGAACTGTGCGCCGAGCTACGCAAGGTGGGTGATTCGTTGGCAACCATTATTCAGGTGTTAGAATGAACGCACAACCCACAGTCGATCCAATAGTCGTTCCCATTGACGAACCCTTGTTTCCTTCGCTGACGGTCTTGCGCGCCGCTCACAACAAGCTATTAGAGGCGCATCGCACCCAGGCTGACGCACCGGATTTCTGGCCGGCGGTGGAACAGTTCGTGCGCCGGGGCAGCCGCACCGGCGTCCTGCTCGACCGCGAAGAGGATCGCTGGGCAGCGCAAAGCCTGCTCGACTACTGGACCGCCACGGCCTATAGCACCGGGCGCACCATGCCCGATAGCGCGCTGGTCGATTTTGACCCCAGCCTGGCCCCCGCTTTGCCTGACGATCAATGTCCTTATGTTGGGTTGGCCTCTTTCCGGGAAGGGCAGGAAAAGTATTTCTTTGGCCGTGAACGGCTGGTCAATACCCTGGCTGAACAAGTGGCGGTGGCGCGACTGGTGGCGGTGGTGGGGTCGTCGGGCAGCGGCAAATCGTCACTGGTGCTGGCCGGTCTCATCCCGTTGCTCAAGAGTGGCGCGCTGACCGGCGACGACCAGACCCCCAGTAGCGCACAGTGGCGCTATCTCGACCGCCTGGTGCCCGGCTCCGAGCCGCTGACCAACCTGGCCCATGCGTTCCAAACCCAAAGTGTTGATGGTTTTCGTCAAGACCCGGCCCATCTGGTCAAGCTGGTCAACGCAAGCGATGCACGACCGGTGCTGCTGGTGGTGGATCAATTTGAGGAACTCTTCACCCTCTGTACGGATGAAGAAGCACGCACTGCCTTTATCAACAACCTGCTGGCGCTAGTGGAAGCGCCCGGCCTTCGTCACACCGTTATCCTGACCATGCGCACCGATTTTGAGAGCTTTGTGGCGCGTGTCCCCCAACTGCTGCCGCACTTTGAAAAAGCGCTGGTACGGGTGACGCCGCTCAATGCGGCTGAGTTGCGCGCCGTGATTGAGAAGCCCGCCGAGATCGTCGGCTTGAAATTTGAAGCGAGTGTTGTCGATGCCCTGGTGCAGGATGTCCTGGGTGAACCGGCGGCGTTGCCCTTGCTGCAATTCACCCTGCTCAAACTCTGGGAGCAACGGGATCGCAATCGCATCACTTGGGAGAGCTACAAACGGCTCGGCGGTGGGCGCCTGGCCCTGGCCCGCAGCGCGGATCAACTCTATGAGAGCCTCATCCCCGAAGACCAGGTGACGGCGCGCCGCATTCTGTTGCGGCTGGTGCGCCCCGGTGATGGCCTGGAAGTGACCAGCAATCGGGTGCGGCAGCCTACCCTCTACCAGAGCGGCGAAGCGCGCGACCGGGTGGATCGCGTCTTACAGAAGTTGGTCAAGGCCGACTTGCTACGCTTGACCATCGGCGAACGCCCGGAGGACAACCAGGTGGAAGTGGCCCACGAGGCGTTGGTGCGCAACTGGCCACGGCTGGTTGGCTGGCTGGAAGATGAACGGGAACGGATTCGTGAACGGCTGCGCGTCACCGCGGCGGCGGAGCAGTGGCTCAAAGTGGGGCGCGACGCCGGCGCGCTGTTGCGCGGCGCGCTGCTGGAAGACGCCCTGCGCTACAATGATCTGAGCGAGCTGGAACAGCACTATGTCAAGGCCAGTCAAGCCGCCGTTGCCGCTGTGGAGCAGGAGAAAGAGGCGGCCCGCCAGCGCGAGCTAGAACAGGCCCGCGCCCTTGCCGCCGAGCAGGAGCGGTTGGTCAAATCGGAGCGGCACTGGGCTGCCTTTCAGGAGCAGACGGTTGTCAAGCTGCGCCAACGGGCATGGTTGCTTGGTGTCATCACCGCCGCGGCCATTCTGCTGGCTGCGGCGGCCTTTTGGTTTAGCATTGAAGCCAACCGCCACAGTCAGGAGGCCAACACCGCCCGCCAGGAAGCGGAGCAGCAAGCCATTGCCGCCAAAACTGCCGAGGCGATGGCCCAAATGGAAGCTGCTGCCGCCCGCACCGCGGAGGCGGAGTTGCTGGCGAAACAGGCCCAACTGAGCCATCTCTCCGCCGCCCTTAATTACACCGGCGAACAGCTTGACGCTCTCGAAGCGATTCTGCGCAACATCAGCGCCACGGTAGACAATACCAACGCGCCGGATGAGCCGGATCGCCGCGGCTACTCCACGCCGGCGGCTGTCCCGGTCGAGCAGACGCCAACCGCCGCGCCAGCGCCGGCGGCGACGCCTGCTGCCACACCCACCGCCGCAGTGATCGCTAGTCTCCCGCTGACGAACACACTGAGTGTGACCAATGGCGCCATTACCGCCACAACCGGCGGCGAGAGCGGCGCAGGCGATGATCCCTCGACTGACAATGGCGAGATAACGGAAGCGCCCATATCGATAACGTCCGTCCTGCCCGCCGCGCCGATCATGGCCATTGTGCCTGACATTGCGATCAATCTCTACGCCGAGCCATCCGAGAAGTCCCCTGTCCTGCGCACCCTGCGCGCCCCGGATCAACTCACCGTTCTCCAAGCCGACGCTTACTGGGTAAAGGTGGCGACCGCCGACGGCACAGAGGGTTGGGTCGAAGCCTACGCGCTCACCTACATCGGTGACACGGCCCGTCTGCCCATCGCCCTGCAATATCGCGTGGCGGCGCCGGCCCCTGTGCAAAACGAGAGCAAGACGCCTTTTACCTATGGCGAAATCATCAGCGTTGAGAATGCCGCCGCCTATCCCCTGCTGGATGATCTGCAAAACCCGGCCAGCATCCTGATCGACGCGCCGGTCGGCGCCGCCGTGACGCTCCTCTTTGAAGCGACCGGCCCCACGGCCTATGGCAGCGAGCGCTGGTACTATGTCCAACTCTCTGACCCTGGCGGGAAAAATCTGCTCTATCAGGGCTATCTGCCGGCGGCGGTGATCGTCCAGCGGTGAAGATTCGATATACTCTATATCCGACATGGCGTCTATCATCCATCCATGAGGCCCTCGTAGCGGCATGACCGGTCATGCCGCTACGAGGGCTACGTATTTCTGTGAATATGCCTTAGCGGTTGATCAGCGGCAGGAAGAGTTCGTGGCCGATCAGAATTTTGACCGTCGCGCTGTTGGCGGCGCCCTGACTGTCAGCGACACTCAGGGTGATCACATGTTCGCCCGGTTGCAGCGTGTTGGTGGGCAGCGAAGCGCCTGTCCCTAGCACACCTTGCTTGTCACTCGACCAATTCAGCTTCTCTTCACTCAGGCGCCCATCTTCCAGATCCAGCGCGCTACCTTGGAGGACCACCAGTTGGCCGGGGAGGAAGACCCGATTCTCTCCCGGTTCGCTGATGATCGGCGTGGGCGCTTTGTTAGGAATCTTCACCGGCGCGCTGTCGCCGTAACCGATATTGACGCCATCGGTGGCAAGCACGCGGAACAGCCCGTTGTCCGTCCCTGCCATTGCGTTGACATCAATCGCCAGCGTCGGTGTGCTGAGTTCCGTCGCCATCATGCTCCAGGCGGCCCCGCCATTGACACTAAAGAGGACGGTGTAGCTCAGCGCGTCGTTATCGGCGTCGCTGCCGGTCCAAGTGAGGGCTTGGGTGCTGTCAGCGGGCCACTCGACCGGTTGCGCGGGGTTGGTAACGGTGACGGTCGGCTTGTTAGCGCTAATGGCGCGGCTATCAAGCACCTGGCCGTTGTGGACAAGCACAACATGGGTTGTCCCTGGCAGCCAGGCCATGACAAAAGTGACATCCACCTTGCTCGTCGGGCTGGGATCGCCCGGTTCGTCGCCGCCACTATGCGCATCGTGGCTGTGACCGGCATGGCTGTGGCCTTCGCCATGCGGATCATATTCGCTCTCGAAGTTGACCACAAAGCTCTTGCTTGCCAGCACCGCATCACCATTGCGCAGTTCGATGGCATAGTCGCCGCCGCTGACCGGCATTTCGACGCCGGTGTCCACCAAATAGAGGTCGCCGATTTCGCCCAGTTTGGCCGGGTTGGTGACTGTGTTGTAGACCGTGGCGTTGACTACCAACGATTGTGACATGGCCGTGGTATAGAGCAGCGTGTTGCGGTTGCCCCGCTCATTGCTGGCCGCCGCCATCACCGCCACATCCAACTTGTTTGCCATTTTGTTCCAGGTGAAGGGCGAAATCCAACCCTCTTTGGAACCACCGGCCGGACAGTAGCTCATCAGATCATGGGTGGTGGCCGGGTTATAGATTTTGCCGGTGATCGGGTTGAAGCCATACTCCTGGATGCTGGACGAACCATAGGGGAAGTCCGAGCCGCTGTCGCTGGAGCCACAGGCGTCAACGGTGTTGGTATGCAGGACATCGTAATCATGCACCAATTCGTGACCGAAGATCAAGGCGCCGCCGCCGGGGTCATCGGTCGTATTAGAGCCATCACTGGTGCGGTCGGTGCCGATGCCCACGACGCCTAAGCCACCGGCGTGGGGGTAGATCGGCATATCGGCATGGCCGCCGCTGTAGCCGGCATTGGGCGCCCAACCGTAGACATGGTCGGCATTGACATAGGCGCCGTTGATGCCAAAGAGGGCATTCAGCACATTTTGCAACACGTAGGACGTGTTCAGATAGCGAATCAGGTCATGCTGACCGTCGCCGGAGCCGAGGCTGCCCGTCCAATCCAGATAGCCGGACGAGAGCGAATAGTTGATGCCGTTGTTGCGAATGGGCAGCAGTTGTTCCAACCAATCCGCCGCGCCGCCATTGACGGCCCAGCCGCCGGCCTGTTGTGTACCGGTGTAGCCGCTGGGATGATAGCGCAATCGCGTGCCGACGATCTTGAGCGTATCGCGTTTACGGAAGGTCATGTTGATCGTGCCGACCGCCGGGAAGCGGTTGTTGCCTTCATTGTTTTCGGCAATGACGCCATCGGGGTCAACTTCGGCGTAGAAGGTGACGGGGATGTCATTGCTAAAGTTGACATTGAAGTAGATTTCGGCGCTATCAAGCGTACCCTGGTCGATGGTGTTGCGGGCATTGCCTTGCGCATTAGCTAGATATTCTACGCCGTTGGCAAAGATGTGCAAACGCACCGGGACATTGTTGCGGCTGCAATTGATCAGCAGGCTGGTGCATTTCAAATAAATGCGCGCGGTGGTGTCCTTTTTCGTCGAGACCGGCATCGAATTGTCCGCACACCCGGCCAGCCCCTTGCTGGTGTCAAAGCACTGAATGCCCTGGGTAATCTCAATGCCCGCAATCGTGAGATCGCTTTGCAGGAAGGGCGCGACGATCACCGGCTCCAACGGGAAATAGGGGAACGCCTTGATCGGGTCGGCAACGATCGGGGTGCTGGTTGGTGTGGGTGTCGGCGTTGGTGGCGTGTTGGTTGGCGTCGCCGTTGGTGTCGGCGTGGGCGGCGCGGCTGGCGCATAGACCAGATCATCGATCACCTCGGCAATCGTCGTGTTGCCGTAATCCAACGTAATGCTGGCAATGCGACCGGCGGGATCGTGGACGCCGATGAACTCGGTAATGTCATCCGGCACGGGTGTATTGCGCACGATGCAGATTTCCTGATTGTTGGCATCAAAGGCGCGCAAGACGCCCACCTGCGCTGCCGCCCCGACTACGCCATTGCCCATGTAGAGACCGACATGGGTCTTGGCCGAGGCAAAGCGAATCAAGAGCGGCACGCCGGCGCTGGTGTTGGGGAAGACAGCATCGTTGACAACATAGTTGGGCGCCGAGCGGGGATCAGTCGATTCCGTCGGGTGCAGGCTATGGTCATAGATGATCGCCTTGTTCGTGGCGCTGTCCTCAAAAGTCACGCCATCGCTAGCCTGGTAGTGCGCGCCGATGACGGCGGCATCGCCCAAACCGTCATTGTCAAAGTCGATGCGGGCGGCGGATGGAATCTGGGTTTCACTCTGCAACTCGCTACAGGCGACCACATCCTGCGGGGCGCGCGCTTTGGGTTCGGCGCTAAAGCCAATCGTGCCGGTCAGCTTGGCGGTAATAGCGCGCGGCGGCTGTTTGGAAGCCAGACCAAAGTAGTGGGTATCATTGCTGCCGGCATTGCCTGGGCAAAGCTGCGGCTTAAAGATAAAGGTGACGGTGCGCCCCGTCTGGTCGGCGGCGGCCGGTCCGATGACGCCGATACCCCCTTGGGTAACGTCAAAGACCTCTTCCGGTTTTGCATCGTCGTTATAATCCAACGCCTCAACCGGGCCAAAGTCAATCGACAGTGATTCGACACAGGCCGTTTCGCGCCCGGCCTCGACCCCGGTGAGATCAATGCGGTAGAGGTAGGCATATAGCCCTTCGCCTTGGGTCCCTTTTTCGCCCACGGGCCACTGGCGGGTGATCAAGCGACCGACGCCACCAAACGAACCGGGCAACGTAAAGGTATCGCTCATATCAGTGGGGGTAATCACACAATTGGGGTCGGCGGTAAAGACACAGTTGATCTGCGGTGCAGAAACAGGAACAATGGTGAGCGCGGCGCTCACCTCGGCGGCGGGCGCCGCCAGGAGGATGGGCATTAGCAGTAACGCCGAAGAACAGACAACGCTGAAGACCAGAACGACGGACAACAGGAAAAACCAACGTTTCAACTGCGATGGATGAGACTGACTCATATGCGTAGCTCCTTTTCGGCTGAACTAGTGGGCGTAGGGCGTACATCGCTTCTGGCAGCGCCGGGTCTGCCGGAAGCACGCGTCAGAACCGTCGTGCGCGCTGCGGATCAGTAGTGGGAAGAGCAGAACGGCCTGTGCCTGTAGTGTACGACGCCGGATGGTCGGCAGCAGTTATGTACTATATTAGACAACTGTGAAGTTGATCACAAGCAGGCGCTACCCGTCGTAAAGACGTTAGTCTTCGCTCGGTGCCCTGAAGACTAATGAAGCCCAGTCAACGAGGAGTTCGCACGTAGGCGTGCGAACTCCTCGTTGATGATTCTCGGTGATAGGGTTGTAGAGGCAACTATACAGTAGAAGATAGAAAGGAGAGACGCACACAGTAGAGGAGTATGCGTCTTTTTAGGTGACTCTACTTGTTACTGTTGCAACCAGTGGGCGATAATTCGGTGTGCGACAATTTATGCTAATAGCGGAAGCCGTTCTTGATAAGTTTTCGCCACCGTCGTTGGCGATGGCGGTAGAAGAACTGGGCGAAGAGCCAGATGAAGATGGTCAGCATACCGGCGGAGATCTCGACAGCGTCGGTATACTGCGTGCGACCATCGGCGGTGGCCTGGATGATAATGCGATGATACCAACGCGAGACAATATCGCCGGAGCCGTTATCAATCACTTCGTATCGTTGCGGGTGCGCTGTCTTGTCGGTTGGCGGCTTGATAATACCAATCCACTGTTTGCCAAAGGGTAACAGCCCGAAGAGCTTCATGGCGACCTGATACTTGCCCTCTGCCCACTCTTCAGGCAATGTTGGCGGGTCAACCGGCGCAAACGCGAGAACAGGCGCGGCTACATATTGTAAGAGGCGCGTTGTATGTACTTCTTGCCAGGCTTTCTCGGCGGGGCAATCGAGGATAGTTGAGACTTGAACTAACATCACAATGCCTTTTCCAGTAGGGCAACGTTTATCCGCGCTAGCCAATCTGCAAACGGCGCCACTTGGCCTGGAAGCTCGGTCTCTCCAAGACTTCTGTGTTGACAACCCCTTTGGGGCGGCGACCATAGGCCAGATCGATCATGCCCTGGCAAACAGCCAGACCCATGTCGCGGAAGAGTTCATCGGTCCACGCGATGGCGTGGGGCGCCAACAGCACATTCTCAAATTCGCCAAAGCGATGAGGGGCAAGGATCGGCTCGCCGACAAAGCAGTCGAGCGCGGCGCCGGCAATGCGCCCATCCTTAAGCGCTTCGTATAGCGCATCTTCGTTGACAATCCCGCCGCGCGCGGTATTGAGCAGATAGGCGTCGGGTTTCATCAAGCTCAGTTCATGGGCGCCGATGAGGTTGCGGGTTTGTTCGGTAAGCGGGCAATGCACCGAGACAAAGTCAGCCTGCGCCATCAACTCGTCCAGGCTCACCAGCTTGACGCCGGCGGCGGCGGCGGTGGCCGCATCGACAAAGGGGTCGTAGGCCAGTGGTTGCTTCATGCCAAAGATGCTGAGCAACCGAATGGTTTCACGGGCAATGCCGCCAAAGCCGACTGTGCCAAAGGTGCGATCGCGCAGTTCCCGGCCCATATATTGGTTGCGCTCATGCCATTGACCGGTGCGCACCAACCGATCCTTGGTGCGGACATGATGGGTCAGGGCGATCATCCAGCCCACCGTCGCCTCGGCTACCGGGCGACTGACCGCGCTCGGTGTAATAAAGAGGAGAACATCGGCGGCGGTGCAAGCCGACACATTGACGCTATCATAGCCGACGCCAAAACGGCCAACCGCCAGGAGATCGTGGGCTTGCGCCAGGGTCGCGGCTGTCACCTTGGGCGTCAGCACCATCACGCCATTGATGCCGGCGAGTTGATCGGCGCCGATCTCCGGTCGATGTTCGGCAAAGGTGGTGTACGGGAGTTGCGGCGCATTGGCTAAGCTGGAAAGCCCAATGTCTTTGTACAGCAATGCGCCGCTGCTGTTATAAAAATCGGCGGTCAGCGCCAGGCGAAACGACTTTTGCCCAGTGGTCATGATCGGTTCCTATCATTGCTTATGGTTGTCATGGATTGAGAGGTGCGGCCACCCTGCCCTGAAAATAACAGGGCTGCCGCAGATTCCAAAGATTTTTCTAAGGTTTTCATCGGCTGTGGTGCATGACGGTGCATGGGTCTCTTCCTGGAAGAGGCGGGAGCCGTTTCGTCAGACAGAACGGTAGTTGCCTCTTCCAGGAAGGGTGGCCCATGCGTTCTTACTCGTCAAGATATTTTGCTTTAATATAGCGATTCCAGGTCACTTCAAACTCAGGAGCGGAGACATCAAAGACCGTCATCGTCAGCTCATCCCAACTGCGTTCGACTTCCATGGCTGTTAACAGTTCGGGTAACTTATCACGGCCATAGTGATTCATGGCGAAGTCAACAATCGACTCGCTTACCATATATTGGCGCATAACCCGCTCCTGCGCCGGTCGGCTTTCATCGGCCCAATGTTCAATATCATCCAGCGAGAGGGGGAAGTGGGTGGGTAACGCGGCCTTGAACACCTCCTGCGCCTGGGCGTGCCAGGGCGAACGCTGCCCCAGCAGATCACTGCGCAACCAACCATAGAGCGACCAGACAATCATTTCCCAGCGATGGAGATAGTTACGCCGGGTGGGGCTGGCGCCGTAGACCGCCTGGCTGGTCATGCTGCTGACGATCATCTGCGCCACGTACTCCTCATCGGTGAGCATGTCCGGCACTTCGGCCAGCACGGGGGACGTAAACTCATTGCGGTAATAGTAGCCGGTGCGCCCGTCGGTGCGATCCGGCAACAGGACAAAGGTCCATTTATATTTGGTTTCCGGGTTCAGTTCTACCCACTGGTAGAGTTGCAGGTAGAGCGCTTCTAAGCGGTCAACCTGGGCCTCAACCACCGGTGCGTCGTGGGCGCGATATTCAAAGCGCAAATGGGTAGTTTCGATGGCCTGCGCTTCCCCCCAGTGGCTATCCGCCGGCATGGTGCGCAGCCAACCTTTTTCGGTTTCGCGATAGAAGCGAATTTCCCGGTAGGGGCTGGAACGCCACCACTTGGTCGATGGTCGCGTCACCAACGCTTCGACCCGTACCAACTCGCCCTGGCGATCGATGCGACGCACTGTCAACCCCAAGTCGGCAAAATCCGCCGGCGGCAACGACCAATAGTCACGCCATTCCCATTGCCAGCGCTCCGCCATCGGCAGATCGATCAGGGCGGTGAAGGTGTCGCGATCTTTGCGTTGCCAGGCGCTATATTCGGTCGCCAGCGCGGCGGTAACCCCTTCTTCCGCCCGCTGTTGCGCCACCTGATCGGGGGTGAAGGGCATACTGCCCAGGAGAATTACCGCCAGGGCGAGTAAAAAGAGGTCACGCAGCCGATTACGCAAAAATTGCACCTCTCCGGCTGAGATCCACTGCCCTGGCTCCAATGGGAGCGCACCCCACGCTTGTCCGGCTGCCGGTCTGTCACCCCGCCGCCAGGGAGCAGCCGGCAACGTCAAGGGTGGTTCGGCTGAACCCCAGCGATTGGGCAAGACCAATGCTGTCCCCCAATCATCATCACCGATGCTCCACTCGAAGTTAACTTGCTGCTTGCGTTTCACTGCGCCTCCTGGGAAGATGACGACTCGACTGAGCTCGTCGAAGTCCGGGTGACAAGGTGACAAAATGTAGCGTATGTGTGCCTCTGCCCAGGAGGGATGCCTGAGTTTAGGGCCGATAAGCTTTTTCCCTTTTTCTACTCTAAACTCAAGCGTCCCTCCGGGACAGTTCAACCAGACAAGAACCAAATCTTATGGCGACAACCAGCGCGGGTTGTCGATGATAGTGGGAACGCCCGCCACATCAACCACCAGTTTACGGAAGCCGCGTTCTGCGATGGTGCGGTAGTCGTGGCCGGCATGGGCGGGGTAGACCCAGAAGAAGAGTAGGTCTTCGTTGCCGGTGTTGACCGTGCGGTGCGCCCAGCGGGGCGGCACATAGACCACCTGACCGGCAGCAAAGGGTTCTATCCGGCAGTCGCCTTCCGGCGTCTCCATCACCAACATGCCGGCGCCGCGCAGCGCATAGTAGACCTCGCCTGTCTCTAACACGGCGTGAAAGTGGCCTTTGGTCATGAAATACTCCTGGCCGATCTTGCCGGGGTGCAGTCGAGTGACGCCGCTGCTCAACTCGCCGGCGACGGCGGGCGGGTCGATGCCATGCACCTCGTAGTGGACAGGATCGCCCTGGTTCAATTGGGCGTCGAACGCATCGCCATCCAAGTAATAGCCGGTCATCGACGAGAGGCGGCGCACAATATGGCTATCATAACGGCTCATGAGCGCCTGGTTGGCAAGCGACAGATCGAATGAGATGGGCAGCGTATTCATTGATTCCTGTTTCTGCTGATCGAAAGAAAATGGCAACTGTTCAGGCGTAGGCGCCGGCTTCCTGGAAGAGGCGGGAACCGTTCGGTATAACCAGACATTCGCTGTCTCTTCCAGGAAGTAGCCATGCACCATTGTGCGCCACAGCTAATGAAAACAACCGGGATTTCGCAGATTTCAAAGCTTTATATTGCAAATTAATCTGTGTAACCTGCGAAATCCCGGTTGTTTTCAGGGCAGAGTGGCCCCGACCTGAATCGTTACAGAAAAGTTATAGCCAGCGCAACACAAGCCCCAAGGCATCCTTGTTCCACTGTTTGAGCAGATCATAGGCTTGGGGCGCCTGCTGCCAGGTGAAACGATGCGTGACCAGGGGATGAATCACCAGCCGATCCAAGGCCAGCAGTTTCATGGCGGTCTGCTGGTCTTCCAGACGCGTCCACCAGCCTGGGCGAGAATCATGGGCAGGGCGGCTGGAATTGTGGGCGCCGATGACGGTGAGTCCTTTTTTATGGACATCCCGGTAAAAGTTGACCTGCTCCGTTTCGCCACGGGTGCTGCCCAGCAAGATGACGCGCCCGCACCAGCCGGCCAGGTCAAAGGCGGTGGGGATGGCGGCGGGATGGCCGGTCGCTTCAATGACGACCGCCGGCCCTTTATCACCACATAAGCGGTCAATCTCTTCGTGTAGGTGACTGTCGGCCATGACCACGGCATCGGCGCCGGCCTGTTGGGCAAAGTCGAGCCGCTGCTCATCCTGGTCAACGGTAATGACCGGCGCTGCGCCTTGAAGTTTGGACAACTGCATGGCAAGGAGACCGATCAACCCGCCACCGATCACAACCACTGGCTCGCCCAACTCCATGCGCGCCTTGCGCACCCCCTGAAGGGCAATGGAGACCATTTCAAAAAAGGCGGCGCGTTCATCGCTCAAGCCGTCAGGGATGCGCACGCCGATGGCAGCATCAGCCAGCACATAGGCGGCATGACGAGTTGGCGTCGCAATGCGGTCGCCAACTTGCCAACCCGTCACCCCCTCGCCGACGGCTGCCACTTCCCCCACATTGTTGTACCCCGGATATTGGGGAAAGCGTTGGGTGGTGTTGGGCAAGCCCAAGAAAAAGGCGCGCTCAGTGCCGGGGCTGATCAAGGTGGAGCGGGTGCGGATGAGTAGCTGTCCTGGGCCGGGCGTTGGCGTTTCACACGGTTCCAGCGTGGCAATCCCGGCTTCCGGCCAGACAACTTGATAGTTTTGCATGGTTGTCCTCCACTCAGGCGCGGCGCTTTTTTGCTGGGGGCGGAGTAGGAATGACGAGATCGTCTAAACGCTTGGCCTGTGATAGTTGTTGGCTTACCTCTTCCAAAAGGGTTTCATCGGTAATTGCGCCAATACGTCGAACGACATCGTCGGGCAATGAGCCAAACATTACCGTGAGTACATTCAATAACATTTTGCGTTTACCAGTAAGTTCGCCTTCCTTATGCCCTTCCTTGCGCCCTTCCTTGCGCCCTTCCTTGCGCCCTTCCTTGCGCCCTTCTTCACGGAGTCGGTCGCCCCAACTAACCTCGATATCTGCTAATGCTTCCATAATCTCCTCCCGTGGATCAGATAAGTTTGCCGTAGGTACATAGGTGTTTGCCACCTCCACCAAAAACAGCTTATCACCTGGGCTTAACTTACTTTGAATCACCGTTTGCAAAGCGGTTAGTTTCACCTCTGCTCGGCTTTGTCGGTCCGTTTTCATTAACAGCGCCAAGGTGGCAGCGACGGGATCTTGCTTCGCCAGATAGGTGGCGGCAGACAAATCGCGTATCCCCACCTGTCCATAACGGAAATTCAATAAGGTTTCCCCGAACAGTTCTTCCGTATAGCTTTGCCAACTCACCCCACCGGCATTGGCGAGCAACACAAAGGCAATCGGCAGCACTGCTTTGCCATAGGAGACGCGCAACAGGACATAATACTCGCTCATCCGCTGTGGGAGAGTGCGTTTGTCGCGCCCTTCCACCTCGACATGTACCAGGATGGTTTCGGTTTCCCCTTGCCAGGTCTGCACTTCAGCCACCAGATCGCTGATCCGTAACGCCTGTTTGGGAAAGTTGATAACCAACTCTTTGTCCATAAAGCGGAGCGTACTGAAATTCAGCCGCGCCGCTTGTTCGGGGAAAAAGAGTTGTAAAAATTGAGGCAAGAAGCGTCGCAAGAATTCTTTGAAGAGTCGGTCGTGTGACCTTCTTGCCTTCGGTTTGCCGGTCTGTTTTTTACGCGTTGCCATGCACGAAACGCTTGCTATGATTGTATTGATATTGTATTGATGATGGCGGAAAAGTCAATTAGACAGGATCGCTTTTAGCCCCACGCCACATAGCCGCCGCAGATTGGGATGCACTGCCCGGTCACATAATCCGACAAATCCGTGACCAGGAACTCGATCACCTTGGCCGCCTCTTCCGGTTGACCGACGCGGCGCAACGCGATCTGATCCGTCAAATCGTTGCCGGCCTTTTCCCAGAAGGGTTTGGTGCGCGACGACGCAATAAACCCGGGTGCAATACAGTTAACATTGACGCCAAACGGCCCCAATTCCGCCGCCAACACCCGCGTGTAATGGGCGACGCCAGCCTTTGCCAGTTTATATGCCATACCGCCGCCGTTACGTCCACTCCACAACCCCGCCTGTGACGCCACGTTGACAATCTTGCCGCTCTGTTGTTCCTTCATCAGTCGGCTAGCGGCCTGGCAACAGAGGATGCAACTAGTCAAGTTAATGTCCATGATGAACTGATAGCGTTCCGGCGGCGAAGTGGAGGCAGAGTCATCAGCCCCTTCGTGGCGTAAGTTGCCACCGGCGTTGTTGACCAGAATATCCAGGCGGCCAAAGGTGCCGGCAATCTCTTCAAACATGCCTTCCACCGCATCGCGATTGGTGACATCGGCCTGCACGCCCAGAGAACGACGACCCATCGCTTCGATCTCAGCCATCACCGTCGATGCGCTGAGTTGTTCATGAAATTCCTGGGCGGAATTG
This sequence comes from Caldilinea sp. CFX5, assembly GCA_021405325.1. Next base: position 6,497 of record QWII01000097.1, on the reverse strand, counting down.
AGGTTGACATCGTTGATCACCACATCAGCCCCTAGGCTTGCCAGATGAAGTGCGTAAGCGCGCCCTAACCCGCGCCCGGAGCCGGTGACTAAGGCGACTTTGCCTGCAAGTTTCATATGTTGCATTACTCCATTTCCACGGTACGGGCGGTAAAGGCATTCCAGGCATCATCCCAGGCGGCGATCTGCTTGTGGACTTCATAAAGGGCAGCCCACATGGCATCCCGCGCCTGGTTGGCGGCATGGCGATCGCCGGCGGCCAGCGCGGCCTTGTACGCAGCGACTTGCTCCTGTTGTGCGCGTGTATTAGCGGCGACGGCCGCTGCCACCGCTTCTGCGCCCGCTAGATGGCGATCCACCAGCGTTGCGGTGGGCGTCGTTGTGTCGATCGGCACATCATACGACTTGTTGGGGACAAAGCGAGGGGGCAGCTTTTGCGCATCCGGCCCCCAACCGTCGTTCGTCCACATGGTGTGGGTCGGCTGGATATGGGGCGTGACCGAGAGGTACATGATCATCGGCTCATCCCCCAGGACGCGCACCTGGTGATGTTGATCAGCGGCGGCGATACAGAGTTGACCGGGGCCAAGCTCGGCCTTTTCGCCGTCAATCTCAAACTCGGCGCGACCGGAGAGCACCAGAAAGATTTCATGGCCCAGGTCATGGCTGTGCCGCTGGGCGACCGTGCCGACTTCAAAACGTAGAAAACGGGAGCGGATCTGCGGCGTCACAAAAATATTGCGAATGTCCGTGCGAAAGTCATAGACTGTCAGCGCCATGCGACTTCTCCTTATTGTTAGATCGGTGAATTGAGCAATTGGGTTGGGTAGCAGTGGATACAGACGTGGATTTAGGAAGCGCGGAGTAACTGCCTTATATCCACGGTTCCTAAATCCGCGCCCGTAAAATCAACCACTACCTTGTGAAATTTTGTCCGATCATGATAGCACAGGACGGCACGGTTTGGCTAAGTGCAATTTTGTGAACGGGATTTTAGAGAATAAGCATTAAATTGTGTAATGGGCGCCGATGGCTCAAAGCGATTGATAAAGCGCACGAATCAAATTAGCCGCCCGCTGATCTTGTACGGGGCCGTCGGGGATGGTGTTGGTGACAAAACCAAAGCCGACCCCGACGACAGGATCGGCAAACCCAATCGATCCGCCGTAGCCGGCATGACCAAAGGCGGCTTCATTTGGCCCCATAAACCCAGCGGGTCGGTTCAGGCTGAAACCCAACCCGATGCAGTTGTGGAAGCCAAACACCTGATCAACTCCTTCTGACGAAACAGCCGTGGCTTCCGTGAGCAGCATTTGACTCAGCACCCGCACCCCATCGATCACACCGCTGCCGGCAAGCGCACCATACAAACGGGCCAACGCACGGGCATTGGTTGTGCCATTTGCTGAAGGAATCTCGGCCGCACGCCAGGTGCGGCTATTGAAAATGGCGAAGTCATCCAAGCGTGGATTGTTCACTTTTGCCAGCAGTGAATCAGAATCAGGCGGTGTAGCAATCTCGCTTGTGTTCGCCCTTGGTGGCATTTGCTCAACGACAGTAGCCACTCGTTTATCCTCTTCGGGGCCAAAGCCAAGCAGGATGTCGATATTCAGCGGGCGAGCGATTTCGTCTTGCAGAAAGCGACCAATCGATTTTCCACTTACACGCCGCACAACTTCGCCGACCAACCAGCCAAACGTAGCCGCATGATAGCCATGCGCCGTGCCGGGCGTCCACCAAGGGCGTTGTTTGGCTAACGCCGCTGTCATGCGTTGTCAGTCAAAGATCGCTGCCGTTGGTAATGGCTCGGCGATGGCGGCCAGTCCAGCTTGGTGATTGAGGAGCTGGCGCACGAAGAGTTGTCCTTTGCCGGCCTGTGCAAAGTCCGGCCAATAGTGGGCGACAGGGGCATCCAAATCCAACTCGCCGCGATCGACCAGGCGCAACGCACAGAGCGCGATAACCGCTTTGGTGACAGACCAGACATTGACAATGGTGTTCTGTTGCCAAAGCTTACTGCGTTCGGCGTCAGTGTAGCCGCCCCACAAGTCAACGACCGGTTTCTGGTGATGATAGATCGCGACAGCGCCACCAATGTCTGCGAAGTGATGAAAGTTCGCCGCAAAGGCTTGGCTAACAGCCGAAAATTGGGGCGCACAAAAGCCGGCAATCGGGATTACATGATTCATTGCCCTTTCTCCTTCGGTTTGATGAAATAAATAAACAAAGCGGTCATAGGCAATCTGCCTATGACCGCTTATGAACGACTATAGAAATAACAGTCTACTTATTGCGCCGCTGCTGCTTTTTGCAACTCGACATGGCGTTGATTGAACATGAGAACGGAGAAGGCTTCTTGAATGTCTTCCATGCTAATCAGCCCCAGGAAGTTTTCGCCATCATAAACCGCGGCGACACGCACGCTCTTTTCGGCCATCTGATCACGCGCCTCGTCCAGGGTGAGATTGGCATCTAGTTTCACCACATCGCGTACCATCACTTCGCTGACATAGAGATCATAGGGCTGTGACGCCAGGGCGCGCATGACATCGTCGCGGGTGACAATGCCCAAGAGCTTCTTGCCAAAGAGAACGGCAAAGTCCGGTTGGTAGCTGGTGAGGATATAGTCAACCACACGGCTGAGGCGGTCGCCATTTTGCAGCGTGATGACATGGCGGTTGTAGGCGTCACCGAGCCGGCGCGTCGTCAAGACCACTTTCGATTCAGCCACCGCGGTCTCTTGCGTAGCGCCGACAAAGATGAAGACGGCCACCAGCGCCAGAATCAGATTGCCGGTCAACAGCCCGAAGAGACCAAGCGCAATGGCGGCGAATTGACCAATGGCCGAGGCAACGCGTGTCGCCCGGGGAAAACCCATGCCCATGGCCAGCAGCGCCCGCAGCACCCGCCCGCCGTCGAGGGGAAAGGCGGGGATCATGTTGAAGAGCACCAGGCTGACATTGGCGCTGAGCAACCAGAGCAAGAAGTTCTTGAGTGTGATGTCACTGGTCAAGATGCTGGTTAAGCCGCGCCCATCCAACAGGTAGGCAAAGAGATCAATCTGTGGCGTCAGGCCAATGAGGATCAGCACAAAGGCGATGACTACATTGACGATTGGCCCCGCCAGCGCAATCCACAATTCATGGGCGGGTTGATCCGGGTTCTTGCTCAACTGCGCCACCCCACCCAGCGGCAGCAACAGAATCTCGCGCGTCTGAATGCCAAAGGCGCGCGCAGTCAAACTATGCCCCAATTCATGGAGCGTGACACAGAGAAAAAGCGCCAACATCAAAGCCGCCCCAAAGAGCGCACCGGCAATGGCATCATCACTGCGCCCGGCCCACTGCCAGGCGCCCAGCAAGATGATGATAAAGAAGGTGATATGCAACTTGATCGGAATCCCGGCAAATTGGGCAATTTTAAAAGACCAACCCATAGAGAGCCTCCATGTTTAAGAATTTGTGGTCATTGGGTCGCGTAGTCGTTTGGTCGCTTGGTCATGTAGTCGCTTAGTCATACAGTCGCTTCGTTTGTAACAGTTTATGATATACCTACCAAATCACAAACCTAGGGACTACGCGACTAAACGACTAGACGACTAGACGACCAAACGACTACGCAACCGGGCGACGCCGTAAAAAGATTTTCTCGACTTCCGCATAGACAAAGACAAGCAAGCTAACGCCAAAACAGACGAGCAGATCGACCGGCGCTAACGAACTGGTCTGTAAGAAGCTTTGCAGAAATGGCACATAAATGGCGGCCAGTTGCGCCCCGACAACGAGCAACGCCAGCCCCAGCAAGGGCAGATTCGAGAAGAGACCCACCCGGAAGAGCGAATCGTTGCCGCTGCGAATGCCCAACGCTTGCCAGACCTGACTAAAGGCCAGGGTGGTGAACATAATCGTCTGCCAATCTTCCTTCCCGTTAAAGAAGTACCAGGCGCCCAACCCCAACGACAAGGCGCCAATCAGCAACCCGAAGCGCACAATCTGGCCGCCGACGCCGCCACTAAAGATGTTCGCATTGGGCGGAACCGGTTGGCGGCGCATGACATTGCGTTCCGCCGGCTCGACCCCCAAGCCGACGCCCAACAAGCCATCGGTGAGCAGGTTGAGCCAGAGCAGTTGCAGCGGCAGGAGCGGATTCGCCATGCCCAGCAAAACACCTACAAGCATCACCAACACCTTGCCGATGTTGCCGCCAATACTGAATTTGATAAACTTACGCAGGTTATCATAGATGACGCGCCCCTCTTCTACGGCGGCGACAATCGTGCTAAAGTTGTCATCGCGCAAGACCATATTAGCCGCTTCTTTGGAAACGTCTGTACCCGTAATGCCCATCGCCACGCCGATGTCGGCGGTTTTAAGCGCCGGGGCGTCATTGACGCCATCGCCGGTCATCGCCGTGACATGGCCCTGGCGGCGCAACGCTTCGACAATGCGCAGCTTATGTTCCGGCGAGACACGCGCATAGACCGGCGCCTGTTGCACCAAGCTATCAAGCGCGCCATCAGGCAGGTTGTTGAGTTCAACCCCAGTTACGACGCGGTCGCCAGGCTGGGCAATGCCTAACTCTTTGGCAATGTGCAACGCCGTGAGCGGATGGTCGCCGGTAATCATCACCGGGCGAATGCCGGCGCTCTTGCATTTGGCGACCGCTTCCTTCACTTCGGGCCGCGGCGGGTCGATAATGCCGACGAAGCCGATAAAGGTCAAGTCCTGTTCCAGAGCCGGCGTTGCCCTGGCCTCGTTCAGAGTTTTGAAGGCCACCCCCAGCACGCGCATCCCATTCTCGGCCAGCAAACGGTTGGCTGCCTCAATGCGCTGGCGGAATGTCTCGGACATCGGCGAGCGAACGCCATCCGTCCAAACATGGGAGGAGATGTCAAGCAGGCCGTCAACCGAACCTTTAGTAAAGGCCAGGTAGGGCACGCCGGGCGCAACGACGGCAATCAATTCGCGAATGGCCGATTGTTCGCTATGTGCCAATGCATGAACCGTGGTCATTCGTTTGCGTTCGGAATCAAAGGGCAACTCGGCCACCCGCGGTTTGTTGGCGTCCAGATTTTCCTTGAAAAGCCCAAACTTTGCCGCCGCTACCACCAGCGCGCCTTCGGTTGGGTCGCCGATGGCATGAAATTTTTGCCCATTGCCGCCATTTTGGTCCACCGTCAACTTGGCGTCATTACAGAGGGCGCCGCCGATCAAAAGCAACCCCAGCGAACCTTGCGGCGTTACCGTCGCCGGTGTGCTGAGATCCAGCCGCAGTTGACCGGCAGCGGTCGTCTCTTCGGTTATATCGACCCGATGGCCGGCCACATCCAACACCGTCACCGTCATACGGTTTTCCGTAAGCGTCCCGGTTTTGTCCGAGCAGATGGTGGTGACGGAACCCAGCGTTTCCACCGCCGGCAGCTTGCGGATCAAGGCATTGCGGGCCAACATCCGTCGCGCCCCTAGCGCCAGGGTGATCGTAACAACGGCGGGCAGCCCTTCCGGCACCACGGCGACCGCTACGCTGACCGCCACCAAAAAAGCATCGACCAAGGGCGCACCTCGCCAGAAGTTGATGCCGGCCACTACGGCGGCGATAATCACACCGACCACCGCCAGCACTTTACCGGCCTGATCCAGCCGTTTTTGCAAGGGCGTCAACTCATCTTCGCTCTGTTGCAGCAAGTTGGCAATGTTGCCCAGTTCCGTCTGCATCCCCGTCGCCGTGACCATACCCATGCCGCGGCCATAGGTGACGGTGGTGCCCATATAGGCCATGTTCAGCCGGTCGCCCAGCGGCAGGTCGGCCTTTTCCAGCGCTTCGGTCTCTTTTTCCACGGCTTCCGATTCACCAGTGAGCGCCGCTTCTTGAATGCGCAGGTTGACACTTTCCACCAGCCGCAAATCAGCCGGCACCAGATTGCCCGCTTCCAGGAGGACAAGGTCGCCCGGCACCAGATCACGCGCCGGTAACTCTTGCAGCGTACCGTCACGACGCACCCGCACATTGGGCACCGCTAACTTTTTGAGCGCCGCCATCGCCCGCTCGGCGCGGTATTCTTGCACAAAGCCCAGCAGCGCAAAGAGCAGCACAATGGCGAGAATGGCAATCGCTTCATGCCATTTGCCGAGAAAGCCGGAGACAACCGCCGCCGCCACCAGGATCAAGACCATGGTCGCGGTCAGTTGTTCCCACAATATTTTGAGCGGGCTGCGTCCCCCCTGTTCGGCCAGTTCGTTGGGGCCATATTGCTGTAGACGGGCCGCCGCCGCCGCCTGTGTCAACCCATTGACTGGATCACTTTTTAATTCATTGCCTGTATCATTTGTTGTTAGTTGGTACCAATTCATCGTTAATCCTATACCTTTTTTAAAAAGATAGGACTTAGGCAAGACGCAGCCGGCCAGACCGCCGGGAGGTGGGCACAAGCTGTTGTACCAGAGAAAGTTCATTTGCCCACCTCCCGGCGGTCTGGCCGAGCGACATCATCGTGGCTCG
>QWII01000007.1 GCA_021405325.1 Caldilinea sp. CFX5 | reverse complement strand
TAATCGTAGGTGCGGTTTGTAACCGCACTTGCTCCCTGGGAACCGTGCGGTTACAAACCGCACCTACGATTACCGAAACAAATTCCTAACTCCCATCAGCCCAAAGATGAGGGGCAGCCAGGTCCGTTCACAGATGGCGTTCCAGCGGTAAGCTCCGAGTTCGCGGTAAACAATCACAAGCGAAAGAACGAACTGCCACATCATGCCCGCGATCATCAACAGCCACTACGTGAGGGCTGGATGCAAAGTTGTACAAATCGCCAATTGCCAAACGGTGTCGCAAGAAGCAGTGTGCCATCACCGGAGGCTTTGACTTCCACCGCACCGAAGAGTCCCATAACCTTCATGAGGGAGGATGACAGGAAAATTCTTGTTTGCTTTGATTGATGTTACTCTGTCCTAAAAAGAGTCCTTGCCTCAGTTGCGCTGGACGGTAACCTTGAAACTCCTCACTACGACATTTAATTCCGAAAATGACAAGATGGTTTTGGGATCTTTGCCGGATTCCAAACGGTTGATCCAAAAGCGATAGTATTTACCCCCGTGTTCACCATAGAAGCGAAAATCTTCGATGGCACCAGCCACGTCACCCGTCAAGGCGCGGGCGAGACCACGGTTGCTCCGGGCTCCGGCTTATTCGGTGCTAGGGTAACGGCTTTCTGACAATAATCCAGCACGTCAGCCGAATGTCCCAATAAACGGCCGGCCTCACACGCACCGCTGTAGAAGATAGCTTTCTTCGGATTCATTTCAATTGCTTTATTAAAATCTGCCATAGCTTTATCATAGATCCCTTGCCGTGCAAAAACATCTCCACGCAAAAAATATATCCAGTCAAGAGGCTTACCGTTGAGTTCAATGAATTTGCTAAAATCAGCAATAGCTTTACTGGCGGCTTTCTGGGAATAGTAGACTAAACCACGATCCAGGTAAGCATCTGCATTGACCGGATCTAGCGCAATAGCTTTCGTATATCTCGCGATTGCCCTTTCTGGCATACCTTGATCGGTAAAATTGTCGCCATCCATGAGGAGACTGGAAACTGCACTCTCTTTTTCCTTTTTAGCCTCTACAATTGGATCCAGTTCACTCAATAGATCTGAGTCTAATGCTAAGGCTTGTCTAAAGAGAGCAACAGCCTCTTCCGTTTTTCCTTGCCGTGCGAGCAAACGACCCTGCTCAACCAGTTTGTCTGCCACGAGCTTCTTTGCTTTGACTTCTGCCTCAGGACTAGAAGCTAGCGATTCCGTCCGATCGAGTACTTCATTTTGAGTTAAGTCAAGAGCCAGCGAAACGATAGCGATTACGTCAGTGATATTTCCTACACTAGCCAACTCACCCGCTTTATATTGCAGGGTCATAGCAGTAGATTTCAGAGCATCAAAACTTGCTCCTAATTGTTTAGCTTGTTGCAAAAGCTTTCGGGCATCTTCGACATTATTGTTCTGCGCTTCTTCTACTCCTTTGTCCAACAATCGATTAGCGACTCTATTTTTTACCAGCGCTTGTTCATATTCCTTATCTAGGTTTGGACTAAATATTGATGCTTCTTCAATAAGGATGAGAGCATCGTCAAGCTTGCCTTCTTGCGCGACAACGTAGCTCTCCTCGCTTAGCGCTTTAGCAGCAAGCTCTTTGGTTGCCACGGCTACCTTAGCGTCCAGTTGGTTTAGTTCCAAAGCATTTCGAAAACGGTCAAGCGCGACCTTGATGTTGTCTGCGGTTGAAAGCGAATGCCGAAGTAATGTCTGGACTACTGTCAAATGAACAGGCAACTGTGAACAGGTTCGGTGGTAGGGAGTGCTTTCGCCCAGATATGTATTCCATTCTTCCTGGGTAAGATTACGGCTTAGACTTTGGCAGGCTATTTCTACGAGTTCATCAATTCGCATGCGCCATTGACGTATTGTGCCATTACTACTGACTGTCATTAGATGAGAACCATCTGCGTTGAACATTATTGAGTTTCGCACTAAGCCCGTTGGTGGTGTGATGCCAAACTGCTCTCCACTAGTGCTATTCCATAAGCGAATCCTATGGTCCTGACCGTAAGTTGCCAAGTAAGAACTATCAGGCGCAAACACCACAGAGTAAACAGCCATGGGATGGTGGAGAATAGCTATCTCTTGTCGATTGTTTGTGTTCCAAATATGCACCGTAAAATCTTCAGCCATCGTAGCGAGATAGGAACCATCAGGGCTAAAGACAACCGAATGAACCGGGATTGCGTGTTGAAAGACATCTAGCACCTTTCCACTGCTGCGATCCCACAGATAGACAGTACCTGCCTCAGTTGCGACTGCTAGCCAAGAACCATCAGGATTAAATGTAACATCGCTGACACCGCCCTGATGCGAGTAAGTGGCTAATTGGTCTCCAGTAGTACTATCCCAAATACGGACAGTAAAACCAGCGGAAGTAGCCAAGAACTTACTATCGGAACTAAATGCTACATGAATGTTCGTGGACAGTTCGCCACGGCTTGCCACTTCATCCCCGGTGTCGCTATCCCATAGGGCCACACTGCTATCAATTCGATCAACTAAAACTAACCGGGTATTATCAGGACTGAAAATAACATTAAGAACACCCTCCTTCACCTTGTGAAAATTCAGTTTCTTTCGCGTTTGGCTGTCCAATAAAAAAGCTAGATGGTAGTCTCTGAGTGTCCCATCTGGCCAATATGAGTCCAAAGCGACCAGACGAGAACTATCAATATTGGAGAAGATAATATCAAGACCTTTCATTGGCGCAAAGGTGTATAATTCTTTACCAATTATCGGGTCTCGCAGGCGAAGGGTGCCATCGTTACTCTTGGTAAAGAGGCGGTATCCAGCAGCAGAAGATATGATATTAATTACGTCTTCCTTAAGCTCTAGAGCAACCGGCTCCACTGCTCCGCTACTCCGCCAGAGACGCACTACACCATCCGTGCTGCTGGTTGCGAGGCGTGAGCCATCTGGGCTGAATTGAATGTCATAGATTTTTGATTCTTGAATATCGGTGCTCTGCCGAAGAATTTTCATAAGCTCACCGGTAGGCACATCATAGAGATATGCAGTTGCCGTGAGATCAACAAAAGCCAAACGGGAGCGGTCTGGATTGAGGCGCATATTGAAGATACCACCATTGCCTGGGGCAACACCTAGTTCCCTCCTGACTTGCCCTTGTGTATCATCGGCAATACGCCAGAAATGAACGAAAAAAGGCCCGCCATCACCGCTGGCCGTAACTACGTTTGACCCATCTGTGTTGAACATGATGTTGTAAATGTGCTCGTCATGTGGGAGAATCACTATTAACTCCCCACTCCTACTGTTCCAGATTCGGACCGTGTTGTCATTACTGGCAGTTGCAAGGAGTGAACCGTCTGGGCTGAAGATTACATGATAGACGCTATGATCATGAGGGAGCGTCATGAGGAGTTCCCCATTATTGCTATCGCTAACCTCGACAGCGCCATCGTCACTTGCTATTGCAAAGCGTGGGTCTTTAAAAGCGGGACTAAATGCCAGATCCAAAACACGTCCTTTGCGCTGATATTCGATCACTGGGTGACCAGTGTTACTGTCTACCAGATGGACTGTGTTAGAAACCACTGTCGCCAGCCGTGAGCCATCAATAGTAAAGCTGGCGCCATCGAAATATAATCCTTCTTCATAAGGAAGTACATTCAACTCCTGCCCATTCGCGCTGTCGAGTAAGTGGGCTAGCTTGTCGAACAAAGTCATTACGACTAATCGGGAGCCATCTGGGCTGAACCTATGACGTCTAATCGGGGGATATTCATGGTCAGCGATTTTTGTGCCGGTAGCAACGTCCCAGATGTACAAAACATGCGCAGAACTATAGACATTCGTATTTTGCACGGTTGTCAAACGGGTGCCTGTGTTGTTAAATCCTGAAAAGCTGCCTGGAAGAACAACTGCTGTCTTTTGATCAAAGCTATGCCACAGATAAGTCACTCCCTGATCACTGACAGCAACTAAGCTCGGTTCATTTAGTTGGGGAGTGAAGCTCACCCATGCTATCGGGGCATCGTGCTGGAGAACGGTGCGTTCTTGCCCGCTGTTGCCATCCAGAATATGCACTGTATTCGAAATAGCAATGGCTAAATCAGAACCGTCTACGCTAAAAGCGAGACTGGTCATCTCTTCACGGTGCTGCAACATCGCCTGTTGTCGTCCATCCGCCGTGTCCACCAAGCGAAAGGTGCCACCTTTTTCACTCCCCCCTATTGCGCTGATGCTAGCGAGGCGCGAGCCATCTGGGCTGAAAACAATACGGGGATTGCTTGATGCAACCTTGTAGCGCAGTGTTGTGATAGGTGCTTCCGCAAGTGCTCGCCGTAATGCATCATCAACTTCTGGCAACGTTTTTCTGGCATTTCGCATAGCATTGATTGCTTCAAGCGCCAGCAGTAGGCCTAACTCCGGGTCTTGAAGTGTTTCACTGAGATCAATGGCTTGTGAAGACAACTGACGAGCCAGCGCAATAGCTGCTCTCCGGTTGGCTGCGATACCGAACCAACTCGCCACTATCGCAAAGAGGAGGGCAACGATACCTGCACCAATAGCGATCCACGCGCGTCGGTTCAAGCGCACGTTGGCAGTGACTTGCTCCTCCGCACGCAGGCGCTGTTCATCCGCCAGTTTTCCTTGTTGCTCGGCCAGTTTATAAGCTTGATCCAGTTCGCGTTGGCGCGCTGCGTCCCTTTCGCTGTTCATTTGCTCAAGGGCTGTCCGACTGGCATCCACTAGCACGTGCAAATCTTTACTGGCGCCAAGTTCTTTACCATCGGTGCTGGCAAGCCAGCTTTCCGCCTCGTGCAGTTCATACGCATCAAGCAGGCCACCTTGACCATGTAGGCGCACCCACTCGGTGGCTTGTTCTTCAAGCCGTCGACGGGTCTGCTCAGCTGTGCGGCGCTGTTTGATCCAGTCATGCAACCGCGGCCACCCTGCAATCAGTGCTTCATGAGCAATATCGACGTAGCGTCGTTCATTGCTCACAGTGACCAGGCGATATTGAGTAAGTGTTTCCAGAGTTGCATCAAAAAGCTGAGGATCATCGGCGCTGGTGCGTAGCCTATCCACTGTCTGCTGGCGACGCGTGTCGGCGCGACCCTCGCCAAACTGCACCAGGCGCAGAAAAATGCGCTGGGCCAAAGTTTGACCTGCATCTGGTAACTTCTTATACACATCTTCGGCACGTTGGGCTATCGCAACCTGCAGACCTGTGCGTCCGCTCTTGTCGCCCACCAGGTCGGTATAGGCGTCCAGATCCAGTGCCAGCCGGCGCACATGTCCCCACAGCATCACCAGCGTTTCTTGGATGAAGGGCAAAACACCTGGCTCATCGCCGGCATCGGCGAGTAGTCGTTCTACAAGTGTCGGTGCTAGATCTACCCATACATCCTTGGCTGGACGCTCGATGGCCTGGCGCAACGAGTCGCCCTTGAGCGGCCCTACCTCCAGGCGGTGGTCCTTAATCTGTCTCCAAAGGGATAAGACGAAGAGGTCAGCATAAAAGTCAGCACGTATAGTGAGAATTACATAGAGGTTGTGCAAGTTCAACAGATGTTGCAGCGCTTGCTCAAAGTTCTCTCGCGCCGAGACATCGTTTTGGGTGAAGACCTCTTCAAACTGGTCAACGATGAGGAGCAGCCGCTGGCCAGGTGCAAGGGTGGGCGGGTGGATGCAAAACTGACGCAGTTCGTCGAATGTCAATCCCATTAGATCAGTCAGATTGCGCAAGGGCTGCTCGCCTGGGCGCATCTTTTTAACTATCCACTCCCCATCTGCAAAGTAGTGCGATGTCTGCAGTGCAGGTAGGATGCCGGCAAAGACTAGCGACGACTTACCGCAGCCCGAAGGACCGATCACGGCTAGGAAGCGGTGCAGGCGCAGGGCCTCCATCGCCTCACGAATCTCGGCCTCGCGACCGAAAAAGCGTTTTTTGTCCGTTTCGCCAAAGGGAACCATGCCAGGGTAAGGACAGGGTGGCGTGGGCTTGAGGTCGCGCAGGTCGAAGAGTTCCCCTTTCTCAGCGCGCATGAAAAGCACGGGCGTACCCCACTCTAAATCAATCGGGCCACTAGCAGGCGCCTGCCTGGCGTAGATCTCCTTCCGGGCGTAGGCCAGCGCGGCGTCCACCGACAGCCCGTCGGCCAGAGCGGTGTAAAACGCAGCAGCGAGGCGGGTCGCCGCGTCATCAGTGACCGCAAACTGCATGGCTATGACTGCAGGAACCTCGGCGCTTACCAGCGCCGGCGCTACCCCAGCGAAAGGGTCCGCCTTGCTACTACGCGCTCCCTCACAGGCATTGAGGAAGATCAGGCGCAGGGCGTCGTGGTCGCGAATCAGGTTTGCCAGTATATCCGCAGTGACCAGGTCGGCATTTCCTAATTCATTCTCGAAGACCAGACAACCAATATGTTGATCAGAGAGCCACATACCATGACCGATAAAGTGTAGCACGTGGATGGGATCGGTGGGTTGAGCCAGGCGGTGCTGGAGGGCGGCGCGAGTCGGCTGTAATAATTGTTCCAACACAACTAGCCCACGTTGCTGTAACCGTTCTAGGGTGGCCTGGAGTTTCTGCCATTCCTGCTTGACGTTGAGCTGGACAACATCAATTGGTTCGGCCAACACAACTAGAATACGTAAGGGTCCAGCTATCTGGAAAGCTTCACTGCGTCGTGTACCCCTGGCTATTTCCAGGTAACGGACTACAGGTGTACGTTCGGAAAGGGCAAGAAATTCGTGTCGGGTTGGGTCGAAGAGGTACTCCCAGGGCAGTTCAGCAAGATCACCCGCGTTGTGTAGGCGCAGGCGGATACGCAGGCCTTGGCCTTCCTTGTCAGTTCTAGCTAAACTGTCGCGTAGGATGTCAGCCACTTTCTCACGAAAGGCAGCAGTGAAGAGTCGCTCACCGACCACTTGTGGGTTTAGTGACATCGCCTGATTTACCGGTCGGGTCTGCTGGCTTCGTTGGGGTAATGACGCTCTCTCGGCCAGTTGCCCCAGTTCTTCCAGCGAAAACGGAGCCGAAAAGATCGTCTCGCCTTCTCCGCCAGGTGCATTGAGAACGTAGGCGCGATACCCTTGTGTCGCAGTTTCAATTAGTAGGTCGAAGTTCCGATAGTCACGGACAAACATAGTGGTACTTCCATGTACATCTCTGTATCAACATTGCTTACATGGAACGACTGAGACACACTCTTGATTACAAAACGTACTTCAATTATCGCGCTGGTTGTCAAGAGGCGCAATTCTCAATTTTAACTTTGCGGTTATTAGTGTTTTGGCCTTGGTCTTGAGTCGTGTCTAGCAGCCTATCGGAGAGAGTCAAGCCCTATTTTGTCCCAATTCTTGGCGACAAAGTGGGGCTTGGTTTTCATGGTTTGTCTCCGTTTTTAGGGTAAATCCATTGCCTCCATTCTAGGGTGCAAATTAAAAAAGAACCACATATTTATGTGATTCTGCGGCAGATAAATGTGTGGTTTTAAGGAATCTCAACGGTTCTGACCACCACAGTCCCGTAGTCAAAGTTCGGCATCGGTATCATATCATCGGGGCGCGGCGGGAAGGTCGCACCAACTATGTCCGGCAGCGCCCAGGAGATGTCACTGACCTGGAAGGTGAGCGATTGGGATGGCTCGGTCTCCAGTGTGATTTCAATCCCTTCGGGTGGAACGGCAAAGTACTTCAGGCTCCAAAGCTTCCCTCCTGATGCTGGGGTGTTGATCCGCTGCCCGTCAATGAGTGCCGCGCGAACAGCCTGTGGTTCTACCTCCAGGTAGATAATAGGAGCCTGCCGTGCTGAACGTAGCCGCAATTGCAGCGTCCGCACACCACCTGCGCTCTGATCGTTGAGTACCTCCACCTCCGGCGCCGCTAACGCTACAGCGGGAGCCTTGCCCGCCAGAATCGGCGTCTGGTCGCTCTCTGTCATGGGGAACAATTCGCCCACGGCGCGGCCTTCAGGTTGTGTGGCAAAGAACTGCGTGGTCCACTTGTCCAACTGGGGGCCGGGGCTAAACCACGTGGCCTGCCCCGAATCGGCATTCAGGAGATAAGCCAGACCGCTTGGCTGGGGATGCTCAGTGTCGAAGCCTGCGGTCAGGCTGCCGGCGATCAGGAAAGCCAGGCTGGCCAGCAACGCCCCGCCGGACAACCGCGATCTGCGCGCCCGGGTCATCAGGTCGAGTTGTGGGGTGAGCAAGCCGAGGAGCAGCGCGACGAACAGGAAGGTGATTGCGAGAAATGACATAGGCCCAAATTCGGACATCGCCTTAATGGCTGGAGCGAGGAGGATCAGTCCAGGCACAGCACCAGCGACCAGCGCCAGCTCGCGCCGCCAGGAATTTGCGTCGGCGGACTCCTGCCAGAGAACCCAGCCCAGGGCCAGGGTACTGAACAGCAGCGGCCAGGTGAGCAGGTAGCTAAAACCCGGCATGAGAACGCTGCACACGACCGCCAGGATCCACCACAACAGCAGCGCCCCAAAGGCCAGGTCGTTGGCTCCAGCTTTTCGCTTGAAAAGAAGGTGGATGGCCGCCGCGATGGCCACAGCCAGCGCAATAAAAGCCCAATAGTACAAGGGATAGTTGTAGACTCGCATAAACACTGACTGATAAGCGCTGTGCAGTTGAAGGATGCCCAGCCACAGGCCGATGGCCACGCCGGGAACTGCAATCACGCTCAAAAGGCTGGCCGACAACCCCAGAAGAAGACCCCGCCGCGTGAGTTGCCCGCGCCGAAAACCGGCCACAGCAGCCCCGGCCAACAGCAGACCGGCCAGAATGACCAGCGGGATGACCCACGTGGCCGGGTAGCTCACCAGCAGGCCGCGCCAGAGCGAAAAATAAACGGCGTCGCCGCGACTCCGGGCCTCAGTCAGGTCCAGATTCCCCAGGAAGCGTGTCATCGCCAAGGCATTCGCACCATCGTGTTGCACGCTGCGCGGGTCGATCGTCGCAGGGTTGTCCAGCATCGTGTGATAAACCGTCGCTTCAAAAAAGTAGGCAAAGTTCAACCCGCCAATCCCGGCGTCAGTAAACGAGTCGAAGTCGGTGCCCAGAGGAGTAAGCCCGAACACTTCGCCGAGCCAGGATTGCGCCACCGGTAGTGGGACGGTCCGACCCCATTCCCGGACGAGCCAGCCCCTGTTTGGACCGGTCTGGTACATGAAAGTAGGTCCGGTTCGGCCCATTCCATCGAAGTTCAATACCTGCCGGACCTCCCTCGCCCACGGATGCTGGCCGACGAAAATTGGCGCACCTGCCGGACCGAATTCCTCACTATCAGTGAAAAGCAAGATCACATCGTTTTGCAGAGGTGGGCCGGCTTGCAGCGCACGGGCCGTTTCCAGCAGTGTGCCAACACACGAACCGCAATCGGTAGCGCCCGGCGTCATGGGTCGGGTGTCATAGTGCGCATCCAGCAAGATCGCGCCATTGGAGTTGGCTCCGGGGATCCTGGCCATGATGTTGGCTACCGCGATGGCGTAGATGGAACTTCCCACAGACTTCACCGCGGTAGTCTGCTGTACTTCGGGAGAAAGCCCCAATGCTTCAAGCTGGGCGATGATATAGTCACGCACCTGTGCGTTTGCCAACGAGCCAGTGGGGTGAGGCGTCTGGGAAATCGCGCGGATATGTGCCATGGCCCGTTCGGCAGAGAACTCCTCGGCGGGCGCGTTGGCCGGTGTGACCGCCGGCATGGCGAGCGACGACATGCCGGCGAGCGACGCCGCGGCGATGACCAGAATGACGACAATCGTTTGGACAATGTTCGTATTATTGTTCGTTTTCATTTTCTTTTCCCCTTTTACCTTCACTGTCGCCAATGCGGTTACGCCAAACCCAATACCAGCTCAAGGATCAAGAACACAAAGTAGACACCTTGCCCAGAGTGGACAATAGGCGTTTTCCATCTTTTCCTCCTCTATGGTTCTTGACAACAGGCGATCTAACGCCTGCGCTCAGTCGCCCAACGTGATGACCACTTTCCCGCGCGCGTGCCCTTCTTCCAGATAGCGGATCGCCTCAGCCGTCTCACGTAACGGGTAACGCCGGTCAATGATCGGTTTGAGCTTGCCGGCTACCAGCAGCTCCTTCAAGAAAGCCAAATCCGGCTGGTTCAGTTTGGCGATCCCCATAAAACCCAGTTCTTGACTGCCCAGCTTGGAAAGCAATGGGCCGAGGAGCAGGGCTTGAGAAATTTGCGCCAACGAACCGCCAATCACCACACAGATCCCCTGAGGGCGCAATGCACGGCGATATGCTAACATCGAATGATCTCCGTTGGCGGCGATGATCAGGTCATACCGCTGCCCATTCTGGGTGAAATCCTCCTGAGTATAATCAATAACGCGGTCTGCCCCCATTGCGCGCGCCTGCTCCAAATTTCGCGGGCTGCACACGGCAGTGACTTCAGTCTCAAACGACTTGGCGATCTGCACTGCAAACGTACCTACACCCCCCGAGGCGCCATTGACCAAGACTTTTTGTCCAGGCTGAATCTGCCCTTGGCGCAGACCCTGTAGCGCGGTGATGGCCGCAATAGGCACGGCTGCCGCTTCCTCGAAGCTCATGTTGGCCGGTTTCAACACCAACAGATCTTCACGCGCACAGGCATACTCGGCAAAAGCCCCATCTGTCGTCCCGAACACTTCATCACCCGGCTGAAAGTGCTTGACATTCTTGCCAACCGCTTCAACCCGCCCGGCGATGTCATCACCAACGATCTGGCATTTGGGTTTTCGCAGCCCTGTACCCAGCAGGCGGGCCAGCCAAGCGCCTCGTATGGGAGCCAGGTCCTTTTTGTTTACGGACGCCGCGTGAACTTTTACCAACACTTGATTGTCCGCGGGAATGGGCTTTTCCACCTCTTTGAGTTGCAGAACCTCTAAAGGGGGACCGTATTTTGTACATACAATCGCTTTCATAGATTTCCTCCCAGGCTGTGCAGTGACACATGCGCGACTATCTGCAAATCACTGCTGAACGAGCAGAGAGAGCCTATAGCCCTCCAAATTTCATCGCGGTTTCAACCTCGGCTCCGGTGCTATCTTGACCGTTGGACTTTCGATCGCTCGACGCCGCCATACGCGCCGGACAACCAACCATACCAACACGGTCAACAAGACGATGACCGCCAGTGCGGCGCCCAGCAGGACCTTGGCCAATCCCGGCCACCCGATCCCCTGGTCGAAGTCCACCGCCTCGTACGTATACCGCGAGTCGTCGACCTCGCCAGTGCGGTAGAAGGTCGTCAGCAGGTGCGTGCGCGCCGCTGCCTGCCTGTTCCAAAAGGTTTCCGTGTGCGCAAAATCCCGCAGGATGACCTGCTCGCCGTTCCTCAGATACGGCAGCAGTTCCTTGGTGGCGAACTGCGGCGGGGTAGAGAAGTCGATGCTGCCGCTCACCAGCAGCGTCTCCACGTCGCTGGCTTGCAGTGGAAGGTACTGTTCGGGGATGAGCTGGCTTTTCCACCCGGCGCCGAGCGCCGAGTGGAAGAGCGAAGCTGGCGAGCCCAGGATGGCACCTGGCGGATTCAGCGCCGTCCGGTAATCGGCAGCGTGCCTGGCGAAGTCTCCGCCGCTGCTACCCTTGGCCAGCAAATCGCCGTAGACAGCCATGTTGGCTAGCAGGCTGCGGGCCATCGTGATCAGCGCCATGCCGCTGGCATCGCCCTCTTCCGCCGCCAACCACAGATCAATCATGGCCGGCCCAGACAACGGCACCGGCGCCCCTGGCGGCTGGGTGCTCTCCATGAGCATGGAGAAACTGAGCAACTTCACGCCGCCGGCATCAATGGGGAAGATCAGCCAGCGCTTGGGGAAGTTCGCGCTGACGTTGCGCAGCGAAGCTATCAGGTCGTCGGTGCGGGCGCTACAGACGGCATCCTTGGCGCACAGCGCCGCATAGTCCTCAAGCTGCGCATCGATAGCCGCCGGCTCCCAAACGAAGTGTCCGGGCGGATTGACAGCTACCATGATCACGCGGTGCAGGACCGCAGGATAGATGCGTTCGTACAGGATCTCGAGGCGGGTGCCGTAACTCTCGCCCAGCAGATTGATGCGGTCATAGCCGAGAGCGGCGCGAGCGGCTTCCATGTCGTCGATGACGGCGGTCATAGTGTAGCTGGCCAGATCGACGCCCTCGGCCCCCAGCCGCGTCGCACAGCGAGCGCTGGCATCGGCGAAAGCGTCCAGCGCTGCAGCATCCAGAAGGGCCCCCGGCGCGGTGCGAATCGCTTCCGCGATCTCCGGGCAGTCCAAGATCACGGATCCATCCACACCCCGGTAACCGACCTGGATGAAGTCGTGGTCGTCGACCAGTCCGTCAAGATACTGGAAATGCTGGTTGGTGCCACCCGGCCCGCCTTGGAAGTAGAAGATGGGTTCGGCCGGGCTATCGCTCAGGGCGCGCACGCGAATCACGGGTAGGGCGATCAACCGGGCGCTCGGGTTGCTGCGGTTCTCCGGCACAACCAGCGTGCCACAATCGGCAGCGTACTCAATCTTGCCAGCCGGATAGGTGCAGGGTTTTAGATCGACCAGATCTCCCGCTTGCGCGCCCTCCGGAACAACGGGAAGTGGGGCATCCTTGGCGCCACAGCCGACAAACAGGAGTACAGTCAACAGCACCAGGACCACCCAAAGCTGATTGATGTTTAGTGTGCGTACCGCTTTCTGCCAGGGGTTGCGTTGCGCTTGCGGTAACAATTTCAGCAGCCGTACCTTGGCTGCTTCAGCCAACATTCGTTCCTGCTGCGCCAACGCTTGCTCTACTGTGTATTGCGTCCACATTGTTCGCTCCTTTGGCGATTAAATGCGCCTATTCCTCAAGCCGTTGTTATTGAACTCTGCAAAACGAGCAGACACTACTCAGCGACTGCCAGGTTGATCCAGCCGATACCGGCCTGCATCTTGACCTGCAACGTCACGGCGGACACGCCATAGGCGGCGTTGGTGTAGACATTCCCATCCTGCGTTAGGCCAGGGGCGTCAACAATGGTGGGGCCGGCATCCACCTCAACGCGGACGCCAATGTCCTTGGGCAGCCGCAGGTTGACATTCGCTGCGCCACTCTCAATGGCAACGTTCAGGTCATGCCCCCAGTCGCCGCTCAGGTCGAGGGTGCTGGTGCCGGCCCCCAAGGTGACGTCAAGCCCGGTCAACGGCAGACCGCCCAGATGCAGATTGCTGTTCCCGGCCCCCATTTCCACCCGCAGATCCATGGGTGTCTGATCCTGAAGGTGCAGGTCCCACTCGTTACGGAAGTTGGTAATGTTGCGCAGGTTGGGCAGACCTTCGGCCTCCGGTTGCCAAACCACGAGCTTGCCATCGCTATACTTCACCGCGGGCTTGAGCTTGGCGACGTTGTAGGTGAAGTCGGCTTCCAGCAGCTTCTGTGCGCCGCCCGCCAACGCCAGGTCGCCAGCCCCCATGTTGATCTCGACGCGCACCGACGCGTCATCTCCCAGTTCGACCGTTTGGGATTCGGTGTGCAATGTGTCCACGCGCAACGCAGAATTGCAACTGACAAACAACAGCGCGCCTACGAGTACGAGGCCGATCCAAAGAAAGCTGGTCTTCATGGTGTTTTCCTCCTTCTTGCCAATAGTGTCCATTGGGTTCATACTTGCATTGCTTGAAAGGTGGGTAAGCCGCAGGGACTGCCCAACCTTCTTCTCATTCAGCAAGGCGATTACACTGCTATTTTATGACCACGGGCAAAAAAAAGAACCGCATGGTCATGTGGTTCTGCAGCAGATAAATATGTGGTTTTATGGACGGCGAATATGTGGGTCGGCGCGTTCAGATCAAATGGCGGGCGCGGGCTTGCTCGATGGCCTGCACCCGTTTGTTAATGCCCAGTTTGCCGTAGATATTCTTGACATGAAACTGGACGGTGTTGAGGCTGAGGAAAAGTTGCTGGCCGATCTCTTTGTAACTCTGTCCGGCGGCCAAGAGGCGCAAGACCTCTAGTTCCCGGTCGCTCAAGCGCTCTTCGTCCACCGGGGTGCTTGCGTGCTTGGCCGGCACGGTGGGCATGACCGCCAGCAGACGCTGGACAAAGGCGGTGAGATCGCTGTCGTGCAGGCGCAGCTCGCTGGACTCTAAGAGCGGGCGCAGGAGGTCGCCTTCATCCAGAAAAAGGCGGCAATAGCCCCGCGGAGCCGCCGCGCGCAAGGCCAACCGCAGTAGACGGCGCGCCTCTGCCCCGTTGCCTTCCGCCTGATAGAGCAAGGCCCGCACCAGCCAAAGCTCAACCAGCCAGCCGACCAACCCATGAGCTTCGGCAAACTTTTCCTGACGGGCAAGGTAGGTATGAACATCCCGCAATGGTTCAACCGGAGCATTGCGCGCCGCCACCCTGACCAGCGTGTGAGTTGCACACAGATAGGTCTGGAAATAGATTCTGTGCAGCGGATCAATAGCGGTAATATCGGGTAGGTGATCGAAGCGAATGGCCGGCTGTGTCAACCAGCGACGCGCCTCCTCCAGGCTGATCTTGTCACCTGCCCAACGGTGCGCCGTCAACCGATGGCGTAACGCCTGGGCATAGAGGGCAACCTCTGGTCGGGTCTCTTCGAGGGTGCGCAGATTTTCCGCCATTCCTGTGGCGTCACCCTGGCTGCACCGTAAGCGCGCTAGGGCAGCATGGCCTTCGACATAGGCTTCATACTCGCCGGTCCAGCGGATGAGACTCAACCCCTGCATCAGTTCCGCTTCCGCTTCCGCCAGGCGATTTTGTTCCAGGAGGATGCTGCCTTTGAGGACGTGGAGGGCGCCGATGGGTGGGAAGCGCTGACCGGCCAACAGGCGGTTGAAACGGTCGATATTGGTCGCGCACGACGCCAAGGCATCCGGCAACTCTCCTTTGACGAGGGCGAGCGCGATCAAGTTGATCGGGCCGTAGATGGCGGCGTAGAAATTCCCACTAGCGATCCCGTCCTCGAATGCCTGTTGAAACGCCCGCTCTGCCGCCGGCAAATCGGCCAGCGCTGAATAGCCATGACCGATGTTCAAGGCGTTGACGCTGCGGATGGCCCTTTCGCTCTCCGGCAAGAGCTGCTGGGCGCGCTGGGAAGTCGCGATCCGTGTTTGGGGCGTTTCACCAGCCAACGCCGGTGTCTGCAAGAGATATGCCTGGATGCTTGCTGTGTGACCGGCCACTAGATTGCGCAGCGCTTCATCCGCAGCGATCCGGTCTAGGGCGTGGTCGGCGGCCTGTAACGCCTGTTCGACCTCTGCCATGCGCGTCTGCCGTTGCAGCAACGCCAGCGCCCACGCCTTATCAATGCAAAGCTGGGGGGAGGTGTGTAGCAGCGTTGCCGGCAAGCGGTCGAACCAACCCACCACCGTCGCGACTTCCCCCTGATAGAGCATGGGCAGGGCATTTTGCTCGAGCAAGTTGGCCAACGCGTCGCCGTTCGCCGAGTGGAAGGCGTGTTCAACCGCGGGCTGGATAAAGCCATGTTGTTGATACCATTCGGCGGCGCGTTCGTGCAACGTGGCCGCTTGGTCTGGTTCGGCTTGCAAGAGCTGGTTACGGAGCAGTTCACCGAACAACGCATGGTAGCGATACCAGGTGCGCTCCTCATCAAGGGCGACGAGGAAGAGATTGTTAGTTTCGAGGTAATGGAGGTAGTGTGCGCTCTTTTGCTCACCGGTCACCGCAGCGCAGAGGGCGGGCGAGAGTTGCTCCAGGATGGCGGTCCGGCGTAGGAACGCTCTGATTTCTTCTGGTTGGCTGTCAATGACTTCTTCGATCAGGTAATCGAGGATGTGGCGATGAGTACCGCGAAACGCCTCGACGAAGCGGGTGGGGTCGGCGCTCTCCTTCAACGACAAGGCCGCCAGTTGCAGCCCGGCTGCCCAGCCTTCGGTCCGCTCTTTGAGAATGGCTAGCTCCCGCTGGGGCAGGTTGATCCCCATCACATTAGCGAAAAACTCGCCAGCTTCGGTCAGCGAGAAGCTGAGATCCGCCGCCCGGATTTCCGTGAGTTGGTTCCTGGCCCGCAGGCGGGTGAGGGGCAGACTGGGATCTTCACGCGTGGCAATGACCAGGTGTAGGTTCGCCACCGCCTGGTTGAGCAGCGCCTCAATGAACTGGTCGATCTGCGGGTTTTCGATCAAATGATACTCTTCCAAGACCAGGATGAGCGGATGCGTGAGGTCCAGCAGATCGTGAATCAACGAGCTTAGGATGCGTTGCGGGTTGATCTCTGTGCTGTTCTCGACCGCTTCCAGCGCGGCCTGACCAAAATCGTCCTCGGCCCGTTGCAGGGCGGCCAACACGTAGGTGAGAAATTGTTTGAGGTCGTTGTCGGCTTTTTCCAGCGCAACCCATGCCACGGGGTAGCCGACTTCCGCCACCCACAGGCGAATGGTGGTCGTCTTGCCATACCCCGCCGGCGCGGACACCAGGGTGAGCAAATGCCCATCCTGGAGGCCCTCCTGCAAGTGCCGGAACACCTTTTTTCGGGGGACAAAGCTACGGCGCAAGAGGGGTAAGCTGACTTTGGTCGTCAACAACAGGTCAGACATGCATCCGTCACTTTCTGCTACCCAATCCCATCGTGCTGGGAACAAGCAGCGAAATGCGCCAGAAGTGCCTGCGCTGATCCATGAGATCATTCGCACATAGCTTGGCACTCCCAGATGTATGCCCTAATCATAACCCGTCTTTCCGCCGAATGGCAAACGCGACAAAAGAGGTGCAAAGGGCTTTACGGTATGATTGGAAAGTGATGATTAACCCGACAACCAATAGTCCGACTTCCAAGACCATAAAGGTTGTTGCACTTGTGTTCGTCGAACCTTGCAGATAGGCGCCGGCCAAGAACATGCGAAAAAGCCCAAGCAGCAGAAAGAACCATCCTGAAAGCGTGATCAACACAGGCCAGTTCCGCACCCAAAGATTGTGTGTACGAACGACGGCCAGTCCGCCGACAAACATCAAAGTACCCGAGAGGTATACAACCGGTGGAATTTGCGCATCGTAAAGATGGGGTTGAACCAGCGGGAACTCCGAAAGGATCATGGCTACGATAGTGGGACCGACCAGCCCGCCGATCTGTTTTGATTGATGCATGGAGACCTCCGATTGAGATGTGTATCCCAGCACCGACAAAAAAGCCTGATTCCTGTAAAAAGCGCGTTCGGCTCCTGTTATGGGTGACGGTTCATACTACGCTCTTTCCTTTCTTACCGAGCGCTGGGAGCCAACCATACAGAGTACCATCTGGCAAGGGATCGTGGCCCGATTGTGCCAGTTGTGGCGGGTGCCATTCTGCACCACCGTATCCCCCGCCCGCAGATGGATTTCTACCCCATCATCTAACTCAAGCCAAACCTCGCCAGAGATGATGTATTCAAAATCAACGGTGTTGGTGGTGTGCATGCCCGAGCCATCCGGGTCATGGACAGCTAACATACCCGGCAATTTCTCTTCCACTTCCTGAAGCCCAACCTCCAGTGGAACATTTACTGCTGTTGCCACCGATTCTGGCGGTAGTGTAAATAGGCCAAACCTGAAACCGCCAACCGGTGGGAAAAAGGCCGGCATCGGCTGCGGCGCGCCATTATTGGGGAACGTTGGCGCCATGTCAGCGCCCCATAAGCGGTGATGCTTCAGACCAGGTTTCAAAGCAACGGTGGTTGCTTCCACTTCCTCATCACTCGCAATGGTGGATTTACCATCTGGCGTATGACCAGTAACAACTCTGCGAACTTTCATATCTCAAGCCTCTCTTTCAACCGTATTAGGAGTTACGCAGTTGACGGGCGCTACCAGAGACCTGTCAGGTTTCGCAAACCTGACAGGTCTTGTCCAACTGCGTAACTCCTACGTATGTAGAAAATCCCGCAGGGTCTCATTCGCTGCGCGGTCGCCGATCAAGCCCATAGGCGACCGCGCCCAAAACGAGCGGCTGGATGATCCAGGAAAGGGCGGCGCCGGTTGGCGGTGGCGGCGTGTTGCTGAACGCCTGCCCCGCCACGGTGGCGCCGGTCACCAGGATCATCAACAGCACGACCCCAACTTGCGTGACCCGTCGAGCGGGCTTGACCGCCTTGAAATAGAGCGCCAGACCAATGATCACCAAGAGCGCTTCCAGCGCCAGGGCCAGGGCCAGGTTATGCCACAGGCCGAGACCCAGTTTGGGCGAGGCTTCCCCCAGGATCGGCAACTCTGGGATATGGACAAGCCAATCCAACAGGAAATGGGAAAAGACGGCCAGGGCTATGACCCATCCAATCCGGCCGCGTGCTGCGCGCGGTGCAGGCCACAGCAGTTGGACGAGCAGAAAGGCCAGCAGCGACCAGAACAAGCTGGCGATCAGACCATGCGAGTAGGGAAAGGTGAAGGTCAGATAGTGAAGCTCGGCAAAATTGGCGGGAACATGCACCTCTTCAAGGCCCAACAAGACGAAGATGCCGAGTAGGAAATCGGCAAAGAGCGTAGCGAAAAAGAGCAACCCCAGATTGACGCGCTGATCGGCCTGCTTGAGCGCCAATCCAGCGGCGAGATGACCGGCGAACATGATGGCTCTCCTTGTGTGGCGAAAGGAAGCTTTGGCTGTTTGTAGACATTTGTTCTCAAACAGTGTATACCTACAAGCATGAACTGTCCAATCAAAGAAATTTAGCAACGAATATAGAAGGTGTGTAATAGCCATATGGCCAGTTGCTGCCTGACCATGTGACCAGTTGACACTGCTCAAGTTGAACCAGTAAATTTTCCTGGATCGGGGTCGAACCATCCCGGCGCCGGAGCGAAGTTCTTCGCAGACGCTGTTAGCGCAAACGATCGATGGCGCATGGCGCCATCGATCCCATCACGCTCGACCTGCTTGTCCCGTGGCCAGGAAGGGCGCGGTGACAGCGAGCGCCACATAGATGGCGGCGAGACCGAGATATTCCGTCAGCTCGAATGGCCCGATGGCGCTCACCCTCCAGTCGTAGGTCATGGCCGAGACGTAGGCGATCGTGTTGCCGACCAGCAACAGCCACCAGGCCCAACGCTCGCCCCGGCGGAAGGCTGTCGCACTGATGGCAATAGCCAGCAGCCCGAAGGCCACGATATAGATGCCGTACATGCGGAAGAGCAGCATCATGAAGGCGACCGTCTGCGGCGACGCGGTCGCAAGGTCTGACCAGGAAGCCCCAGTGAAGCCCTCGTACTCGGCGATCAGGATCGGCGTACCGCCTGGCCCAAGCAGGCGTTCCGACAGCAGCGCCGCCATCGCGCCCCAGGCCAGTAATCCCACATCGGCAAGCAGCATGATGATCCAGGCAACCCGCCGCAATCCCAGCATCGTCGTTCGCGTTCCCAATTCCGGTCGATTTTCCATTTGCTTGATCATGATTTTCTCCTTTTTTGTGACTGTTCACGGCATTGCATCTACGCTAAATAATTTGCCCATGCGCAAGAAGAGAGGTAGGTCGCCACGCGGTTTCAGATCGCCACGGAGCAAGGTAAGCGGAAGATTCATGCGACGCGTGATCATCCGACACAACACGGATGTCTCGCGCATTTGGATTGTCAACTTGGGATGTTCCGCCACCCCTTCACCCCACGACTGGGCATCGGGCGCGACATTTACGTACCATTCCCCGCCGTCAGGCCCGCCAATGCGGAAGGCAAGGGTTGCGCGCAACGGGCCGCCAATATCACGGCGGTAGAGCAAACTGAAGGGCAGCATGGTTCGCCCGATCAGACGATGACGAAAGGCAGGCGAATGGTGCGTCCAGAGCGGTGGCAAGCCCACCGGCTCCGTCAATTGGGCGGTATGCACCAAGCCAATATGGAAAATGAGGATGCTCAACACCTCGACGATGCGGACGGGGCGATTATAGATTGGCATCTGTGCCGTCAGTTCGCCTTGACCCGGTTGCAAGTTGCGGGCAATGCTGGCGGCTTGGTCGAGAATTGCCAAGAGCTGGTCGCACAGTTCTTGCTGCGGTGTACTCAGATGATCATCAATTCCGTGGCGGTTGTAGGCGTTGAATTGGTAGCGATCATCAAGACCGACGAACATGTACGGTTCGCCACGCAACGTCTGTTTGATGCTTGCTAGCCCGTCCCCGTTGAGCGCAACCGAATGGGCAATTGTTTCGTGCAGATTCCATTCTTTGGGGCTGCCCTTGACCGGTTTGTTCCAATCCACGCCATTCAACTTGGCGAAAAAATCGGCGTAGATGTGACAGACCTCGCCCAAATCAGCGGCGAGAATTTGGGGATCAAAGATTTCGTGTGCAGGGTTCATGACCATTCCTCCCTCTTTTTGTTTCACACAGAATACCAAGAAAGAACCGGTTTACCTGACTATTTTTGCGCTTGTGCTGCTGCCGGGTTCTGTAAATAGAGCCACAGCGCCGCCAGCTCGGTATCGCTCATCTCTCCATAAATGCTGGGGGGCATTGCCCGACCGATCTGTGTTCCATTGGGCAAAACACCGGTTCGGATCGCCCGCACAAACTCCTCTTGCCCATAGTTGCCGCGCACCGGCCCAACGAGGCCCTTATCGTGGCACCCGGCGCAGAGCGCAGAAAGATACTTACCATATTCTTGGGTGGCCCCCGCCACTGGCTCGGCCGACGGCGGTGCGTTGTGATCGATCATTGCCGCTGCCGGCGTGAACCAGCCAAGCGCTGGGAAGATGGGCAGGAGCGGACCATAACGCAGCACGGTTTGCGCCGAATCAACCGGGGGAAGTTGTTTCAGATACGCGAGCAAATCACCCAGGTCGCCGTCGCTCATCGTCGAATAGTCATACATGAAAACCTCGCCGTGACCATCTCTCTTGACACCATGCCGAATGGCGCGCACCCAATCGACATCGGTGTACGCTTGGGCAATGCCGCCCTGGCCGGCGGTCAGGTTGGGCGCCGGGATCGTTCCCAGCAGTGGCACATAGCCATCGATCGGATCATGGGTGATGAGCAACCCGCCCAGGTGATCGCCATGACAGCGAATGCAGGCCCAGATCGTGGCGATGTGCTTGCCGCGGGCGATGGCAGCAGCATCGGTGGGAACGCTGACTTGCGCAACCGGGATGGTTGGATAGGTACGCGTGAGTTTTTTCATGCCGATGGGGTAAAGCGCCACACCCGACAGTAAGACCAGGCCGATCAGTCCGCCGAGTACAATCCCGGTCCATTTCATCAATTTTCTCATGGCAACCTCCTTGACTAGAGCGATGTGCTGGTCGTGACATGAAAGACCGGATAGTCCGCTGCGATCGTTGCAAATTCAGCCAGCGGCGCATCCTTATCGATAGGGATGTGAGGGCGGGCGCCGTCCGCCCGCTGGAGGTACGCCTTCAAGATCGGCGCACGTTGGTCGGCGGGTATCTCGACTAGTTGCACCGCCTGGCGACCGCCACTGCGCAATACGGCTTGGCCACCTGCTGCTCGCACATTTTGCACCCACTGCGTGTTATCGCCGAGCATCGAAACCAGATAGCGTTCGCCATCAACCATCGCCACCACCAACGGAAATGAAATGACCCGCCCCGACTTGCGTCCGATCACCTCTAAAGCCACGACGTAGTTGCCGGTAATGCCCGAAGCACCCACCAATGCATACAAGCGATTCAAAGCCTTGGCAATCCAGTTGGGACGATTGCCACGATACAGCCAGCGCTTGGCGCGGGCAAAGATGCTGTTGTTGAAGGCGATAGCCTCATTGGGTTGCATTGATCGTTTTTGCATGATTCACTCCTTACAGTCCCCTTTATGCAGACTCAAGTCCCCGGAGGAAGCAATACCATTTGATCGCCACATCCCTGTGGGCGCTGGCCATGGCCACAAGCTGCGGCGATGGGTCGCCGTAGATCGTGACGGCGTGGCCGTCGGCAAATTCAGCGAACAACTTGTTGATCGCCTCGCCGACGTGCATCCGATGCTCGATTAACCCCTCTGAATTCTCATAGAGCTCGCGCACCTCGCACGCCGTTTGATCACGGTTGAGAAACCAGTCATAGCGGAGCGTCTTCGTGTCCTTCTCTTTGGTCTGCCGGATGATTTCAGCGGCTTGCCGCTTGAATCCCTCCAACTTGCCCGGGCGCACTGACATTTTGGCGCTGACTTCTAAGGTGTTCATGGCAATCCTCCTTGGCTATTTGATACGGTTCTTGAAACTGTTGGTATGGGTTGACTGTATCACTGTCATCCGATCACGCGGGCAACGGCCCGATGATCTCGATCTGGTAGCGAGCGGCAGCCGTCGCCGGGTCAGCAGTGGGCGCCAACGGTTCCTGTTCCAGGACGAAGCGATCCAAACCGGCGGGGAAGGTCATATACAAAATCCGCGCCGGCGCCTCACCTTCGACACGAAAGCCATGCGGCGTTCCGCTCGGCTGAAACAGGTACGTGCCGACTCCTGCCGCCAACGGCTCATTGCCCCAAAAGACGGTCAGCGTGCCGGCCAGCACATAGATCGCCACATCTTCCCCATAGTGGATGTGCAGTGTTGTGGTATAATGGGGTGGGCAAGTCGCTTCAAATAGGTTGAAGGCGCCGCCTGTTTGTTCTGTGTTTGCTTTTACCACAACCAGCGCTCCCTGGGTCTGAATGCTTTGTCCGTCGTCACCTAGTAGTGCATACGGTTTGGTTTGTAAGACTGTCATTGTGCTTTGTCCTTTCGCTACCTACAGTAAACCACCGAATGGCGGGGCGTGGGTAACAGTGCATTGTTACAAAAAGTGTGACAATCTGTAAAAGCGAGGCGAACATGGATACCTTTGGCGCATGGCTTCGGCAACAGCGCACACAACGCCACCTCACCCGTGAACAACTGGCCGAACGGGTCGGTTGCTCGGTCGCCCTGCTGCGCAAGATCGAAGACGATGAACGCCACCCCTCGACGCAAATTGCCGAGCTGCTGGCCAACGCGCTGAACATTCCGCCAACCGATCGCGCTACTTTCACAAAGGTGGCGCGCGGCGAATTGCGGGTGGATCGACTCCCGTCGTCGGCATGGGCGAACCCCGATGCAACCGTTCCGCCCGCCGTCGCGCACCCCCGCAGCAACCTCCCCGTCTTGCCCACGCCTTTGATTGGCCGCCAGCGCGAAGTGACCGAACTCAGCCAACTCCTGGACGACGCCCAATGCCGCCTGCTGACGCTGGTTGGCCCTGGTGGGATTGGCAAGACGCGCCTGGCGATTGCGACCGCGACCCAGATCCAGGAGCGCTTCAGCGATGGCGTCTATTTTGTCCCCTTGGCGCCGGTCAACACCACGCGTTTGATCGTGCCGGTGATCGCCGACGCCGTTGGCTTTGCCTTTCCAGGCGGGGGATCAGCCGATCCCAAAAGCCAGTTACTCCGCTATCTCCAGACCAAGCAGATGCTGCTGCTCACCGACAATCTTGAGCAGTTGTTGGCCGAGCCAGGCATCGAGGTGTTGACCGAATTGCTGGCCCATGCACCGCAGGTGAAGCTGCTGGCGACCTCGCGGGAAACAGTCGGCGTGCAAGGGGAATGGGTCTTTGAAGTGCAAGGGTTGCCGATCCCCACCAGCGGTGACGCCGTGGCCGGGGCGTCCCATACGTCGGTCGAGTTGTTCCTGCAACGCGCCCGACGGGCCTATGTCCGGTTCAATGCGACGCCCGCTGATTACCCCGCCATCGTCCGCATCTGCCAGTTGGTCGAGGGGATGCCGCTGGGCATTGAACTGGCCGCGGCCTGGGTGCAAACGCTGACCTGTGAGGAGATCGCAGAGGAGATCGCCCACGGGCTGGATTTCTTGGAGGTAGCGGTGCGTGATCGGCCTGCGCGTCACCACTCGCTGCGCGCCGTCTTTGACCATTCGTGGCGCCTGCTCAGTGCAGAGGAGCAGGGCGTTCTGCGCCGGCTGACGCTCTTCCGCGGCGGCTTTCGGCGCGAGGCGGCAGAAGCCGTAGCAGGCGCACGGCTGGCGACGTTGGCCGCGTTGGTGACGAAATCGTTCATCCGCCGGAACGGCGCCAGCCGGTATGAACTGCATGAACTCATCCGCCAGTTTGCTGCGGAACAACTCGGCAATCAGGCTGAAGAAGCGCGCGCCACGCAGGCACGTCACGGCCAATATTACCTTACCTTTTTCAGCCGGGCAGAGGGACGCTTTCGCAGTTCGGCGCAGCGCGAAACCATTGCCGAGTTGACCGCCGAGATGGATAACTTCCGCGCCGCCTGGGCATGGGCAGTGACGCAGGGCGAATTCACCTTGATCGAGCAGACCATGCGCCTGTTGAAGTGGTTTTACGACCTGCGTGGCTGGTTTCAGGAAGGGTGCGATGTGCTTGGTCGCACCATCACGGCGCTGGAAGCCGCCCTGGCGCACGCCCCCTCTGATCGAACAAACCAGGTCGCACTGGGCCATCTCCTGGCCGCGCACGGTTGGCTGGACTACCGACTGGCCCACTACGAGCCGGCGCAAGCGATGCTGGAACGCAGTTTGGCCATCCTGCGCCCCTTGCATGAGCCGCGCGTGTTGATCGAAGCGATCACCTTTCTCGGCATGTTGATGGAAGTGACCGGCAACTACGCCAGAGCATTGGCGCTGTATGGGGAGGGGGCGGAGCTTGCCACTGGCATTGACGATCGCTGGTACACCGCGTTGAGCCAGACTTGTCTGCATGGGTTGACGGCGAATACCAGCGGAACCGCCAACCCTGCGCAGACGCACGCCTGCTTACAGTCCGCCGTGGCCGATTGGCGCGCCATTGGCGATCCCCGGTTTACGGCATTTGGGCTGCGCATCCTTAGCCAGAGCGCACTCCGCTTGGGGTGGTACGCTGAAGCGCGCACCGCGTTGGAGGAAAGCGCTGCCGTGAACAGTTCGCTTGGTGACCGCTGGGGCGTCGCTTCGGCCTATCGGGGACTTGGCGTCGTCGCCCAACGGCTAGGCGAGCATAGGCCGGCCGTGGCGATGTTCCGCCAAAGCCTGGAGATCTTCACGGAATTGGGTGGCAGTTGGTGGGTGGCGCGCGTGTTGGCCGAGCTGGCCCAAAGCGTTTTTGCGCTGGGCCATGACGCTGAAGCTGAGGGCGCCTGGCGCGCGTCCTTGCGGATCGCAACCGAAACCCATAGCCCCCCTGTGATCCTGGAGGCGCTGGTCGGCCTCGCCAGTCTACAGGCCAAGCGCGGCAAGTTGGAACATGCCCTCGAATTGCTCTTACTGGTCTTGCAGCACCCCGCCAGCGATCAAGAGACCCGCAACCAGGCCGCAGCACGCCAACTCGCCGTGGCTGCGCAATTGACTCCGCAGCAAGTTGCCGCAATTCAGATGAGAGTAAAGGCGAAGAGCCTCGCGACGGTCGTGGATGAGGCGCTTAGGCAGGACGAGCCTGTTTAAAAAGCAACGCCACTGCCAGCTACCAGCAACGACCGATGCGGCAATCCCCCAGGGCTGGTGCAGATGATACCTTGGGTGCAGTAAAACAGTAATCCAGTGACTGACCAACTGTCCCACTGACCGACTGTCTCACTGCGCAACCATTGGTCTATTTGCGCCGCTATGTGCTAGATGGCCATAGGCGTTGCTGCGGCCTGCACCGGCACGTCATCTTCCGGCGGAAGCACGTTTCTTGCCTCCGTGCGCGACAGGTTGGTTGCGCCGGCCCACAGTGCGATGAGGATGGAGACGGTCACCATCACGACCATGTAGGTGAGAATGGCGCCGAAATGCCCGCGGTAGACATCAATGTATTGGTTCCAGGCATTGAGCGCCCCGTGCATAACAGCAGCCACCAATACACTGCCCTTGGTGTTGTTGAATACCCAGGTACAGCGGATTGACTCGACCGTCACGAAGAGTGAATAGGCCAGAATGGCGGGCAGCAAACCGGCCTGCAATCGCCATTCGTACTGAATCGTGCCCTTGGTCAGGGAAAGGGGGATATGCCAACTGCTCCAGCACACCCCGATGATCAGGCTCGCAACCAGTGCATTGTGGTGGGCTTGCAATCTGGGCAGGGCAAAGCCGCGCCAGCCAAACTCCTCGCCAATGCCGGCCAAAACAGTCAGAATGAGGATCGATGGAACGACGTTGTACAAGGGTTTAAGCTGGCTCCAATCCACCGCTGGCCCACCAAACCAGTGATAAAGATAAAGGGTCGCCACCGCTGGTAGAATCGGGAAGAACAGTACAAAAGCCCACCACCAGAGGCCGACGCGCCAGATCAGGAAGCGCCCCAGCAATTCGCGCACGCCACCCTTGCGCCCTTCCAGCGCGGCGAGGATGATCCCCGCCAGGCTGGCGCTGAGGGCGCCAAGTTGGTCCCACCCTGGGGGGAGCAGCCCGGCATTCACAGCCAGCAACGGGGCCGTACCCAGGATCATCGCCAGGATCAGGAGCGATAGGGCCGGATGTTTTCTAATGATTGTAGACATATGCTCTCCTTTTGTGTGATTGGTAGCTCGTATGGTAGGACTGCTTTGCGTTTCATGGTATAGGTGTTCAGATAATCTTTCGGGACACCCTACACCTGACAGGTTTCCAAAACCTGTCAGGTGTGCCACGGATCTTTTTCTGAACATCTATAGTTGCGGCGAACCCTGATCGTTCTCTACTTGCCGAACGGATTCAACCCGCCTTCAGAATTGGGGGAGCAAGCCCCGCTCCGCCGTCATCCTGTCGGTTGCCTTTGCGCCCATGCGGCGCTTGCGCAGGCGGCGCACCAGCCACACGACGCCCAGGATGATCAACAGGGGCAGCACAACCAGGGCCACTACCAATGCTTTCGCCATCACGGTGAAACTCAGGCTCGGCTTGAAGGCGAGTGGCTGGTACACGAAGTGCGAACTGTCCGCCACGCCGGTATCGTAGTAACTGGTGACCAAATGGGCGAAGGCCGCCGGTTGCAGATTCGCCACATCGCCCACATGGCTGAACTCCGGCAGGAGGACCACCTGCGCCTTATGGAAGTAGGGCTTGACTTCATCTAACACCGTAGGCGGCGTGGAGAAATCGACCGTGCCATTGACCAACAACATCTCCACGTCACTTTCCTGCAACGCACGCAGCTTTTGCGGAATCAATTCAACCGGCCAACAGGCGTTCGTGCTGCGCAACAGCTTTGGCTTTGGCGAGTTTCTCTGGGCAGTCCCCGGCACTCTTCTCTGGCCCCGTCACCTCTGGTAGAAAAGATGTGGATAAAGGTAAACTTCTCATGTAGAGAGGCGATTTCACTGCTATTCTATGATCACGGGCCAAAAAAAGAACCACATGCTCATGTGGTTCTGCGCTAGATAAATATGTAGGTTCGGCGGCGGCGCAAAATGCTCGATCTCACCCAGGAGGAGCTGGCCGACCGCGTCGGCTGCTCACGGGCAACCATTCACAAGATTGAGACGGAAATCAAGCACTTGCTTGCCCTGCCCTTACACGGAAGCTACCACCCCTTGCTTCTTGCCCGCCGCATCGACCACGATCGGCTTGGCATCATGGAGCGTCTTCAACGCGCGCAACTCCGGTGACAGCCAGGCCGTGATCGCCACCACCATCAAGGTGCCGATGCCACCGCTGACCACGGAGAAGACTGGGCCGAAGTATTGCGCCACCACGCCTGATTCTAATCCCCCCAGTTCATTGGAGGCGCCGACAAAGACGCTCGTCACGGCTGAGACGCGGCCGCGCATGTGGTCGGGCGTCAGCAATAGTTGGGCCGTCTGACGGATCACCATGCTGACATTATCAAAAGCGCCGGTGAGGAAGAGCATGGCCAGCGCCACCCAATAGGATTCGGTTAGCCCAAAGATAATGGTGGCGACGCCGAAGCCGGCGACATTCATCAGCAGCGCCCAGCCGGCCCGTTTCATGGGAGGCAAATAGATCAACAACAGCGCCATGCAGAAGGCGCCCACTGCCGGCGCGGCGCGCAGCCAGCCGAACCCGGTGGCGCCCACCTTGAGAATATCCTCGGCATAAATCGGCAGCAAGTAGACGGCGCCGCCCAACAAAACGGCAAAGAGATCGAGGGTGATCATGGTAAAGATAATGCGCGCATTCCAGACAAAGTGAATGCCGGCCAAAAAGCCTTGCCACGAGGGCGGTTCCCCCCGCTTAACATCATCGGCGCCAAAGCGGAAGTAGGAGAGCATTCCCAAGAAGAAGAGCGAAGAAGCCGCTGCCAACACAAAGGCAAACCAGGGGGCAGCGACGGCAATGACCAGCCCCCCCAACGCCGGCCCGACAACGCCCGTAATCTGCATGGTGCTGGTGTTCCAGGTGACGGCATTGGCAAAGACGCGGGGCGGCACAATCTGGGGCAACAACGCCACCCGCGCCGGTCGCCCGATGATAACGGCGGTGGCATCCAGCGCCAACAAGATGTACATCCAGGTGACGGAACCGTGCAGGTAGGACAAAAGCGCCAGCCCCGCCGAGGTCAGGGTCATGGCCCAGAGACTGAGGATGACCAGTTTGGGCCGGTTGAAGCGGTCGGCCAGGTAGCCGGCAGGCAGGGCGAGCAGCATCGTCGGCAACGCTTGGGCCAGGCCAACGAGGCCCAACGAAAGCGCTTCGCCGGTGCGTTGGTACATCTCCCAGCCGATGGCGACGCTCTGGATGCGCGTGCCGACCATTGCCAGAAACCAACCGATAATATAAATGCGATACTTGGGAATACGAAACGCGGCATAGGGGTCGTGTTTGTCAGCAGGCGGCTGCTGCGACGGGTTAGACATGATGGTTCGCTTTCAGGTGATTGCACGGAAATCAAGGATAGAGAGCCTATTTTACCTGCAAAGCGGCAAAGCGACAACAACCCAATGAGCAAAGTTAGCGGCCTCGCTCCCTTAAGACAAGGAGACGAGGCCACCAAAGGTACACGTTACAACTACCCTACTGCACGTTTTGCCGACCTTCCGCTCAGGCGGAGGCTCCCTGAAACGGGCTGCCATCCAGGCAACCGGAAACTTACGGGTTGCCCTGCCCCGACAGGAATTTGAGCGTGTAACTCACCTGCGTATTACCCGACCGCTTGAATTTCAGCTCTACCTCCGTCTGCTGACCGGGGAGGAGGACGCCATTGTCCAGGAAGAGCCGGATATAGGGTTCACCGCCGCTGGTCATCCCGCTGGCATTGGTCAGTTGCACCCCAGCCGGCAGCCCTTGCACAATCACGAGCAGATGGGTGTCCACAATGGTTGAACTACGGTTGGTGATCGTCAATTCATCCTTCTGCCGTCGGCGATTCTCTTCGGCATCAGCAGCGCTGGCGGCGACATCAGCGGCGCTGGCTGCCTCCACCTGCGTACCCAACTGCGCCGTCACATCGAGGAATTCGAGACCCATATCACGGCGGGAGAGGGCGTCATTGTTATCTTGCGGCAACCCGCTGAGGGTCATCCCGTCGATGGCGCCCAACGCCGCCAGATCCGGCCGGTATTGCGAATAGGTCATGTCCTGTGCGTTGAGCATGAACGAATTGACGAAGGTGGGGTCGTAGAGGGCGTTCTCCAGGAAGTCGGTGAGATCGTCCACTTCATCCTCATCCAATCCCAGACCGCGCGCAGAGCCAGGGCCGCGCGGGTAGGAGAAGCGAGTGGTGAAGGTGCTGGCGGCGGCAGCCTCAGCATCTTGCGGCACACCGGCGTTGAAATACGCCACGACATCCCGCACACTTGTGAATAAGCCGTTGTGGAAGAAGGTTCGCCCGTCTTTGAGTTGGCGCAGCGTCAAGACGCGGAACTCGAAGGCATCTTCGTCTTTGAAGGTGATTTCGCGCCGGCCATCGTCCCGGAAATAGGGTTGATTGCGCGCTA
Source organism: Caldilinea sp. CFX5 (assembly GCA_021405325.1). Next base: position 232,861 of record QWII01000007.1, on the reverse strand, counting down.
CCTTGTTCAGCGCCTGGAGCGGGTGATCAGCCAAACCGAGATTGTAGAAGTTCTCTTCCACAAAGGCGCCGACGCCGGCCACATCGGGGTCGTTGGGCTGTTTGTTGAGCATGGGGCCGCTGTGACAGGCATAGCAACCGGCGCCACCTGCCGTCGCCGCGGTAAAGAACAACTTGGCGCCACGACGCTGGGCCGGCGTTAGCGCACTGTTATCACCGGCCAGGAAGCGATCCCAAGGGGTGTTGCGCGTCACGGTGGTGCGCAGGAAGCTCGCCGTCGCGCGCAAGACGGTGATGTCATTGATGAGCATATTCAGATCGTTGGCAGCGTCAGCCTGTGCGGCCTCTGCCGGAAACGCGTCGCGGAAGAGCTTCTCAAAGACTGGGTGCTTCTGTAATTCAGCGCCTTGATCCTCCAACATGCGATGGGCGTCGAGCAGCAAGAGTGTCAGGTTTTCCCCCGCCGTCGTGTTGAACGGGTTGAGACCACCGGGCGACGAGTCCGGTTCGCCGGCAAAGCCACCCAGCAAGAGGCGATTGTTGAAGGCGAAGCCGATCACACTGGGTGCATTGCGGGCTACGCTGTCCACGGCGTCGAGACGACCGGTGCGCAGCAACTGACCGGGATCGGGCAACTTACGCCCACGGGCCGGACTGCCGACAGCCAATTCGTAGATGTCGGTGAGGGTGGGCAGTTCATCCACCATTGCGTCGCCGGGGAAGAGCGGGGTTTGCCGCACCTGCGGGAGGATCGCCAGGTTGGGCCGTCGGCGGGGAATAAAGTTCCCGTCGGCGTCGGTATAGCCGCGCCCCTCACCACCGGCGGCAAAGTTGAAGAGCGTACCCGCCTTTGTCGCGGCCTCGCCCAGGTGACAGCTACCACAGGAGCCGGTGCGGGCAGTTTCGGAAATGCCGCCGAACCCCGGTCGGATTCTGACCATACGCACCGGGTCATGAAAGAGCTGTTTGCCAAGGTAGCGCTTGGCTTCAGTCGTAATATAGAGCGGGTCGGGGCTGCCGTCAGGCAGCAGTGGCGTTGGGATGTCAGCAGCGGCCGGCACTGTCAACTTATCAAGGCCGCCGACCTGTTGGGCGATGAAGCGGCGCAACTGGGTGGGGCTGGCGTTACCGGCGGCGTCTACATCCGCATCACTGCTGTTGGTGCGAATGACCGGCAGATAGACACCCTTGGCTGCGCCTGCCTGGTCCGCTTCGTCTTGGGCCAGAACCAGAGAAACCGAAGAGGCAATCAACAATAAACAGAAAACGGCTTGCACAAGATACCGCCTGCGGTAATGGTCGGTATAACGATGATTCATAGAAACTCCCCTTTCTTACTATGTGATCATTGGGCTTGAAGGCTGTCGATGGCAGCACACTGAGCGGTCGGACGCCCTAAGCGTATCATCTTGGGGAGTGCGTTGACTTGAGTAACTTTACCTTTGGATTGAGTAGATTTACTTATTTACCGGAAAACAGCAATAACACCTGAATCATCACCAATAGTTCTTAGGCTTACCAAGTATCCCCTGGAAGTGTGATAGACTGTACATTCTATACGACCTCCTGAAATGTGCGCCCTTCATGTGACAGACTTGTCGTATCCAATCGCCTACGGGCAGCCAGTTTACTTTCTCAAAGGAGAACTATTGAATGAAACTTTATGTCGGCAATCTGCCACATGCGGTCACGGACGAAGCATTACGCGAAGCCTTTGCGCCCTATGGCACAGTCAAATCGGCGATGGTCGTAACAGATCAGGAAACAGGGCGTTCGCGCGGTTTTGGCTTTGTGGAAATGTCGCTGATGGCCGAATCACAAGCCGCCATGCAAGGACTGAACGGGAAAGAGCTGCAAGGACGCACCTTGACGGTGAACGAAGCGCGCCCGCGCGAAAATCGCAACGACCGTGGCGGTGGGCGTGGTCGCAACGATGATCGTGGCCGCCAAAACAATCGACGTTCCTGGTAAGTGACGGCTTGACGGCTTGGCCCGGGTAGTACACCCGGGCTTTTCATTTTATACACAAAGGTTCATGGCTACTGTTGAAGAAAAAAGCCGAGGAGAAAAGCGCTCATGGCGGAATTAAAGCCCAAGGATCGCCACGAACAACTGTTGGCCAATGCCGACAAGGAAAAGATTGTCCAATACTTACGCGACGGTCAAGAGGAAGCCATTACCAAAATGGCAGTGGTGCTGGCGCGTCAGTGTGGCCTCTTCGTCCACTTTCTGCGCCTATGGCAGATGCGGGTCGCGGGTCTCGATCCCCAGTTGAGCAGTGAAAGCTACATGCAGCAGATCTACAGCAATCGCAACGCGCTTTACAAGCAATTGATTCGGCCAAAGCCCAATCCGGCATGAGCAGCAACATTTACAACGTTCAAAAGCTATTCAATCTGTTCCAATCACCGCGCATAAACATAGTCTAACGCGCTCAACTCGGTCATGGGCAAGAGCGCTTGGCCAGGCGCAGTAGGTCAGTCACTGTCTTACTTCCACCGCTCTGTACTATACTCAAGTCAGAAGGAAAGCCGGCTTATGGTAGGGACGCCCCTACCATAAGCCGCTTCTCAAGTTGCTTTCGGTATAATAAATGCAGCGAACGCCGCCATTACCCTCGTGCGCGAACCGGCCGCAGTTGACTCAGATCGCGCACGGCCCCTTTGGCGGCGCTTGTCACGGCCAGGCTATAAGCTTCCAACGCACGCGAAACGTGCCGTTGGCGATAGCCGGGATGCCACGCCTCAGCGCCCTTCGCCTCCATCCGGCGGCGGCGTTGGGCTAAGACTTCGGCGGAAAGCTTGACATTAATGGTGCGTTCGTGGATGTTGATCGCAATGATGTCCCCTTCTTCGATCAGACCAATGTTGCCCCCTTCGGCCGCTTCCGGCGAGATATGGCCGATACTCAAGCCGGAAGTACCGCCGCTGAAGCGCCCGTCGGTGATCAAGGCGCAGGCTTTGCCAAGGTGCTTCGCCTTGATATAGGAAGTGGGGTAGAGCATCTCCTGCATCCCTGGCCCACCTTTTGGCCCTTCGTAGCGGATCACCACCACGTCGCCCGGCTTGATCTGGTCGCCCAAAATTGCTTCACAGGCGGAATCTTGCGAGTGGAAGATACGCGCCGGCCCCTCAAAGACCCAGACACTCGCATCGACGCCGGCAGCTTTCACAATACAGCCATCCTCGGCAATATTGCCATAGAGGACACAGAGACCGCCATCCTGGGTGTAGGCAAACGACGGCGAACGAATACAGCCGGCTTGGGGGTCAATATCCAGCTCTTTGTACAGGCTGCTCTGCGAAAAGGCTTGGGTGGTACGCACACCGCCCGGCGCGGCCTTGAAAAATGCCTCGGCTTCGGGATTGGGGTCGGTGCGAATACTGTATGCCTGGATCTGCTGCCCCAATGTGGCGCCGGAGACGGTTTTGCACTCCAGATTCAAGATGTTCTTGCGTTCACTCAACATCTCCATAATCGCCATGATGCCGCCGGCGCGATGGACATCTTCCACATGGAAATGGGACGACGGCGCTACCTTGCAGAGCGTCGGCACATAGCGCGAAATATCGTCAATATCTTGCATTGTAAAGTCAACGCCGGCCTCGTGGGCAATGGCCAAAATATGGAGCACGGTGTTGGTCGAGCCACCCATCGCGATATCCAGCGCCATGGCATTCTTGAAGGCGTCATAGGTAGCAACGGAACGGGGCAGGAGGCTATCATCCCCTTCCAGGTAATATTGCTTCGCCATCTCGACAATACGCCTGGCCGAGCGCTCGAAGATCTGCCAACGGCTGGCATGGGTGGCGACAATGGTGCCATTGCCCGGTAGGGCCAGCCCCAAGGCCTCGTTGAGACAGTTCATGCTGTTGGCCGTGAACATCCCCGAACAGGAACCACAGGTAGGGCAGGCATTGCGCTCCATCTCCAACAGCCGTTCATCAGAGACGCTGCTGTCACCGGCGGCGATCATGGGATCGATCAGGTCGAGCTTCTGACCATCGCTCACCCCGGCTTCCATTGGTCCGCCGGAAACAAAGATGGTCGGGATATTTAAGCGCATCGCCGCCATCAACATACCGGGGGTAATCTTGTCACAGTTGCTGATACAGATCAGCGCGTCAGCACAGTGGGCGTTGACCATATACTCGACCGAATCGGCAATCAGGTCGCGGCTGGGCAGCGAATAGAGCATCCCATCATGCCCCATGGCAATGCCGTCATCGACCGCAATCGTGTTAAACTCGACCCCATAGCCGTCGTTGGCATCGATCACCTTTTTAACTTGTTGGCCGATGTTATGTAAATGGACGTGCCCCGGCACGAACTGGGTAAAGGAATTGGCGATCGCAATAATCGGTTTGCGGAAATCGCCATCCGTCATGCCGGTTGCCCGCCAGAGCGCACGCGCCCCAGCCATATTACGCCCTTGTGTGGTGGTGCTACTTCTCAACTTTGCCATAGGTTTCTTTCTTGTTTCGCTCATCTACAGAAAGTGTGAGGTTTCGACCCGCCACACCTGTCAGGTTTTGGAAACCTGACAGGTGTTCACACTTTCCGTAGATGAGCCTTCTTGGTTTGAATGATGATAAGTCGGTTAATTTTTAACCCTATTATGATAGTACTTTCAGTATAATAATCGGGCGTGCCAAGCAAAACGTCGTCGTACTTGATAAAACGGTGGCTCCAAAGCGAAAATTTTTCGGCATAGCGGCGATAGGCTTCTTTGAGAACAGGAAAGATCAGCCCCTCCCGAATCGAAAACTCAGAGACACGGGTGTCAATATACTCTTCAATAAAGGCCAGTTCTTCAACGAGCGTCGGATTAGGTTCAACCGGATTGATCTGGACAAAGGAAGCGGCTTCATAGCGGATAGTAAAGCGTTCCTGCACCTCACTGATTGTCTTAAAATCGGTAAAGGCCATATACACTACCTCATGGCTTATCAGACAAAACCAATCTTTGATTGCTCCAACGTTTGGGTCACTACGCTTCAGTATAACAACTTTTTCCAACTTGTCAATCGAGTTGCCACCGGCATTTTTAGCGACGGATTGCATTAATCCCGGTTTTATTCTCTCAGATCAAGGGCAAAATAGATGTCCCGACCAAAGTCGCCATCTTGATAGTGAGTCACCTGAAACCCAAAGCGTTGATAGAAAGCAATTACGTCGTGCCAGGCTGCTGTCGTTTCCAGAATAAGCCGTTGAAACCCTTGCTGCTTGCCTTCGTCACGCAGCTTTTGCAGAATCAACGTACCAATGCCACTACGGCGCTGATCAGCAGCAACCGACATCCGTACAATTTCCGCTTCTTGCGCTGACCGTGGGACAAGCGCCCCTGTCCCGATAATCCGGCCATTGTATTCACAAACGAGAAAGGTGGCAGCACGGTAACTGACCGTAATATCGTTCAAATCAGGGTTGAGGGATGGATCAACTTCACCCCAATGATCGGCAAGACCAGCAAGAATCAGCTGTTTCGCCTGCTCCTGATCTGCCGGCTGAAACCGACGTAGCTGTATTTCTTGCTGCATAGGATTCTTCTCTACAGCTTGGCAAACGCTCGTGCTACCGCCTGAATCGTCGCGCCGATCTCATCCGCCCCATGCGCCAGCGAGATAAACCCTGCTTCAAATTGCGACGGCGCGACATAGACCCCCTCTTCTAGCATGGCCTGGAAGAAAGTCGCAAAACGCTGCGTGTCCGCCACCTTCGCCGTATTCCAGTCGGTGACGGGGCCTTTGGTAAAGAAGAAACCAAACATCGTCCCCACGCGGCTACAGCACAGATCAATTTTGAACTCTGCCGCCGCCAGGGTCAGACCTTCCAGCAGTTTAGCACCGGCCAGTTCCATCTGTTCCCAGGCGCCTGGTTGTTGGATCGTCTTCAACGTTTCAATTCCCGCCGTCATCGCCAGCGGGTTGCCGGAGAGGGTGCCGGCCTGATACATCGGTCCCAACGGTGCGACTAGTTGTAGTATGTCGCGCCGACCGCCGTACGCGCCAACCGGCAAGCCGCCGCCAATGACTTTGCCCAGTGCCGTCAGATCCGGCTTGATATTGTAAAGCGCTTGCGCCCCGCCGAGGTGAACGCGGAAGCCGGTCATCACTTCGTCAAAGATGAGCAAGGCGCCATCGGCTGATGTAACCGAGCGCAGACCTGCGAGGAAACCCGGCACCGGCGGCACCAGACCCATGTTGCCGGCCACCGGCTCGACAATCACCGCCGCAATCTGTCCGCGGAACTCTTCAAACATGCGCTCGACGGCGGCTAGATCATTAAAGGGCGCAACCAGCGTATCCGCCGTCGTCGCTTGTGGTACGCCGGGCGAGTCAGGCAAACCTAACGTTGCAACGCCGGAACCGGCCTGCACCAGGAGCATGTCAGCGTGACCATGATAATTGCCCTGAAACTTAATGATTTTGCTGCGACCGGTAAAGGCGCGCGCCAACCGCAAGACGCTCATGGTTGCCTCAGTGCCGGAGTTGACAAAGCGCAACATCTCAATGTTGGGCATCAGTTCAGTGACGAGGGTCGCCAGCTCCACTTCTTGGGGGCAAGGCGCGCCATAACTCGTCCCCCGCGCTGCGGCATCCTGAATGGCCGCCACAACACGATGGTGGGCGTGGCCCAGGATCAATGGTCCCCAGGAAAGGACATAGTCGATATAACGATTGCCATCTACATCGACCAGATAGGCGCCTTCCCCGCGTTCAAAAAAGAGCGGTTGGCCCCCTACGGCCCGAAAAGCGCGCACTGGTGAATTGACGCCGCCAGGCAATAGGCGTTGCGCTTCAGCAAATAGTTCTTTGGAACGACTAATCGTAGGCATAAAGGTCTCCTCTAATGAGATTGCAAATAGTGAATCACCGCCTGCGCTGCCTCTTCCCCCTCACGAATGCAATCGGGGATGCCGACGCCCCGATACGCTGCGCCGGCGAGAAAAAGCCCCGGTTGATCAGCCAGGCAGGCAGCAATCTGGGATAGGCGATCCATGTGGCCCAGCGTATATTGCGGCATACTGAGCGGCCAACGGTAAATGCGGTGAAACGCGGGCGTAGCGGTCAGATCCAGCGTGTCCGCGACTTCTTGCTGGGCCAGCGCCAACAACTCGGCATCGCTGCATTGGGTAACATCACGCTGACCGAAGCGGCCCAAGTAAACTCGCACCAACAAACCATCATCAGGCGCGCGACCACGCCACTTGTTGGAGCTAATGGTACAGGCCAACACGTCGCTAGTGGCGATCCGTGGAATCACATAGCCGTACCCTTCCGGCTGCGGAGTTGTCGCTTCATACGCCAGCGTGACAATGGCCGAGGAGGCATAGGGAATCGCAGCATGGGCAGCAGCGAGTGTCGCATCGATAGGTTCCAACAGCCGTGCCGTCACAAAGGCTGGGGTGGCGAGAATCAGGGCATCGGCGTCGATAACCGCATCATTATCCAGGGTAACGCGATAATTGTTGCTCTGATAATTGATAACCATCACAGAACGCCCTGTGACAACCGTACCAGTCGGCAACTGCTGAAGAAGCGCATTGACCAACGTCGCCATCCCACCGGGCAAGGAGACAAAGGGTGGGTACTTTTGCCCTGTCGGCGCTTCCGGTGCCGCGGTCAACCCTTTGAGCAGACTGCCATGTTTCAATTCGAGTTGACGCAGTTGGGGAAAGGTGGCGGCCAGACTGAGCAGATCACCATTGCCGGCGTAGATGCCGCTCATCAACGGTTCGACTAGCTTTTCATAGACCTCGCGCCCCAGCCGTCGCGACACAAACGACGCCACCGATTCATCGTCGTTGTCGGCGTTTTTGGGCCGCGGCGGCAAGGTCATCTCTTGGGCCAACCGCTCCTTGCCCGCAGTGGAGATGAGCGGATTGTTGGCAAGCGCGTCCAGGTTGGTGGGGATCATGCCACTCAAGCCAGAGGGCAACGGATAGAGCGCACCCGCTGACTTGACAAACGTTTTGGCGTGACGCGGGTCGCGGCCATAGAGTTGGTCGGCAATACCTAACTCTTCACATAGACCAACGCCGCGTGATTTGCGCGCCAGAAAGCTGTCGGGTGCGCCTTCGATCACAAAGTCGTTAACGTGATCGGTCAGGATTTTGCCACCCAGACGTTCTTCGCGCTCGATTAAGGTCACTTGGAGGGCTGGGTCGAGTTTGTGCAAGCGGTAGGCCGCCGCCAGACCACTCATGCCGCCGCCAACGATGACAACACGGGTCATGCCGCCGCTCCTTCCCTTGCCGGCAACCATTGCGCCGCGCGCGCCTGGATGGTTTCGACCAGGGTGTCGATAAAGAGCGGATCGTTGTTCAAGGCCGGTGGTCGCTCCAGCCGCATTCCATGTTCACGGGCCGCGGCCTGGGCTTCAATATCAATGTCAAAGAGGATTTCCACATGGTCGGAGACAAAGCCAATCGGAATGCTGACCAAGTTTTTGATGCCCCGCTCGGCCAGTTCGGGAATATACTCTTCCAACTGCGGCCCCAGCCACGGCTCCGGGCTGCGACCGGCCGACTGGTAACTCCATGACCACTGTTCATTAGACAATCCAGCCCGATTCGCCACCAGTTGCGCCGTCTCGTGCAGTTGGCGATCATAGGGGTCGCCCATTTTGAGAATGCGGGAGGGCAGACTGTGCGCGCTAAAAATCACATGAACAGCGGTGCGCTCATCGGCTGGCCAGCGCTGCAAGCCCTCCTGCACACGATTCGCCAGCGCTTCAATGAGTTTGGGCGCGTCGTGATAGCTGTTGATGTGCTCAAAGGCAATCTGCCCCCGATACATCTCCAGCCCATCAGCAATCTTTTCTTGATATTTGGCAATGCTCAACTTGCTATAGTGCGGGGCCAGCACCAGGGTGATAGCGTGGGTGATGCCGTCGTCAATCATCTGGCCGACCACTTCTTCGATCCAGGGCGCCCAGTGGCGCATCCCCAAATAACAGCGGAAATAACGGGGGTCAAGTTTGGCTGCCACGGCTTCCATTTGCTGCTGGGTAAAGGCCAGTAACGGCGACTTGCCACCGATTTGCCGATAGTTGTTGGTGATCTCTTCTAAGACCGCCGGGGTGGTAGGCCGACCACTGCGAATGTCAGCCAGATAGCCGGGAATTTCTTCTAAAGAATTGGGTCCGCCATAGGCCATGAGCAGGACGCCGATTGGGTAGTTAATGGTTTGGGTCATAAATTAATATCACCTATCGTAGCTTCCGCCCACGCTAACGCCTCTGCCTCACGCGCTTGATCCTGCCCCATTTCTCGGTAGCGTGCTTCTAGATTAGTCCGCTCATGCACATACTCCACCAGCCGCCGCACATTCTCCACTGGCGTCTCCGGCAGAATGCCGTGACCTAGGTTGAAGATATGACCAGGGTGTCCACTGGCGCGGTTTAGCACATCGTCAATGCGATATTGCAATTCACGCCACGGAGCCATCAGCGCAATTGGATCAAGATTACCCTGGATCGGTTTGGCATGGTCGATTTGTTGCCAGCACCAGTCGAGCGGCATGTGCCAGTCCACGCCGATCACATCGCCGCCACAAGCGACCACGTCCGGCAGGTAACTGCTCGTGCCGGTGCTAAAGTTGATAACCGGTACATCCGTCCCCCGCTTGACAGCCTCAAAGAGCGCTTTGTTATAAGGCTGGACGTAGCGAATGTAGTCCTGTTGACTCAACGCCTGACCGGCCCACGAATCGAAAATTTGGAGCGCAGCCGCGCCCGCTTTGGCTTGCTTGATCAAATAATCGGCCTGCACCGTCACCAGTTTGGTCATCAAGCGCTTCCAAGCTGCCGGTTCACGATACATAAGCGCTTTGGTCTTGGCAAAGGTCTTGCTGCCGCCCCCCTCCACCGCATAGCTGGCGAGCGTGAAGGGTGCGCCGGCAAAGCCGATCAATGGCACACCGCGTGGCGTCAATTCACCGGCAACAATTTCAATCGCCTTCAGGGTCGGCCCCATTGCTTCTTCCGCCGGCGGTGTTGCCAACCGATCAATGTCATAGGGTCGGGTCAGCGGGTTATCGATAGCCGGTCCTTCACCTTTGACAAACTCTAAATTCAGCCCCATGCCAATCAGCGGCGGCAAAATGTCGGAGAAAATAATGGCGGCGTCAAAGCCAAAGCTGTCGATTGGTTGCAGTGTCACCTGAGCGGCCAGTTCCGGTGTGCGGATCACCTCCAACATTGTATGCTGGGCGCGCACAGCCCGGTATTCGGCCATGTAACGCCCTGCCTGTCGCATGAGCCAGACCGGAGTATAGTCGGTGGGCAAACCACGGCAGGCGCGTAAGAAGGGTGCGGTCGGTTCGGAAGAATGGGTTGTCATTGTGTCTCTATTTCTCTTGCTTCGTCTGCCAGATCACCTTGCCGATAAAAAACGGCCCCAACCGCTCTAGATGTAGCGAGGTCTGCTTGGTCTTGCGCATGCGCTGGACGATGCTCGACAGCGGGTGCAGTTCCGGCCCCAGCAGGGCGATCACAAAGTCATTGTCATGCTTGTCCAAGCCATGACAGGCCAGGCGAATATCATAGCCCAGCCCGACGCGACCAAAAGCGCGCCCAATGCCGCCATGCTCCATCAGAATGACATTCTGCTCCTGCGGCGAAAGCTGTTCAAAGGAGCCGGCGCGGCGCAAGGGATACCAGATCACCCACGGCATGGTCGGATCGACCACCCGGCTGCGCGGGCGACCAATGAGTGTCTCATAGAGGTCGGATTCGTACCCAATCGCGTAGGTGCGGCCCAACATGGTATGTTCCGGCTTGGGGGTCAACTCGTTGAAGGGCGGCTGGTTATAGAAGCTACGCATGTCGGTCAGGAAATAATCGGGCGACTCGCTAAAGGTCACCAGGCCGACGCCCTGCGGATCGTTGACATCGGCGTAGAGTGCGCCCTGTACGCGTGCCGTCTCCAGCGCATCAACTAGCCGCCGCGTGTCGCGACAACCGCCAAAGGCCATAAATTGCATATAGAGACGGCGATCCATGGAAATGGTTTCGCCGGTCGCACTGCGCCCCTTTTCGCTGACATCCACTTCTTCGAGAGGGTTAGACGCCGGGCGTTCCGCCATTGTGGATAAAGAATTTGGTCTTGTCATAATTGTTTTGTTGGTATTGGGATATTGGGTATTGGATATTCGGTAGTTTCGACAAGCTCAACTACCGAATATCCAATACCCAATATCTATTCACTAATTTTCTTCGCGCAGCCAGACAGCGGCGTCTTTGGCGTGATAGGTGATAATGAGATCGGCCCCAGCGCGTTTGATGCCGGTGAGCTTTTCCAGGACAACTTTGCGTTCATCGAGCCAGCCGTTGGCAGCGGCGGCTTTGATCATGGCATATTCGCCGCTCACGTTGTAGGCCACCAGCGGTAATTCGGGGAATTGGCTGCGCAGGCGGTAGATCACATCCAGGTAAGCCAGCGCTGGCTTTACCATCAGGAAATCAGCGCCCTCTTGTACATCCAGGGCAGCTTCACGCAGGGCTTCGCGGGCATTGGCCGGGTCCATCTGGTGGGTTTTGCGGTCGCCAAACTTGGGCGCGCCGGCGGCGGCTTCGCGGAAAGGGCCGTAAAAGGCGGAAGCATACTTCACGGCGTAAGACATGATCGGAATGTGGTCAAAGTCGTGGGCGTCCAGCGCGGTGCGAATAGCTGTCACCATGCCGTCGAGCATCCCGCTGGGTGCGATAATGTCGGCGCCGGCGCGGGCATGAGAGACGGCGACCCGACCCAAAATTTCCAGCGTTTCATCATTCAACACATAGCCCGCTTCCAAATAGGCGTGGTTGTGTTCCGGGTCGTTGAGCAGTCCACAGTGGCCGTGATCGGTATATTCACAGAGGCAGACATCGGTAACAACCACCAAGGATGGCGCTACTTGTTTGAGCGCCCGGATCGCTTGTTGGATAATGCCGTCATCAGCAAAGTTTTCCAGCCCCACGGGGTCTTTGCTCGCTGGGATGCCAAAAAGCACCACCGCCGGCACGCCCAGGTCGAGCAGCGCTTCGGCTTCCACCGCCAGTTGATCAATCGACAGTTGAAAGACGCCGGGCATGGAGCTAATCGGGTTGCGTACATTCTGCCCGTGGGTGACAAAGAGCGGATAGATAAAATCGTCGGGCGCGAGTTGGGTTTCGCGCACCATGGCCCGCAGGCTGGGAGAGCGGCGGAGGCGGCGGGGGCGGGCGGCGCGTGATTCGTGATTCGTGATTCGTGATTCGTGTACCAGGCCATTTGTATTTACGGTAGAAATGGCCTGGCGGGTTTGGGTGAGCGACATGATTACTCCTGACGGTTGCTGGCTTTTTGAAAATGGGCGACCAGAGCGTCAACCAGGCCGTCGATGGTGTACTCATCGGCGACGAGAGCGACGGGCAGGCCCAGTTCGTGGGCGGCGGCGGCGGTTTGCGGGCCGATACAAGCGATGGTGGCGGACTGTAACAAGGCGGGGGTGAGTTTGTTATCAAGCAAGCCTTGCACAAAGTTGCGTACAGTGGAGCCGCTGGTAAAGGTGACGACATCAACGCCCTGTTGTAACGCCGTCAGGGCAGAACCATTGAGCGCAGCCGGCAAGGTGTGATAGATCGGTATGACATCGACTACTGCGCCTTGGGCAGTCAGGGCTTCGGCCAAATTTTGGCGGGCAATGGCAGCTTGCGGCAGTAAGATGCGCAGGCCATGCAACGTACCAAACTGTTCCTGCAAACCGGTGGCGATTTCCGTTGCCTCAAAGCGGTGGGGGACAAAACGCGGTGTCAAGCCATAAGCGTGCAACGCCGCTGTCGTCGCCGGCCCAACGGCGGCGATGGATAGGTGTTGCAGATCCTGCGCAGTCAGCCCAAGCGTACAGAGCCGTTCGGCAAGAATCGTTACAGCATTGGCGCTGGTCAAAATCAACCAGTCGTAACGCTTATGTGTACGCAGAACAGCATCCAGTGCAGCGAAATCAGCTATGGGTTCGACGCGAATTGTCGGCAGCATGATCGGTGTGGCGCCTAAGGCATTCAGCTTTGCAAGCAACGTGGTTGACTGTTCCGGGGTGCGGGTAACGACCACACGCTTGCCGGCTAGAGGCGAAGGAGCGGGCGCGGCTGTCGGCGTCTCAATAAAGCCAGCCCTTTGTCCCACAAGCGCAGCCGCCCCTTGTGTGAGCGCCTGGGTCGCTAATTCCGCACCGAGTTGCAACGCCGCTTGAACGCTTACAGTAGCTGTCTCACCTGTCACCCGAATAATCTTTTGACCATCCGTCGAGGCGACGAGCGCTTCCAACTGCAGATGCGCTTGCTCCGTTGCTCCCTGCACCTGTGCAAAGGCCGCGACAGGCGCCGAACAGCCCCCCCCCAACCCATGTAAAAAGGCGCGTTCAGCGGTGACAGCAGCGCGGACAGCAGCATCATCAAGCGCCGCCAGCAAGGCTAAGGTTTCCCGGTCATCGGCGCGACATTGAACGGCCAACGCACCCTGGCCCGGCGCCGGTAACATGACGGCCAGCGACAAGCGCTCGGTAATGTTTTCTGTGAGGCCCAGGCGTTCCAAACCGGCTAAGGCCAATAGGGTGGCGTCATAATCACCGTTGAGAACTTTGCGCATCCGGGTATCGACATTGCCGCGGATGGAACGAATAGTCAGATCAGGACGCAACGCTTGTAATTGGGCCGCCCGGCGGGTGCTGCTGGTGCCGACGACGGCGCCCGGCGGCAAGGTCGCCAGCGTCCAGCCATTGCGCGCCACCAGAGCATCGCGCACATCGGCGCGGCTGGTAATGGCGCCAATGGTGAGACCGGGCGCATCTTCCACCGGTAGATCCTTTAGCGAGTGAACCGCCAGGTCGATTTCACCGGCCAGGAGAGCGCGTTCCAATTCTGCCGTAAAAAGACCTTTGCCACCGATGGCCGGTAACGGTTTGTCGAGCGCCTGGGTCTTGTCACCCTGTGTGACAAAGGGTTGCAAGCGGCAATCTAGCCCCGGCCAAGCCGCTTGTAAACGTGCAATAATGTGCTTTGTCTGCCACATGGCCAGATCCGAGGTGCGGGTGCCGATGGTGACATGGGTTTTGGTGGGATTCAACAATGTCGCTTTCATTACGCTGCTTCGCCCCTTGTTTGTGACAGCAATTCTGTCGCTAGTGGTACAGGGGCGGCCAGTCCAAAGAGATCGGAGACGAGACCGGCGTAGAGATCGGCTTGGGGGTGGCCGGCTTGCCGTTTCAATTGCAGGGTTGGTTCATGCAACAACTGATTCACTAGTGCATGAGAGAGGTAGCGAAGTTGATCCGCCGTCTGGCGATCCACTTCGCCCAGGTAGCGCAGGGTGCGTTCGACGGCGCGCCGGCGAATCTGTTCAGCCTTCTGACGCAGTTCCACCACCACGGGACGCACTTGCAATTCCTGGAACTGTTGGCGCCATTCAAGGAGCAACTCTTCAATGATCCATTCTACTTGGGGCGTCTCCCGTTGACGGGCGGCGAGGGCGGCGTCAACGCTATTACGTAGATCATCAACATCAAAGAGTTGGACGCCAGGGATTGTCTTCACGGCCGGGTCAATATCGCGCGGCACGGCTAGATCCAGCAAGACCAGGGGCTGGTTTGGTCGTTGTGCCATCACTTCGGCAATGATCGGCGCATCTAAAATCGGGGTTACTGCGCTGGTGGCGCTGATCACTACATCGGCACTGCGTAGGGCAGCCGGCAGTTGGTCAAGCCCATAAGCCGCCCCACCCCAGGCGGCGGCCATCGTTTGCGCCCGTTCCAGGGTGCGGTTGGCTAAGGCAATGTTGGTCACGCTGCGGGCGCGTAAACCCTTAAGTGTCAACTGGCCGATTTCGCCCAAGCCGATGAGCAGGAGTTGTTTTGTGCGCAGATCGCCTGTGCGTTGATGGGCAAGGTTGAGCGCCGCCGAACCGACGCTAACCGCGTTGGCGCTGATCTGTGTTTCGGCGCGCGCCCGTCGACCACTCCTTATGCCTACACGAAACAAAGCACCCAGCACCGGGCCGATCATGTGGGCGGCCTGGGCTTTTTGTAAAGCAGTGTTGACCTGCCCCAAAATTTGCGCTTCGCCCAACACTAGCGACTCCAAGCCGGCCGCCACGCGACAGAGATGGCGAACAGCGGCTTCACCCTGGTGGATGTAGAGGTGATCAGCAAAGTAGGGCGCCGGCAACGCTTGGGTCGCCGCGATCAGGGCCATGAGCGCCTGACGCCCTTGCAACGCATCAGCGGCAGCGTTACTTTCACAGGCGCCGGTTTCCGCCAGATAGGCGTACAGTTCCAGGCGGTTACAGGTACTGACGATCACAAGCTCGGCAATAGCCGGCGTGCGGAGATCACCGTCCGGCCAGTGGCTCAATTGCTCGCGCAATTCAATCGGAGCGCTTTGGTGGCTAAGACCAACACAGAAGAGACGATTGATGTTCATGAGTAGACAACCGTATGATTGATGTTTGTGAATGACGATTGCATTGATACATACACCGATGATAAGGCCGACAACGTTTGTCAGGCGTTTCCGAAGCGTTGTCGGCTTACTGGGACAGTCGCTATCATCATTGCTATTGTCATTAACCGCGTTAAAATTCTCAGTAAATCTATGTTAACCTATCAATATAGTACCTTTTCTATGGAAAGATGTCAAAATCTGTTTAATGGAAACAACGAATTCGGCTACAAAATACTATAATGAATGACAACAACAAAAGCATAAGCAGAAAACCATTTCACAACCGTGTAAAATTACCCATTAACAGAAAATTGATCGTGGAATCAGCGTGGGGCATGGCGACAGGCGGCAAGCGCGCGTCTAGCGTTGCGGGTGTAATGACTGGAGGAACTGGGCGATTTGATCCCGTAGCTGTTTAATGCGTTTGGGGTTTTTACCGTGGCGGCTACCGATGGCAACCACCACATCCGCGTGACGATAAAGGGCGGGAACGTGAAAATTACCTTCGGCCGGCGCATCGGCAACATTACAGAGCAAGCCCAAGCTGGCAGCTTCCCGGGCAACTTGCGCATTCACGGTGCGTACATTCGTGGCGGCAAAGACCAGCAACGCACCGACCAGATCACCGGGCTGGTAAGGGCGGGGCCACCATTCCAATTGACCGGCCTGCGCCCACGCCGTCAAGACCGGCGTAGCAACCGGGCTGATCAGGCGAACGCGTGCTTGCGCCGCCAACAGCCCGGCCACCTTCCGTTCGCCCACCGGCCCGCCGCCGACCACAATGGCGAGTTTGTCAGCTAACCCGGTCAGGAAGATGGGATAGACCGCATCGGCAACGGCGCGGTCTTGCGCCACCGTCTCAGTCACGGACGACAACCTTTTCCAAGAGCGGCCAGCTAAAGGGGGTCTCGGTCGCCAGTGTGTCAATGACTTCTGGTTGGAACCAGGCCAATTGCTCATGCAAGGCCGCAACTTCACCGATCACAATCGTTGCCGGGGATTCTAGTCCGGCTACATCAATGGCATAGGCCAATGTCGCCAGCGTCGCCCGCACTACCTGTTGTTGGTTGGTGCTGCCCCATTGGATAGCGGCGGCTGGCGTTTCGGCAGCGCGCCCTGCCTGCAACAGTTGTTCGGCAATATGCCCAATTTGGCTGACGCCCATGAGAATCACCAATGTTGGGATGCGCGCCAGCGCTGACCAGTCGGTGCCGCTGCTTTCGGTGCAAGCGTGACCGGTGACAACGGCAAAGCTGGTGGCGACGCCCCGTTGCGTCACGGGAATGCCGGCGTAGGCGGGCGCAGCCAGGGCCGACGAGATGCCGGGCACGATCTCAAAAGGCAGCCCCGCCGTTTGCAACGCCAACGCTTCTTCACCGCCGCGACCAAAGACAAAGGGATCACCCCCCTTCAGCCGCACAACCTGATGACCGGCGCGTACTTTCTCGACCAACAGTTGGTTGATCTCCTCTTGCGTCGCCACATGATAGTGGGGCTGCTTGCCGACATAGATCAACTCGGCGTCCGGTCGCGCTTCTTCTAATAATTCCGGTGCAATCAAGCGGTCATAAATAATAACATCGGCGCGCTGCACCAAACGCAGGCCACGCACGGTAATCAACTCTGCTGCCCCCGGCCCTGCGCCCACAAGGTAGGCTTTGCCCGGTTGCGGATTCGTTACTCGTTGAATCATTGACAGAACTTTCTTTCTACTACGTGATTCGTGAAGCGTGATTCGGTGCCTTCGACAGGCTCAGGCACCGAATCACGCTTCACGAATCACGTTTAACACATCATCGACGCCATGATCCGTTCGGCAGCGACCTGGGCCAGCAGCGGGTCATAGTCCAGGTGATGGGCAATCTGAATATCCACCCCGGCATGGCGTTGGCGCGCTTCGGCAAAGAGGGCCGGCAAGTCGCTGCGTACATGGCGGCCCAGGTGCAGAAAATAGGGCAACACAGTCAGGTGGGTGATGCCGGTTGCCACCAGTTGGTCAAAGGCGGTGGGAATGTCGGGCTGGTTGCAGTCGAGATAACCGATGCCCGCTTGCCGGTAGCCGGCGCGCTCACTGACCCGCTGTAAAAGACGCTCAATCGGCGCATTGGCCTCATCCAGCGGCGTGCCGTGGGCGACAAAGAGAACGCCGCTCTGTTCTGCTGTTGCTTGCCCACCAGGATCGACTGCCGCCAGCCGTTTACAGGCCAGGTTGAACATAGCATTATGGTCGCCCAGCACATCGGCAATGGTAAAGCGCACCGGTTTGTGCTTCTCGGCCAGAGTGCGCACCGCTTGCCGCAAGTCATTGCGCACATAGTGACCTGCAATCAGGAAATAGGGCTGAATGATGACATGATTCGCCCCGTGCGCCACCGCTTTGTCCACCGCCTCGCTCATGGTCGGCCGGCTGAAATTGAGAAAGCCCGCCTCCACCACCGGCGCCACCTGCTGCTCGCGCAACAGCGCCGCAATCTGCAACATCGCCTGGCCGCTATCGCTATGTAGACTGCCGTGGCCGACGAGGACGGCAGCGATCTTCTTTGTCATAAAGCAGAACTCCCAAGAACACAACAACGGATTTAGGAAGCAACGGATTAACGGTGCGCTTATACAACACATGAGTACAGTAAGCAAGGGTGATGATTGAGTAACCGCACCATCACTAATACAGGTATAAATCCGCTGCTTTCTAAATCCGCTGTTGTGTCTTCACCGCGTCACCAACTCCCAATGCAACCCGCACTCTACCTTATTGGCGCCACGCCAGCGACCGGCCCGCAGATCCTCGCCGGCTTGCACCGGATGGGTGCAGGGCCAGCAGCCGATGCTGGGGTAGTTGCGGTCGTGCAATTCATTGTAGGGTAAGTTATGCTCGTGAATATATTGCCAGATGTCTTCCTCTTCCCAATGGATCAAGGGCGCGATTTTTACAATATTATAGCGTTCATTCCACTGTACCATCGGCACCTCTTTGCGAGTGGCGGCTTGATCGTGACGCAAGGCGGAAACCCAGGCTGTGCTATCAGCCAATGCTTGCTTCATGGGACTAACTTTGCGCACATGACAGCAGAGATCGGGATCATTTTGGTAAAGGTTTGGCCCGTAGCGCTTCTCCTGCTCCTGAATGCTCAGTTGTGCAGTGACGCGGCGAAAGGTGCGCTGATAGTGGGTTTCCAACTGCGTGATGAGTTGCTGGGTTTCCGGGAAAAAGTAACCGGTGTCAATATAAAAAATGTCCACATCCGGTTGGATTTGCAAAGCCAGATCCATCAGCACAAGGCCGCTGGCGCCAAAGGAGGTGCCAATCGTTAAACCCGTCCCAAAAGTTTGGATCGACCAGCGCAGCAGATCAGTTGTCGCCGCCGCATCAAAGCGACTGCTCAGGCGGGCAAAGACAATGCGAGTCCAATCCAGAAAGCCAACCGGCGCCGTGGTCGGTGTGGCGGCTTGCGTCAATGATGCGTTCATACGATGCTCCGTTATCTTTGCGTGCTGCGTGCTACGTGATTCGTGTGGCGTGAGCTTTCTTTGTCACAAATCACGAAACACGCAGCACGCAGCACGCCATTCTCATGCAACGACGAGTGAGTCACTCAACTCGCGAATTAAGTCAACCCCAACGCGGTTTGCCCAATCACCGACCCGTTCCCCGTCCTGGCGGGTTTGGCGGTAGGCCAGCAAAACCTGGCGAAGCACCCCCGGCAGTTCAGCGGCGGGAATCAGATCTTGATACTGGGTGTTCAGACGGGTGCCTTCCGGGTTGCCGCCCAGGAAGAGCGTGTATTTGCCCAGCGAACGCCCAACCAGACCGATGTCGGCCACATAAGGACGGGCGCAGCCATTGGGGCAACCGGTCATGCGCACGGTAAAGAGTTCTTTGTCCAGCCCCAGTTCGGCCACAATCGACTCCAGTTGGTCGATGACGCTGGGCAGGAAGCGTTCCGCTTCGGCCAAGGCCAGGCCACAAGTCGGCAACGCCGGACAGGCCAGTGAATGGCGGCGGACATTGGTCAACTGCTCGACGGTGGCGACGCCGTAGTCGGCCAGGAACTGTTCCACTTCGGCCTTCTGGGCCGTGGTAAAGCCGCTCAACAGCACATTTTGCTGCGGGGTAATATAGACGCCCGGCCGGTAGCGCTGCACCAGGGCGCGCACGGCGCTGCGCGGGCGACTGTCGCCATTGTCACGCAGGCGACCATTTTCCACATAGATGCCGTAGAACCAATTGCCGTCGGCCTGCTCTTGCCAGCCCAGGTGATCTTCGGCTTGCAGGTCGGGCATGGGGTGTAATGGTTCGATGCCGTAGCCCAGATATTCCTCCACCTTGGCGCGGAAACGGTCGATGCCCCACTCATGAATCAGATATTTCATACGGGCATGTTTGCGATCTTCACGGTCGCCAAAGTCCCGTTGCACCATGACGATCTTCTCGACGACATCGATGATTTTGTCCGCCGGCGCATAGCCCAGCGGCTTGGCCAGCAGCGGGAAGGTTTCAGCGTTGTTGTGGGTTGATCCCAAGCCGCCGCCGGCAAAGACGTTGAAACCATAGAGCTTATCGCCTTCAAAGAGGCCGACCAAGCCAATGTCATTGGTCAGAATGTCGGTGCAGTTATCACCGGGGAAGGCCAGAGCGATCTTAAACTTGCGCGGCAAATAGGTTTTGCCGTAGATTGGCTCGTGTTCTTCCTTGGCGCTGTGGACGACACCGTTGATAGCGCCATTGACATGGCCGTTCGTCTCGCCATTGGAAAAGCTCTGCAACGTCTTCTTGCCGTCATCCCCTTCCAGCCAGATTTCGTGATAGGCGTTGCTGCGCGGGGCCAGGTGTTGGCTGATCGCTTCGGCGGTGGCTTGCAGTTGGGCGCGCACCGGGTCGCCAAAGGGGGCGGGGCAGGACATGACATTGCGCACCACATCACCACAGGCGCCTAGCGTCGTCACCAACACACCGTTGAGCGCACGCAGGGTGGCTTGTAGATTGCCTTTGATCACGCCATGCAATTGGATGCCCTGGCGGGTGGTGAAGCGCAGGTCGCCCTGACCGAATTGATCAGCCAGCGCATCTTGCACCAGATATTGTTGCGCCGTCAACTTGCCGCCGGGCAACTTGCTGCGGATCATGAAATTGTAGACGCGATTGTTGCGCCCACGCACATCCCGGTCATGTTGTTGATACATGCCATGAAATTTCAGAATTTGCCAGACATCATCGGAAAAGTTAGGGGTCGGCTCCTGTAGCTCAATCGGCAGGCGGCCGCGCAGACCATTACTTTCCGCTTTGATTGTTTCGACAGACATTGTTCAGATTCCTCCCAGTTTTGCAGTCAAGACTGATGAGCGTTACGAATTTATTTCGGTCATCGTAGGTGCGGTTTGTAACCGCACTTGTCTTTCGGAGCCAGTGCGGTTACAAACCGCACCTACGATGACCGGATTATTTGTGTAACCTGCATCAGTCTTGACTACCGACTAAAAATACATTTGATCAAGAGTTGCTCCACGGTGAGCAGTAAGAGTGCAAAAATAACCCTAAGCCATTCACTACATTACCATCATGAAAGGTTATTGCTGGCTGGATTCGCGAGGAAACGCGCAAAAACAACAAGCAACCCCAAACAGCGTCAATGCCAGTTGCAACTTTGCAACATTCAGGATAAAAAAGGTATCCCGCAATTATTCAGTTGGAACAGCCAGGAAAATTGGAAGTAGGTGCAAGCAAGGTTGCACTAAATACAGGAGCAACAACAGGGACAACAACAG
Source organism: Caldilinea sp. CFX5 (assembly GCA_021405325.1). The sequence continues at coordinate 211,637 of QWII01000007.1, read as the reverse complement.
AGGGTGGCGGTGAGGCAAACCGAAGCGGTGAGAGCGGTCGTAGCAGCGAGGGGGGATGACAGGCGCGCGCTGACTTGCGCACGTGCAATGTGCGACAAGCGCTCCTGGCTACGTCTCGAAAGACGCAACAAACGGTCGGGTTGCATAAGGACCTCCAAGGACAAACGATGATTCAGAATAATTGCCAAGCCATAAGTAGGCTTTCCCTTGAGAAGGGAGTATAATAGGCTCCACTCTGCTTGTCAAATATAAGCATAGCAAAACAAGATTCAGCCGGTAATCAAGACTTTTGTCTCTGTCCGGCTTGAGCAAAGACGAAAGTCTTGATTACGCAACAATCAGAAAACTATAAAGGAAAAATGCATTTATGAATGTGAGCAAGCCGACACTGATCGCCTCGGATTTAGAAGGCGTCTTTTTGCCGGAGATTTGGATTGCCGTCGCCGAAAAGACCGGCATCAATCAGCTTTCCCTGACGACGCGTGAGATTGCCAATTATGATGAATTGATGCAAATGCGGCTGCGCATTCTGGCTGAACACAAGTTGACGCTGACAGACATTCACGCTGTTATCGCTACCGTCGATCCGCTCCCCGGCGCCGCCGCCATGATTCGTTGGATTCAAGAGCGTACACGCTTGCTCATTCTAACCGATAGTTACTATGAATTTGTCACCCCCCTGCTGGGTAAGCTCGGCTATCCGACTATTTTTGCCCACTCGCTGCAAACCGACGCCAACCAAAGCTTGATCGGCTACCAGTTGCGCATTCCCGAAAGCAAAAAACAAGCGGTGCGCGCCTTTCGCAACCTGGGCTTTCGCACCATGGCCTTTGGCGATTCGTACAATGACACCACTATGCTGGCCGAAGCCGACACCGGTGCGCTCTTCTGCCCGCCGGCCAATGTCGCCGCTGAATTTCCCCAATATCCCGCCGCTTATGACTACGCGAGTCTAAAAGCGTTGATTGAACAATTTCTCAACCGTGCTGCGTAATGCGTGATTCGTGAAATAGCCCGCAACACGCAACACGAATCATCCAACACGAATCACGCAACACGGAAATTTTATGATCACGGTTACCAACCTCACCTGCGAATACCACACCAATCCCCTGGGCATTGATGTGCCGGCGCCCCGCCTCGCCCGGCAACTGCAAAGCGACCAACGAGGCGCCCGCCAGACCGCCTACCGCCTTCGCGCCGCCAGCGATCCCACCCTGTTACAAGCAGGCAGAGCCGATTATTGGGACACCGGCAAAGTTGTCTCCGCTCAATCGATTCAACTGCCCTACGAGGGCAAGCCAGTCACCGCGCGCCAGCGCGTCTATTGGCAAGTGACCATCTGGGATGAACAAGGCAATACGGCCGCCAGCGAACCGGCCTGGTTTGAAATGGGTCTCTTGCGGCGCGCTGATTGGAAAGCCAAGTGGATTGGCGCATCATTGACCGGCGGCCCCCGCACCACTGTACCGGCTCCTTACATGCGCAAAGCCTTTATTCTGGGTGATGGTTGGGCCGCGGGCCATGTTGGCCTGGGCGCACGGCAAAATAAGGAAAGAAAGGGTGAGCATAACTCGTTATTCCTTGTTGACTTTTTCACACTTCTGATTAATACTACAACTATACTTCTATTCAATTCAATGCCAGTTCAATTTTCTCAACGCACGGGCGCATATCAGTTTTAAGGTAAATCAGCGTGCATTGCACGTGTCAGACGTCCTGCTTGTCTTCTGAAGATCTGTGCCCCGTGCAATGCACGCTGATGGCGTACCAAACTCGCCCTAAACTTGAAATAGACCCCGGCTCACAATTGCACAACATCTTTTATGCTCTGTGATATGATTTATGAATACCTATGACTCGCTTCAGCTCTTGGCTGAAAAAACATTAATGGATCTGCTCGGTGAGTGCCAAGAGAAAATGGCAGCGTATCGTAGTGGGCTGGTCGTCGATAGCGCAAGCTGTGCCGAAATCGTCAGGCGCGCCGTTGTAGAGCAAAATATGGAGGCGCGTGGCATCCTCCTTGAGCGCATTTCAAAACCCATCATCATGCGCCGATGTCAAAGAAAATACCCTGAACTACTTGGCGAGATAGAGGATATTGTTCAAGAAATTAATTTGCGGCTATTACAAAAATTCAACAATCGATCAGCCCCCTTTCGCGTCTCAACCTTTGCAGAGTATTGTAGTTATGTCAATATTACGTTACATCATTTTGTTCTGAATCTAAAACGCCAACAGCAACGCGTGCCGCTTATTGTATCTTTCCCCGATGAAAATGAGCAATATAAGTACCAGGCTCCGGCAGGATTAACCATACCATCACCAGCCAACGAAATTGAGCGGCGTTTGCTCTGGCAGCAGATTTTGAGTAAGCTGCCCAACCCACAAGTCCGCGAAGTACTTGAGCGTTACTATGGCTTGGGCGAATCTACGGCGGAAATTGCCGAAATCATGGGGCTTGAAACGCGCACAGTGACGGCACTGCGTCTGCAAGGAATGACCGCTGTGCAAATGCCAATCATTGTTGGGTTGTTGCAACTGCTGTGCGAATCGACTGTTGCGCGATGATGGGCAACCTAATTGTAGAGGGCCAACATTCGATCAACAAAGCAGTTTCAATTCGTGTTTATAAAGGTAGAGCTATCGGCTATACCGTTGAACCGTACCTAGGCAGACATTGGCGTGGCTCCCCTTCCCCAAAGAGGCGGGACCTGTTGGGTACGACAGAATATCAGTTGCCTCTTCGGGGAAGGGAAGCCCAAGCCGAATCGGGATGTTGAATCAATTGGCAAAGCGAGTTTATGATGCACCCAATTTCTGATGTTGATTTATTGGCTTATTTAGAAGGCGAAGAGATTCCGGGGCTTGACGAAGCGCTCCGTGCCTCCCCAGCCTTACAGCAGAAATTAGAAGAATTGCGCGCGCTAGACGCCTGGCTCTATCAAACCTTTGATGGCATTGGTCGTCCGGCGCCCGGTGATTTGGTGGATGTGGCGTTGGAGCAAGCATCTGACCAACAAAAGCTGTTTGTCGCCGCTTACGAGCGCAATAGTCTGCGAGGGCGCGCTGAGATGGCAAGCCTGCGCCACGAAGCAAGACAACAACGGGCAAGGCCACAACAGCGCCCATCATCCCCGTGGTTTGCGCGCCTAGTCGCCTCCCCCAACGCTTCTCACACAAGCCGGCCTCAGGCGGCTGGAGTGCGCTCTTCCGACGCGCCGACAATGAAGGCGGGAGCGATGACAGAGCGATTTTATGTAGTCGAGGAAGCGCAAGCATCTGTCCGTATACAGATTACCCATCCTCTGTATGGCGAACGCTGGATAATGAGTGGGATGATTAACCACACGGCCAATGAGGAGGCGCCGCTAGCCGACCTTCTACTCATTCTACAAAATCAGCGGGGTGGACGGGGCTTACGTGCGACCACGAATTCGCTCGGCTACTTCACTTTTCGTGACATTAAAGCCGGTATCTATCAACTAAAGATCCACTTTGCTGAAGGGATAGCAATCATTGCCGACCTTGTGTTGACAGAATAGCCACTTGGAGCAAACCACCGCCATGCCCCTTCTCGATTGCCTCGCCCTCTTAGCAGCTTATCAAAATGAGCCGCAAGCGCTGCCGTCACTCCTTGGGCAAGCGCTGCCGGTGCAAGCGTTGCTGGAAGAAGCACGGCGTTTGATCTATCAGCAAATCAACGAGAATCATGGGAGGTCGGCAGAACAAATTCTTCAACTTGCCTTGGCCATTGCAGACGTAACACAGACAGCGGAGGATCTGGCGGCAGCTCAGTGGTGTCAGGGTATTTTTTACTTCAACCGTGATTACCTCCAAGCGATCTCTTCCCTTGAGGCCGCCTGTCAGCATTATGTGCAGAGTGCACAATCGGAAAAAGAGGGGCGAGTGTTGATTGGCCTCGCCGCGCAATACTTGCTGTTGGGTCGTTTAGAAGAAGCAGAAGCGCGCATTCAACGCGCCTCGATCTGTTTGGCGGATTACCCGGACCACCCGCAGTTGCCGAGTTTATACATTAACTATTCTCACATTTTGACCTATTTGGGGCAATATAGCGCAGCAGCACAGATTGCCCAAAAAGCAGTTGCGCAATTAGAAGAGTTCTGCCGGCAGCAGCCGACGCAACGCGTCAACTTCCAACTATTGCGCGGTCATGCCTTGATCAACCAGGGAAATGCCGCGTTCTTTAACGGTCAATGGCGTGCCGCCGAGGAGGCAATGCGTTCAGCCTTGACCTTAGCCGGCACACATGGCTTTCACGAGGTTGCCGGGCGGGCGGCGCTGAATCTCGCCCGGCAGTCAATTTTGTTGGATGATCTCTATGCCGGGTTCAACTTTTTACAAACCGCCGCCGACAACTTTACGAAAACCCCCTTTGAACTCAATCTGGCGACGGTCGCGCTGGAGCGCGCTCGCCTATATGAACGGCTCTGCATGGCAAGCAGCGGGATCACCGAAGCGCTGGCGGCGGCCCAACGGTATGCACTGGCTAGCCTTGCCACTGAAGCGTTTGACGCCTATTTATTAGCAGTGCGCCTTGCGCTTGCAATTGATAAAGTTGACTTTGCCCAAACTTTATTGGCAACTGCGCACCCTTTCTACAAAAACGCCACGACACAGCAACAAGCGCGTTTTCAAGTTTACGCCGGCCATCCCAAGCTGCAACAAACAGTGGCCGCGCGGCGGCAGGCATTCGCCGCTGTGGAAGAGGCTATCATTCGGCACCAACAATTCGATCTACCGGCGGAAACCCTGGAAGCCAGGCTCATTGCCGCGCAACTAGCCGCACAGTTACGCCAACCGCAAGCCAACCAACGCCTGCAAGCTATCGTCGAGGAAGCACGTCAACAAGGCATGGGGGCGATTGAGCAGGAAGCCTTGCTAACCCTGGCGCATCGGCAAAGAGCCGCTCGCGCCATCCCATTCCTACGGCAGGCGGCGGACGTTGGCGCACGGCTACGCACCTTGATGCCGGTAGAAGAGTTGAAGGCGAATCTCTTTAGTGGTCATGCAACACTCTATCGTGACTTGATCGAAGCACAACACCAAAGTCATCACTTTGCTAATGCAGCCGCCACCTTGCTCGAAGCAAAAGGCGGGATTTGGGTTGACCTTTGGGCGTCGGCTACCACCCAAGCGATCTCCCCCACCTGGGTGCAGCTAAAAGCTGAACTCAGCCTGTGGCGCGATGCCCTGCATATGGCTGATACGCCGGCAATGAAACAACGTTGTCAACGTAAGCTGGAGGCGCTAGAGATTCAGATCACAACCGCGGCGCGCTTACAAAGTCGCCGGCGTGAGCCACAGTCATTACCAACGATTGCCGATTTACAAGAACGATTGGGTGAAATTCCCGTCCTCGATTTTTTTGTCGGGAGTACTAACGTTTGGTGCTGTCTGTTCAAACAAGGGGCAGCGCCGCGATGGGTCTCACTTTGCAAGGTTGATGCCGTCACACAATGGCTGAACTTGCTCCGCTTATTACTGGCGCCTATCCAATCGGCCGCCACAGCCGAACAACGGCAAACCGTTGCGCGCAAGCAGTTAGCCAGTGCAGAACAGTTGCTGACAGAGCTACGCGCTTTACTGCTCGCCCCGCTCGTCCCGTATCTACCGACCACCGGGCCACTCTATCTTGCGCCGGACAGCCAACTCTTTGCGCTACCTTGGAGCGCCCTCTTTGTTGGCCTGGCGGACACAGATTTGACGATTTCACTCATCCCATCTGCCGCAACGCTGGCGCTTGCTGTTCAACAATCTTCACCACACCAGGCAAATGCGCAACCGGCTTTTGCGTTAGGGTATGCCGGTGAGCCGCCGCTCCACTTTATTGATGCGGAATTAACAGCGATTCGCACCGCATTTCCGACCGTCACCATTATCAATCCGGCTACCGTGGCGGCAATGGATGCCATTCGTTCCCCACGCTTTCTACATATTGCTGCCCACGCGCACAGCGATCCAAACAGACCATTGTTATCAGCCATTGAACTGGCTGACGGTCAGTTTCTCCTTGCTGACCTGCTCCGTCTCCAATTGCGCGGGTCACTCGTTGTACTGAGCGCATGTGACACCGTTACAATGCCTGAACAGGGCGGTGTTGCCTTGGCCCTGGCCGGCGCTTGCCTGATTGCGGGCGCCCAAACCGTGGCGAGTTTGTGGCCGGTTGATGATGAAGCGACCTGTTTATTGATGGGTTGCTTCTATCGCGCTTTGCGCGCCGGTCACCCGGTTGCGCAAGCGTTGAAGATAGCCCAAGCCGAGGTGCGTAACCACGGCTATCTTCATCCTTATTACTACGCAGCATTTCAATACTACACAACCAGCCTGCCATCAAACGCAACGACACAATGCTTTAGCGCTTGAACCGAGGGTCGGCGCAGGAGCTTTTCCTGTGCACGGGTGAAATAAAACTATCACTACAATCAATTCGCCCGACAAAATTCGTTCATAAAGACGCTCAGTGCGTGTGTTTATAAAAGCAGGCAGCCCTTGATCAATCTACCTTGATAAATACAAGCAGTATGGGAAGGCGCTCATTGCTCCTACCCAACGTGTTACTTCCCGGCGTCTGTTGGTCGCGGTCTGCACCATTGTGGCAACTACTTGATAGCGGAGGTTCATTCTATGCTGCGCAAAGTGATCACCTATCTCCCCTGTTGTTTGTTGATTGGCCTCATGCTCTGGCTTGGCGCGCGCAAACTGGTCGCGGCTAAGGCTTTGCATGACGAGCCATCCTGTACAGTAAGCCCGACGCCGCCGCTGCCATTGCCGCCCTTACCGCATGGCAGCAGCGTCCCCGGCTTACCCGGCGACAAGAATTTTGTGAGCGGTTATGTGTTATTGGATGGTTATCCTGTGACCAATGCACAGGTTACGCTGACTGTAGCGAACCAGGTCACAACCACCCAAACGATCTCAGGCAATTTCTCCCTCTGCCCTTACTTCTACGTTAGCCTTACTCACCTTGATCCGACCCTGCAACCGGAGGCGAGTTTGACCCTTACAGCAAGTTATGCCGGGCGCACGCGCATTGTCACCACAACCGTAGGGTTTGAAGGGAAACGGGTCGATATCAGCTTGAATATGGTAGCATTGCAGATCAAGGGCGGGCGTGTTCATACCTGTGCATCTTTGAGCAATGGTATCAAATGCTGGGGGTATAATGAACGCGGTCAAGTGGGTGATGGCACCCAGACTGAGCGACACCAGCCAGTCAATGCCTTAAAGCTCACTAACCGGAGTGACGGGTCAGACGGCGGCGAAAATCATAGTTGCGCCTTGATCAATGGCGGCGCCTGGTGCTGGGGGGATAACTACACCGGGACAGTGGGCGATGGCACTAATACGCACCGCTGGCAACCGACGAGGGTCGAGGGGTTAGCCGCCGGCGTGGTGGCGGTGACGACAGGGAATCTGCATTCCTGCGCCTTACGAAAAAGCGGAGCCGTCCTCTGTTGGGGTGGGGGCGGCCATGTGCCGCAATCGACGCTCCCTATGACGGTCACAGGATTAACAAGCGGTATCACAGCGTTGGATGCTGGTTATGCGCATACGTGTGCGGTGACAACCGACGGCGGCGTCAAATGTTGGGGCAGCAACCACAAGGGTGAATTGGGAGATGGGACGAGCGGCGAACGGCGCGATGTTCCGGACGACGTAGTTGGTTTACAGGGCATCACTGTACAAGCAGTCACAGCAGGTGGCTATTTCACTTGCGCGCTGACGGTGGAAGGGGAAGTGCTTTGTTGGGGCGCCAATGATGAAGGGCAACTGGGGACGCTCAACACCGAGAATCAACCAACGCCGGTCAAAGTGATGACAAGAGACAATGTGCCGTTGACAGGTATTAAAGCAATCAGCGCCGGCGCCGAACATACCTGTGCCTTGACAACACAAGGCGGTGTGAAATGTTGGGGGCGGAATAGGGAAGGGCAACTAGGGAACGGAACGACAGACGCCAAAAGCTTTCCCGTTGACGTCGTGGGACTCAGCAGCGGCGTCAAAGCGATTGGCGTCGGCTATCACCATAGTTGCGCCGTTCTGCTCACGGGCGGCGCCAAATGTTGGGGCGCCAATGCCAAAGGTCAGCTTGGTGATGGGACAACAGTAAATCGGACAACACCAGTCGATGTCATTGGTTTGATCCCCCCTGAACCGGGGCCAGTAACCTGGACATTATTCATCTATGCGGCCGGTGATAATAATCTTGCTGACTATTTAGGGGAAACAGGCACAGGGATGCTGGCAAAGTTGGCGCGTTCCGACCCACGCGCCAATGTCCAAGTCGGCATTCTATTTGATGGCAGGGGAGCAAAGGACAGCAAATATTATGTGCTTACGGAGGGCAGTGAGCTAAAAGCCGAAAAAGCGCTTGGTGAAGCAACGATGGATGAACCAGAGACCTTACGCGACTTTCTTGTTTGGGGCTTTGACCGGCTGCCCGCGACTTATTATTATCTCGCCATCGTCGATCATGCCAATGGCCTGCTTGGCATCGCTTTGGATGAAACATCCGGCAATCGCAACACGGCCATGTTGACGCCCAAGGAGTTGCATGACGCGATTCGCGAAGCCAGTACGCCAAAAGGGCGCAGGCTTCATATCATTCATTTTGACGGTTGCTCCTTTGGCTTGTTTGAAGACACGTCCACAGTGGCTGGCTACACTGATTATGTCATTGCTTCGCCGAACACAGCTTGGGGCGTCTTTGCCTACCCCGCATATCGACAGCGGGCGAGTGAAAATAGTCCGAACCCACGCCAACTTGCGGAAGCAATTGCCCAGGAATATGAGAAGCAAGTCTGGACGGATGAACATCGCTACCCCTATACCATCTCTGTCTTTGACATGGCAAAGTATACTAATGTCCTCACGACGACCGATCAACTGGGCAAGGCGCTGGCAGCCTATACAACGAACATTACCAACAGCGAAATCTTGAGTCGCACACGGAATGGGCCGACTGTCCAAAAATATGATACGGATGATTATCAGATCACGAATCAGGATGACATTGTTGATCTGCCCAGTCTCGCCAACGCGCTGACCAGTTTGAATGTTGCTGAAATTACCAGTGGAGCCAACGCAGTGCTAACCGCGACTAAAGAATTTATTATCTATAAACAGGCAAGGGATACCTCCGGTGATTTTCAATATCTTGGCATAACCATTACCGTCCCCTTGCAGAACGCCCAGGGTCTGGGTATCTACTACCCCCACCATCGTCATGACAATGATCCGGTTTACAAACCATATACCGACCATACCTTATTTCCCAATCTACCAGGCGATTGGGGCTGGTTCAATTTTATCAAGGGATCTGTACCCCCAGGGCCGTCAACCCCGCCACCAACGCTACTAGAGCCGATCACCGCAGCATTCCGAGTGTTCTTACCACAGAATATGCGTTGATCGGCATACTCCTTACACAGTAGCATCCCCTACAAAGGCGAACAAGACAATTGTTCGCCTTTGTCTTTGCCAATTTCTTTGCCAATACGCCCGACACACTTGGAAGCCTGTTGACTGACGCTGGACAACGCGACTACACGATTGCGGACTACGAATATTGGTTCTAAAAATCCGTTGCTTCTGGTGTTCATAAGAAGTAGAGGGGTCAACCAGGCTTTGGATACGGCGAGGGTAGAAATTTATCCATTAAACGTAACCACAAGCCCGTTTTAGGCGCGCTACAACCAGCGCTCCTCGCGCTGGTCATAGCGCCCCTAGTGGTCTGACCACTACGCCACCAATCGTTTCCATTACAGAAAGGCAAAGACGATGCACCATCTCATTTCTTCAGCACAGCTTTTGCTCCTAGTTGTTACGCTTCTCCTGAACGGTTGTACACCTTTGATTCGCCCCATCCCACCGACTACACAAGCTGGGCTTACCCTGACGCCTACGGTAGCAGCCGCGGCGCCAGGCGCCGGCGGGACAATCGAAGGCCGCGTAACCTGGTTGATTGGCGACGAACAGCTACCGATCCCAGAGGCGACCATTGAACTGCACGCGATCGTCGAAGGGAAAACGCACTTCCTCACCGCCACGTTGACTGACCAAGATGGTCAGTTTATCTTCGAGACGATCAAAGCTGGTGAGTATATGCTCCCGGTGGTCTTATGGGGCAGTCGCGATACGGACGGGCCATGTCCTAAAGGCCGGCCGTGGGCTGTCATTGGCAGTTGGCTTGATACACAGGCTGCTGAATTTGGCATCAAGGAGTTATTCGCTAGCGGCATGACTGTCGATCAAACGGGCATGCGCGCCGAAGTAACCAAAGCCCGTCAACAAGGGTTTGACTGGGTTGCGTTTCTATTAGCCGGCAATCGGTTTGATCTGGCCGAGGCGGCAGTTGTTCAACAAGAGATTCAGTTTGAGTGTCGGTGAGGCGCTCAATACGAACGGTAGCTAACTACGTCATTGTGCAATAGTTTCTAGGGAGAAACTATTGCACAATAGGAACAATGAATCAAGGAGATCTGGATTATGTTTGTTCACGCTATTCTCCACTTGCAAGCAAAACAAGCCCCTGGCGACGTCCCATACACAAGCAAGAAATGGCGTACTCCTATCAATGGCTATAGACTGCTGCTCTTACTGTTGCTCACACTGCTGGCGCCGACCGTAGGACAGAGCGCCTACTTGGCCCAAACGATTGTTCTTGCCCCCAGCATTACAGCCGTGGCCTTTGGGACGGCCGCCGATACGCTGCGCGTCTTTCTCAGTGGCGGTGCGCAGCCCAATATCGAAATGCCCCTTACCATTACTGAGCAGACAACAGTCACGCCATCACCGACGGTGACAGAGACCCCGACAGCTACCTCCACAGCCACTGACACTCCAACCAGTCCGCCAACCCCGTCACCAACGGTGACTGCAACGCCAACCGTAACGCCAACCGTAACGCCAACTGTAACGCCAACTGTAACGCCAACTGTAACGCCTTATCAAGTCAGTTTGCCCATTATTCAATTTCGCCCCTTGCCGGAAACACCCGCGCTAAACGCCATTGACAATAGCGATCATGATGGTAATTTTACAGTGACTTGGGCGACAGCGCGATGGGCGGAGACTTATACGCTGGAAGAAGATGATGATCCCGCTTTTGCCAGCGCTACTATTCAGTCGGCCAACACCGCTACCCTTTGGACGGCGACGGCGAAACCAGCCGGAACCTATTACTATCGCGTGCGTGCGGTCAACCAATCGGGCGCTAGTGAGTGGAGCAACGTCGTCACAGCACAGGTCAGCCCGCCGACAACCTTCTATAGCAGTATGGATACCACCGTGTTAGAAGGCGCGCCGACGGTCAATTTTGGTGAGGTTGTCGATATGTGGGTTGGGTACGACCGGGCGGGCTGTCATCAGGGTGTACCAGATCTCAAGATTGGACGCAGTCTGATCCGCTTCGATCTTGCCGCGATCCCGCCGCAGACTCCCATCAGCCAAGCCACCCTACGTGTCCGGTTGGTGAATGCTTGCTGGCGTGGCGCCGGCACCCGCACCGTTACCGCTTACCGCGTTAGCGAACCGTGGGACGAAGCAAGCGTTACCTGGAACAGCAAACCTGCTCGTGGTGAAACCGCCGGCGCCTTTGACATTGCGCTAGATGCGATTGGCCCTAACGAGTATCTGCTTGATGTCACTGAACTGGTGCGCAGCTGGATCAATGGTGCGCAACCCAATTATGGACTGATCCTGTTTGGGCCAGAGAAGGCCGATGACAATAGTGCGCGCTTTGGCTTTGCCACCAACGAATGGAATAATGACCGATATAAGCCACGCCTGACAATTGCTTATACAACCACTGGCCGCCTCGGCGCAACCGCCGACCAACCTGATCGCATAGCATTTACCAATTGCCAAAGTACGGCAGACGGCTTGACGTTTTGCACGCTGCTTGACCCTTCGGCAAAGGGGATCGGCCAGTGACAGTAGCACAGCTTACATAGCAAGTTGAATAGCGCACCAGATCGTCCAAGGTTTACCATCTGGTGCGCTATTCTGCGATGGCTTACCGCACGACTAACGGCAGATAAAGCGCATTGGCGCTTGTCCCCTGCGGCTGTACTTCAAACCCCGCCGGCAACGAGATCCGTTCACTCGGCAGCGGATTGCGCACGGCGACGCCCACCGCTTGTCCATTCGCCAACAACGCCGCCCCAATCGGCACCTTGATCTGCGTCGGGGTGACGCTTTGCGGCGTCAACAGCGTGCCGTTCCAGAGAACTTGGGCGTCGGCGGCAAAGCCACTCCCGTCAATGGTCAAGGTCAACGCTGGGCTGCCGGCGCTGACCTTGTTCGGCGTCAACGTGGTGATCACCGGCATAGCCGCTTCCACCACAAAGGGAACGTTGTTCGAGGCAAAGTTGGCCGGCGCCGGCGACTGCACCGTGACCGGCACGACGGCCGCCGTATTCAGTTGGGCGGCGCCCACTTGCACCAACAGATGTTCCTCATCGATAAAGCTGGTTGGTAACGCCGAACCATGCCACAGCGCCACCGTCCCGCTGACAAAGCCGCTGCCGGTCACCGTCATGGGGAAGCTGGGGCCAAGTACGGTGGCAGTATAAGGTTCGAGCGCCGTAATCACCGGCTGATCGCCCAGCGCCGTCGTCGCCCAGGTATTGGGCTTGTTCCAGACGGCGGTGTAGGGCCACAGATAATCATCCCCCTGGAAGCCGACCCAGTAGTGACCAAAGTTCAGCCCCGCCAGATGATCCCAGCCGCCAAGTTTGGTTTTGTCAATGCGCAATTCAGCGCTCCAACTGTTGACAGCGGTGTTCACCTGCCCTTGCAGACCGCCCGGCCCGGCATTGGCAAAGCCACCCGCGCCGTCACCCGCCAGGGTAAAGACCGCCCCATCTTCACCGACAAAGAAACCGGCGTCGGTGGTTTGCGCCAGCGGGTCGCGACTGTGGTCAATGTCAGCGCGCACACCGACAAACGCGCCGGGTATAGTGGCGCCCTTGGGCAGGCCGCTGAAACAGGCCCACAGATCATCAGCACTGCGCAGCAGGCGGACGGTCGCCTGGGCGCCATCGCTGTAGGGTTTCAATTGCACGGCAGTAGCGGCGGCATAGCTGCCATCATCGCAAACACCGTCGAGGGTAGGGGCCGCGCCGCTGGGAACGGCCAGCGGCGCCACGGTGAAATCGGCACTGGCGCTGGCCGTTTGGGTATTGCTATCCGTCGCTGCGAGGGTGGCCGTGTGGGCGCCGGGCGCTAAGCCGGCGGCGGTGACAGCAAGGCCACTGCCGTTCGCGACACCATCCACTTGCCACTTGAGCGCGCCGGCGGGCAAACCGCCATCTTCGGCATCCGTAGCAGTGCCTTGTAGGATGACATTCTGCCCGGCAGGGAAGGTCTGGCCCGCGCCGGGAGCCAGAATCGCCGGTTCCGGTAGCCGATTCTTGAGTGTAAAGGGTTGCGAGGTGGCAATGGTGGTGTTGTAGCCATCGTTGGCCAACACACGGATTAAGGCAGTGTTGGGGCCGCTGCCATGTAACGACCCTAGATCAGTCAAGGTCAGGCTGTTGTTGGCCTCGGGGGTGCTGCCCAGGTTCAGCACGAGGGTATGCCAACTATTACCGCTGTCATGGCTGTATTGCAAGGTGAAACGCAGGCGGTCATCCGGGTCGGGATCACTGGCGCTCCACTGGATGGTCAAACTATTGTCGATTACAGCGCCACTAGCGGGCTGTTGAATGGCGACGGTGGGCGGGTTGACGCCGGCGGTCACGGTGTCGATCACCGTATTGTCGGCCAGCAATTGAATGGTGGCAACTTGACCCGCCGGTTGGGCAAAGAGATCGCTAAAGAGGGCCGCGTTGCTTTCGGGGCTGTGATCGTCCAGTTCAGTCAGGGTCAGGATGCGTTCCAGCAGCACCGCGCCGCCGTCATCGAGCAAGCGCAGCTTATAGACGGCGTGGGGCGCGCCATCATGGGCAACGCCGGCTGCGCCCACCGTCTGCCCTTGGCGGGTTGCCGGTGGCACCGACGCGGTCGGCAAGACCAACACGGTGTCGATGTCGCCCCGGTTGTTGGCGGTGTCGACCATGCCGGTGACAAAGACGCTGTTGCCCTCTGCCGGCGCATCGGTCGTCGCCGCGGTCACGTTGACCGCAAAGGAATTCATCAAGGCGCGCCAGGTGTAATCGCTGACCCAACTCCGGCTGGCATAGGACATGAAATCGGCCGTTTGGTCAGGGCGGATTGGTTCGCGGGTGGTCGTGTCGAAGCCATAATAGCTATCAGCGCCGACATTGGCGATCTGACAGGGGGGATAGGGATAGCTGCCGTCGATATTGTCCGGCCCGCCGCAGTTGACATGTTTCCGGCCATGATTATGGGCCAGTTCCTGCGCCATCACACTGCCGGCGCGCAGTTGATTCCAACCAGGCGGCGCCGGGTTCGGTGTATGGGCCGGCAGTTGCACCCAGGATTGGTTGCTGATCGTGCTGGCATAGCCGGACGCGCCGCCGTTGTTGGCATTGGGATGAACCATGCCCATAAAGTGAACCGGCGCCCCGCGATCATCACAGACATCGGGGTTGAACGAGAGCAGGGCGCGACCCCACAGGGACATAATCACCTTATCGCGGTCGGGTGGGCCGTTGGTAATGCTCCAACCATCTTCCAACTCATAGGGGCCGTAGCAGGGATAGGGGAACGGCCCCCACCAACAAACTTGCAATTCTTCGACGGGGCTGGTATCGCGGAAGACCCAGGTATCGGGCACCGGCCAGCGGCGGTTGAAGTGGCTGACCATCGACCAGAAGTTGGGATCGGTGGTTGAGGGCAGCGGCGTGTGGGTGCGCACCGGCACGGTCCAAACACAGACCGGCGGCTGATTCTGGAAGTTGACCGTGCGCGCCATGGTGTTGTTTGCGCGATTGGGGTCGCTATGGATCTGGCGCGGGTCGATCTCGACTTGCAATGAGACATTCCCGGCAGTGATCCAACTAGCCGGCAACAAGAAGTACCAGCCATCATTGAGACGTGCGCGATCAAAGCTCGCGCCGGTGGTTAAAGCCCGCACGCCGTTCACTGGTTGCAATGGCGATCCGGGCAGCGGCGCATCATTTTTGCTACCCGTCAAGCGGACTTCCACATTAGCAGTGTTAGGGCCGGAAAGCTGCTTGCCATAAACGCGCACGTAGGTGGTCTTGCCGGCCACCAACGGGGCGCTGTTGGCCAGATTCTGGATGGCTTGCGTCACCTCTAAGCCATCGGCGCTGAAATCGCGCACAATAGCGCTGGCATTGAGCGACAGGGTATAGATGCCCGTGTTTTGGCGGGCAAAGAAGAGGGTGTCGCTGGTGGCAAAGAGCTGGTCATCAATGGCCGCCTGGTTGGTGGCAATGGTATCAGCGCCGGGGGTAGTGGCATTGTAGGCTTTGCGCTTGACATCGCCATTGCTGTTGCCGACCGAGCTAAAATCGGCCTCTGTCCAGTACAGGTTATTGTTGGCAAGGATGAGGTTGCCGATGCGCCAGTTGGTGGTGCTGCTGTAAAAGGCGGTCGCCGGCGCCGGTGTCTGGCCGACAGGCGGCAGCACAAAACAGACAGTGATTTGATTGCAGGCGCGATAGCGGATGGTATAGTTGGTGTTAGGGCCGGTAGTCACCCGTTCCACCCAATAGAGCCGGAAGTTGCCCTGGACGCCACCCAATGGCTGGTAGACCAGACCATAGGCGCCCGTGTTGGCGCCAAAGCTGCTGTAAGGCTGCTGGGTGGACGTACAAGGCAGGCTGCCACAGGCGACGCTGATGGCAAAGACACCCGTGCTATCCGTCCAGTAGACCGTGTTCCCCACAACCAAGAGATCACCCGGATTCTGTCCCGTCTCGGCGACGGTTTCCACATTGCCCGTGCCATCTTTCAGCGTGCGGTAGAGGCGATAGAGCGGGAAGAATGAATGGATCCAGTAGAGGTAACCGTTCGCTTCGACAAAGGCTTTACCCACCGCCGGAAATTGCTCGCCGGTTAGGGTTTTGACGACTTGAGGCGTGTACGGTGCGCTCAACGGCATCCGTTCGATCCGGCTTTGGCTATTGTCGTAATAGTAGAGACCATCCGCAGAACTGAGCAAATTTTGGTAGGTGATGCAGAGGGCGTAGTCGTTGATCGCTTCCAGCGTGCGTTCCGGGCCGCCGCTGCTGGGCTTGCGTTTGAGATTGGCAAAGGGGTTAAATTCATCGGCATAACAGTTGTTGGCCCAATAGAGCAGACCAGCGCCGACCGCCCACTCTTCGACCGCATCGCTGACAAGCGGGGTTGGCGTATCGTCCGGGGCGGCTTGGGCAGGGGGCGAGACGGCTGGCGACAACAATGACGTGGTGGCGACTAGCAAGGCCAGCAGCCAGGTGATGGTACGCGGAAAGGGAGAAACCATAAAGCGCTCCTTCATGTTGACATAGAGACAAGAGAATCAGTTTCGCCGAGTTGGATGGGTAGCGTTGCAAGGGGGCGACGGTCGGCATCCATTGCTATCGTACACTGCGATTCTTTGTGTAAAAGCTGACAGCTTTGTGAAAGTTCGCTTTTACCAAAAAGATCATAATCAAAAATGGAAACATTGCCCGTGAGCAACGCTACAACCGATCTGTGCGCCGGGACACAGCCAACGCGGCCGATTTTCATCACACAACCAGGCCCGCTCGTAGCCAGTCCGTGACTGGCGGGTCAGGTCGCCAGTCACGGACTGGCTACGAGCGGGCGGTTTAGTAAGCACCGATTTTCATCATTTCTGCCCATGCTCTTCACACCTTCTTCACAACTTTGCTGGTATAATAGCGCCATGAACGAACTCATTTTAGTCGTTGACGACGAACCCAAAATTGTACGATTGGCCCAGGATTATCTGGAGCGGGGCGGTTTTCGCGTGCAAGCGGTAGGCGACGGCAAAAGCGCATTAGCGGCGGCCCGTCAGATGAAGCCGGATCTCATCGTGCTGGATCTCAATCTGCCGGGGATGGATGGGTTGGATGTCTGCCGCACGCTGCGCCGGGAATCGGATGTGCCAATCATCATGTTGACGGCGCGCGTTGAAGAAACTGATCGCCTCATCGGGTTGGAACTAGGCGCCGATGATTACATTGTCAAGCCCTTTTCGCCCCGTGAGTTGGTAGCCAGAGTACGCGTAGTGTTACGCCGCCTACAAAGCGGCAACCGACCAGCGGGGGTCATTCAGGCTGGTGATCTGGCAATCGATCTAAATGGGCATCGGGTGACGGTGGCTGGGGAAACGATTCGCCTGACACCCTTGGAGTTCAATTTGTTGGCGATTCTGGCGCAGCACCCCGGTCAGACCTTTACGCGCGCCCAGTTGCTCGACCGCCTGGGTATGGCCGCCGATAATTTTGACCGCAGCGTTGACGCCCATATCAAGAACCTGCGCCGCAAGATCGAGGCCGATACGAGCGACCCGCGCTATATTCTCACGGTCTTTGGCATTGGCTATCAATTTACGGAGCAGGTGTAACGTGCCGCCTTTTGAGCCTTCAGGAGAGGAACAAGCGCAATCACCCTGGCACAGCCATGAACCGCACTGGGGCGGACGACCACCATGGGCGCAACATTGGGCGCAACATTGGGGTCATAACCAGTGGCGCCCAGGGCGCTGGGGCCATGAATGGCGCGCCAGCCGGCGCCTGCTCTTCTTGCGCTTTTTAACCGTCTTTGGTCTGATCTTTCTCTTCACGGTCGGCGGTATGGCGCTGTTGGCCTATCTGCTCACCCGCTGGTTTGGCGGCGACGGTCACACGGCAATCGTCGTTTGGTTGGGCGGCTGCGGCCTCGCCTTCGGTCTGCCGCTGGTTGGCATTGCCTTGGCTGTGCGCACCTTTCGCCGCGTCACCACACCGCTGGCCAATGTCATGGCGGCGGCGGATGCGGTGGCTGCCGGCGACTTGAGCGTGCGCGTGCCGAACGGGGGCAAGGGTGAATTTAGCCGCTTGACCCATTCGTTCAACCAGATGGTAACGGAACTGGAACGGAGTGATCAACAACGGCGCAACCTCACCGCCGATGTCGCCCATGAGTTGCGCACGCCGTTGCACATCATCCAGGGCAATCTGGAAGGCATTCTTGATGGCGTTTACGAGGCGACGCCGGAGCATATCAACACGACGTTGGACGAAACCCGTCACCTGGCGCGGCTGGTCGATGATCTGCGCACTCTCTCGCTGGCCGAGTC
Organism: Caldilinea sp. CFX5; assembly: GCA_021405325.1. The sequence continues at coordinate 193,411 of QWII01000007.1, read as the reverse complement.
GGGTCAACTGCCGCTGGTGCGGACGCCCGTGGCTGTCCAGGATTTGCTCTCGGATGTGGTGGTGAGTTTTGAAGGGCAGGCTGAGGCAAAAGGGATCGACCTACGAATTACGAATTACGAATTACGAATTACGACCGCTGCCGGCGCCAACGATGATCCGTTACAGATTGAAGCCGATGCCGGTCGCTTGAATCAGGTTTTGAGCAACCTGGTGGTCAATGCGTTGCGCCATACGCCGGCGGGTGGCATAATTACTTTGACGGCAAATCGGCAAGACAATTTTGTCCGCATCACCGTCGCTGACACCGGTGAAGGCATTACGGCGGAAGCTCTGCCCTTCCTCTTTGACCGCTTTTGGCGGGGTGACCGGGCGCGCACGCATAGTGAGGGGATCGGCAGCGGCTTGGGGCTGGCAATTGCCCGCCAGTTGGTGCAGGCGCATGGCGGGCAGATCACCGTCCAAAGTGAAGTTGGACGCGGGACGACCTTTACCATTGACCTGCCCTTGTTGCCCCAGCAACCATAAAAGACAACAGGTAACAATTCAAGGTGCGGCCCCTGCCTGGAAGAGGCAAGGAGCAGCCTGTAAGAGCAGACGACAGTTGCCTCTGCCCGGAAGTAGCCATGCACCATTGTGCGCCACAGCCCCTGAAAACAACCGGGATTTCGCAGATTTCAAAGCTTTATATTGCAAATTCATCTGTATAATCTGCGAAATCCCGGTTGTTTTCAGGGCAGGGGGCCGGGTTCCCCGCAAAGCTTATCTTGTCTACACGAAGGAACAAATTTCATGAAGCGTACAATTCCACTTCTCTTCGGTCCCTACGGCAGCAGCGCCCTCCCCTACCTTGACCAGTTTACCGCCTATGACGCCAATGCACTCTGGTTTCATGGGTTTAACGCAACCGCTTTCGATGCCTGTGCGCGCTATGGAATCGCCGCCTGCGTCGAGTTCAAGACCTTCCGCGCCGACTTTGCGGAACGCCCTGAATTGATCCCCATCGGCGTCGATGGCAAGCCGATCCGCTATGGAGAATTGGTGCAGGGCGTCTGTCTCTCACAGCGGGAATTTCTTGAGGAAACAGAGGCTGATCTATTGACAGGTTTGCGCGCCTTCCAACCGGTCGGCGTCTGGCTCGACTATCTGACCTACGCCGGTTGGTTTGAGATGCCGGATCCCGATCTACAGGAAAGCTGTTTCTGTCCGGCTTGTGTTGCTGAGTTTTGCGAAGCCACCAGCATTGACGCACAATCACCCACGATGATTCTGGCAAACCATCAGCAAGCGTGGACACGGCACAAGTGTGAACGCGTTGCGCGCTACGCCCTTCACTACGCGAATCTAATTCGCAGTCACCACCCGACCTGTATTATCGGCGCCTACATGTGTCCCTGGACGCCGACTGAATTCGACGGCGCGTTGACCCGCATCTTCGCTCAGGATTACCAGCTTTTTGCGCCGGCCATTGATGTCTTTACGCCGTTGATCTATGGGGTCAAAAGCGGACGCCCGGCCCCATGGGGCAAGGAATGGTTGGCAGCGGCGGCTGCGTTTGTGCCGGCAGAACGCAAGGTGCAGTTGATTCTTGATGCGCTTGATTTTCCTGATAGTTTACGTCTTACAGGGGAAGCCCAACCGCCAAGTTGGGGGCTGCAAGTCTTTAACGGCGCTCAGATGTTTGTTATGCCAGGATGGGCCGAGTTGTTTCAACAGGTGGTGAATCGGGTACACACACAGGTCACGGATTGATCACAAAATTACTATGCCTGTCCCACTTATGGTATACTTGCAACAAGATGTTTTTATGTCAAAAGTATTCAACCGATTACATGAAACTATGGCACATGATATTTTCCATGACGCCGTTCGCCAAGGGCTGATTAAAGATGGTTGGCGCATTACCCATGAGGATATGCAGTTGCAAGTGGGTGGTGTCGAGATGTATGTTGATCTAGCGGCTGAACCCTTGATCGCAGCAGAAAAAGAAGACCAAAAGATTGCCGTTGAGGTAAAAAGCTTTGTTCGCGTATCCGACATTCACGAATTTCATCTAGCGATTGGTCAGTATCGCAATTATTTACTCGCGCTTTCTATCCGTGATCCAGAGCGCGTATTGTACCTGGCAGTCCCTGAAGAAGCATTCAATCGTTTTTTCACGCTTCAGTTCGTTCAACAGGCTCTTCAATTCAACCAAGTTTATTTTCTCGTCTACAACGCACAAGAGGCGAAAATTGTCCTATGGCAAAAACAGATCAATACCGCCAATATATTCGCGAAGTGATTCAACGCCACAGTGCTACGCCACCAAGTTTTGGCGATGTTGAATTACAAAGAATCTTTGACACAGAAAATGATCACTATCAACTCGTCCATGCCGGATGGCACAAAGCTTATCGTCAGTATGGTTGCCTGATTCACATGGACATCAAAAACGGCAAAATCTGGATTCAACATGATGGGACAGAAGTTGGTGTCGCCAATGAACTGGTGGAGTTAGGGGTGCCAAAAGAAGATATTGTTCTCGCCTATCATGCGCCATACCAGCGGCAATATACTGGTTTTGCCGTAAATTAATCATCTAATCACAATTCGATTGCGGTCCGAATATTGTGCGACACGAACGCGTCATATGCTGCCATTAGCTTCTGCGTATAAGGGCCGGGCTGACCTGTGCCGATTCTCGTCTCGCCAACTTGCACCACCGGCAGCAACCCGCGCGAAGAGCTACTGATCGCGGCTTCTGCTAATTTGTCTACTTCATTCACCGCTATCGCGTCCAGTTGCACCGGCATCGGCAATTGGCGGGCCAATTCCAGAATGATGGAACGGGTAATCCCCTCCAACACCCCTTGATCGGCCGTGTAGAGAACGCCGTCGCGCACGCCATAAAAGTTAGAACTGGCTCCTTCAAGTATTTTGCCGTCAGCCACCAACAGAGATTCATAACTCATAGCGCTATGGCTGCTTCGTTTGCGCGCTTCGGCAAAGTCGGCGGTTTTGATCAGCGGGTTGGCGCGGTGTAAGTCTGTGGCAAAATCGACCGTGACGCCTTGCGTGTAATAGACGTCCGGCAGCGGCGTAAAGGGCATCAAGGCGAGCAACTCCCGGCTCGCTGTCCCCAAGCTGTGCGCCGGTTCAGCCAACACATCGATGCGCACCCGCATCTCCGGCGCCGGGTAGGCTGTGCAAAGGGTGTGGATGGCCTGGCGCAACCGCGTCTCATCCAGTTGGTAATCCCACCCCAGCAAGCGCATCGAATTCACCGTGCGCGCCAGGTGATGGTCGAGGCGTAGAAACTTATTGTGGTCATAGGTGCGGATCACGGAGTAGACCCCCAGCGCCAGTCCGTGATAGAGATCAGTAAAGTCCTTGGCATCAACGGGTGTCGGCAAAGGCTGCGGACCGGCGGCGGTAATGGCAAAGAGTTGCAAATCGCTCATGGCAGTCAATCTTTGGTAACAAAAATAAGTAATGGACAACGAATAATCATTAATTGTTATTCGTTGTCCATTACTTATTAGAATTCGTCATTACTCTTCGCGCTATTCCGCCCAATCGGGGAATATTGCTCTAAGACATAGACCACGCCATTGGCCGGCGCCGACGCATCAGAAACCCAGAAGACGATATGCTGGGCGACCTGCTCCGGCGTCAACAGCCGACCGGTGGGGGCAAAGGCCAGGGAGACGTTGTTCTCCCAGCCGACCGGCAACCCTTCACGAATCTTGAGGGCAATCTCGTTGCGGGAGGTGACCCAGCCAACATTCAGTTGGTTGACCCGAATCTTTTCCGTCGCCAGCGCATTGGCGAGATTTTGGGTGGCGGTCATCAAGCCGCCTTTGGCCGCCGAATAGGCCAGCAAGTTGGGCGCGCCGCTCAGGGCATTGATCGAACCAATGTTGACAATGGCGCCGCCGGGTCGCCCTTGCGCAGCCTGTTGGCGAAAGACGGTGACCGCTTCGCGGATGATCAAGATCGGGGCGCGCAGGTTGATGCCGACAATCTGGTCAAACATGGCGGCGTCGGTCGTCTCCAGCGTGCTGCGCGTGGTGACGGCGGCGTTGTTGACCACGCCATCCAACCGGCCAAAACGGGCGACGGTAGCTTGCACAATCCTGGCACAACTTTCCGGGTCGCTCAGGTCAGCGATGACATAGGCGGCGGCGGAACCCAGCTCCCGGCAAAGCGCTTGGGCGGCTTCTTCGTTGCGGCCATGAATCATCACCTGCGCCCCCTGGGCCACGGCGAGACGGGCGGTCGCTTCGCCGATGCCGGTGGTTGAACCGGTGATCAACACCACTTTATCTTGGAGGTACATGTCACGCTCCTACGGCTACCCAGCGTTTTTCGCGGGATCCTTGATAGAGCGCTTCCATCACGGTGCTGCGGGCAGCGGCTTCGGTGGGGGAAACGAGCGGCACACCAGCTTTGCCAGTTGCGGCATCCAAGAAGAGTTCAAAGGCATGAGGCCAGGCGGCCGGTAGATCGGTCCAGGGCTGTTTGCCGTCGGCGCCTTCAACATGGCTGCTCTTGAAGAAGAGTTGATCGTTGCAGACATAGGCGTGACCTTCCGTGCCGCTGACGATCACGTTGACCGGGTGTTGCACATCGACCCAGCCGGCGGCCAGTGTACCAACCGCGCCGTTGGCAAATTCAAGCAGCCCCTCGCCATACTCGTCACAGTCGCCATAGCGGCCCGTCGCCACGCCGATACTGGCGGTGACACGGGCGACATCACCCATCAACCACATCAAAATATCCAGCGAGTGGGTGCCCAGATCGCCAAAGCCGCCGACGCCGGCCTGGCTCAGGTCAGCCATCCAGCGCCAGTCGGTGTCAAACCAGCCGCCCAGCGAACCGGAATGGCAGTTGGAGTGGCGGATGCGGGTGATCTTGCCAAAATGACCGCGCTGAATCTGCTCACGGAGGAAGAGATGAACGGGGTTGCCCCGCTGAAAATAGCCCGTTTGGAAGAGGACGCCGGCGCGATCAATGGCGGTCGCCATCGCTTCGGCATCGGCGGCGCCCAGCCCCAACGGCTTTTCGACAAAGAGATGTTTACCGGCATTGGCGCCCGCCAGCACCAACGGCTCATGGCGATTGGTCTCGGCGCAGATAATCGCGGCGGCAATGGTTGCATCTGACCAGATTTGGGCGACATCGGCCACCGTGACCGCGTTCAATTCCTGCGCCCATTTTTCGGCCCGCGCCGCCTCATGATCCCAAACTTTCGTCACCGTCACATCGGTGCGCGCCTGCAAGCGTTTGACAAAGCCCGGTGTATGAATATGGCCGCAGCCCACCAGTGCTACTTGGTACATGCTGGTTTCCTTTCGTTGGAGGGTGGGTAATTGGGTGATTGGGTCATTCGGTGAGTTCGACAAGCTCACTCACCGAATGACCCAATCACCCAATTACCTGCCTCATCTACAACCCAATCTTGCTCATGGCATCGGCGGTGGCTTGGAGGGCGTCGTCCGGTTTCATGCTGTTGACCCGCTTGCTAAAGGGTTCGGCGGTGATGGGGCCGTCGTAGCCGATGGCGCGCAGCGCTTCCAAAAAGCCTTGGATGTCAAGGACGCCGGTTTCGCCGGGCAGGGCGCGCACATTGTCGATCTGTTCATCCACCGGGATGCCGGCGGGGGCGTCGTTGACGTGGACCGTCACGACATCGTCGCGGGTGAGTTTGCGCACATCTTCCAGCGTGCCGTGGGCGGTGTAAAGATGCCAGACGTCAAGCAGCAGCCCGACATTACCGGTGCCGATGGCGGCGCAGAGGGCCAACATCCCATCCATGGTATGGACAAAGTTATATTTACGCGGTGTGCGCAGCGTCTTCGGGCCGATAAATTCCAGACCAAAGCGGCAACCATAGTCAGCCAGGATCTGTGCCGCCGGACGCAGGCGGTTGACATGGAATTCAAAGTTTTCCTGGAAGTTGCGTTCGTCATTGGCCGGTAAGATCCAGGTGGCAGTGCGGGTGCAGCCTAATTCCAGCGCAAACTCGGCTTGTTTGGGCAGTAACATCAAGCCCTCGCGCCAGGCCGCATCATCCTGGCGGTAATTGACCGGAAAGCCCCAGGAGCCGGGAAAGACGCCGGCGCTTTCAAAGAGGTTGCGCACCCCATCCATGCCCATCGTTTCCGAGAGGGTAAGCGCTTCTGTAATCGAGAAGTCGATGCCCACAAAGCCATAGCGTCGCGCATAGTCGATGCTCTCGACCAACGTTGCCTTAATGCCAATGGCGCCCAGATTCAAATTCTTAAACATATTCTTCTTTGCTCCTGCTCTTTGTACAATGAACGGTATGGCAACGGTGTGGCCGCCCTACCGTTAGTCGATAAATATAAGTGCAACACATAAGCCGCTTCTCCATATGAGTTCGGTATAGCCGCACCCCAGGGTGCTCGGCGTCGGCCAGGAACAGCGTAGGGAACGTGCAACGATTAGCAGTAGCGCGCAACGCCATCAAGTTACTTAGGCCGACTTTGGACTACGCGACGAAGCGACTGCGGACTACTGATTATGGTGCTCGCGGCACAAACGCAAAAATGGTTTCGGGAAAAAAGTCCGTCACCAGTAAAAAGCCATCCAAGCCTTCGCTTTGCAGGCGAACCACACCCTCCCAGTTCCGGGCAATATTCCCATCCAACAACTGCAAGTCAATCGGCGGCGTCTCGGTGCGGATCACTCCTTCGGTGGTGAATTGCAATTCCAACAAGCGCTCAATTGGCTGTGCGGTTACATCGATAGCCTCTTGCGCGCCGTGCGCCCGCAGCAGTGGTCGCAACGCCCGGTCGCCGGGATAGAAGTAATTGATCACCCAGAAGCGCCCCATGCTATCGATTTCGGTGGCGTCGGTGATGCGATACTCAATGTTCGGCAGCGGCAACAGCCCAACTTGAGCCAGTGTTGCCCGATCAAAGAAATGCACCATTGGGTTCCGGTTGACCACCAGACCGTTGGCTTCATAGATGGTCGCCACTTGCTCCCCCACGGCGACAATGGTCTCATCGCTCATGTTCGACAGTCCGGCCTGGGTTTGAATCGGCGTTGCAACGGTGGAATCAAGACGAATTTCGCTCAGGTCTGGGGCAATCTGCCCACGCACAAGATAGCCTGCATCACCATCACTTTGTTCCGTTTCAATGGTCAGATAGAGATCGTCGCCGACAAAGGTGAGCGCTTCATAACCATCATAACCCCAGATTTGGGCGAGAACCCCTTGCTCGTTCAGCGGGATCGGCCACGGTTCGAGTGGTTCAGTATAGTTGCCCAGCAGAAAATCCACAATATCGGCTTTATGCAAGGCAAAAAGCTGTTGGTCAAAACGGCCAGGGTACTGGGGCAGTAAGATCAGCGTATCACCATACCAGGCCAGCCCCGATAATTCGGCGCGCGCCAAAGCCATCGGCCCACGGAGTGGGATGTTGGTAACAGGGTGTGCAGTGTTGGAGAGCGATGTTGATCGATTTAGGTTCGGTAGCGCCAGCGGCGGTAACCACCACCAGGCGCAACTACTGTTTAGTAAAAACGCCAGCAAAACTACCACCAAGCCGGCTAGACGATAGATAACTTTCAGATGCACTCACTCTCTATGGTACACAGGTAAACAGGTAGACAGGTACACAGGTACACAGGTACACAGGTAGACAGGACGTATTTACCTGTGTACCTGTCTACCTGTCTACCTACCCCACCGCCGGTAACTGATACGCCGCAATCGTGTCATTGCGCAAGCGTTGGCCGTCGTGATACTGAATCACCCAGGAGGGGAGCCAGGCCAGGGCGACGAGCTTGACATCAATGTCGGTGCGGCGGGGGGAGAGTTCGGTCTGGCTCAGGTCATCGAGCAGGCTGTCCCATTTCAGGGTGATCTCTTCGCTCTGCTCTTTGAGTTGCTGCTCCAGGTTGGCGATCTCCTGCTTGAGATCAGCGATCTCCTCGCGGCCTTCCTCTAATTCCTGGCCGGCATTGGCCGTCATGCGGCGCCGGCTGGCCGCGCTGCTGAGGACGCGTGTACTGCGGCGACCCAGCACCCAACTTAACACGCTTTCGCCGATGCCGACCCACTCCTGCTGTTTGCGCGCGCTGTAATCGGCTTCATCGGCGGCCAGTTCACGCTCGGTCTTGCGCAATTTTTCTTCCAGGCGGCCGATCTGCCGATCAAAGCCCACTTCCAGCTTATCAACTTCAGCATCGCGGCGTTCACGCGCGACCTGTTGTAAACGGATTTTGAACTCCCGCTCACTTTCACGCGGCGCTTGCGAAACGCCCAACTCTTCATGGGTCTGGAACTGCAGCCGGCTATTATAGTACAACCAATCCGCCAAATCTTTCTTGATACCGGCCAGTTCACGGCTCGAATTGGCCGCTTCGGGCGCCGGGCTAAAGAACGGCCCCTGCTCCGTCGGCGCCGTCTCGGCCGCCTGGCGTAGCTCACGCGTCGTAAAGGTCAACGCCTCGGCCAGCGACCAATCGACTCCTTCGACCCCTTCTGGCGCCGGGGCAAGCAGCAGCTTTTCCAGATTTTCATCCAGTTGACGCTTGCGGTCGACAAAACGCACAGAGGAATGACTGAGAATCGCCGCCTCGTAGATCAGATGAACCTGTTCCGGCTGGATCGAGCGCTTGGTCTCTTGCCCCAAATAGCGTAGTGCCGCCTGGTCACTGACGACAACCGGCAGGTAGACCTGGGTCACGTCGGGGTCAAGGGTCGGCGGGGTGGCGGCAAAACCAGCCGGTGCGGCGACCGTTGCCACCGGCGCCGGTTGACCGGCAGGAGCGGCAGCAGCCGGCGCCGGGGCTGCGCTGCTTGTCACCGTGGCCGGCGGGCGGGCTGGTGTGGCCTGATTCTGCATCTTCGCCAAACGACCAGCCATCAGTTGGCGCACCTGTGGTCGCGTCAAGGGGCCACGCAGATAACTCATGGCCCAGCGCGTTTGGAAAACCACCGGACGATCGGCGTGAACATTGTGCAACAAAAAGACGCGGCTGCCCAGTTGGGTGATAATGCTGTCATAATCGACTTCAGTGTTGCCGCCCGACTCGGCGATGGCGCCCTTCAACCCTTCGAGGACGCGCGCCTTGTCCCGTTCGGCCTGCAATTTGCCGATAAACCAGGTGCCGGCGTTGGTCAAGCCCTTGTAGTCCAGATCGACTGGGTTCTGTGTCACTAACACGACGCCCACGCCAAAGGCGCGCGCTTGTTTCAAAAGTGTCAACAAGGGGCGTTTGGAAGGCGGCTCGGCGGTGGGCGGGAAATAGCCAAAGATTTCGTCAATGTAGAGCATGGCGCGCAGGCTGGTCGTCCCCGATTGGCGGCGCACCCAGGTCAAGATATTTTCCAGCAACAGGGTCATGAAGAACATGCGCTCCTGGTCGCTCAGGTGGGCGATGTAGAAGATGCTGTGGCGCGGTTTGCCCTCCGGCGTGAAGTAGATGCGGTCAATATCCAGCGGTTCGCCTTGGAGCCAGCTTTGGAAACTGGGCGAGGCGATCAGGTTGTTGAAGGACATCGCCATGGCAAAGCGATCCTTCTCTGGGAAGAAGGTATCGACATCAAAAACGCCCAACTGACGCACCGGCGGCGTCTGGATGGCGAGGATCAGTTGCGCCAGATCAAGGTTTTTATTCTGTGACCAGAAATGTTCAAAAATTTTAGAGAGCAAAATTGCTTCGCGGCTGCGCACCGGGTCGGCGTCGATGCCCACCAGCCCTAACAGCGCCGAGACGGTGCCGCTGATGCGCTCCCGAATCAACTCGCCATGTTCGGCAAAATCCAAGCCGGGCGCGGCCAGACTGCCGACAATGTTGATGGCGACGCCCGCATCCGAGCCAGGGGTGAAGATGGTATACTCGGTGGTCTCCTGCAAGGCGCGCATTCGTTCCGGCGTAATACCCCAGTCGGCCAGCCCGTTGCGCCACTGTTCAGCCGTGGTTTGGGCATAAGCTTCGACGGTCTGCCCCTTGCGCCGGGCGTCATCTTCGTTGATCCAAGCCTGGAAATCCTGGGGCGCCAGGTTGGGGAATTGGAGCAGGAGGTTGGTGATGTCCCCTTTGGGATCGATCAGAATGGCCGGCACCCGATCCAACGCCGCTTCCTCCAACAGGCCGATGCAAAGCCCCGTCTTCCCGCTACCCGTCATGCCGACACAGACGGCGTGAGTGGTTAGGTCGCGCGCGTCATAGTTGACGGCGGCCTCACTCCGTTGTCCGCTCTTCAAATCATATTCAGCGCCAAGATAAAAGGAGCCAAGTTTTTCTGGTGGTGCTTGCATAGTTTCTTCCTGCCAATTCCGTCAATGATAGGGCGAATAAGGTTAGGAAATCGAGTAGACAGTTCAGCGGTAGGTGCGTTGGTTTCGACAGGCTCAACCAACGCACCTACCGCTGAACTGTTGCTCTAAAGATCATGACTCAACCGCAACGCAAAGCTTTCGTCGTCCACTTGGCGGCGGGACTGAATGAGTTGCCGTTTGCGCAGTTGGGCGGGTAGGCCCAGCAGGCCGGCCAGTTGACCGCGCAGGCGCGCACGGGCGGCGGCCCCCCGGAAATTTGCCAACGCCGTCACCGCGATCTCCAGTTGCGCCAACAGGATCACCGGCAGGTTGCGCAGGAGCAACGTCGTCGGCATGTTCTTGGCAATGGTCCAGATCGTGTTGCGCCCCACATAGTAGCTCGCCATGACGCCGCCACCGGTGGCGCTCAAGTGGTGATAGACGCGCGCGGTCGGGGCAAAGACGGCGCCCCAGCCCAACAGTTGGGCGCGGAAGCCAAAGTCCACATCTTCCATGTACATCCAGAATTCTTCGTCAAAGCCGCCCAGTTGTTGCCAGATCGCTTTGCGGAAGGCCGAAGCGCCGCCCGATCCGCTAAAGATCGCCGGCTCGTCATCATATTGCCCGTCGTCGATCTCCCAGACGCCGCGGTTGTGGGGGATGCCATCCAGCCCCAGCAGATCGCCGGTGGTGTGCAATTTGCGGCGGTCGTCAAAGAGCAGCAATTTGCTGGTGACAACGGCGGCCTGCGGATTGGCGCAGACAGTTTTGGCTAATTCAGCCAGCCAGGTCGCTTCCGGCTCGGTGTCATTGTTGAGCAGCACGACCATGCGTCCATGCGCCGCCGCCACACCAAGATTACAGGTGCGGGCAAAGCCTTCATTGCGTCGGTTGAGCAGCAGCCGCACTTCCGGGTAATGTTGCTCGACAAAGGCGACCGAATCGTCGCTGCTGGCGTCGTCGGCCAGGATCACCTCGAAATCGCGGAAGGTCTGGCCGCGCAGAGCGTCCAACAGCGTGGCAAGAAAACGCTGCCCGTTGTAGTTGGGAATAATCACCGAGAAGAAGGGCGCCGCCACCGGGCGCAGTTCAGGATAGGTGCGCTGGGGGCGGGCGATAAACGCTTCCGGCGCGGCGCGGAAGTTATCAATGTTGAGCGCGATCTGCTGGCGCATCACCACCCGTTCTTCGCTGCGCAGGGCGCCGTAAGTCTGGTCATTGACCACCGGGTTGGCATTAGCGCCGCCGCTGTCGGCTTTCTTCGCCCCATCAGCAGCCTTGGGCCGCGGCTTGCGGCTCTTGAAGGTGCGCGGTTGTGCATCTTTAATCGCCTTGGCGGCATCCGCACTGGCGGGCGAGGTTGATTCCGGTGTCGAGTTTACTTCTTCGCTCATGAAGGCTATTCCTGTACAATCGTAGCGCCTCCTCGTAGGGGCAAGCGATCGCTTGCCCCTACGAGGAGGGCAAAGGTTTATCGGTTTGCTTCGGCGGCGACATAGGCCCCTAGCGCGTCCTGCCAGGGGCGCAACGTAATGCCGAGCGCGGCGGCAGCCTGGTTAACCAACACGGCGTGCGGCGGCGGTGTTACCGGTCGCGGCCATTCGGCGGCGGTGATCGGCGTTAACGGGATGTGGCCCCGCCCATTGGCTTGCAAGGTCGCCTGGGCAAAGTCAAAGCGGCTGGTGTGACCGTCATTGACCAAATGATAAATGCCATAATGTTCCGTCGTCAACAGGTGCGCAATGGCTGCCGCCACATCAGGGGCGTAGGTTGGGTTGCCCACCTCATCGGCCACCACACGTAGTTGACCATGTTTGTCCGCCGCCGCCGTGATCTTGCTGGGAAAGTTGTTGCCGCCGGGGCCAAAAAGCCACGCAGTGCGCACTATATAGAGCCGGTCCAGCACCTGTTGCGTCGCCCGTTCACCAGCCAGCTTGCTACGGGCATAGACCCCCTTTGGCCCCGGCAGATCGTACTCGCGATAGGTCTGCCCCGGTAGACCGGGAAAGACCTCATTGCTGCTGACATGAACGAGCGTTGCGCCACAGCGCCGACAGCCCAGCGCCAAATAGTTTGGCCCCAGCGCGTTGGCGGCATAGGCGGCGTCCGGCTGCGCCTCGGCGCCATCGACATTGGTCCAGGCGGCGGCGTTAATCACCACAGCCGGCGCCAGCGCCGCCACCTGTTGCACAATCGTCGGCTGAGTGATATCAACGGCAGGTCTCTGCCATAAGGTCAAGTGGTCGCTCGACCGTTGTTGATAGAAATCGATGAGGGCGCGTCCCAGTTGACCAGAGGCGCCGACAAGCAAGATATGCATGGTTACTCGCAAACGTAGTGCGGTTTGATGAACGTTACGAAAATAAAGCGGTAACTGTAGGTCATCGCCGCCGGCGTGACAAGTTCCAAGGATTACCGAAACCATTCGCTAACCTGCATGTAACCGCATGTGTACACCGAAGCCCGTGCGGTTACAAACCGCACGTGTACACCGAAGCCCGTGCGGTTACAAACCGCACGTGTACACCGAAGCCCGTGCGGTTACAAACCGCACCTACTATCACAGGTCATGGCAATGCAGTATAGCACAGGCACGCTGGTTTGCCGAAGTTGGCAAAGGCTATGGCTCATTTTGCACCGCCAACAACGCATCCAACACCATGCCCGGCAAGTGGTGCTGGAGCGGGAAAATATTGATAAAGCCGACATGACCGCCCGTCGGATGCAAGTGGCGAACAAGCAACGGGTGGGGCTGGAAGGCCAGCAAATCATTGGCGTCGATCACCGGGTCGTCCATGGCCGAAATGATTGTCACCGGCACGGTCAGTTGCGCCAACTCGTCCGCCGCCACTGCATAGGAGGCAAAGTACTCATCCGCCGTGCGGAAATCGCCGTAAACATGGGCATAATGGCGCACCAGCCACTCGGTCATGCCACGAATGGTCGGAATGGTGCGCAACGGGCCAAAGTCATAGAGTTCCGGGAAAAAGTGTTCTTTCGCCAGTAGCGACGCCAGCCACCGTCGGCGGAAATAGTGACGGTAGGGCGGTTGGCGATCAATGGCGTCGGTCGCGCTGGTCGGGCTGACGGCGGGGTTGATGGCAATGACTTTGGTCAAATTGGCAAAGGGTTGCCGGCGATGGCGACAGGCCAGGCGCAAGGCAAAATTGCCGCCCATCGAAACGCCGATGATAGAGAAGGGCAACCCTTGCGCCATGTCGGCAACCTGATGCAGGGCGGTAGCGACTTCGTCGATCAAGGTGCCGAGGAAAAGGCCGGCGTTCAAGGTGTAGCGATTCACATGATAGTTGGGGCCATGGTCGCGAAAGTTTAAGCGCACAACATCAAAGCCGGCTTCAATCAAACTTTGGGCGGTCATCAGGTCATAGTTGGAATGGCTACAGCCTTCCCACCCATGCAACGTCACAACCAGGCCGCGGCGCGCCGCCGGGTTGTGACATGGGCTGTAGTAGGCCAGCAGCCGCACCGACCGACCGCCATCAAGCGGGGTGACACTGGGGCCGCCATCAAGCAAAAAAGGATACTCTTGCGCCAGGTGTCGGGCATGTAGACGGGCGCGACTGGCTAACAACGTTTGAATATGACCGGAGCGGACAAAACGCCGGGGCTGAAAGAGTTGCGGTTCTGTTGTCGGGTCGGCAGCGCCGGCGTTACCACCGGGGGCTGCGACAACGCTGGACGGTGAATCAAAGTGTATGCGCTTTGGCTTGGAATGATGTTGGCTCATCGTGCCCTCTTTACAATTCTTCAACAACAACCAATCAAATCGAGTTCAATCGAGCGGAATCGTCAATTCCACAATCGTGCCGACGCCATCGGTGCGGTTGCGCAGACGACAGCTTCCACCCACTTCCCAGATGAGGGCGGCGACCATGGTCAAGCCCAACCCCATGCCCGGCACTTCGCCGGTAAAATATTTCTCCGCCTGATAGTAGGGCAACCAGACTTTATCGATCTGCTCCGGCGTCAAGGTCACGCCATTATCGACCACCCGTAAGAGCGCCTGGGTAGGGGAAAGAGGCGCCAGTTCAATGGCGATGGTCGGGTTATGGCTGGGGTGAAATTTCTTGGCATTCTCCAACAGTTCCCACAAGATGCTTTCAAAGGCGCGGGTGGTTAAGATCAAACATTTTTCGCTACGAAACCCATTGTTGATCGTACAGTGTTTCAATTCCAGCCCGGTGCTAATCTGTTTGATCAACTCTTCCAAATTGTTGGTCACAAAGGCGTCACCGGAGTGGGCGCTCACCGGCATCCGCAGATATTGGAGGATGTCGCTAATGGTCACATTGAGCCGGTGGACACCAGAGTCGATCAGGCGCGTGACTTCCTGGATCTGCCCTTTGGTGAGATTATCGACCATCTCGGGCGTCAACAGTTGTAAGCCGCCGGAGATAGCATGAAGCGGAGTGTTAAGCTTGTGCATGACCATGGAGTGAAAGGTCCAAATATCGCGCTGCGTACTCATCTGCGACGTGACATCGCGCAGGTGTAACAGGCGTTGCAAGCTGTCCCCTTCCACCTGGTTGAGCAAGGTTACTTCCAACCAGAGCGCCTGGGCGTTGGCCGTCTCCGGGCGAATCAGGTAGATCGGTGACGCGGGTTGGATATTGCTCTGCAACAATTTCCGCCAGACATCCACCGGTTCAGGCCGGAAGCCTTGCTCCAAATGTTCTAAAAAGTCGCTTTTGGTAGGCAGGACAGCCTTCGGCGGCAGGCCCAACAACCAGCGAGCGCGCCCGTTGGCATAGAGCATCTCGTTCTTCTGGCTCAACAGAACATAGCCATCTTCCGCCTGTTCCACCACCCATTCAAAGCGGGCGCGTTCATCCAACAGGCGGCGGTAACGGTTCAACCGGGTGATGGTGCGCACACGCGCCCGTAGCTCGGCATGGTCAAAAGGTTTGGTGACAAAGTCGTCGGCGCCGGCTTCGATCCCTTGCAGGCGCGATTGACGGTCATCCAAGGCCGTCACCAGAATAATCGGAATTTCCGCCAGGCGCGGGTTGCTGCGCAGACGGCGGCAAACCTCGAAGCCATCCATGCCGGGCATCATCACATCAAGCAGGATTAGATCAGGGGTCAACTCCTCCGCTTTGAGCAGCGCCTCCGGCCCATTACAGGCGAAGGCCAGTTGGTAGGTCGAAGATTGCAACAATGCTTCAAGAATTTCGCGTCCCGTTTCCGTATCATCAACAATCAGGATTATACTTTTTGCTTGCAAGTTGCCCCCTCCAAAGTTATAAGTGAGCGAAATCGAGTCAGCCTAAACCCTAGTCGCTCGTCTACAGAAAGTGTGAGGTTTCGACCCGCCACACCTGTCAGGTTTTGGAAACCTGACAGGTGTTCACACTTTCCGTAGATGAGCCAACCCTAGTTTACCGAACGTTGGGTAAAGTTGGCGAATTGTGAGAAGAGTCAAACGAATTTTGTGATTGGCGTTACCGCCTATAGCTACCCGCTTTTCAAACGGTTTCCAGCACAAGCTTATCCAGGTCAGGATGATCATACAGTTATTGTATAACACCAAGAGCATTTGTCACTAGCCAGGATACGTATCTTCTGTTACACTATAAAGGCAATATGTTTTACAGTTGACTTACAAATGTCAGGTAGTGAAGAGGCTAGGGACGATTTTGTTACGACAGCTTTGGACAAAGGGGGGTGGATGGCGCTTCCTTGCACTTGCATTCGTGCTGAGCGGCCTACTTGGCGGGCTGACCGCCTGCGGCGAAGAAGAGACGCCCACGCCAACCCCACCAACGGTGACACCGACCGTTGTGCTGACAGCAACGCCAACGCCGGCGCCCACAGTGGTCAGTCTTTTGCCGACACCGGTCGCCGCCTCGCCCTTGGCCCAGCCCGCCGGCGCTGCCAGCCCGCGCTATGGCTATGAAGTTGTCAACGTCTATCCTCATGATCCGGCGGCCTTTACCCAGGGGCTGCTCTTTGCTGAAGGGCAACTCTATGAATCAACCGGGCTTTATGGCGGCTCATCGATCCGCCGCGTCGATCTCGCCACCGGCAACGTGCTGACGATGACGACCATACCGGCTGAGTATTTTGGCGAAGGCATCACCATTGTCGGCGACAAGTTGTATCAACTCACCTGGCAGGAGAAGACTGGTTTTATTTACGACAAAGCAACTTTTGCGCCGCTAGGCCGTTTCACCTACCCGACCGAAGGGTGGGGGATGACCTATGATGGCGAACGGATCGTTATGAGCGACGGCACGGCCCGTCTCTACTTCTGGGACCCGGCCACCCTCGCCCCCATTGGTGCGGTGGATGTGTATGATGACAAAGGGCCGGTCGTTCGGCTTAATGAATTGGAATATATCAATGGCGAAATTTTTGCCAATATCTGGCAAACCGATCTGATCGCCCGGATCGATCCTGTGAGTGGCGCCGTTGTGGGGTGGATCGATCTGACGGGCATACTGCCGGCGACGGATCGCACGCCCACCACCGATGTTCTCAACGGCATCGCCTATTTGCCGGAGGGCGACCGCTTATTTGTTACCGGCAAGAACTGGCCCAAATTGTTTGAAATTCGTCTGGTTCCGTAGGGATCTATTTTTAAAGACATCGGTAACTACCAAGCCTGTTCTCAGCCGGTCCGTGACCGGCTTGGTAATTACAGACAGCGTAGAATAGCGCCTTGCCGTACCCATACCCCGACCCGATCCTATGCAAAAGCTTTTTCGAGCGATCCTAGGCGCAAAATTCCCGACCATGTCCGGGCGGGATGCCTATATCTTGCACTACCTCACCCTGACCATTGTGGTAACAGGTCTCTTTCTTGTTGCCACCGCGCTGCTGGTGCTACTGCCCCGTGAAAGGTTCCTGTTAGGCACGCTGACCTTGGGCGCCGGCCTATTGTATCTTTTCAACCTGACCATACTGCGCCATACGCACTCGCTCAAATTGGCCGGTTTTCTCTTTGTCGCCGAACAGTATGCCTTTCTGCTAACCCTCACCTACTTTCAGCGGGGAAACGATCCTGTCTTCTACGTCTGGTATCCCCTCATCGTGGTATTCGCCGCCTTTGTGCTGGGGCGCTGGTGGGGCATTGGGTTAGCGCTCCTATCGGGGGGCAGTTATTGGCTTTTTGCGGCGCTCGTTGCCGGTGAGCATACTTTCCCAGCCAGCAGCCCCTTATGGACGCCGCAATCGGCGACCGCCAATTTACTGCTTTCGGCGCCGCTGTCGTTGATCGCCATTGCCATCTTCTGTTGGTTTTTTGAAGATATGCGCAACCATGCCGAACAACAATCGCGCCAGGCGGAACAGCGCTTGCGTATGTTTCTGGCGAACATGAGCCACGAAATTCGCACACCGATGAATGGCGTTATCGGCATGACCCATCTCTTGCTGGACAGTGACTTAAGCGAAGAACAGCGTGATTTTGCCGACACCATTCGCAACAGTAGCGAGTCGTTATTGACCATTGTCAACGAGATTTTGGATTTCTCCAAGATCGAATCGGGCAACATGAGTCTGGATCTCCAACCCTTTGATTTGCGCCGCACGGTGGAAGGCGCCATCGATCTGCTGGCGCCGCAGGCCGGGCAAAAGGGGTTGGAGTTGATTTACCTGGTAGAAGATGGCGTGCCGAACAAGCTCACCGGCGATGCGTTGCGGCTGCGCCAGATTCTGGTCAATCTGCTCTCCAATGCCATCAAATACACGGACCAGGGTGAAGTCTTTGTGCATATTGGGGCCAGACGCAATCAGCGGCAGGGGTATGAACTGCACTTCCGCGTGCGCGATACCGGCATCGGCATTGCCGGTCACCAGTTGCCCCATCTCTTCCGCTCCTTTACCCAACTGAGCCGGGCGGCGGCCAATCGCGGCGGCACCGGGCTGGGACTGGTGATCAGCAAACAGTTGACGGAGATGATGGGGGGTGAGCTATGGGTGGACAGCAAGGAAGGGGCCGGCTCGACTTTTCACTTTACCATTCAAGCCGAAGCCGCCGAGCATGAGCCGGCCCATCTACCGGGCGTCCATCCGGCGCTGGTTGGGCAGCGGGTGCTGATCATTGACGACAATGTGACCAATCGCCATGTGTTGCGCCGTCATCTGCTGAATTGGGACATGGTGCCGCTGGAGGCCAACGGGCAGGACGAAGCGCTGACCTATATTCAACAAGGCCGCGAGATCGACATCGTGCTGGTCGATACCACCCTGCCGGAGATGGAAAATCTGGAGATGGTGCGGGAGCTCCGCCGCTTTACCCCGCTGCGCGACACGCCGCTTATGTTACTCACACCAACCGGCAAGAGCATTACCCAGCAGCAGAGTCGCGGTCTCAATTTGACGGCGGTGTTATACAAGCCGATCAAGCCGGCGGATCTGCATGACGCCCTGATTCGCCATTTTGACACCACGCTGGCCGCCACGCCAACCTCTGTCCCCACCCCCACAGCGGCCAATCGTATCCAACACCGGCGGGCGCTTACAATTTTGTTGGTGGAAGATAATGTGATCAACCAAAAGGTGGCGCTGCGAATGCTAGAGCGGCTGGGCTACCATGCCGACGTGGTCAACAATGGCGCCGATGCGGTGCGGGCTGTGCGACGCCAACCGTATGATGTCATTTTGATGGATATTCACATGCCTGGTATGGATGGCATTGAGGCGACCAAACAGATCCTCAACGATGAGTTGATCGAGCAGCAACCCTACATTGTCGCGCTGACCGCCGCCGCCCTCAGCGAAGACGAAGAGCGTTGCCGCCAAGCAGGGATGGAGGACTTCCTGACCAAACCCATCCGCACCGGTGATATTTTGAGCGTTTTAGAGCGCTATCGCCTGCGGAGCGATCAGCTTGCCAAGCGCGGCCGGCGGGCGCTACGACGCGAGGCAGACAAGAAGACAAGAAGACAAGAAGACAAAAAGACGGGAAGACAAGAAGAAGGGGAGCGGGAGCGGTAGCAAAGCGACGAGACAGAGAGACAAAAGGGAATTATCTTCTTGTCTTCCGGCCTTCTTGTCTGCCGGTCTTGTTTACTTAGAGATAAACAGAGAGGAAAACCATGCGCGTTCTGATCGTGGGCAATGGCGGGCGGGAACATGCCATTGCCTGGAAATTGACGCAATCATCGCAGGTGCAGGCGATCTTTGTCGCGCCGGGGAATGGGGGGCTGCGCGGTTTGCCGAAGACACAAACCGTGCCGATTGAGGCCACGGCGCTTGCCCAGTTGCGCGACTTTGCCCAGCAACAGGCCATTGATCTGACCATTGTCGGCCCGGAAGCGCCGTTGGTCGAAGGCATTGTCGATCACTTTCGGGCGGCGGGGTTGGCGATTTTTGGCCCAACCCAGGCCGCGGCGCGGCTGGAAGGGTCAAAAGCGTTTGCCAAAGCCTTTCTCCAACGCCACGGCATCCCGACGGCCCAGTCGGTCAGCTTTACCGATTTTGATGACGCCATGCGCTATCTGCGAGGGCAGGATGAGCCGCCGGTGGTGAAGGCGAGTGGTCTGGCCGCCGGCAAGGGGGTGATCCTGCCGGAGACACTGGATGAAGCGGCGGAGACGGTCAAAGCCATGTTGCTTGATGGCCGCTTTGGCCGCGCCGGGGAAGAGGTAGTGCTGGAAGAGCGTTTGCGCGGGGAAGAGTTGTCGGTATTGGCCTTTTGCGACGGCCGGCATGTGCTCCTCTTACCGGCAGCACAGGATCATAAGCGGTTGTTAGACCGTGATCGCGGCCCCAACACCGGTGGCATGGGCGCTTTTGCCCCGGCGCCGGCCGCCACCCCGGCGCTATTGGCGCGGGTGACGCAGGAGATCCTGTTGCCGACCCTGGCCGGCATGGCCGCCGAGGGCACGCCCTATCAAGGCGTTCTCTATGCCGGGTTGATGTTGACCGCCGGCGGCCCCAAGGTTTTGGAATTTAACTGCCGGCTGGGTGATCCCGAAACCCAGGTGATCCTGCCCTTGCTCCAAAGCGACCTGCTGGCGTTGGTGCAAGCTGCTATGAACGGCACGCTCGACCAGGTCAAACCCCAGTGGGCCAAAGGAGCGGCAGTGACGGTGGTGATGGCCTCGCGCGGCTACCCGGAAGAACCGGAAACCGGCTTTGAGATCAGCGGCATTGCCGAAGCGGAGAAAACCGGCGCCACCGTCTTTCACGCCGGCACGAAAGTGGTCGATCAACGGCTGGTCAATGCCGGCGGGCGGGTGTTGGCCGTCACCGGCGTCGGCGACACCTTGACGCTGGCCGCCAATCAAGCCTATCACGGCGTCCGTCAGATTCACTTCACCGGCGCCCAATATCGGCGCGACATCGCCTACCGATTTCGGTAAGCACTTAAATGGACTTATCATCGAAGAGTAAATTTTCATGGCAAACGAAAAAAATAATGAAAGCAAAGCAGTGCAGCCGGAGAGCAAAGTCCCACCCGCCCCCCCTGAGGTCAAGGATGAGATTGTTGTCACCGAACACGAAATCGTCATTGCCGGCCAGGTGCTGCACTATACGGCGACCACCGGCGTCATGGTGATGAAAGATGAGGAGGGCAAGGCCAAAGCCAAAATCTTCTTCATTGCCTATACGAAGAAAGATGTAGCGGATGTCAGCACGCGACCGTTGACCATCTCCTTTAACGGCGGGCCGGGTTCGTCGTCGGTCTGGTTGCACCTCGGTGTCCTTGGGCCGAAACGAGTGCTCAGCGGGGACGTAGACAAGATTGCCCCGCCACCCTATCGGTTGACCACCAACGAATATACGCTGCTCCAGAGCAGTGATCTGGTCTTTGTCGATCCGGTCAGCACCGGCTACAGTCGTCCGGCGCCGGGGGAAGAGGCCAAGCAATTTCATGGTCTGCAAAAGGATATTGCCTCGGTCGGCGATTTTATTCGCCTCTATGTCACCCGCTATCAGCGCTGGAATTCGCCCAAATTTCTCATCGGTGAAAGTTACGGCACGACGCGCGCTGCCGGGTTGGCCGGCTATTTGCAAGACCGGTACGGCATGTATCTCAATGGGTTGATGCTTGTCTCGGTGATCTTGGATTTTCAGACCGCCCGGTTTGACCTGGGCAACGATCTGCCCTTTCTGCTCTTCCTGCCCACCTATGCCGCGACGGCGTTGTACCATAACAAGGTGACACTCGCCGCGGGTCAAGATCGCCAAGCCTTCCTGGCTGCGGTCGAAGCCTTTGCCCTGCGTGATTATGCCCTGGCCTTGTTGCAAGGCGATCGCCTGCCCGCCGCCGAACGGCAACAGATTGTCCAACAACTGGCGGCCTACACCGGCTTGACGCCTACCTACATCGAGGAGACCAATCTGCGCATTGAGATCCATCGTTTTGTCAAAGAACTTTTGCGCAGCGAGCGGCGTACCGTCGGTCGCCTGGATACGCGCTTTCAGGGCATTGATCGCGACGCTGCCGGTGAACACTTTGAATTTGATCCGAGCTATGCCGCCATTCAGGGGCCATATACAGCCACGTTGAACGATTATGTGCGGCGTGACTTGAACTTTGCCAGCGACCTGCCCTATGAAATTTTGACCGGTCTCTATGAAACTTGGGATTACAGCAGCCATCAAAATCAATATGTCAACGTGGCCGAAACGTTGCGCAGCGCCATGAGCAAGAACCCGTTTTTGCGGGTGTTGGTCGCCAATGGCTACTATGACCTGGCGACGCCCTATTTTGCCACCGAATATACCTTTCATCATCTGGCGCTGAATGCAACCTTACAACGCAACATTGTAATGACCTATTACACAGCGGGACACATGATGTATCTCCATGAACCCTCGCTGATCCAATTGAGTGAAGATTTACGCGCCTTCATTGCGCATGACGTTACCGCAGACCGTCCCGAAGGGTAAGGCTAGATGCAATGGAAACCCCAAAAGTAGAAGCACCCAACCGTCCAGTGATGCAACCGCCGTTGCTAAACAAAAGTTCAACGCGCTCTTATGGCGAGGCGCCCCCGCCGCTCTATTACAATAGCGGACGCCAACAACTGCCTGACACGGCAGCAGAAGAGGCAGCTCACGACCAAAGCCTGCTTGATAACCTGCCCACGCTGCTCTACCGTTGCGCACTGGATGAGGCAGGAACAGCACTCTTTGTCAGCGCCGGCTGTGCAGCGTTGACCGGGTATGGGGCGGACGCTTTTGTTGGCGGTCAACGCTGCGCGCTGGCCGATCTAGTGGCGCCGGAAGATTGCAACCGGGTTGCGCAGCAACTTCAGCAAGCCATTGCCCAGCGACAACCCTACAAGCTCGAATATCGCATCATCGATGCCAATGGCGGCGTGCGCTGGGTCGTGGATCAGGGCCGGGTGATTGTACCGGAAAGCGGCGCCGCCGGCTGGCGCGATGGGCTGCTCGTCGATATTTCTGCGCAAAAAGAGCGCGAAGCGATTCTCAGCAAAGTCAACAAAGAGTTGGTGGCGAGCAGCCGCCACACCGGTGAATTTTTAGCCAATGTCAGCCACGAAATTCGCACCCCGCTCAGTGTGATCTTGACCATTGCCGAGTCCTTGCAAGAAGGGATTTACGGCGCCGCCACGCCACGCCAGGGCGAAGCGTTAAGTCGGCTCCGGCGTAGTGGGCGCCATTTACTGGGGCTGGTCAATGATATTCTGGACGTGGCCAAGATGGAGGCGGGAAAACTTACGCTGCATCCGGCACGGGTGACGGTGGAAACGGTCTGTACCCACAGCCTCCAGATGGTCCAGGAGTTAGCCAAGAGCAGACAGATCACGTTGAGCTATGCCAATGACGACAACATTGCGTGGGTCTGGGCGGATGAGCAGCGGTTGCGCCAGATTCTGGTCAATCTCCTCTCGAATGGCATCAAGTTCACCCCGGAGGGAGGCGCCGTTGGTCTGACCGTGACAGGGGACAGCGCGCACGAAGCGCTACGGCTGACGGTATGGGACACCGGCATTGGGATCGCCGGTGCGGAAAGCGCAAAGATTTTCCAACCCTTTATCCAACTGGATACCAAACGGCATCACCCTCGAAAGCAGGGAAGGGCAGGGCAGTCGCTTTACGGTCGCGCTCCCTTGGCAAGCCGCGGCAGCGTCTTCAAGCGACATGACGCCGGCGCCATGCACAGAAGAGCCATGTACAGAAGAGCCATGTACAGAACAATCGTCACTCCACGTATTAGCGCTGACCGCCGATGCCACCACCGCCCAACAACTGACCAGCGGGTTACGCCCGTATGGCATTGCGGTGGCCGCCGCCGCCGAGTTACGCAACGCCCTGGCCCTAACCAGCCCCATGCCGCCTGATCTGCTTCTCATTGAAGCGCCGCTGCCTGACTATAGTCTATTAGAGACTGTCCACCAGTTGCGCATGGTAACACCGGCGTCGCCACCACCGCTGCTGGTGCTGACGACGGTACAAACACCGGGGCATGAACCACTCTGGCAACAGGTCGGCGCAACCGCGACACTGGTCAGGCCGCTCAATTTCAAACAACTGGCAACCATCATTCAGACGCACTGCCGCAGGTAGCCGGCATTCAGTAGGGGCGTACCCTTGCGGTCGCCCCTACTGCTCATCCACACGCAAAAAGCGTTCAATGGTTGATTGCAGGTGGCTCAAACTGACCGGCTTGCTCAGATAGGCGTCAACGCCGGCGGCAGTGCAGCGCGCTTGGTCATTAGGCATGGCCATCGCCGTAAACGCGATCACTGGGATGGTCGAAAGCATCTGATCAGCACGCAGCCGCCGTGTCGCCTCCAAGCCATCCATTGACGGCATTTGCATATCCATTAAGATCAGGGCCGGGTGTAGGGCTTGCGCCATGGTCAATGCCTGGGCGCCATCACTGGCGGTCTCGACTTGATAGCCTTTATAGCGCAGAAAATCGCTGACCGCTTTGACGGTGATCGGGTTATCTTCGGCCAGCAAAATCAGAGGCAAACGGCTCGTTTCCGCCAAGCGCGCCGGGCCTAGCGCTGGCGTGGACGGCAGCGTTGCCAAGCCAACCGCCGCCTCTTTCGCCACAGCAACGTTTTCGCTCGACAACACCGTGGGCGGTTCATCAGGCGTCAGCGGCGGCAGTTCACCGGCAGCTCGCCAGGGGAGCGTCACGGTAAAGCGGCTGCCCTGGCCAACTTCACTGGCGACCGTTACCGTGCCGCCGTGCATCGCCACCATGCGATAGACCAGCGCCAGTCCCAACCCGGTGCCGTCATACTGGCGGGACAGGCTGCTATCGACCTGGATAAAGGGCTGGAAGAGATGGGCGATGGCCTCCTGCGGGATGCCTACACCGGTGTCGCTTACGACAAATTGCACCACCGGTTCGGCGGCCTGCTGGCCGCTGATTTCCAGCTTGATGGCGCCGGCTTCGGGCGTAAATTTGACCGCATTGCTTAACAAGTTGAGCAAGATCTGTTTCAACCGGCGACCATCGGCCTGCATTGTCTTCACCGCCGGATCAAGGACGGCGGTCAGGGTGATGCGCTTTTTCTCAGCCGTCGGTTGCACCAGACGCAACGTCGACTGGCAGAGTGATTCCACATCCACTGTCGAGTAGCTCAACTCCACCTGCCCTGACTCAATTTTTGCCAGATCGAGAATGTCATTGATCAACGAAAGCAGATGGCGACCGCTGGCGTCAATGGCGGTGAGCGCCTTCCGCTGGCGTGGCGTCACATCGCCATAGACTTGATCTTGTAACGCTTCGGTCATGCCCAAAATGCTATTGAGCGGCGTCCGCAATTCATGGCTCATGCTGGCCAGGAACTCATCCTTGAGCCGGGCCACTTTGGCAAACTGGGTGATCAACCGCGCCTGCTCTTCTTCGACCTCTTTGCGCTTGGTGATGTCCTGCACCGTGCCTTGATAATATAAGGGCTGGCCGTGCGCGTCACGCACCAGAATGGCCGATTCGGCGATCCAGATGCGTTCGCGCGTCTTGTGACGATAGATCTCCGATTCAAAATTGCTGACGCTGCCCTGGTCTTCCAAAATGTGTTGAAAGTCGAGGCGGCGGCTCGGCTCGACATACCATTCACGGCCAATATCCGCAATGACGGCCACCATTTCCGCTTCGGAGCCATACCCGTTCAGCGCAGCCAACGCCGGATTGGCGCGCAACTGGCGACCATCGAGGCTGGAGCGGTAGATGCCAATCGGCACATTGTCAAAGAGGGCGCGATATTCCTCTTCGGCGGCGCGCAAGGCATGTTCCATCTGCTTGCGTTCGGCCAGCTCTTGTTCCAGGGCATGGGTGGCGGCTTGCAAGCTGGCCGTACGCTCGTCCACCCACTGGCTCAGGCGCGCGCGTTCTGCGATTAAGGCTGCTTCAGCGGCCTTGCGCTTGGTAATATCGGTGGTCACACAGATAGCGCCGCGATAGTTTCCCTGCTCATCAAATTTGGACATCGCAGAAATTTGGAGCATGAGCGGCGAACCATCTTTGCGTTTTGTATTTACCTCATAGGTTGATCGTTGATTCTGCACGCGCAGCGCCGTTTGGCCGCGGAGCGTTGCCAAACTGGCATCGTCATAGGGGAAGACTTCTTCATTGCGGCGATTGAGCAACTCTTCACGCGTGTAACCGGAAATCTCACAAAATTTATCGTTGACGTAGACAAAGGTTTCGCCCTCGTCAACAATCAAAAACCCTTCATTCATGGTTTGTAACAGCCGTTGCAATTCCTCATTGCGTGCCTGCAGATCCTGTTGCACAGTGCGCCAATAAAACCAAAGGAAGGTGGCGCCCACACAACAGACCAGGGCTTGCACTAGCGCCAACCAGGAAAACCAAAAGATGCTGTAGAGCAGGGTCAGCGCCCCCAGCGCGGCCATCAGCCAGGTCGCGGTTTGAAAGAGTAACGTCTGTCGCCATTTTTGATGATTGGTCAAGAGCATGAATGGACTATTCTCCCAGGGATGGGTGGTTTTAATGAAAACTGCACTAATACGTCATTATCTACACAATGTTCGGCAAGTCAACAGGCAACTGACTACAGCCTTCTGCAACATTTGACGGATGACGCACGATTCTCTTTTGGTTGCGCCACAATTTGACAATTTGGTATGCCTGGGGTATAGTACAAATCTACCGTGAATCGGGCGAGGCTAAATAAGCGGGTGTAGTGTAGCGGTAACACACGTGCTTCCCAAGCACTTATCACGAGTTCGAGTCTCGTCACCCGCTCTGATCTATTTTATCGCGCTAATGAAGCCACTTGCCTTTGGCAAAGTGGCTTTTTGTTTTCTATCTGCTGCATATGTCCACAAACAATCTCATCGATTTCTGTCACCCAAGACCCATGATAAGTGCTTGGGAAGCATGTGTGTTACCACCTTGTTACTGTGGCTACTTTCTGCGGCAGAATCAAAGTTTGTAGCTTTCCAGAGCGGAAGTGAAGAGGTAGAGGATATGATTGACCAAAGGCAAAAAAATAGTCAGAAACAGCGTTCCCCCGAAGCGGTAGTTAGCCGCACGCTGTTTCTGACTATGGACGTAGTATAACATGGGGGGGCGGAGGCTCGCTGTACGTTTTCCCGACGCTTGCCTGACGCTTATCATACTTTCGCCAACGCACCTTAGCCTTTTAGGTTGGTTTCTTTGCTTAACCGTATGCTCCATGATCAAGAAAACCCAGCAACCGACGCAGCCGTGGATTGGCATCCTGGTAGACATGCTCCGGCATCTGGTAGTTCATAAAGGGATAGTACTTGTGACCGATGATGCGGCGGGCATAAGTCACTTGCGTGATATAGCGCGTGCGGTCACTTTTGTTAGGACCACCCCTGTGCCAGACTTGATTGTTAAAGAGAATGACCGAACCTGCACCACCACAGTTATAGTGTACTTGATTTTCCCATGGCGTCTCTTCCATCACCTTGGGACAGGGCTTGCCAAAGAGGTGGGAGCCTGGGATCACCTCAGTGCCGCCATTTTCCGGTTCGGTGACATCGGTCAGGTAGTAGTTGGCGGTGAAGAAGAGTACGGGCAAGCGCACATTCTTGGGCGGCTCGCCTTCGGTGAGAAGGTAATGGGGGGCATCGTCCTGGTGCCAGGTGTCGATGCCATAGCCGGTCGGCGTTTTGAAGGAGTTGTTGTGGATGACGTGACAGTTGGGCGCGATCAACGCCTCGGCAAAGCTGACAATCGGTTCCAGATCAAAGAGGCGTAGATTGGCCTGGCTGGTCTCAAAGAGGCGATGGGCCAGAATCAGTTTGGTGTTGCTGGCATTTAGCCCGTTGGGGTTGTGTTCCAACGCCCAATCGAGATCGGCGCGCAACTCGGCGCACCAATCGGGCGGCAGCACATTTTGCAAAAAGAGAAAACCCTGTTGGTGAAACTGTTCGACCCAGGCTTGGATCTGTTCGGCGCTCACCACCTGGTTGGCAAGGTATTGTGTCGTTGCACTCATTCGCTACTCCTTTGGTTACAGGTTGGGAAAAGGATGACCAATGTATGCTACACAAATCTGGTCACAAACGCAAGGGCGATAAAATTGCGCAGGGATGATGCCGATTGCCGAGGTGGGAAGACAGCAGAGACCTTTAGGGTCTGTGAGACCCTAAAGGTCTGGGTTATTACTTCAAATAGGGCGACAGCACATCCCGTGCAATCAACAGCCCGCGCTTGACCAACAGTTCTTCACCTTCAAAGGCGCGATCTTCATGTTCGATGCTACAGACATAGTCATAGCCCACGGCATAGAGCGCACCGAGGAATTTGGCCCAGTTGACCTCGCCCAAGCCCGGCAGGCGTGGGATCTGCCAACCCATACCAATCGACATAATGCCGCGTTGGTAGAGTTGCTCCCGGTCGACGCGCATATCTTTGGCGTGGACATGGAAGATGCGGTCGGCAAAATCGTAGACGACTCGTTCGTAATCGATCATCTGCCAAATCAAGTGCGATGGGTCGAGATTTAAGCCAAAGTTGGCGTCGGGGATGATCTCCCACATCTTGCGCCAGACATAGGGACTGATCGCCAGGTTGTTGCCGCCGGGCCACTCGTCGTTGCTAAAGATCATGGGACAATTTTCAATGGCAATCTTGATGCCGTGATCGGCGGCAAACTTCACAATGGGCGGCCAGACTTTGGCGAACTCGGCCAGGTTCTGTTCCAGTGTCAGATCCTTGTCGCGCCCGACAAAGGTGCCGACAATCGGGACGTTGAGCATTTCAGCGGCCACGATTACCTTTTGCAAGTGGTCGATCACCTGCTGGCGATGTGCCAGGTCAGGGTGCAGTGGGTTGGGGTAGTAGCCCAGCGACGAAATCTGCATCCCATGTTTGTCCAGAGTGGCGCGAATGCTCTTCACCTCTTTCTTCTTGAGGCTCGCCACGTCGATGTGGGTGACGCCGGCATAGCGCCGCTCGGCCTTGCCCACCGGCCAACAGGCCACCTCAATCATGCCAAAGCCATTCTGGCTCAACCACGCCACCAGGTCTTCAAAGGAAAGTTGGGGCAGGGCGGCGCTCATCAATCCTAGTTTCATAGATCTTCCTTTCTCGTGACGACGCTCGGCGTCGTCATGCCGGTGGGACGCTCCGCGTCCACAGCGGTAGCTTGTATTATCGGAATGGGGCGCGGAGCGCCCAGTCTGCATTCCGCCGCTGAGCGACGGAACGAGCAATGCTTAGGCTGGTACGGTGATCCAGCGCGCTTCTTGGGCGCTTTGATGGATGGCTTCGCCCAGTTGCAATTCATAGTGACCGTCGGCAAAGGTGGGGAAGTCGGCGGGGGCGTTGTAGTCGCCTTTGGCAATGTAGCGGTAGATGGCGACGTAAAGCTGCTTGAAGGTGTCGGGGAAGCCTTCGTTGTGGCCGCCAGGGTAGCTAGTGAACTGGCGGGCCTCATCACTGAGCAGCGACGGGTCTTTGAGCAGCAATTCGTTGGGCCGGTCGCGATGGCCGATAAGCAATTCGTTGGGCCGCTCTGAATCCCAAACCAGCGACGATTTGGCGCCGTCGATTTCAAAGTAGAGACGGTTTTTGCGCCCGGCGCTCACCTGCGAGACGGTGACAACGCCCCGTGCGCCGCCGGTAAAACGCAGCAGGATGGTGGCGTAATCTTCGGTGTGAATGGGTTGCGGTTCGGTCTCTTTGGCAACTTCGATCTTGCCGGTAAAGGTGTCGATGGCGGTCTTGGGCTTCTGCCGCACCGGGATAAAGGTGTGAAAGTCGGCGCAGACCGCTTCAATCCGCTTACCGGTGACAAAAGTCATCAGGTCGAGCCAGTGCGAACCGATGTCGGCGACGGCGCGCATGGCGCCGCCCAAGCCCGGTTCTAAGCGCCAGTTCCAGTCGGTGGGGAAGAGCAGCCAATCTTGCAGATAAGAACCCTGGACAATGTAGACATCACCAATTTGACCGCTCTGCACCAGTGAACGAGCGTGGTGGGCCAGCGGGTAGAAACGAATGTTAAAGTTGACGGCGTGAACACGCTTGGTTTCTTGCGCCAGGGCGAGCAATTCGGCGGATTCCTGGGTATCCATCGCCAGCGGTTTTTCACAGACGACATGTTTGCCGGCCAGCAGCGCCGCTTTCACCTGGGGGTAGTGCAAGTGATTGGGCGAGGTGATGTGGACAACGCCGATCTGCGGGTCGGCCAGCATCTCTTCAACTGTGGTGTAGACTTTTCCCAACCGCATGGCGTCGGCCTTGGGTTGCGCCCGCCCCGGTGAACTGCCGACAATACCGGCGACGGTGATGCCCAGCCGTCGCAACGCTTCGACGTGGGCCGGGCCGATAAAGCCGGTGCCGACTACGCCGACTTGTAGATCCGTGGGTGTACTCATGCGTTTTCTCCTACGTTGCTTTGTGTGCGTGAGGAATGAATCATTGTCTACACGATACCATAAGTTAGCACGCGCCAAAAATTTCTTCCTCACAAGAACGTTACACCGGGAAACGCAGACGACTTGTCTGTCATTCTGAAAGAATCTCCAGGGTATTGTGGACAGAGATTCTTTCAGAATGACAGGCGAGTTATTCGGCCTTTGGCCAAAAAACCTTCGGCTTGGTATCGTTGTGTTACGAACGGTAGCTGTAATTCTCTGTATGTGCGTTATAATTCTGCTCATCTATTATTCAATTCTTGAAGCGGAGAAGCATCATGCAACAAGTACAAGCGTACCTGGCTGCCCAACTGGAAACCTATCTCAACGACCTGCGGACATTGGTGGGCATTGATTCGGGCAGTGACGACAAAACCGGTGTTGACACAGTCGTGGACTGGTTGACCGCTCGTTTATCGACTCTGGGTTTCACCATCGAACGACACCCACAGCCGGTGTTGGGTGACAATCTGCGGGCGACTTTGCGTGGACGTGGCAAACAGCGTATTTTGCTGCTCGGCCATAGCGACACCGTCTTCCCCAAAGGCACGGCGACACAACGACCGATGCAAATCGTCGGGTCGAAGCTTCTTGGTCCCGGTGTTTGTGATATGAAAGGCGGGTTGTTGACCGGTCTCTATGCCGTCCAGGCGTTGCAGGCGACCGGCTTTGACAACTTTGGCGCAATTGTCTTTCTCTGCGTTTCGGATGAAGAGATCGGCCAGCGAGGATCGGTGCCGTTGATTCGGGAGACGGCGCGCCAGGTGGATGTGGCCTTTACACTGGAAGCGGCGCGCGCCAACGGCGACATTGTCACGGCGCGCAAAACCGTGCGTTGGTGTACGCTGGAAGCCTTTGGCAAAGCGGCCCATGCCGGCGTCGAACCGGAAAAAGGGCGCAATGCCATTCTCGCTTTGGCGCGCCATCTGGACGCGCTGGATCGGCTCAATGGCTTTCGCCCCGGCGTCACAGTCAATGCGGGTGTGATTGAAGGCGGTCGCCAGCCAAATGTGGTGCCGGATTATGCCAAGGCGGGGCTGGATCTGCGCGCCTGGCGCAATACCGACATGACGGATCTGCTGGCCGCCATTGAAGCCCAGATCGCAATGCCAACGGTTGCTGATGTGCGTATGGCCTTTGCCGCTCCCCAAAGCAGCGGGATGCCGGCCATGGAGCGGACGACCCAAGTGGTTGCCCTGGAAACGTTAACCCAACAAGTGGCCGCCGAACTCGGCTTTACCGTCAACGGCGCCGCGACCGGCGGCGCCTCCGACGCCAGCTTTGTTGCCGCTGAAGGAACGCCGGTGCTGGATGGGCTGGGGCCGGTCGGCGGGCTGGATCATGGGCCGGATGAGTATATTGAGGTGGCGAGCATCGTGCCGCGCACGGCGTTGCTGGCGGGGGTGATACAAGCCCTATGTCAATAGCCGTCTTGCCGCGACCAAAAGTCCAGTATATCCTGGCCCGTAGGGACACTTGAGTTTAGGGTAGGGATTTTGGTGTAAACACCTTGCTAAACTCAGGTGTCCCTACGGGCCAGACTTATTCGCTACCCCCGATCATCACGCCGTCCACCCGAAGCGTCGGGGAGCCGATGGCGCCGGCGAAGGGCAGGAAGGTGAGGTCATTGCCCACACTCTGCACATTTTTCAACAACTGGGGCAGCGGCAGGGCGATGGTTACATTGTTGACCGGGTGGGTGAGCTTGCCGTTTTCGATCCAGAACCCCTGCGCCGAGACCGAGTAGTCGCCGCTGACTGGGTTAATGCTATGGGTGTTCATGGTGTTGACCACATATAACCCCTTCTCAACACCGGCGATCACCTCTTCGGGCGTCTGCTGGCCGGGTTGGATGTAGAAATTGCTGGCGGCGAGACGGGGTGGTGCGCTGTGATCGCCGCGGCTCGCGTTGCCCGTACTCTGGGCGCCGACCTTGCGCGCCGTGTATTCATCGTAGAGCACCGCCTGGAAAACGCCCTCGTCAATCAAGCGGGTGGCGCTGGTGGGGTTGCCCTCGTCGTCAAAGGGGCGGCTGGCCAGACCACCGGGCAGACGGCCATTGTCCAGCAGCGTGACCACGTCGGAAGCGACCGTTTCCCCCAGTTTGTCTTGGAGGAAGCTGCGGTTGCGCTGCATGGCTTCGGCGGTCAAGGCGCGGGAGAGGGCGCCCAACAACCCTGATGCGGCAAAAGGAGTGTAGACCACGGTGGCGGTTTGCGTCGGCACGGGGCGACCGCCCAGCAGCTTGACCGCTTGCTCACCGGCCTCGCGTCCAACCTTCTGGGGGTCCAACCCATTGAGTGAACGTTCCACTTGCAGGCCAAAGCCAACGGCGCGATCATTGCCGTCCATCGCCATCACCATGATGTAAGCGCCGGCAAAGGTGCTCTGGTAGCTGCCGGCAAAGCCCTTGGAGTTGACCAGAAAGACCTGGTTGACCGCGTCCATATAGCTGTTCATGTTGGAAACTTTGACGCGTGGATCGTAGGCAAAGGCGACGGCTTCCACCGCTTTCTGAAAGGCGACTTTTTCCTCGGCAGTCGCTACCAACATGGACGGGTCATAAATGGCTAGATCCTCATCGCGCAGCGGTTTGGGGTCGGGCAAGCCGCGATTGGGGTCAGCATCGGCGATCTCGGCCAGGGTGAGCGCAGCTTCCACCGTTTTGGTCAAGCTGGCCGGTGAAAAATCCGAAGTGTGCGCATAGCCCATCTTACCCTCGCGAATCACGCGCACGCCCAAGCCTTTGCTGCCGGCGTAGGAGAGCTTTTCCACTTCCCCCAGCCGCACCTGAATTTGGGTCTGGTTGCCGACGGCGATATAGGCTTCGGCTTCAGCCCCACCGGCGGCGGCAGCGTTGACAACATCGTGTGCAATCTGCAAATAATCCATGATCTGCTTTCCTCCCTATTGTAATCAACGGCTTCACAGAGCAAGACAGCGATAGCACAGAGAGCCACAAAGAACCACAGAGAGGAACTACCTCTATCAACTCTCTGTGTGTCTCTGCGAAACTCGGCGTTCTCTGTGAACGCAGTTGATCTCTTTACCCCATCGCGCCCACGATGGCCCGTTCGGTGCCGCCGACTGTCAGTTTGGGGATGCGTACGGTGGGCTGGCCGACGCTGACCTTGGCCCCCTGTCCTTTACCACAGGTGCCGACGCCGGGGTCCAGCGCAAAATCGGCGCCGATCATGTCGATCTGGCGCAGCGACTCCGGGCCGTTGCCGACCAGGGTGGCGCCTTGGACAGGCGCGGTCAATTTGCCGTCTTCAATCAAATAGCCTTCCGTCACGGCAAAGACATAGTCGCCGCGCCCGATCTCCACCTGACCGCCCCCCAGCTTTTTGGCATAGAAGCCTTTCTTGGTGGAGCGGATGATCTCTTCCGGGTCATGGGGGCCGGCGGCGATAAAGGTATTGGTCATGCGCGGCATGGGCATGTGGCGGAAGCTTTCACGCCGCCCATTGCCGGTGGAGGCGCGACCCACACGGCGCGCTTCGGTCAAGTCCCACATATACTCTTTGAGAATGCCATTTTCGATCAACACGGTGCGCTGGCTGGGGGCGCCTTCGTCGTCAAAGCGCAAGGAGCCGCGGCGACCGGGGATGGTGCCATCGTCCACCGCCGTCAGAAAATCCGGCCCGACACGCTGCCCCACCAGATCGCCATAGGCCGAACCGCCACGGGTGACAAAATCAGCTTCCATACAGTGGCCGCACGCTTCATGAAAGAGAACGCCGCCCCAACCGTTGCTGATGACCACCGGCATCTCCCCCGCCGGCGCCGGTCGCGCATCCAACATGCGTACCGCTGATTCGGCGGCATCTACGCTCATGGCGACCGGGTCTTTGCCGTCCAACAATTCCAACCCCATCTGGCCGCCTAAGCCGGTGCGCATGGCTTGAATCGTCTCGCCGCGCCGCGCCACGACGTTGACGGTAAACTCTAGAATCGCCCGGTCATCTTCTGCCCACAAGCCGTCAGAGTTAAAGATCCAAACGCGCCGGCTAGTCTGGTTATAGCCCGCGCCCACTTGGGTGATGTGGGGGCTGTAGCGCCGTGCGGCTTGATCCATCTGGCGCAGAATCGCCGCCTTATCAGCCGTGCGCATCTCATCAAAGGCGCGACGGACAGGAAAATCGAGCGGGCTGGGTGTTTTGGTCAGGTTGATGGCGACCCGTGGCTTGTTCGTCCCGCGGGCGGCGGCGGCAGCGGCGTAGGCGGCTTCGATCAAAGCGCTTTCGCTCAAATCATCGGTGTAGGCATAGGCCGCCGTGTTACCATAAAAGACACGTACACCGCCGCCGATGTCATTCCCTTGCGTCGCCCCTTCCAGCCGCTGGTCATCCAGGGTAAGCCGCAAATTTTCCACATTTTCCAGATAGAGTTCGGCCAGATCGCCGCCATTGCGCAACGCGGCGGCCAAAATGTGTTGGACGCTTTCGATTGGTAACATAGCTTCTCCTTTGAGTAGGTGTCGTGTGGTCGTGTGGTCGCGTAGTCGCGCAGTCGCGTGGTCGTTCTGACGTTTTGTCATTGAGCATCAACCGCCCTTTGTCACAAATACATCACCACACGACTAAACGACCACGCGACTAAACGACCACACGACTAAACGACCACGCGACTAAACGACCACAGTTTCCTGCCACATCGGTTGCCGCCAGCCAAGGCGTCGTTTGGCTTTGGCGGTGTCGATTGTAGGCATATACGTTTCGACCAGGGTGATGGTTTCAGCCACCAGGGCTTCCAGCTCGGCGACGGCAACGGTGCGATCAGCCTGAAAGAGTTCTTCCAGGCGAGGAGCGAGATCGACCGGTGTAATTGTCATTTGCTTGAGAAAACGGTTCATGCGCTTGAACTGAAAGGTGGTAAAGTAAAGTTTGTTGAGGCCGGCCAGCACCCCGACGAGATTTTGCGCCGCTTCGACCATGCTTTGATAAAACCAGAGGGTCGCGTCGCGTGTGCGAAAGTGCGGTTCTAAGCCCCAGAGCGGAAAGAAGGTCAGATGCTTTTTGACCATCGCTTCGGCCAGGGCCGGCGGGTAGGCGCGCAACCGTTCTTTCCAGGCATCAATATAAGCTGCCCCATAGAGCGCTTGACAGGCCAGCGTCCCCTCCAGCGCTTTTTGCAGCGGCGATTCGCAATCCAGTTCGACCAGCACTTTGTCGATGGAGGCTTCCCAGGCTGCAATGGTCGTATGGCCGATCTGCACTTCAATGCCATACAGGTCATACGCTTCGGCAAACGAGCCTTCAGCCCGGTCGCCCAGCAGCCATTTGCGGTCAGCGGCGCCATGTTGCTGACGAATGGCGGCCAGCGCTTCCTCATCCGGCAACGCATCGGCGTAGTAGCAGGTCATGTCAATGTCCGAATAGTTATCGGCAAGTCCTTTGGCCGCCGAACCCGTCACCATTGCCGCCCGGATGGTGGGTAGGTGAGTATAGGGTTGCGCAACTTTGCGCGCTACTGTTACCAGATAGTCGCTTTGTGGGGTCATGGGGATCGCTCCTGTGGGTTACGGGTGACGGATGGCTCGGCGACCGTTTTATAAAAGACAACGGTTAATTCATAGCAGGGTTCGTCGGTCGCCGCGTTGGCTTGGGCGAGGGCCGTCACCTCTTTGATCAAGGCGTCCAGCCGTTCATGCAGGGTTGTCAATTGGTCATTGGTCAACCGCACGGCTTTCTGGGAAAGAAACGGGTGACGGGGCGGGGTGCCTTCACTTTTATCACGGGTGACAAGGGCGCGTTGAAAGCCTTCCGTTGCCGTTTGCAGCATGTCCGTAAAGATGGCGTCCGCCGCTTCGACCGGGAAATCATTGCCGGCCAGCAAAGGGTTGACCAGCTTAAACTGGGTCGCCGTCACCTGATAGACCTTCTCGACAATCCCACTTTCCAGGTTGTGACCCACCACCTGAATTAAGTCATGTTTCTGCAACAAATTAACGTGGTAATAGAGCTTTGCCGCCGGCAGGTTAACGGCATCGGCAATGGCTTTTACCGTTGTCGGTTGCGCCATCAAGCGGATGATTTTGAGCCGCAAGGGGTCGGCAAAGACTTTGATCGTCTCGACGTCGTGAATCCAGCGTTCAGAAACAGGCGGCGTTGGGTTAGTCATGCGAGTTGCTCATTCAGCCATTATCATTTGAATAATTTTGTTCGATTGTAATTTTTTATAATGAAAAGATAGCACAGAGAGCTGACGCTGTCAAGGTTTTTTAATAGATTTTAAGAATTGGGGTCGATCATCAACAGAATGATCGTCTGGTCAAAAATTTTGGCGACCGATTTTTCGGTTGGTAGCGCGAAACGTAAAATATCCGTAGGGGCGCCCACAAGGGGATGCCCCTACGGATATTTTACGTTTTGAAAGCGCCTAACTAGACAGGCATGGTACGACCGGTCCGCTGGCGACCGTAGTCGGCCCAGGCTTTGTTGGGCGCGCCCATCATCCGCACGCCCAGGACATCGAGCGAGAAGTCGATGCGCTGCTCCATGGTCAGGCTGGGGTCGGCCCAACTGGAATAGAAGGCGATACCCCGCTTGTCGAGCGCCGCTTTGATCTTGTCGCGGGCGTCGTTCATCTCCTGCGGATAGGGCGGGTCATGGGCGTCGTCGTGACCAAAGGACATGCCCATATCACCCGGTCCCCACTCGGCAAAGCCAATCCCCGGCACAGCGGCGATGGCGTCCACATTAGGTAGGCAGTGGCGATCCTCAATCTTGAGACCAAGCAGCAGCTCGCCATTGGGGTTCAACGGCCACGGGTCGGCCAGGCGGGCGTAATCCGCGGTGGAGACGCCCCAAATATCATTTGCCGGTCGCTGGCCGCCGGCCCCGCGCAGCCCTTCGCCAATGACCTCCCGCCCCAACGTTTGGAAGGGGTAGCGACAGATCTGGACAAACGCCTTGACCGCTTCAGCCGTGCGCG
Source organism: Caldilinea sp. CFX5 (assembly GCA_021405325.1). The sequence continues at coordinate 156,379 of QWII01000007.1, read as the reverse complement.
TGTGGGTGTGGAGAATGCCATGCACGCCGGCGGTCAAAACATGGCGCGCCTGCCAAGCGTTGTAGCGCACTTCCTCCGGGCTAATAGCGTTGGAGGGCAAGGTGCAGACCACGGTGGGGGTCAGGTGGCCACTGGCGGTCGGGCCGCCATCCTTCAGGCCGCGCATGTAGGCTGTCAGCCCGACGGTGTCGAAGGGATGGTGTTCAAAGTCGATGAGCAGCATGTCCGCCCACGTCTTGGCATCTTCCCGACCGGCTTCATAGCTCAGGCGGGAAGGGTGCGTCGCGTAGATCGGTTGACCCGCGGCAAGCAGTTCGATACACTTGTTGATTCGTGCCATTGCTGAGATCCTCTCTGTGTAATCTTGATATAATCGACTTCATTCAGTGAGACAGTAAGACAGTGAGACAGTAAGACAGTGAGACAGTGGGACGGTGAGTTAATCTTCGTCGTCAGAACTTGGTGGCGGAGAGACGATGTATTCGACCGGTGCTTCGCGTAAGGTTAGTGATTCGTTGTTGCAGAACTGGTCGGATTTTTCGAGCATACCACCTAGTAGACGACCGATTTCCTGGCACTTTTCGCGTAGATCTGTTGCTATGGCTCTGTCCCAGTATTCGCAATCATAAGCTACACCGATCCAGTGTTGAGTTTCCTGTTGCTCACCGTCGGCGTCAGTTAACTTGCTAATGAAATGTTTCTCATAACGCCGCTTAGCCCAAGCCTCAGCAATTTGGCTTTCGATGGAACGCGAAGAACGCCGAATCTGGTCTGTCAGAGCGAACATCTCCTCTTTTGGAAAACTCTTTGTCAACTGAAAGATTTCCAAAGCCAACTGCCGCGACTTCTGATAAACCAATAGCTCGCGAAAACTCCCCACCCGCTTCAACCCACCTGCCATACAGCCCCCTTTTCCATGAAACAGCAAAACTGTTTCCCTGTCTCACTGTTTCCCTGTCTCACTGTCTCACTGTCTCACTGTCTCACTGTCTCACTACTAACGAATACCACCGACCACCGTACTCCGCGGCTGCTCATCTTTCGGGCGGGTGCCGTTATCACAGCCGCCTTCGCCGCTGGGCCGGAGATAGGGTTTGGCTAGATCTTCCAGCCCCTTCCAGGCGTAGGGGTCTTTGCCGGCGATCATCACGATATCGCGATAATCGGTCACGGCCATGCCTTCGCCTTCTTTGGGCCGGCGCCAGGGGAGCAACGATTGGGCGCTCATGTAGTGGTTGACCAGCACGCGCCGGTAGCCGCTTTTGGCGTAGTTGGGCAACGAGCGGTGGAGCAAGTAGCCGTTAAAGAAGACGATGGCGCCGGCCTTCACTTCCACGGGGATGGCGTCTTCATCCTGGTAGGGGAAGTCATAACTTTCCGTGCCGCAATCAAAGCGGGGATCATTTTGCGGACCAAAGGGCCAGATCACGCCGGGTTTGTGGGAGCCGGGGATTACCCAGAGACAGCCATTTTCCACCGTCGCATCATCCAGAGCAATCCAACCGCCGGCTAAACTGCGGTCACGGGTGGGGATGGCCCATTCGTCCTGGTGCCAGGCTTGCCCCGGTTTGCCCGATGATTTGATAAAGAGCATCGATTGCATACACTTGACATTGGGACCGATGACCTTGGTCAGGACATCGACAATCGTCTGATGCGCCAAATGCTTTGCCATAATGGTCGAAAGCTTGTGCGGAAAATGGATGCAGAGATAGTTGCGCAAGACCTCATCTTCCGCCGCGCCGACGGGGGGCGGCTCATAGTTGCGGATGTCGATGCCACGGTCGCCTCGGCAGATGGCGGTGGTCTCGCTCCGCAGTTCCGCCAACTCGGCTGGGCTTAGGGCGTTCTCCACAATCAGATAACCGTTTTCGGCGTAAAAGGCGGCGTGTTCAGCCGTAATTTCGGGATATGTATGACCCATGAATCAATCTCTCCTGTCCTAGTGTTTTGTTAAATAGGTTGTATTCAGTAGTAAAGACCTTAGTCTTTGGGCTGTCCGGAAGAAAGACTAAAGTCTTTACTACGATTCAACTCGTCAGATTTTTAGTACACCTTTTACGTAGCCAGCGGCGGTCCGCCGGGAATCGCAAAGGGTTTGGTTAACGGTTGATAGGTTGTGCGGGTGGCGCTGAATCGGGCAGTCAGGTACTCGCCGAGGAAGATGGAACCGGCAATGCGCCCGTCCGCCGCTTGCCCGGCAAAGAGAAAGGGGATGTAGTCCCCCGGTTGGCTCACTTCACTGCGCAGCTTGACCTGATCCCCTTCGACTGTGCCGACAATGGATTGTTGGGAAAAGTCGCTCTGGTGGCTGCCGGTGATCCAGTTGCCTTCCTGTTGCAGATAGAGACGATGGTGGCTGGTGCTGGTGAAATATTCGACGGTGAGATCCCAGTGGCCGCTGAGGTTGGCAGTGGCCGGAGCGAGTTCTGTCGGCTTGGGGGCGCGAGACGCCGTGAGGATCTGGACAATCCGGTCGGCGACGATCTGTTCCTGGCCTGGTTGCATTTGGCTGGGGGTGATGCGGATGGCGGCGCTGTGTTCATCATCCTGACTGCCTACGGCAATGCGGGGGCGCTTGCGGGCGAAATCTTCGGCCACTTCCTCGCCGGTGATATGAAGGGTGGCCGGATCCCAGCGAATCACCAGCACGGGCGCAACGTTGGAGAGGCCCGTCGGCTCGGCGACGTGCGTTGCAACGGTCGGAATGGCGGCCACCCGCTCGGCAATGAAAGCCAGTTTGGCCAGCCAGCGTTGCCACTCGGCGGCGTGGTCGCGCAGCACCCACATTTCCACCGCCGCCAACAGGCCCATGATCTCCTCACGGCCGATTTTGTTGTCGCGGTTTGGCCCGTGGTGGGGCGAACTGGCCTGCCACGCCGCCATGAGGATCTTCTTGTTGCCCAGCAATAGCCCCGCACCCTGTGGCCCGCAGAGCGCTTTGCCGCCGCTGTAGGCCACCACATCGGCGCCCCGTTCCAGGTGAATGCAGGGAATGCTCAGATTCTCTGCTGCGGCATCGACCAAGATGGGAATGCCGGCGGGTTTGGCGATGGCGGCGATAGTTTCCAGCGACAGGGGCTGCCCCGGCTGCGACCCTTCGTTGGAGAAGATATAGATCATGGCCGTCTTGGGATTGATGGCCTGGGTGAGTTCGTCCGGCGTATCGACCATGACGATCTCGACGCCGATGTTGCGCAAGGCGTGGTCATAGACATTGCGCGAATAGCCGGGAATGATGACCTGCGTCTTGGCAAAGCCGGTTAAATTGGGGATGCGGATCAGCAGTTCGGGGTTGCCGCCGGTGACACAAGCCGCCGTCACATGTTTGAGACCAGCGGCACAGCCGGAAGGGATCATCCCCCACGCAGCGCCGGTCAACTCGGCTAGTCGCCGCCCCACGCCTTCGGCCAGCTCGTCATACTGAACAAAGTGGCGCGCCGCTTCTTTGATGGCGGCCTGCACCGCCGGCAGTTCCACCGAGCCGCCAATGATCGTAAAGGTTCCCCGGCAGTTGATGATCGGCTCAACGCCGATGGTGCGGAAGATGCTCTGTTCCTCTGTCGGCGGCTGGTTGCCGATGGTTTGCAAATAGTTTAGAACGGACAAGTGCGCCGGCACGGTTGTCTGCGCCATGATGCTGCTCCTTCTGACGCGTTGGAAAAGGTTACCCAAAGCAGGTGATGCCCCTGACTTTGGTTTGTCTACCAATTGTACCTGTAGACGCAACCAATCGCAACCACGTCAAAAGGTTGTCTTGCACTCAGTTCGGGCCGTGCGTGACGGGCAAAAAGAGGAGCGCGCTGGCCTCGCTGACGGTCACTACCACCTCGGCAAAGGCGCTTTCGGCAAAGGTATTGATGGCGTAGTAGAAAGAATCGACCCCCTGAAAGCCGACAGTGGACGTATAGACAAAGTTCGTACCGTTCAGGCTGAGGTCGCCGTGGGTCGGCAGTGTGTCAATCGTGACGGTGAGTGGGTCACTGTTGAGCAGGTCATTGGTGAGGGGCGCAATGGTCACGGCAGTAGCGGGCGCGGTGGTGACGCGATCCGGGCGCGCTACCAGATCAGGTACAGCCAGCAGGGGGCGCAGATCAAACGCTTGTTGATCAAAGTAGCGAATGCGGTTGGGCATGGTCTCGCCAAAGAGGTCGGCCAGGGTTGGCGAGATGCGCCCCGGTCGCAGCCGGTAGGCCAGGTAGGGCAGAAAACTTTCGGCAATATCTTCCCGCACCGGATTGTCGCGGGCATAGGTGGAGATAAAGTTGCCGTCGGCCACCTGCGCCGTGATCCAGCCGGGGGCGGTGGCATGGGCGGCATCCAATGAGGTGTGGGCCGCTTCATGGACTAAGGTTTCTTCTAAAATCCCATCTTGCACATAGAGGGCAGACTGTCCCGTGTGGATCAGGATGTTATGGTTGCCGCCGCCAAAGGGGTGGACACCTCGGTGAATCCAGACGGTTTGCACGTCTGTGCGCAAGATATGGGGCAATTGACCAATCACTCGGCCATACTTCGTTGCCTCTGCGGCAGCCGCGTCCGCACTGCCAAATTCGGGATTGACCTGAATCTCGGCGATGAGACCATCGCTAAAGCTAGCATTGAAGAGATAGGCGTTCACCGTCACCCAATCGTTCACTCGGCGGTCAAACATCGTCCGCATCCCCTGACCGGCATAGGGCGCACGCTGAAAGGTGGTCGGGTCGCCGGCGACGATGATGTCGGGATCGAGGAAAATGGTGCCGTCGAATGGGGGGACGGCGTCAGGGTTCCGTCCCATGCCGGCTTTGGCCGGTAAACTGGGGCTGAGGGGGGCCAATGTCAGGAGGAGGAGTAGCACAAGGCGCGTGATAAAGGTACGGCAACGCATCTGTTTCCTTCTTTAATCCGTTAGGAGTTACGCAGTTGACGGGCGCTACCAGAGACCTGTCAGGTTTCGCAAACCTGACAGGTCTTGTCCAACTGCGTAACTCCTATCCGTATAAGGCACGGAAATTTGTATGAGCGGCTCTTCACCGCGTTTGATCTGTTGTTTGGTCAGCCGACGAAACCGGCGAATTGCCCGCCGGACGGTGTCGCCACCAAATTTGGTGCGCAGCCCGCGGCGACACTGACGGCAACGACAGAATTTTAGGTGGCTGGGCATACTCTCCCATCTCCGTTGTCTCAATGATTGCTGTTGCCATTGGATTGCTTTTCTGCTGGTGTAGGGACCGCATTGCTCTTCAACAAGAAATCCAAAAGCGCTTTTTGTGTTTCGGGGCTGATGCCCTTTAGCAACTCGTCAACGCTCATATCAGCCAATCGCTCTTCCGGGCTAAACAAGGCGAGAAGTTGGCGCTGTTTTTCCTCATCCATGCCTTCGATCACATCTTGCGGTTCCATTGCTTGCATTACATCTTTGGGATCCATCACAGCGACTAGCTCGCGACCAATGTCCTCAGCCATGAACTCCAAATCTTTCCGTGATAGTCTTGATGAGATACCGGCCATCGTTAATACCTCCTTCGTGACCTGTGGTCTGACCTCATACGCATAGCGGATATAGGTATTCTTGCCTTCTGTGATCATTTGTTGAAGAAAGTCGCGAAACTTCTGCTGACTGGATGCAAAGACAAGCAAGGGATAGTTTTTCGGGACAATCGGCAACTCTTTCTTTATGGCCAGGTGAATCAACTAATGCTGACGGTGCTACTGTCGCATGTAATAATGGCTAACTAAATACAAATTTATACGCGAAGCGAGAATTTTGATTTACTGCGGTTAAGCTCAATCAAGTACATAAAATGAATCAAGTATTTGTTTATTTGATCCATTAAATTAGGTAGGATTTCTGACTCAGCAATTTCTCTATTGTCTGTATTAAGTTTAGGAATGGTTATCAAACGAGCATTATTTAAACTACGTGACCAATCGTGAACAATTCCTTTTGAAACACGAAGGTTCTGCAAATGAATGATTTGCTTATCTCTGTATTGGGTAATGATGCGATCAAAAAAGCCGGCTAGATCTAGAAATAACTCGCCCTCTTTTAAATCTTTTAACTGGATATATCTTCCAAAATTTTTATATAACTGTGTATGAGAGATTAAGGACAAACCTTTTGCTTGACCAAAATACAATTGAATGAACAAGGCAATTTTATCAAGTGTTAACTTAGCAAACAAATAAAAACTTTCAATAAGTAATGTAAGTTGTTGACCACATTCTTGAGAATGCTTATTCATCTCTTTTCTGCTTATACCATATGGATTTCTCGAATCTTCCTCATCGTATCCAATGGTATTGCGAAACATAATTTGAAGTGAGGTAAAATTTGATGCATAATTGTCATAATTACTTAATAAAATGGTTAGGAAGTCATAGTATTGAATCACTTGAGCTATGCTAACGTCAAAGAGTTCCGCATCCTTACTCGCATAAAATTCTTTTTCTTTCTCTGCAAATTCAATAAGTTGTTCTTTTAAGCTCATAAACTGTAAATTCTGCTAACACTCAGAAATTGTCATTATATTGAAAAATTTTCTTGTTATACTAGAATCGATTTCAATCTTATCAAATCCTTAATTTTTTGTTCGATAATTGCTTCATGCGTACTTGCGTAGATCGCTGGCCACATGGTTCCACCTTTAACAAGAGAATCTGCCTCAAACTTGGCCAAACGCTCACTATAGGATAACCATATCGAATGCAATTCAAGAAAATCGGCAAAATTCGGTTCAGACAAGATAGTTTTGAACTCAGCGACCAATTTTGCAAGACGCATTTCAGCTTCTGCAAAAGATTGTCCAGAAGCAATGTTCATCTCACTTTGAGTAAGAGGTGCATTGGGAGATAAGGCTTGTGAAATACACTCGGAAGATGCTTTCAAAAAGCTTATACTACCTTGAAAACAGCGCTGGATTTCTTCTGTCGTTACCCCATATGCAGATGCAATTTCATGGCAGATGATGTGCCGAAGCTCAAACGTCCTTGCTACATCAGCCAGAACAGAATCTGGGGCATCGAGCATTGGCGTCTCTGGCATTTCATAAATTTTGTGTTCCCATCTGTCCACAGTCTTGCGAAGCCGAGCAAAGAAGCTATCACCAAGTAAAGTTGACATAATACTTTCAATGTGTTCCAATCGGCTTAGGGGCACGCTATGTGATATTAATTCACCAACTGTAATACGCTTACCATGAACAGAACGAAGAAGCGCAAAATCAAATTTGATGTTAGCAGAGGCTTTTTCCGCATTAGAAAGATATGGCTCACCTGCATCAACCATTTCTTGAATCGCCATCCTAAAGTACCCCTCAATACAGGCGATAAGAGCAACGGGAAAGTATTTCAGTAGTTCTGGATCAGCTAAATCAGATCGACGAAAAGCATGTTCGAGTTCAAAAATCCTAAACAAAAGTTCTGCCATTGCTTTTCCAAAACGACGTCGGGACCGAACTGATTCTATTTCCGTCTCTAATTCTCGATTACGACTCATAAGATGACAATGTATTACTGAATTTAGCAAAACCCGATTTCTGCACTGCTCAATCCACACTTCCTGTAGATGAGCAAACGACTTTTACTGTAGTATACTGCTTTCTAATAACTTTGTCAATTAAGTTTTCTTAATTTTTATATAGTTGTGCTTTGTGCGCTTCTTTTGGGCTTTTTCCTGCCACTCGCGCTCATTCATAAACTGGCATTTTACCTAAATAGTAGAAAGCTATTTGTAACACCAAGAATTAAACAGCAACAAGGTCGTCAACAGGAACTTGTTTTGCCTTCTGTACCTTCCGACCATATCGTTCACAGAAGAACCGAACGCATTCTGGGGCAAGATCAATGGCAGTTTCATCATACGCCCCCGTTTCCGGATTCAACCAGTTAAGCGAATAGTTACCTTCGACCAGACGAAAACGTGTTAGGTGACGTAACGGAGCAAAGACGCCGCCAGGATTACGCTCAACAAAGAGAGGCGCAAAGTCCAATTCGTAGATAGATACATCCAACTCTTCTTCAAACCAAAGACGAAGGATAAAGTCACGAAGATACTCGGCCTTTAACAAACCGCGTTCCTGGCTGTCACACCAGTTAGCCTCGTTATCCGCATAAGCTTGCCATTCTTGCCAATTCATAGTTTACCCCACAATCATTACTTGCTCACCATTACGCGCCCTTTGCCACTGAGCGAGTAATTCTTGTTCATGCGCCTCTACCCAAACCTCAATCAACCGGCGCAGGGATGACGGTAACTCTTGTCCTGGTTTCATCCATGTGCGTGTTTGAATCTCAATCCGATAACTCCGTACATCCCCTTGATATTTCACATGGACATGCGGTGGTGCATGGTCATTATAGTTCATCAGAACGACCAGAGCACCTTGTTTAAATGGATGCGAAACAGGCGGCATACTCTTTTCAACGATCCTTCAATCGATTCAAGTCATTACTATTATTAGTTGCGTCTACATTATACCAGAAAGCGCTGTTGATAGCGATCCAAGTTGGCAATGTAAATTCGTAACAGTACATCAAGCAACAACGCCATTCCCCTACCCATCCGCCTGCGCCGCCCACTGCATGGTATAGAGATTAAAATACCTTCCCCGCTTTGCCAGCAACTCGGCGTGATTGCCCATTTCCACAATCTGCCCCTGGTCCATCACCACGATCTTGTCGGCATTGACAATCGTGCTGAGGCGGTGGGCGATGACAAAGCTGGTGCGTCCTTGCATGAGATGGTCGAGCGCCTGGTCAATGATTTTTTCGGTGGCGGTGTCGACGCTGCTGGTCGCTTCGTCGAGGATCAGGATGCGGGGATCGGCCAGCAAAGCGCGGGCAAAGGAGAGGATCTGTCGCTGCCCCACGCTCAGGTTGGAGCCATTCTCTTCGATTTCGCTCTGGTAGCCGGCAGGCAGCTTCATGATAAAGTCATGGGCGCCCACGGCTTTGGCGGCGGCCATCACGTCGTCATCGCTGGCGTCGAGGCGACCGTAGCGGATGTTCTCGACCAACGGCCCACTAAAGAGAAAGGTGTCCTGCAAGACAATGCCCAGTTGCGAGCGTAGACTCGCCATCGTCACCCGACGCAGGTCGTGACCGTCGATGGTGATGGCGCCGTCGGTCACATCAAAGAAGCGGGCCAGCAGCCGGATCACCGTACTCTTGCCGGCCCCCGTCTCGCCCACCAGGGCAATGCGTTGACCCGGTTCGGCATGGAGAGTGACGCCGCGCAAGACCGGCGTATCTTCCTTGTACCAGAATTTAACATTCTCAAAATCAACCGCGCCTCGAATCGGCGGCAAGGGGTAAGCGTCGGGGGCGTCTTGCAGATCGGGCTGGGTGTCGAGCAGGTGGAAGACCCGTTCACAACCCGTCATGGTGGCCTGGAAGGTGTTGTAGCGCTGGGCCAACTCACGAATCGGTTCAAAGAAGCGCTCAACGTAGAGGACAAAGGCGACCAGCGTGCCGGCAGTCAGCGCATCGCCCAGCACCAGCCAGCCGCCGACGCCCACCACCAACGCCGTCGCCAGCGAACCGAGAAAATCGACGCCGGGGAAGAAGACAGCGGTGAGCCAGGTGGCGTCCACGTTGGCGTCAAAAAAGGAGGAGTTGAGGTCATCAAAGTGGCGGAAATTGCGCGCCTCACGGGTAAAGCTCTGGGTGACGCGAATGCCGGAGATCGACTCGTTGAGATAGCCGTTGATCAACGCCAGCCGCATGCGCGTCGAACGATAGGCCGTGCGCACCCGCACCCGCCAATACTCGGTCAGCCAGAGCATGAGCGGGATGAGGACAAAGGTGACCAGCGCCAGTTGCCAGTTGAGCGCCAGCATGGCAATGATGACACCAATCAGGATAAAGCCCGACCGCGCCAACCCGGTGATCGACCAGGTGACAAAGTCTTGCAAGATGCCTACATCGCTGATCAAGCGGCTCATCAGGCGCCCGACGCTGTAGTTGTTGTGAAAGTTGAGCGAGAGTTTGTGCAGATGGCGAAAGAGTTCGCTGCGCATATCGGCCACCACCTTGGTGCCGGCGTAGGCCATCAACTGGATGCGCCCCAGGTTTGTTACCCATTCGAGCAGCGCCACGATGATAAAGGCCAGCGCCCACCAGCGCAGTTGCCATAGTGCATTGGCCAGGCTGGCCGCGGTCGCGTTGGTCATCGTTTCCACCAGATGGGCTTCATCAATCGCTTTGCCGATCAGCCACGGCCCTGCTACATGAAGCAGTGACGAGACCGACATCAAGACAATGGCCCAGAGCGTCTGGGTGCGATAGGGCTTGAGATAACGAATCAAGCGGCCGGTCAACCGGGAGTCATAGGAACTGCCGGCGGTCTCTTCCTCATCTTCGGGCAAGAGCTTGCGCACCCGCGCTTCCCGTTCCTGGTGCGCCATATCACCGGCGCGTAGACCAGTGCCGGCAAACCAACCCAGGCGGGTTTCACGTTGGTTTGTTGTTTGGATTGTCATAAACTATCTCTTCTTTCAGGGGAGATTAAGAGATTTTGTGCTGTAATCTCTCAATCTCCTAATCTCTCAATCTCACTTAGGCATAAACCATTTCCATCGCCGGCGCTTGTTCTTCTGCTTCCGCTTGCAGGGCGAGAAATTCTTCCTGGTCGCGCAGTTGCAGGTCGTAGATCTGGCGATAGAGACCATCCTGCGCCAGCAACTCAGCATGGCGACCGCGTTGGGCAATGCGCCCTTGCTCCAGCACCAGAATCTGGTCGGCGCTCTTGAGGGTGAGCAGGCGCTGGGCGATGACAAAGGTGGTGCGCCCCTGCATGAGGACAGTCAACGCTTGCTGGATCAGATGCTCGGTTTCGGTGTCGACGCTGCTGGTCGAGTCGTCGAGAATCAGGATGCGCGGGTCGCAGAGCAGGGCGCGGGCAATGGCGATGCGCTGTTTCTGGCCGCCGCTCAGGGTCACGCCCCGCTCGCCGACGATGGTTTCATAGCCTTTGGGGAAAGATTCGATAAAGTCGTGGGCGTGGGCCGCTGTGGCCGCGGCGACAATGGCGTCCAGCGGCGCTTCGGGTTTGCCATAGGCGATGTTTTCGGCAATCGTCGCGTTGAAGAGGAAGGGGTCTTGCAAGACGATGCTGATATGGCTACGCAGACTTTTCACCTGTAACTGCCGCACATCCTGGCCGTCGATCAACACCGCGCCGCTGGTGGCGTCATAGAAGCGGGGGATCAGGTTGATGATGGTTGACTTGCCGGAGCCGGTCGGGCCGATGAGCGCAATCACTTCGCCCGGTTGCGCCACAAAGCTCACTTCTTGTAAAATGCTGCGCCCTTCCTGATAGGCAAAGCTGACCTGGTCAAAATGGACAGCGCCCCTGGCATTGGCTAACGGCGCGGCGTCGGGCGCTTCTTCGATTTCGTTGGGGGTGTCGATAATCTCAAAGACGCGACTGGCGCTGGCTCCGGCGCTGGTCGCCATGTTGACCAGAAAGCCGACCCGCAAAACCGGCCCGTTGAGCATCAACACATAGGAGATGAGGGCAAAGAGCGAACCGACGGTAATTTCCCCCGCCACTGCCCGTGGGCCGCCAAACCAGAGCAGCAGAAAGATCGCCACCGCCAGGATCAAACTAAAGAGCGGCCAGTAGATCGCCCAGAGCTTGATCGAGGCATAGCGCTGGTCAAACCACTTGTCATTTTCCCGGTCAAACTTGGCAAACTCAAAGGGTTCACGGGCAAAGGCTTTGACCACGCCAATACCGGTCATGCTCTCCTGCATCACCGCCGAGAGGACGCCCATCTGCGCCTGAATCTGTTTGAACAGGGGGCGCATGAGGTTGCCGAAGTGGATTGCCGACGCCACCAAAATCACCATTGGCACAAGGGTAATCAAGGTCAGTTGAATATGCTCCAGAAACATGGCGGTGACAATGCCAATCATCATCGCCAGGACGGCAACTAGATCCATCATGCCAATGCCGGCGAAACGCTCGGTCTCAGTAATGTCGCTGGTGGCGCGGCTCATGAGATCGCCGGTTTTGGCTTGATCATGAAAGGCAAAGGGCAAGTTCTGCACGCTGCTGTAAAAATGGTTGCGCAGGTCATAGGCAACACGATGGCTCAACCACTCGCCATAGTAACGCTGCCCAAAGGAGACAACCCCGCGCACCACGGCAATCCCCAAGATCAAGCCGCCGGCCCAGAAGAGAACCCTTGCATTGCGCGTCGCCACCCCTTTGTCAATCGCATCGGCGATAATTTGTGGCACAAAGAGGTTAACCAGGGTCGCCAGCGTCATCGATAGATAAGCGATCACCACTTGCCGCCAATAGGGTTGTAGATAGCGCAACATGCGCCAATACATGTTCTTCCCCTGGGGGATACCTGGTGGAATTGGGATGGCCTTCATAACTCGTTCCTCGCGTTTTCTAGTTCTCTACCACCTGTTCGTCGGGGCATGATAGTTCGTGCCCCGACGAACAGGTGGTAGACGATAGTTACTCAAAAGAAAAGCCGTGAGTCGAACTTCCCACGGCCCAAGCAGTCACTGCTATTTGGTTGTTTTAAGTCACCGGAACACAACAACGGATTTAGGAAGCAGCGGATGCTTTGTCTATCTACCGGAAACGGATGAGAGCATCAGCGCTCAAAAATAATCGGTACCCCACAGTCGTCCAGTCGCATTATCCAGCGGCAGTCGATAACAATAGGGATGCCGCTAGGAAAATCGGCTGCTTCCTAAATCCATTGTTGTGTTTGGCGCCCTCCGCATCTACCGTTTTGCGTTCACCCGCGGTTTCGCAACAGCACCTCACTCACCGCCCCGGCCAGCGCACAGAGCATCGTCGCCAGCACGGCGCTCTGCCAGTTGCCATGAAAGACAAAGAGCGCCATCAGCGGCAGGGCGATCAGCGCACCGATAAAGGCGTGGATGCCGCCCCGCCGCCGCACATAGAGCGTCGTCAATACACCGGCCACGATCGGCGCCAGCAGCCGCAATGCCGCCGCCACGCCCACGGCCAGCCCCTGAGCGCCAATCACCAAATCAACCACCGTCACCAGCAGCAACGTTACGGCGACGGCAAAAAGAATCCCTGTCCATTGAAGAGTTGCTTTATCAGATGCCTTGTGTTGCTTCATGTAAGCTAATTTCCTTTGAGGAGATTAAGAGATTGAAGCGATTGTGAGATTTGGTGAATCTCTTAATCGTTTCAATCTCTTAATCTTTCCCATGCCGGCTCCGCATACTGTTCCCGCCGCCAGCGATAGCCCGGCTCGGCAATAACCCCTGGCGTCTGCACTGTTTTCAGCAGGTGCAAGGCGTCAAAGATCAACGTGCGTTGTTGGGCGGCATTCTGCGGCTCCCCCAGCGGATGACCCAACGGCCACTTGACAAAAATGACGCGCGGTACACCCACCGACTCGGTCAAGTCTTTCGTAATCGAAATAGTGACGGTCGGCATCCCCGCCGTCTCGATAGCGCGTGCGATCAGTCCCACGGACCGATTGCAGAGTCCTCAAGCGGGGGTGAGAAAGGCAAAATCGACGCCATCGGCTCGCAATTTGGCTGCCACGTCCGGCGCCGTGCGTTCATTCAAGATGGGCAACTGCGCCCCGTCAATGTGACCCATAAAGCCATAGTGACGGGACGCCAGCGCCCCCACCACCTGCTTGTTCACCAGATCGCGAAAGTGCGCCAGCGGGAAGATCACATTGAGATCGGCGTCGGCGTCGGTGTGGTCATAATACTTATGCGTAATCGTAATCTGCTCAAGGGCGACATCGCCGGGGATTTCCCGGTAAGTCGCGTCGCCATCGGGGTTCACCATATCAAAACCGTGCTGGCTCGACAAGTGAATACCCCCGGTGGTCAACAGGGCAACCTTACTCTGGTGCAGCGGTTTGCGTAGACGGGCAAAGGGAATGCCGGTGGACAAATCCACCAGACCGGCTGTACGGCGCGCCGATTGCTTCGCCCACCATTGCGCCACGGTGGGAATTGCAAAGAACCGATTGGATATTTTTTCGTAGATCGTATGTTGTTCAGCCATAATGCATTAATGTAAAAAACTTTTCTACCAACGATGACAGATCAAGGGATAGACTACAGATAGAGAAATGGTTATAGGGCTATCACTGGTATTGTACAAGATGATAGGGTTATGCCCAAATTGATAAAATTTGACAGGTTACAATATGGTATAATAGAGACGTGATTCGTGATTCGTAATTCGTAATTCGTGACGCAGGCAGCACGCGAAGACTGAACTCGTCGAAGTCAACACGAATCAGACCAAGGAGGTCGAACATGTTTCATCCGGCGATCTATGAAAATTCCCGCCCTGATGGCATCGGGGTATTGGAGGTTGTCCAGAAGCAAGAGAAGAGCGAACGCCAATTTGTGCCGCTCCAACGGAGTGAATTGCGTGGCGAGGTGGTTGGCCCCCTGGCTGATTTGCGCTTGCAACAGGTCTTTGGCTATAGTCAAGCGCAATCAACCAAAGTGATCGAGGCGCGCTACCGCTTTCCCCTGCCGGGCGACGCCGCCGTTACACATGTCACCGTGCGCTTTGGCGCGGTCGAAATTGTTGCAACTTTGGCCGCACGCGATACGGCGGAAGCAGAATACGAAAAGGCCAAACAGGAGGGGCGACAAGCCGCCCTCGCCACCCGCGAAGCGCCTGATGTCTTTACCCTTCAGGTCGCCGGCATTCGACCGGACCAAGAAGTGACCGTCGAAACCCGCTATGTTCAGCTTGCGCGGCAGGAAGGCGGCCAATGGACGTTGCGCATTCCATTGACAACCGCGCCCCGTTATATGCGCAGTGATGAACGTGGCGCGCGCGCCGCCAACGGTCAACCGCTCGCACTGCTGCGTGATCCCGGTCATCGCTTTCTGCTTGACCTTCATCTGCAAGGTGCGCAACAAGTCACCAGTCCAACCCATGATCTCTCCGTGACAACAACGGCGGACGGCGCCCAAGTCCAGTTGCAGGGGGGCGAAGTGTTGCCGGATCGCGATTGTGTTTTGCAATGGCAGGCGCAACAAGCCGAGCGTCAGCCGTTGTTAACCCTCTTTCACCAACAGGCGGAAGCCGACGCCAACCGTTATTTTTTGGCCCAAGTCGCCCCACCGCGTGCGCCCCAACGTCACCCCTTGCCCCGTGAAATCATTCTGCTGGTCGATCATTCCGGCTCAATGACCGGCCCCAAGTGGGCAGCGGCGGATTGGGCCGTTGAGCGCTTTTTGGTGGATCTCCAGGAACAAGATCACTTTGCACTCGGCATTTTCCATTATGAGACGCGGTGGTTTGCGCCGAAAGTCCAAAAGGCGACGCCCGAGAAAACCGCGGCGGCCATCGCCTGGCTCAAACAAAACAGTGACAGTGGCGGCACCGAACTGGGCATCGCTTTAGAAAGCGCACTACACCTGCCCCACAGCCGCGGCGAGGCAGCCCGTCACCTCTTGATCTTGACGGACGCCGCTGTCACTGACGCTGATCGCATCTTGCGGTTGGCGGATGAGGAGCGGCAACGGGCCAAGCGCCACGGTCAACGGCGACGCATCAGTGTAATTTGCATCGACGCCGCGCCCAATGCTTTTCTGGCCCAAGAGCTGGCCGAACGGGGTGGCGGCCTTGCCAAATTCTTGACCAGTGACCCGGAACAGGAAGATATTACGACCGCCCTCGACGAAGTGTTGGCCGCTTGGATAGAGCCGCTCTATGCCAATCTGCAACTCACCATTCACCACCCGCAAGCCGAGATGAGTGATCAACACACCTTGCTGGCCCATACAACAAAAAGCACCGTGGTAGATCTGGGCGATCTTACCGGCGGTCAGGCGCGCTGGCTGATCGGGCGCGTCCCGGCCACCGACCCAGCAACGGTAACCGCTGAACTAGGGTCGGCGGATGCGGCGCCATTGACCTGGGAAACGCTGGATCCGGCGCGCAATGCCACCACGGCCAACCTACGAGCGCTCTTTGGGGCGCGCCGGGTGCATGGGTTGGAATATCTGATCAACGCCAACTTGCCGCCGGATCAGGTTGCCGAACAGTTGACCCGCTTGGGTTATGATGCCACGGCGCTTTTGGGTGAGCAAGCCGAGAGCGCACCGCCGGTCTATGCCGAAACGGCGCGCACCCAGATGGCGACAGCCCTGCGCACCTTGTTGACGCAGGAAGCGCTGCGCTATGGTCTGGCTTCCGCAGAAACGGCCTTTGTCGCCACGCGCACCGAGGCTGGGCAACGGGTGCAGGAAGGCGTCACCGTCGCCAACGCCTTGCCGGCCGGTTGGTCGGAGCAATTTTTGGGTGGCGGTTCCCCGATGATGCGCAGCATGGGGCCGGCGATCATGGCGGCCATGCCCATGTCCGCACCGGCGCCGACAATGCAACTGGCCAGCGTGTTGCGCCGGAGCAAGAGCAGCCCTGAAGGGCAGACGCAAGCGCGTGCGCTGCCGGCAACCGGGCCGGCCACGCGCCAGCTTCCGGGACAGTCAGGCAGCCAGTCCGCCGTTGTGTTCCAGGGTGAAGTCCAAGGCGCACAGCAGGAAATGCTTTTGTATTCATCCGCCAATCAACCGATCATCCCGGAGGGGATTACCATCACCGGCATTGCCCTGCGCCTGCTCAACAAAGAGGCGAGCAGCGCCGCGCCGGATCGCAACCTGGCGGTTCATCTCTTTATCGGCGACCTGGCTAGTCCCCGCGCCCGCGTGCGTCTCCAGGATCTGCTGCGTCAGGGTCAACGCCCGCTCAATCTCAAGCGTGACGCCGGTCAACCGCTCCAGATCCAGCTTGTCGATCCGGCGGGGTGGCTGCAAGATCATACGCTGCGCTTTGAGCTTGTGTTGTTTTGGTAAGAGATTGAGAGATAGAGAGATTGAGAGATTGAATCGCATGACAGAATCTCTTAATCTCTCTATCTCCTTTTGCTTAAATAACCTGCCACCCGCCACCCCCTTCCACTTTTGTCTACACAACTTATCTATGCTAGAATTTTGGGGCTTATGGCACTCATCAATCTGATCATCTCACCCGTTGGCCCATCGGTTCTCCTGGTTGTGGGCGCAATTTTGTCGATGCTGGCCGGTCGCTGGCTGCGGCGACCGGAATGGCTGGCCGGTCTGGCGCTACTCTTTATTGGCGTCGCGGGCTGGCTGTTGCTGGTTTTGCGTTCGCAACTCACAGTCGTGCCCACCTTTAGCTATCCCTGGCGTCCCATTCTGCAAGTGGGCGCCAATCTCTATTGGGTGGGCGACGGCTGGAACTGGTACATTGCCGGGTTGGTGCTTCTCCTCGGCGGCTTGGGTATTTTGCTCGATCTCAACAGTGACTATGTCCAGCAGGGGCGGCGCATTCATGGCTCGCTGGCCGTCCAACTGGCGGTGCTGGCGGCGGCGTTGCTCTTTGTCACCAGCGGTAATCTGTTGACGGCGATATTGACCTGGGTGCTGTTGGATGTTTGCATTTTGTTGCGCAGCACCACCCGCCCGGTTATTGTCACACCGGAAGATGACACGCCGCCGGAAAATCATCGCGGCCTGAGTTTGCTTGGTGCCATGTTGTTGCTGATCGCCCTGCTGCCCGCCGGTCCGACTGGCCCCGGTCAAGAATTTCAGAATGGCACGCTGCCGGTCGAATCGGTCTTGTTACTGGCGCTGGCGGCGTTAATTCGCGCCGGCGTCTATCCTTTTCACATATGGCTCTTGCCGGAGCGGCGCTCGCCCATCAATGTGGCCGAGCGCCTCTTGGAACACATGGTGCCGACCCTGTGCGGGCTATGGCTGCTGGGCTGGACTTATGGCCTGGGACGGGATTACATTTTGCTCCGCCTGGATGTGTTGGCCGTCTTTCTGGTGGCATTGCTGGGCAGCGCCGTCGCCGCCTGGACCGCCGATAATCAGAATGACCACCACTCCTTTGTCTTGATTGCTTCCGCCGGTCTGGCCGCGTTGACGGGCGCCCTCACCTACAACGAAGGCCCCAGCGCCATGATCTGGCCGACCACCGCCTTTGCCCTGGGGGGCGGCCTCTGGCTGGTCGGGGAGCGGGTCTGGCAGGGTTGGGGATGGACATTGCCGGTGAGCATCGGTGCCTTGACGCTGGCCGGCGTACCGTTGACGCCCGGTTTTTTGGCGCAACCGTCCCTGGCTCGGCTGTGGGCGCCGGGCACAGTGGTGCAGTTGCTCTTTCTGACCTATGTCATTGCCCAGAGTTTGCAAATTGCCGCATTACTCCGTAGTTGGGAAGATGTGGAGCGGATCGAGCCGACCCAAGCCTATCCGGGAAGCCGGGGACGGCTGCTCATTGCCAGTGTCGCGCTGGGGTTGCCGCTGGCGATCACCGGTTTTCTGCCGCGGGCCGTGGCAGCGCTGGCAAGTATGCCCAACGCTATCCCGCCCACCTTGGGTGATCCGCCTAGTGTGGTTGCCAAAGAGGGCGCCATCTGGATCACCGTGGCGACGCCGCTGTTGCTGGGGTGGGGATTGGTTTGGTTGCGTCCCAAAATCTGGCATATCATCGGTAATGGAGCGAATCGGCTACACACGCTGATCCAATTACACTGGCTCTTCAACTATGGTTGGTGGGGCGTTCAATATGCCAGCGAACTATGGGGCAGCGTCACGCGCGTGATGGAAGGCGCGGGCTACATGGGTTGGGTGTTGGTTTTTGCCCTCATTGGCTATTTGTTGCTACAGTAAAGGCGCCGGACGAAGAGATGATGGAATCGCTGATTACCTGGCTACTGACAAACTTTACCTTTTTTGCCTCCGGCCTGGGCATTTTGACGATTGGCGCCGTCGCCGTTCTTATGCTCTTTCTGTGGGAGTGGCGCAGCTTCCTGGTGGGGCTTTGTGTGATTCAACTGGGGGTCGTTGTCCTAGTGACCCAGGTCCATCAGGTGGAGTTGAAGTGGGCGCAGGTGCAAATCCTGGTGACAACCCTGTCGGCGGCCATGCTCTTCCTCTCGGCGCGCCAGATTCGTTTTGCACTGCCCTATCAACGGCCAGGTTCATGGTTCATACGGCTGATGGCGGTGACGCTCTTGGTCGTCTGTTGGCGGCTCTTTGATATTGATCTGCCGCTGCCGGTAGTCGCGCCGCCGTTGGCCCAACTCTTTCTCTGGCTGGCGGTTTGTGCGATGATCATGCTGGGGTTGAGCGATGCACCGCTCTCGACGGCCGTTGCGCTTTCGCTTTGGTTTATCCCGGTGCAAGCCTTTATCCAGATTTTGCTGCCCGAATTTCGTCTCTTTGTCTTGATTGGCATTGTCCAACTGCTGAGCGCGCTGGCTTGCAGTTATTTAATGTTGGCCGCCCGCTTGCCCGAAACCGTGACGATTGCGCGCCCGACGGATATGACCTTCCCGCGGACTGCCCCCGCCCGCCCGGCGTTGCCCCCCTTACCGGAACTGCCCAAACCGACCCCGCGGCAGCTACCAACCGGGGGCCGACAACAGCCGATCGCGGCCAGGCGCGCCGAAAGCACACGCCACGAACCGCCGGTGACGCCAAGAGAGGCATCATGATAGCACAACCGATTGCTGCGAACAACGCACTATTCACCCTGCCGGCGCTGCTGGTAGGCGGATTGATTGGCATGGCCCTGCTCACCTATTTGTTGCGCAACTGGGAGACGATCACGGCGGTGATCGCGACGCTCTTTACCGGGGCGCTGGGTCTTTGGTTTTGGCAACTTGACCTCAATGCCCCCATTTTTTCCTTGCCCGTGGTCGGTCAGGTGCTGGATATAACGGCGCCCTTGACCCGGCTGGGCTTTACCTTTCAGTTACAGCCCAGCGCGCTACCGATTCTGATGACCGCTTTTTTGATGGCTGCCGCCGCCTTTTTACTGACGGCGGTCATTAGCCAGGGGCGGAGCTTTGCCCCCTTTACGCTCGTGCTGTTGGCCGGTTATGTCGCCATCGCCTTGATGACTGCCGGACCATTGGCGCCGCTTTTCTTGACGCCTCTCTTCCTTGTCGGGTTGAACGGCGCCGCTGTCTTTGTCCTGCAAGCCGGTCGTTTGACCAGTCCGGCCGGCCCCTTGCGCATGTTGCTGCCGCCGATCCTGGCCTTTCCCTTGTTTTTGCTGGCCTATTGGTATGTGGAACAGATCCCGCTCAATCCGCAGGACAACAGCGCCCAACTGACCGCCGCCCGTCTCTTTACCATCGGCCTACTGCTCCTGTTGATGCCGGCGCCCTTTCATAGTGCGCAGCCGGCCACGGCCCAATCAGCGCCGCCGGTGGTGACAGCGCTGGTGACCTTGCTCTATCAATTGGCCTTGCTCCATCTGCTGTTTCGGGTCATCAGCCCCTATCCCTTTGTGGCGCAGATTGGCTCCTTTGAACTATGGATGACCTGGGCGGGTTTGGCAACGACCGTTTGGGGGGGGATTGCCGCCGCCGGTTCGAGCCACCCCGGTCGGCTGTGGGGCTATGCCGCCCTGCACGATTGGGGGCTGATCCTCATGATCTTAGCGGCGCCGGGGTTGCGCAGTTGGCCGCTGGCGCTCTTCCTCTTTGGCCTGCGCATTGTGAGCATGTTGACGGCCGCCGCCGGTCTCGCCACCCTCGAACAACATATTGGCGGCATGAATTCGGCGCGTATCCAAGGCGCCGGCAATCGTCTGCCGTGGAACAGCGCCGCCTTCCTCCTCGGCGGCCTCGGTTTGACCGGCTTTCCTCTCAGTGCCGGCTTTACCGGCCACTGGACAGCTTTACAAATCATTGCCGAAAATGATTGGCGTCCGGCGGCGATTGTCCTCTTTGCCTCGGTCGGCGCCATCTGGGGCTTTGTGCGCTTGACGCGCATCCTCTTTGGCCCGCTGGAAAATCGCTTCCTCTTGCGCGAACGCATGGTCAGCGTCGCCCTCGCCCTCTGTATGCTCCTCCTATCGATCAGTCTCGCCCTGGCGCCCCAATTGCTGGATGGCCCGATCCGCACCGTGTGGGCCGCGTTTAGTGGGTAAGCACCGGAACAACGGATTAGGGATAGGAACGGATTGATCCCGCCACGTTCGAGAATTGGCTGGATTGACAGGAGTTTTGCCTCAAGCAGTTTTCCAGAACGAACTCCTTGTACGCTGTTATTGAACAGCGCTCCTTTTTGTTGCGATGTGATAAGGTAACCAACGGCCCCTCATCGTCTGTGACTAACCGCTCGAATCGCCATCACAGCGCGACGGCAAGCGTGTCTACCCCTAACTCGAAAATCCCGAACGTGGCGGGATCAATCCGTTCCTGTCAAAAATCCGTTGTTTCGATCTTGGTAGCTTCTGACAGCTTTACTTTGGTATACTGCTACCAGCACAGCGCTGGACTTTGTGCTATGCTTACAATAAGCAATGCCGGTAAACCAAGGGCAAGGGGTTTATGACGAACAAAACGGGGGCGCGCTCGTCGCGCATCAGTGGCTTTTATCAAAAGAGTGTGGCGGAACGGGTGGCGCTGGTGGCCGGGTGGGCGGCGTTGACAGCGGCAGAGCAGGCGGTATTGGGCGATAGCTTGACGGTGGGTCAGGCCGACAAGATGATCGAGAATGTGATTGGTCGCTATACCTTGCCGCTGGGGATTGGGGTCAATTTTTTGATCAATGACCGTGATTACCTGATTCCGATGGTGGTGGAAGAGCCGTCGGTGGTGGCGGCGGTAAGTTTTGCCGCGCGCCTGGCACGCACCGGGGGTGGGTTTCGCACGGGCAGCACCGAGCCGGTGATGATTGCCCAGATTCAACTGCTCGCTGTGCCGGATGCAATGGCGGCAGAAGAGGCGATTCTGGCGGAGAAGGCGGTGCTCTTGCAACAGGCGGACACCAGCCCGTCGATCACGGCGCGGGGTGGGGGACCGGTTGATCTGATAGTGCGCCATCTGCCCCAAACACCGACCGGGCCGATGTTAATTGTCCATCTGCTCTTTGACACGCGCGATGCAATGGGCGCTAATGCGGTTAACACCGCCGCCGAAACCATTGCGCCAACGTTGGAACGGCTGAGTGGTGGACGCGCCTTGTTGCGTATTCTCAGTAACCTTACCGACCAGCGTCGCGCCTGGGCCGCAGTGACGATTCCGGCCGCCAGCTTTGCCACTGAAAGTTTAACCGGCGCAGAAGTGATCGAAAACATCGCCCATGCCAACGCCTTTGCCGTCGCCGACCCCTATCGCGCTGCCACACATAACAAGGGCATTCTCAACGGCATTGACGCCGTGGCCCTGGCCACCGGCAACGACTGGCGCGCCATCGAAGCCGGCGCCCATGCCTATGCGGCGCGGGATGGACAGTATCGGGCGTTGACGGAGTGGCGGGTGGAAGATTTTGGATTTGGGATTTTAGATTTTAGATTAGCAGAGCAAACTGTGGTCGCCGAGAACCCAAAAGCCAAAATCCTTTATGGCCGGTTGGAATTGCCATTGGCCGTCGGCATTGTCGGCGGGGCGACGCGGTCACATCCGGTGGCGCAGGTGGCGTTGAAGATTTTAGGCATTCAGAGCGCACGGGAGTTGAGCGAGGTGATGGCGGCGGTGGGCCTGGCGCAGAATCTGGCGGCGCTCCGCGCTTTAGCCACCGAAGGCATCCAGCGCGGTCACATGGCCCTGCACGCCCGCCAGATTGCCGTCGCTGCCGGCGCCGAAGGAAGCGCCGTTGATTGCATCGCCGCTCAACTCGTCCAAGAAGGCCAAATCCGCGTCGAACGCGCCCGTGAACTCCTGACAACCTGACCAAACGACTAAACGACTACGCGACCCAGAGACTACGCGACTAAACGACTACAGGACAAACCTATGTTAAACCAACCAATTCGATCCGTCGGCATTGTCGGTTATGGCGCTTATGTGCCGCGCTATCGCCTGCCGGGGAGTGAGATCAGCCGGGTCTGGACCGAGGGCAACAGTCGCAGCCCGGTGCGCGAAAAAGCGGTGCCGGGACTGGATGAAGATACGGCGACCATGAGCATTGAGGCAGCGCGCAACGCGTTGGCGCGCGCGGCGATCAACCCGCAGCAGATCCGCGCCGTCTGGGTGGGCAGCGAGAGCCATCCTTATGCCGTCAAGCCGACCGGCACCATTGTGGCCGAAGCTATCGGTGCGACGCCAGGGGTGCTGGCCGCCGACTGGCAATTTGCCTGCAAAGCCGGCACCGAAGCGATGCAGGCCGGCATCGGCTTTGTCGGCAGCGGCATGGCCGATTATGTTTTGAGCATCGGCATGGACACGGCGCAGGGACGACCAGGGGATGCGCTGGAATATACGGCGGGGGCCGGCGGCGCGGCCTATCTCTTGGGGCCGGCGGCTCAGGCGCTGACGATCATCCAACGCACGCTGAGTTATGTCTCGGACACCACCGATTTCTGGCGGCGGCCCAGCACCCACTACCCCAGTCACGCCGAACGC
The DNA here is from genome assembly GCA_021405325.1 of Caldilinea sp. CFX5. The sequence continues at coordinate 133,019 of QWII01000007.1, read as the reverse complement.
TTTAGCGGCGATCCGGGCTACTTCGGCCATATTATCCCGGCGGCAGAGCAGATGATGGCTGAGATGCAGACCACCCCGGCAGACTATGATTATGTCATCTTCCACCAGCCCAACCCTAAATTCCCGACACGAGCGCTGGAGGATCTGGGCTTCAAGGCAGCGCAGTGGAAGACTGGTCTACTCGTGCCGGAGATCGGCAACACCTACGCCGGTTCCGCCATGATCGGCCTATCGGCGGTGCTGGATGAAGCGCAACCGGGCCAGCGCATCCTCATGGTCAGCTACGGCAGCGGCGCCGGGTCGGATGCTTTTGATCTACTGGTGACGGAGCGGCTGACTGTGGCAAGGAATAGCGCGCCATCCACACGGGATTACATCAAACGGCGCGTGCCGATTGACTATGCGCAGTATGTGCGCATGCGGCGGAAGTTGGCGAGCCATTAAGTTAGAGTCCGTAAATCAATAAGACGGAAGTTCAATGAGGAACTCATTATGCAATCGCAACTGCGCGCCACAATGTTTCCTGTGCTACCTTTTCTGGGTGGCTGGGTTGTCGCCAATGGGATCGGCGGCGCTTTGGGTGGGCTGTTGGAGGCGCGCCTGGAGTTTTTGGGCACGCTGGTTTTGGTTGGTAGTATGGTCGGCCTGACGCAATGGTTCTTTTTGCGCGGTAAGCCGGTGCGCGCTGCGCCTTGGGCTTGGGCGATGGCAATTGGCTGGCTGCTGGGCAATCTGTTGCGCGTTAACATCGGCAGCGTAATTTCACCACTGGCCCAAGAGTTGACCCTGCGCGGGTGGTTCTGGGAAGTCTTTTGGCTGAACTTCTTGCAGATGCCCGTGACGCTGGCTGTGATTGGCTTATTGCAAGGCCTATTGCTCATGCCACGCCGGCACACTGTACCGAGTTGGGTGCTCATCAATGTCGTCGGTGGCGCAATATTGGGCGGGGTCGGGGCGACTTTCTGTTTGCACTTTTGTGACCGCATTACGGCGGCGGCTGGGGTGATGACAACCGGTCTGCTCCTCGGCGCCGTCAGTTGGATCGGGTACGCGGTGGTGACAGGGCCAGTGCTGCTCTTCCTGCTCCGCAGTCAGAAAGTTGTTGCACCATAAGTGCCAATATAGTTGACCAGTTCACGCAACCCGTATCACGAATCACGCGTCACGCTGCTCTCTCACACTCGCACTACCCCCACCGCCAACCACTCCCTTTGGCTTTCGGCTGTTTTGGTTTATAATGCAGCAAGTGTTCCCCAGCCCAGCTTTTCTCCTGGCGTCACTGCGCCGGTGAACGTTGGGGCCATCTTAGCAAACCAATCCTTCTATTACACCAACAGATCAAGGATGAACCATGATTCAGACACCTGATATTCAACGCCCCCCCAAGTCGCTCATTGAAGGACTACGCAACATTGGCAGCGCCACGGCCAGCGGCGAATTGAGCCGCCTGGGCATTCGCGACCCGCAGATCCGCGGCCCGATCTCCTGGCTGCCGGGCAAGACCATCGTGGGGCCGGCGTTGACGCTGCAATTTATGCCCAAGCGCGAAGACCAATACCGGGTCGATGAATATGCCGACCCGGAAAAGCAGCTCCATCGCCATGTCCTCTACCACACGCAACCGGGCGATATCGTAGTGGTCGATGCCCGTGGCGATATGGGCAGCGGCGTCTTTGGCGAAATGATGCTCACCTACTTCACCGGGCGCGGCGGCGCCGGCGTGGTGATCGACGGCTGTATTCGCGACTACCCGGAGGCAAAAAAGCTGGGTATTGGTCTCTTCCTCAAAGGCGTGACCCCCAACTACCACACACAGACCAACATCTTCCCCTATGCCGTCAACGTGCCGATTGCCTGTTGCAACGCCCTGGTCATGCCCGGCGACATCATTGTAGCCGACGACGACGGCGTGGTCGTCGTGCCAATCAGCCTGGCGCCCGAACTGCTGAAAAAAGCCGGTGAGCATGTGGAGTGGGAAGAATTCTCCCGCATGCGCCTGGCCCAAGGCGGCGAACTGCGCAAATACTACCCCCTCTCCGCCGAAGCCCGCGCAGAGTATGAAGCGTGGAAGAAGACGCAGGGGTAAGTTACGAATTACGAATTACGAATTACGAGTTACGGGCAAACAGCGTAATTCGTAACTCGTAATTCGTAACTCGTAACTCCAACGAAGAAAGACTAAACATGTCAACCATTCGGATCAACCTCTGGTCGGGGCCGCGCAATGTGTCGACGGCGTTGATGTACGCGTTTGCCCAGCGCCAAGATACGCGGGTGGTGGATGAGCCGTTGTATGCTCACTATTTGCGGGTTTCCGCTGCCGACCATCCAGGCAAGGCGGAAGTGATTGGGTCGATGATTGACGACGGGGAACGGGTGGTACGCGAGGTGATCCTGGGGCCATGTGACCGGCCTGTGCTCTTTCTCAAGCAGATGGCGCATCATTTGGTGGAATTGGATCGGGGGTTTCTGGCGGAGACAGTCAACGTGTTGTTGATTCGTGACCCGGTCCAGATGTTGCCCTCGCTGGGACAAAACCTGACCAACCCCATCTTGCGGGATACCGGGCTGGCGACGCAGGCTGCGCTCTACCAACAGTTGTTGGATTTAGGGCAGCAGCCGCCGGTGCTGGAGGCCAAGCAGTTGCTGCTCAATCCCCGGCGCGTCCTCAGTCAACTCTGTGCGCAAATCGGCATCGCTTTTGACGCGGCGATGCTTCACTGGCAACCGGGGGCGCGCCCGGAGGATGGCGTGTGGGCCAAGTATTGGTATCGCAATGTCCATACCTCCACCGGCTTCGATCAATACCGCGCCAAGAATGAGCCTTTTCCGCCTCGCCTCCTACGACTGCTGGCTGAATGCAAACCGCACTATGCGTTGTTGGCCCAGAAGGCGATTCGGGCAGAGGGATGAGGAATAAAGAGATTGAGAGATTGGGAGATTGAGAGTCCGTAAAAAGATAACTTGATCCACCGCTCTTGGCGAGTCCGTGACTCGCCAAGAGCAGGAATTTATCCTTTTACGAACCCTTAGTCAACAGGTCCATCTCTCTCAATCTCTCAATCTCTTAATCTCCCAATCTCTCCGCAAACTTGCAAGAATCGACAAAACCCATTATACTTATCCCTTGCAACCGAGAAGTACGGAGAGGTCGCATAGTTGGCCTAGTGCGCGGGCCTGGAAAGCTCGTAACCGATGAGGTTCGTGGGTTCAAATCCCACCCTCTCCGCCAGTTGGCAGTAACTCAGTTAGACAGTTACACAGTCAGACAGTTTTCACTGATTTACTGACTCACTGTCCCACTGATTCACTAGATTCGTGTGTTTTCATCGCTTCGTCAGGCGCTGGGTCCTGTGCGGCAGGACACTGTGAACCCCGCCAGGGTCGGAAGGCAGCAACGGTAAGCAGAACGTTCTGGGTGACATAGGGCAGCCTGGCGTTCTGGCGAGGCGATGAAAGCACACGAGTTTTTTATGTAGGTAGACAGGTAGACAAGTACACAGGTAAACAGGGGATTGCTCCTATCGACTTGTGTACCTGTCTACCTGTTTCCTTGTTTACCACAAAACGGGAGTAGTTTTTGTGATTGTGAAGATTTATCTGGTGCGCCATGCCACACCCGATTGGAGTCGCACCGATATTCGCTATGATGTGCCGCCGGGGCCGCCGTTGACGGCGCAAGGGGAGGCGGAAGCCACGCAATTGGGCGAATTTTTGCGAGCGGCGGGGATCAAGCGGCTCTATGCCAGCCCCTTGGAACGGACGCGGCGCACGGCGGAGATTGCCAGCAGCATTGTCGGCGTTACGCCCATTGAGGAAGAGGCGATTGCCGAATGGCGCCGAGGCGAGAGCGAGCCAGAAGTGGCAGCGCGCTTTAATGGCTTGTGGGAAAAGATTTGTCGCGAAAGCGAAACGGTCGGCCCGCTGGCGTTGGTGACCCATGGCGGCCCGATCAAGGCAATGTTGCTCAGTTTGGGGATGCCACGCACCACCGTCGATGACTACTGTCGCAAGTTCGACCGGGGCAACCCACTGCCCCCCGCCGGGGTTTGGCTGGCGACCGGCAGTTCGACCACACCGTGGCAATTAGAGCTGATCTGGACACCCCAGAATCCAGCCGTTGCACCAGCAGCGCCGGTCATGGCGACGCAGACGGTCTATGTGTAGTAAAGACTTTAGTCTTCCCTTTGCCCCCAAAGACTACTGGAAGACTAAAGTCTTTACTACCACTCATGACCGCAAAGCCAAACCCGCATTACACGCTTTGCAGCGCGCGCTCGTGGTTGAAATGTTCTGCCATAAAGGCGATCACCTTGCTGCGCACCAGATTACGATGGGTGAAGATTGCCACATGTTCACCCCCTTCCACCGTCAACACTTCCACCTGGGGAACACGACGGGCGTAGGTGTTGGCATGGATGTCGTATTGCACCAACCGATCCGCGGTGCCATGCACAACCAACACGGGCACGGTGAGCTTTTCCAGAGGATAGCGCTCGGTGCGGGTGATGCGGATGTCGTTCTCTATATTCAAGCACGCCCAGCGCCGTTTTGGCGCGCTTGGGAACAACTGTGCTCACCAACGCAGCGTCGTATAAATCGTAAGTCATGAATAGTTCCTCTAGTAAAAGTGTAACATCAGGTTTAATCCGGGCTACCCTGCCCTGAAAATAACAGGGATGCCCCAGATTCCCAAGATTTTTCTAAGGTTTTCATCGGCGCAATCTGCGGCATCCTTGTTGTTTCCAAGGCAGGGTAGCCCTGCCTTGAATCAATGGCTATCATTATGGTAAAAAGATCCGGAGCAACAACGCCGGATCAGGCGCTTTGAATTGTTGGCCATGCACGGCCTTGTAAATCGCCAGGCCATTGATCGAAGTCCAAAAGAGCAGCGCCAACTCGTCGGGATCATGCGGTTTGATCGTTCCATCTGCTTGCCCCGCGCGTATGATGCGGGCCATCACTTCGTAGGGCAAGCGGTTTTGCTGCTGAATGATCGTGCGCGCCGCTGGCGGAATCGCTGCTGAAACCGTCGCCTGGGCAATGAGCAGATGATAACGCGCCGTGTCGGCATTTTCGGCGATACCCTGAAGCAAGGCGCTGATCGCCAGCCTGATCTTTTCCAGTGGCGGCAACGGCATCGCCTCCAGTTGTCGGCAGGCGTCATTCAACCGGTCAAAGGCGCCGCTGATCAGTTCAGTAAAGATTTCTTCCTTCGAGTTGAAGTAATGATACATCAACCCTTGGGACATGCTCACCGCCGCCGCAATGTCCGTGACCTTGGTCGCCGCCAGCCCGTTGGTTGCAAAGAGCAACAGCGCCGCCGAGAGGATTTTCTCGCGCCGTTCGTCTTTCAGTTTTTGATTGATCTCTTGGTTACGCACCAAAAGATCTCCTTTCTTTCATTGAATGAATTTTCAATCAAAAATAAAGCAAAATAATTGTGATTGTCAACTCGAAGCCGGGGCGATCTTTTTTATAACCAAAGATGATGTTCGACGGATTGCCCCCAGTACGTGTACAATATCAGACTATTGTTTATTCTTTGCGCGCGGCAGTGGTAGCGACATCGCTCACAGCCGGTCCGTAACCGGCGCCGGTTATGAACCGGCTACGAGCGGGATTGGTTACCCACGTCGCCACGCTCATGCAGGAGCCTGTAGCCTTGAGTCAGTTACGTTCGACCGGATCTTCGTCTCCGGAAACGCTTGCCGTACCCCTTCACCAACGTATTACCCTTCCGCAAAATCTCAACCACATCTTGCTCGGCTTGATGATCCCCAGCGCGATCATGGTGCTGAACATGTCGATGTTTTCGGTGGCGCTGCCCACCATGCGCGATGAGTTCCGCGTCGAGCCGGATCAAGCGGCCTGGTTGGTGGCGGCCTATACGCTGCCCTTTGTCATCTTTACGCCGCTCTATGGGCGTTTGGGCGATAGTCTGGGCAAGCGGCCCATGTTGCTCGTCGGCATCTTAATCTATGCCTTTGGCGCTCTGCTCTCGCTCTTTGCCCTTGACCAGCGGTTGATTGTGATTGGGCGGATCGCTCAAGGCATGGGGACGGCAGGGATCAACCCGTTGAGCATTGCCCTGATCGCCGAAACCTTTCCGCCCGATCAACGGGGGCGCGCCTTGGGATCATGGAGTTCGACCGGGCCGGGGATTGCCACCCTGGCCCCCTTTGCCGCCGGCTTTCTGGTCGATCACTTTGGCTGGCGCGCCAACTTTGTCTTGCTGCTGGTGGCGGCGCTGATTGCCTTCTGGTTGATGATCCGCTTTCTGCCCGCTTCGCCACAACCCTTTGAGCGCCGCTTCCTGCGCCAGTTCGACTGGATCGGCTTTGGACTACTGGGGCTGGCCTGTCTCTTCTTTGTCTTCTACCTCTCCAGTCGGCCCATCACCGGGATCGAACCGTTGCAGGATTGGCGCTTGCTGCTGGCGGCGCTGCTCTTTTTCGCCGGCTTCTACGCCTGGGAACGCGCCTTCCCCCTGCCGCTCATTGACTTCTCGCTCTTTGCCCGCAAGAACTTTGGCCGCGCTTCGGTCTGCGCCTTAATCCGCATGATCTTGATGAACGGCAACGATTTTCTCATCCCGCTCTATTTTACCGATATTCATGGCATGCGCCCCGCCACCTTGGGCATCCTCCTCGCCAGCTATTCGGGCGCGTTGCTGACGACTACGCGTTTAGCCGGCCAGTTATCAGATCGCGGCTTTGGGCGCTGGTTGATTGTCGGCGGGCTGAGCCTGCAAGGGAGTATGTTGCTTGTCCTCTCGCAGTTGCCGGCCACGACGCCGACGGTGTTGGTAGTGGGGGTCGTCTTTGTGCTAGGGATGGGGGCTGGACTGTCACTGGCTGTGCTGTCAGCGGTGGCGATGAGTGATATTCCCCAGATGCAGGCGGGCGCAGCGGCGGGTCTCTTTAGCATGATCCGCTTTTCCGGCAGCATTCTGGGGACGACGCTGGCCGGTGTGCTGTTGCGCCAGGCAATGGGCAATAGTTTGTTGCCCATCACTGCCTATCAGGTGGTCTTTGCCGCAGTGGCAGGGGTGGCGCTGCTGGGCGCGTTGTTGGCAGTGCGGTTGCAGCCGACACGGGCGGTGGCAAAATAAGGATTGATCGTTACAGGGGCAATTTCATAACCAGTTTCAGCTAGAATGGTCTGGGAGAGCAATGGCAAATTTTGAAGGGGAACAGGTTGTGCAGGGGGCAAATCCTGCATCATTTACGCCAGATTCAGTAGCGACGGCAGAGCGGCTATCCCTCTGGGCATTAGGGCGCATTTGGTTCTTTTTGGGCATACAATCCTTTGGCGGCGGCATGGCGACCCTCTACCTGATCCGCCGCACCGCCGTTGACCGCTACGGCTGGTTTACGCCCGCCGAGTTTAGTCGCGATTGGGCGCTCTGTCAGGCCGCGCCGGGAATCAATCTGCTCTGCATGACGATTTTGGTAGGGCGACAAGTGGCTGGGTTGCCAGGGGCAGTCGTGGCGCTGATTGGTCTGCTTCTGCCCAGCGTGACGATTACCATTGTGATGATCGCCCTCTATGCTGACCTGCGCAATCTGCCGGTTGTGCAGGCGGCGTTGCATGGCATTGTACCGGCGACAGTCGGGCTGGGGCTGCTGCTCACCTATAACATGGCGCGGCCGCTTGTCAATGCCAGCCGACAGGAAGGGCACAGTAGTTTGACGGTGAGCGTCGTGATTCTGGTAGGGAGTGCGCTGGCGGTTGTCGTCTGGGAACTGCCGGTGTTGCTGGTTCTCATCAGCGCCGGGCTGCTGGGGGCGTTGAGCATGTGGCATCACGCCATCCAGACCAAGGTTGCCCAAGAAAAGACGGCAGCGCATGATTGACCCCATCACCTATTTCTGGATTTTGCTCAAAGCGTCGCTCTTCTCCACCGGCGGCACCGGTAATCTGCCCAGTATCCACGCTGATCTGTTGGCGCGCGGCTGGGCGACCGATCGCCACTTTGCCGAAGCGCTGGCAATTGGGCAGATCAGTCCTGGCCCCAGTGGCTTTTGGGTCATCTGTCTGGGGTATCTGAACGACGGGTTACGGGGCGCTTTGTTGGCGACGCTGGCGATCAGTCTGCCGCCGGTGCTGGTGCTGGCCGTGGCGGCGCTCCACCGGCGCGTGGGCGACCATCCGGCCATGCAGGGCTTTGTGCGTGGGCTGGGGCTGGCAGTCTGCGGCATTTTTCTGGTGGTGGTCATGCGGCTGTTGAAAGAGAATGGATTAGAGGCGAGCAGTGTGTTGATTGTCGCTGCCAGTATTGGGTTGGCGCTGACGGGGCGGGTGCCGGTATCGCTGCTACTGGGCCTAGCTGGCGTCGCTGGTGCGTTGATCTATTAAAGGAAGGGGCGTGATGAACCAACCAGCAATCATCCTGATCACAGGCGTCATGGCTGCCGGTAAATCGACCATTGCTCAAGCTTTGGCCGAACGCTTGCCAAAGAGTGTCCATGTACGCGGCGATCTCTTTCGCCGCCTGATCGTCAATGGTCGCGCCGAAATGGGCTTTGACCTCTCGTCGGAGGCGTTGGCGCAACTCAACCTGCGCTATGACATTGCTGCAACGGTCGCCGAGATGTACCTAGCCGGCGGTTTCACCGTGGTCTACCAGGACATTATCATCGCCCAGACTTTAACCGAAATTGTGGACAAGTTGCGGCGCCATCCGCTCTATGTGGTGGTGCTTTGTCCTGACCCGGCGGTGGTAGCGGCACGGGAAGCGGGGCGGGGCAAGCGTGGGTATGGTAATGACGCAGAGATTCTCGCTTTTGACCGGGTGTTGCGTATCGAGACGCCACGGATTGGACTATGGTTGGATAGTTCAACGTTGAGTGTGGCGGAGACGGTTGATACGCTTCTAGCGCGCATTGAGGAAGCTGTGGTGTAAGAAGTTGTTTGAAAAATGGGCAACGAGTATCAGTCTAGACCAAACAATTGCCACCAGCCGCCACCAATTGCCCCGCTTTGAAGACATAGGTGCGGGGCGGCAAGTCCATAACCGCTTGCGTTGGCGTATCACCTGGCACGACGACCAGATCAGCGCAACAACCAACAGCCAGGCCGTAATCGCTAGCACCCATGACTGTAGCGCCGCCGTGGGTGGCAATCGACAAGAGGAATTCCACTTCTTCATCTTTGCGGAAGCCGCAACGGTAGCCCAGGAATTTCACGCGATCCAACATATCAAAGCTGTTGTAGGGACCCCAGGTGTCACGCACACCGTCACTGCCGGTGCAGAGGGTGACACCGGCAGTGTGAAGGCGCTTGAGCGGCGGAAAATCGGAGACGCCCGACCCCAGCGACATGATGTTGATACGATTTTCCAGCAGTAGATCAATCAAACGGCTGAGATAGGCGTCATCGATCATGCCTAAACAGAAGACATGGCTGATGGTGACACGACCTTGTAGACCCAAGGCGCGAGTGCGTTCGGCAATCAGTTCGACGGCAAAGGCGCCTAGCGTTCCCGGCTCATGCAAGTGGATGTCCACTTCAACGCCATAGCGCTCGGCAATGCCAAAGACAAGGTCGAGGTGGCGCACCGGGTCGCGATCCACCGTGGACGGGTCGAGACCGCCGATGCAGTCAGCGCCCAGCTTTACCGCTGCTTCCAGCAGTTCCACTGTGCCGGGGCGCACCAACATGCCGCTTTGGGGAAAGGCGACCACTTGCATCGTCAGCGCCGCTTTGTACTCTTCCCGTGTCGCCAGCACGCCTTCCATGTGGGCCAGACCGGCATCGGTGTCTACATCGACATGGGTGCGGATATGGGTGACGCCGGCGGCGATGGCCGAACGTACTTCCCGCGCCGACTGGGTGCGGGTGGAGAGGCCGAGTTCACGGCGCAACCGTCGCTCGTTGTCCACATAGTCGCGGATACGGCGCGGTTCCGGCGTCTGGTTTTTGTGCCAGGGGTGGCCGAGCAGATTTTTGTCAATATGGGCATGGGCGTTGACCAGACCAGGCAGCAGGAGTTGATTCCGCCCATCCAGCCGTTGGACAGGCGGGTCGGCGGCAATGGTTGGCGCGATCTGGGCGATCCGACCGTCAGCCATCAACAGATCGACCGGCGCGCCGCCCATCGGGCGCACATTGTGTAACAAGTAGCTTTCCGTCATCGAAACCACCCTTCTTTCCAGGAGTAAATCAACATCCCCTGCGCAATTGTGCATGTGTTCGCACTGTGCTGACAAAAGGCGGGGTCGCCTGCATCGATTGGGACGGGCACAAGCCATGAGCCGTGAAACGGGAAGTACCGCCATTCTACCACCGATGCCGGCCATGCACCACAAAGACTAGGCGACGGTGGACGCTGCCTGTAAGCTCTCCTTGGTCAGGTTGAAGATCTGGCCAAAGCCGGCGACAAAGCGTCCGCGGCTCGGCGTCACTCGGTAGAAGGCGAAGTCACCCAGGCTCACGGTCATCGCCGCTGTGGGAAAGCGTTGCAAATAGGCTGCCCGCACCGCCTCATACTCGGCATCCGTCGGCAGTATGATCGATGCCACCCCTTGCAGCGAGACGCGCGCCAACGTTTGCGGGTCTTGTTGGCCGGTGTCAGGTTCGGCGATCATCAGGCTGACCTGCGGTTCGCCCAGGATGGCTTGGGTGTGCTGCGCCAGCCAACTAAGGTGGAGGTAGAAGGCGGTAAAGTCGGCGTTGGGGAGGTAAAGGACCAGGGAGACTAGGGGCGCGCCTTCGTACAGCGTGCCGAGGGCGGCTGTGTGTTTTGTGCGAATGAGTTGGGCAAGCGATTGTTGAGTTGCAGAATTCATAAGGCGCTTTCAAACAAGCAGTTCTTCACGAAGTCTCATCTATAGTCTCACAATTTTTCCAGCAAAGCAAATTGCCAAGCGCCTATGACTTTATGTGGAAGTGTTGGCTGTGTAAACAACCTATACGCATTGTTACCTAAAGCTGGCGGAAGATATTGGGTACTGTATTGTTTTTTGCCGCCAACTGTAGTATACTGACAACCCAGAAAGTTCTATTCCCCTTGTTTTATCACAAGGAGGGAAAGTTTGGTAAGCAACCGATGAGTTACTATATCGCTGACCGCATTACGGTCAACCCAGAACAATGTGGTGGTCGTCCTTGCATCCGTGGGATGCGGATCCGCGTGGTGGATGTGCTTGAGCTACTAGCTGCGGGACTCAGTTTTGCTGAAGTTTTGGAGGAATTGCCCGACCTGGAATTGGCTGATGTATTTGCTGTTTTAAAGTATGCTACAGGTCAGGTGAACCATCCAGTGCTGGTGGCAGCATGAAAATCTGGATTGATGCCCAGTTGTCACCCACCATCGCCGCTTGGCTCACAGCAGAATTCGGTGTGGAAGCCAAAGCGCTGCGCGATCTTGGTTTACGCGATGCCACCGATACGGAAATCTTTCTACGGGCAAAACAAGAAACTGCTGTCGTTATGACGAAAGACATTGACTTCGTTGATCTGATCAAGCGTTTGGGGGCGCCGCCGCAAGTCATCTGGTTAACTTGTGGCAACACCTCAAATGCACGGCTGCGCCAGATTCTGCAAAAAACCTTGCCCCAAGCCATCACCCTACTTGCCACTGGTGAACCAGTGATCCAAATCAAAGATGTCGCAGAATAACTTTCTTACAGTTGCCAACTGCCCTGAAACACGTCATTACTTCGTTCTAAAACATAAAACGAAGGCAACAACATGAAACACGACGAACCCTTGGTCAACCACTGGACTTCCAATGGCCGCACGATTACCTTCACCTGGCTTGGCAACGTTGAAGTTGCGCCGGCGCGGGTCTACGCCTTGGCCTTTACCCCGGACAGCAAGCTCTTACTCGTCAGCAGCGGCCCCGATGATCACCAGTACTGGCTACCCGGCGGCGGGGTGGAGGCGGGGGAGACGCCTGCCGCCGCCCTGGCCCGTGAACTTTTGGAAGAAGCGTCGGCTACTTTGCACACCAGCAAACCGATCGGCGTGCAACATGTGACCGACACCGCCGGCGCCAACGAGTACCATGCCTTCTACTGGTGCCGCATCACCCTGGACGATACCTTCACGCCCCAACACGAGATCGGCGTGCGCAAACTGGTCGCGCCGGGGGCGTTTCTCGACACCTTGTTCTGGGGCCGCGCCGATCCCAAAGCGGGAATTTTGTTGGATCTGGCTCTTCAGTTGGAGCATCAACAGTAAACTTGTGCTATACTGACTGTAGCGACTTGCAACTACGATAACAACTGTAGCTACGGTAGTTTTTAGTATAGAGGAGGTGGGCGTGACAATGGTCGTTGAAATGCCAGTTTTAGCACCGGCCAGTCCGCGTCGCGAAGTTGTACAGAAACGACTGAATACGATCTATCATGATCGCTTCGCCGACTTAAAAGAACAATACAGGGTTCCTGACGAAGCGCATGTCTTTGCTTTTTTACGACAGCATAGTCAGTTGATTTCCGTGTTACAAGAAGGGCGGGCCGTCGTCACAGTTATCTTTGGCGAAGAAACGCCAATTATGCTCCACATCCAACGCGATCCGGAGGTCGGTCTTGAATATTTAATCGCCTGGATTCAAACCGACTTACCCGTAAGCGAGGCAGTGGATCGACTCATGGAACTGAACGACAGTTGGTTCGGCGAGCGTCTACCGATCGTCGGTGAGCTATTAAGCTATAACTTGGGTGGTCGTCCATGAATTTTGAGTGGGACGAATATCTAGCCCTGGCAACTGAATGGGCAAATAATCCAGATAGCAGTCGCTATCCTCGAGCCTTGTACCGCTCCATCATCAGTCGCGCTTATTATACAGTTTATCATCGGGCGGAACAACTTGCCCTCACATTGGGTCTCCAATCAACCGCTTCGGCCAGCGACCATTATCGGGTGCGCACCTTTTTTGCCGATCGTGGACGGGCGGGCAGGCAATTGAGCCTCATGCTACGTGATTTATATCACCTGCGGATTGGTGCCGACTACGTGATTGATAAACGTGATATTGTGACCCGTGATGCTCAAACCGCTGCGCAACAAGCCCTTGAGATGGCGAATAAAGCGATATTGGTGGTAGAACATCTCAATGCAACGAGGAGAAGCTAACACCCGATTCAACCAAATTTGCAAGCCTGTACTTTTCGTGCTACATTGCATTTACACCTGTAACCTACAATATTACAAGCGTAACCGGGCCGGGTCGTTTTGGAAAAGGAGGCAGATCAATGCTGAAACAAACTACGCTTTATGCTCAACTGCATAGCAATCGTGTGTTGATGTGCCTGCTGCCGGTGTTGTCGTAAACTGTCTGTTCTCCTCTGCCGGAGGGAAACGCAGCACCGCTATCATCTTTCCATCGCCACCGCCGCTCTGTAACCTGCTCAGGTTACAGAGGATTTGGCTTGCGTCTTGTGCGCAAAGCCGATCCTGTCGCCGCCTTGGTACTGTGGATTGACGAATAGAAAAGCCGCGGGTAGATCACCCGTGGCTTTTTTGTTTGCCGGTCTGGCGCTCTTGCCTTACCAACGCCGCCAATAACAGCCAAACAAATAATCATTGCGCGCTCTCTCTTCATTGACAGCCGCTAATGCCACGGGTCGGTCGCGCTTGTGGCGTTTTTAGCATGGCCGCCACACGAACCAGTTTGTCTGTCACAGCATCTACCAACGACAAGGAAAAACGATCCAATGAATCAACAAGCGACTGTACCCGATCCGCAACTGCTTCTCACGCCGGCCACTGCGCCGGTTGATGAACCGATTGCGATCCGTGTGATTGGCCTGCAAGCCAGTGAAGAAGTCACCATTGCGGCTGCGTTATCTGATGATGACGGCAAGCGTTGGCAAGCCCAAGCCCGCTTTCGTGCCGACGAGCATGGGGTTATTGATCTCACGACCCAACCACCGTTAGCCGGGAGCTATAGTGGCGTGGATGGCATGGGGTTGTTCTGGTCGATGGCCATTGATCCGACGGAACCTGATGGCACGTCCTTCAAAAAGCGAACGGCTGAACCGTTACCCGTCACCTTCCAGGTCGAACGGGATGGGCAAGTGGTTGCCACTGCCCTTCTCGACTGGCGCTGTCTATCGTCCAGTGTGACGCGCACACCGGTTCGCGCTGATGGTTTGGTCGGCACCTTTTTTGTGCCGACTGCGGGTGGTCCCTACCCTGGCGTCTTGATCTTTGGCGGCTCTGGCGGCGGCTTGTCCGAGGTGCAAGCCGCGCTGCTGGCGAGACAGGGCTACGCAACCCTGGCATTGGCCTACTTCGCCTATGAAGATCTGCCGCCGGCGCTCCATAATATTCCCCTCGAGTATGTCGATGGTCGCCGGATCAAAGGTGGCCGCCTGCCACATCTCAGTCGAGTTGACGGCGCTGCTCGGCAGAAAATTACAGCCGCAGAGCCACGGATAACGCGCCAGCCAGGCCCACGCCTGTTCGGGTGTCCATTGTTGAGAAGACATATGAAAAGCACCTTTAAAACTTATGGTTGGACTTTTGTGAAGGTTAAGTTTCAATCACGAGGAGTTCGCACGCCCACGTGCGAAGCCCGGTTCGCACGTGGGCGTGCGAACTCCTCGTGATTGGTTTATTTACATGACGTTCATGAACCGACTTAAGCTGTTAGTCCCAAATTTATTTCAAGTCATACCGTCGGATACAATCGCTCTCGCCACTTAACATACCCTTCATAAGCAGTTGCATAATCATCGATTTGCGCCAACTGGGCAACCATTGTCTCAGCGGGGTCAACCATCTGCGCTACCGCTTCGGCGAGATCATGATGATAGCTGCTCCCCACCGCCGCCATCATCGCGGCGCCCAGCGTCGAATCAGCGACATAGTGAGTCAAAGGGCGCGCCAACACGGCAGCCAGGATCTGTCGCCAAAGGGGGCTGCGTGTCCCGCCGCCGCTCATGCGCAAGGCGGTGCAAGGATGGCCCAACCCCACCAAGCTATCTAGCAACGTGCGAAATTCATAGGCCACCCCTTCCAGCACGGCCCGCACCAGATCCCCCTGCCCAGTATTGAACATCAACCCCAGAAAGGCCCCACTGGCAGCCGGGTTGGGATACGGACTGCCCCGCCCCATCAGATAGGGCACAAAGCAGACACCGTTACTCCCCGGCGGGCTTTGTTCAGCAGCAACGAGAAGGGTATCTATTGATGTCTCAGGATGACTACGCGCAAACCATTCCAGCGCGCTCGCCGCTGCCTTGAGTTGACCGCCGGCAATCCACTGGCCATTGACATAGGGCCAATAGAAGAGATTATGGGCGAGCCTGGTTGCCGGGGCCAGCGGTTTTGCCAAAACCGTTCTAATCACGCCCGCCGTCGCCAGGGTCAAAACCATATCGCCGGGCTGGGTAGCGCCCATTGACAGCGTTGCCGCTGCCCCGTCGTTGATGCCCATGACCACCGGCAGCGGCGTTGGTAAACCCAATTCCGCGGCCAACGCTGATCGCACACGGCCAATCACAGCGGTGGAAGGCGCAATCGCCGGCAGTCGATCCACCGACCAGCCGCAGGCATCAAAGACCGGCGTCCACCAGCTTGCGCCGCCGGCGGTGGTCGTCGGTTCGGTGGCAAATTCGCCGGTCAGCCAGTGGACAAGAAAATCCTTTATACCCAAGGCATAGCGCGCGCGCCGCGCAACTGCCGGGTGATGCTCGCTAATCCAACGCAACTTGGGTGGAAAGCTATTGTCGCCCATCCCCTGGCCGGCCCAGCCCAGGCCGACCTGGTCGATCAACCATTGCCCCTGGGCCAGGCAACGCGTATCTTGCCAGGTAGGACTGGTTTCCAGCAGCGGCTGCCCCTGTGCATCGACCAATACGACTCCTGGCCCATGTGCAGATAGGCCAATGGCAACCAAATCTGCTTTCCGGCTGCCCAGCGCCGCCATCAGCTCCGCAATTGCCGCTGTCAGCGCCTTTTGCCAATCCGTCGGTCGCTGCTCGGCCCAGCCCGGTTGCGGATAAGCCGTCGGATAAGCTGCCGTCGTCGCCCCCACCAGCCGCCCCCGCCCATCATACGCCGCCGCCTTCGCATTGGTCGTCCCCAAATCCAATCCCAAAAACAGCGCCGCTGCCCGTCTCTTACCCATTAACAATTTTCCATTGACAATTAATTATTTGTTCGTCGCCTTGTCACTGTGGAGCCACCCCTGCCCCGCCTCCACCAGCGCCACATCGACCACCCAACACATCATTTCGATCAACCCAAGGTTCATGGAAATGGGCGTGCCATCCACCTTGGCTTCCGGGCGGGAACTGATGCCGTCGATGGCCCCCTCCTCGGCACAGCGACGGATAATGCCGGCCAGGTCAATGGCGCGGTTGACACGGGTGGCGCCGCTGAGCGCTTCCAGGCAGACGCCGATCGCGTAGGCCGCCCAGTTAGAACTCGCCCCCACCACCGGCACATCCGATTCAGCCACAGCAGCGATGGTTTCGCCCAGCGGGGAGAGACGCGCCAGCGTGTCGCGGAGATTGCCCATGCCCAGTTCATTACCGCCGTCGCCCAGGCCAATACGCAGGACGCCGTGCGCCGGGGCCAACTCAAAAAAGTGATCGGCTTTGGCCAGATGCTCATCGACAATGGCGCGACCACTGGCAGTGTGGGCAAAGCCATCCGCCGCTTTCCCCGGCATCTCGACGGCGATCAACGCTTTGGGCTGGACTTCGCGTAAAAAGCGTTCGGCCACGGTGCGCGCTTCGCCATCATCGACCGGGCAATCGAGAAAGCTCACTGCCGCCGCCTTAACCCGTCCCCGTTTCGCCAGCAACGCTTGTTCCATCGTTGTCACCAGCAGACCGGCGTTGTAGCTCGGTTTGGCGCAATAACGTTGCAGTTCGCTATCGGTGATGATCACCGGCACCGCATTCAGCACCTCGTCCAACACCCGCGCCAGGTAGACCGCGCCCACTGGCCCATCGGTTTCGGTGATACCCCGCCCCAGAAAAGAGCGCGAGGGAAAACCAGTGATCAAGCCGACAACATCCCCTGGCGCGATCACCTCTCGCAACCGACGCGCCGCAGTCATGGCTAAAGGCGCCTTCACCTGAGCCACGGCAGCCTGATAGAGTGCGGGGATATGGCCCTTGCCGCGCGTGTCAATGGACATCAATTGGTCGATCTGCCAACCGACGCGGTCAAAAAGCTGATCGACATTGGGTAGGCGGGAAATCGCGTCGGCATAGATAGCGGACATGAATTTTCACTTTCTGGTATCTAACGAGCAAAATTCTTGGACAGAAGATTTTCATCTGCGCAGTCTGCGAATCCCTGCTGGTCCAGGTTAAGGCAATAGGTCAGCGACCGTAATCGAAGCTGTAGGCAATGTTAAAGGTGATACCACATCCGTCGCATAGAAAGTCTGTTTAGTGCCGTAGCTGTCACCACGCGGGTCGCGATGCACTTCCAGTTGCATATCAACCACGTTGAGAATCCAATATTCGGGAATGCCGCTGCGGGCATACAGGCGAAGCTTACGGTTGCGATCAAAGTGTAACGTACTGTAAGACACCTCTACAACTAACAACGCTGTCGTTGGGTGGTTCTCTCGGTAGTCACGGAATGAACCAGGAACAACGACAACATCAGGCGCCGGCTCTGAATCGTCACCAATTGCTAGCGGCATCTGTGAACGCACTTCATAACCTTGTTGATAAACTGAGCGCAAAGCGGTTTCAGTCGCGCGTATTGCTATCGCATGCCAACTGCTCTGTACACCCATATCCAGAATTTCCCCTTCGATTAGCTCGATGCGTGCGTCCGGTTCAAAGATGCCGGCTAACACCATGTTGTCAAATGCGGCACGCGTCCAGCGATGTGGGCGAATAACAGACGTCTCTTTCGTTCGTTCAGCAACTGCTACCATCAGTTATCCCTCCTGTTCATGCAAATACGCCACCGCCGCCCCCGCCAGCAACGCCACCCCCGTCGGCAACATGCGTTCATCAAAATCAAAGGTTGGGTTGTGGTGCGGACTTTGCTCCGGGCCGTTGGGATCAGCCGCGCCGACCAGGATAAAACAGCCCGGCGCGCGGTTGAGAAATTCGGCCATATCTTCGCCCACCATCATCGGCGGGATCTGGATCACCTGTTCGGGGCCGACGATCTGGGTCGCTACGCCTTGCATCATGGCAGCGCCCGCTTCTGAGTTGATCGTTGCCGGGCAGCCCAATTGCGGAATAAAGGTGCAGGTGGCGCCGTGGGCCAGACAGATGCCCTTCGCAACCTCTTCAATGCGCCGGAAGAGGAGATCACGCACGGGGGTGGCAAAACTGCGCACAGTGCCGGTGAGCTTGGCTTCGGAAGCGATGACATTGTTGGCCGTCCCGCTGGCAAAGGTGCCAACCGAAATGACCCCCGTATCCGTTGGATTGAGATTGCGCGCCACAATGCTTTGGAGCGCCACCACAATCTCGCTGGCAATGTAGGTGGCGTCAACCGTTTCATGGGGCGCGGCGCCATGTCCACCTTTGCCGTGAACGGTGAGAACAAAGGCATCCGCCGCCGCCCAGATCGGCCCCGATTGCACCACCACCTGGTTGAGCGGCAAGCGGCTCCAGAGGTGCAAGCCAAAGGACGCCGCCGGTTTGGGGTCGTTGAGGACGCCATCTTTGATCATCGCCAGGGCGCCGCCGAGCGCTTCTTCCGCCGGTTGAAAGACCAGTTTCACCCGCCCCGGCAGGGCGTTGCGATGGCGCACCAACAGTTGCGCCACCCCCATGCCAATCGCCGTGTGGCCGTCATGGCCACAGGCGTGCATCACGCCATTGTTTTGGGAACGGAAGGGCAGATTGGTCGCTTCCTGAATGGGCAACGCGTCCATGTCAAAACGCAGCATTACCGTTGGCGCATCGGGCTGGGCATCGTCCGCCTCGACCAGCGCCACGACGCCGGTCTTGCCGATGCCGGTGCTGACTTCCAGCCCCAGAGTGCGCAGATGTTCAGCGACAATGCCCGCCGTGCGCACTTCCTGGAAGCCCATCTCCGGATGTTGATGAAAATCACGCCGCCACGCCACCAGTTGGGGCATGAGATCAACAGCTTCGCTTTTGAGTTTTGTGTAGAGTTCGGTCAATTTTGGTTGGGTCATGAGTGTAGCCTTACGTGTTGCGTGTTGCGTGATACGTGTTGCGTGAACTGTAATTGGGTGATTGGTCATTTCTTGCAAACTGTTGCAGAGCGACCAATCAGAAATCACGGTTCACGCAGCACGCAGCACGCAGCACGTTATGGTTCACAAAGTTGTCGAAATGCGGGCAGGATTCTGCCGTCGCGTATAAATTCCTGAACGGGTATGGTACTGGATCGCCACTGTTCGAGCAAACCGGTGACTAGGCTGGTGGGCGATAGGCCCAGTTCGGCCTGGGCGCGGTCTTCCATCGGCCAAGGCCAGAGCGGCGCGGCGGTTAACTGACCATTGACATAGCGGTTGGTCAAACGGGCGCCTTCGCCGCTCTCAGCGAAGCCTTCCACCCAACTGTTGGTGAAACTGGACCAAAAGTGCAACTCTTCCGGACGTAGCTCGGCGCCGATGCCGCCCCAGTGGGCGCGATTGTCCAGGCCGTTGCGAAAGAGCGTAACATGATCAACCTGATTGTTGCTGTAGTTACTGCCGTCGAGCATGGCAGTCAACCCTAGGCCGGCGCTGCCGTAGACAAAGAGGTCGCGCAAGGTGTTGTCAGCCATGCGACCATCCCCATAGAGCGCCACCCCCGCCCGTTGACCGGGCCAGTCAAAGCTACGCAGTTGGGTGCAGTCGGTGGGGCCGGGACGGGTGGGCGGCCACGTTTTCACTGCGCCGTCATGATTCATCCCGGCATCAATCGCTATGCTGCCAAGAATTTGGTTACCACTGGCGCTCAGATCGGGTTTGTTGGCCTGGATCGCCAGCGACCAGACGGCAACGGAGCCGTAACCGATGCTGTTTTCAATGATGTTGTCATCGCTGTTGTAAATTTGCAGGTTGTCGCCCCACGGCCAATCATCGCACCACTGGCGGCCATCCCACTGGCGCCAGTCGGCAAAACAGCGGCGCACGGTGTTGTGACTGCCCCAGTAGATCATCACCATCTTGCGTCCGGTGCCGGCAGCGAGGCAATCCTCGATCAAGTTGTTATGCGAGTCATAGATGGCAAAGACATCGGAGTTCACATCCGGATTGGCGTCATAGCCGGAGACGCGCCGCAGGATGTTGTTGCTCCCCGAAATGAAATAGACGGTGTGGTTGCCGTTGCGCGCCACAATCCCTTCAATAATGTAATAGTCACGGTAGAGATAGACGGGAATACGTTGGTCCTGGCCGTCGATGACCACCTGGCCATCGCGGTCGGCGCGCACGGTGATGGGAGCAGCCGGTGTCCCATTCACCTGCGGTTCGATCCCTTGGTTGTAGACGCCATCTAAAATAATCAACGTGTCGCCCGGTTGGATGACCGTCCAAGCATGGACAAAGGTGGCCCAGGCGCTTTCACGTGTGGCGCCGCTCTGTTGATCATCGCCGGTAGGGCTAAGATAATAGGTGGCCGCCCACGCCGGCTTTATCCAGAGCAGACAAAGCCAAACAGGAACACAGACGATGAGCCACGGTCGGCAGCGCGGTTGATAAGAACGGAGGATGGTCATAACGGAACTGTATCCCCTCTGCAACTCTGGCTTGGTACACTACCGGTCTGGAACGATTCCCAGTGCGGAGTAAGGCAGCCGGCGGTCGATATGACGCCGCCAAAGCTATCTTGCGCCTACCCATTTTGTGTGAATAGTTCCACGAGCGTGCAATCATTCTTTGTTATGCTTTGCACAAGTGCGTTTCCTGATTATAATCCTGGGCAGTCGAAGCGCCAAGAAGCGATCAAAGTAAGGAAAATGTTATGGCAACCGAAAATGCGACACCGCCCACAAAATTATATGCATCGCTGGCCGAATTGGTGGCCGCTATGCAACAAATGACGAACGACCCGCTCCACGCCACCGGCAGCAAGATGGTCATCTACCGTGGCAATCCGGCGGCCCAATTGATGATTGTGGGCGAAGCGCCCGGTCCCCAGGAAGATAAACAGGGCAAACCCTTTGTCGGACCGTCGGGCAAGCTGCTCGACCAGATTCTTGGTTCCGTTCACCTGGAATCGGAGAAGGATGTTTTTATTACCAACGCCGTCTTCCGTCTGCCCCCAGGCGATGACGGCAAACCGGTGCGCAAACCGACGACGTCGGAAATCAATTTTTATAAACCATTTTTGATGGAAATCATTCGTCTGATCGATCCCAAGATCATCTTATTGACCGGTGCGGTCTCCATGCAAGCGGTGTTGAATGAGACCAAACTTGGCATCACCAAGCTGCGCGGCCAATGGTTTCAGGTCGATGGCCGGTGGGTTATGCCCATCTTCCACCCGGCCTATCTGCTGCGCAACCCGGATAAAACGCCCGGCTCCCCCAAGTCACTGATGTGGCAGGATATTCAGGAAGTACGGCGGAAATATGATGAATTGGGGCTAGGAAGTAGTCGCATGGTCGCGTAGTCATATGGTCGCGTAGTCATATGGTCGCATGGTCATATGGTCGCATGGTCATATCACTGCGATCAATTGACCACACGACTACACGACCACACGGCTACACGACCAAACGACTACGCGACAAACAGAAAGGATATGCTTGTGCCGGCAAATAAAGGCATCAAATTACCAACCTATCGACGCCATCCATTGGATGCGATCTTTGCACCGCGCAATGTCGCTGTCATCGGCGCCACCGAGCGGCCCAATACAGTCGGGCGCACGTTGCTCTGGAACCTGATCAGCCATCCTTTTGGCGGCACGGTTTTTCCGATCAACCCCAAGCGCACCAATGTGCTGGGGATTCGCGCCTATCCCACCATCGCCGATACGCCGGAAGAGGTCGATCTGGCGGTGATTGTGACGCCGGCGCGCACCGTACCCGGTGTGGTGGAAGAGTGTGTGGCGGCCGGCGTCAAAGGCGCAATTATCATCTCTGCCGGCTTTAAGGAGATCGGCGAAGAGGGGGTGCAACTGGAGCAGGCGATTCTGCAAAAGGCGCGCCAGGCCAAAATGCGCATCATCGGCCCCAACTGCTTAGGGGTGATGAGTCCCGTTTCCGGCATCAACGCCACCTTTGCCAAGGGCATGGGCTTGCCGGGCAATGTCGGCTTTTTGAGCCAGAGCGGCGCCCTCTGCACTTCGGTGCTGGATTGGAGTTTGCAGGAACATGTGGGCTTTAGCGCCTTTGTCTCCATCGGCTCGATGCTGGATGTTGACTGGGGCGACCTGATTTACTATCTAGGCGACGACCCGCACACAACCAGCATTGTCATCTATATGGAGTCGATTGGCGATGCCCGTTCCTTCCTCTCGGCCGCGCGCGAGGTCTCGCTCACCAAGCCGATCATTGTGATCAAGGCGGGGCGCACCGCCGCCGCCGCCCAGGCCGCCGCTTCCCACACCGGCTCATTGACCGGCAGCGACGAGGTGCTGGACGCCGCCTTTCGCCGTTGCGGCGTGCTGCGCATCGAGCGCATTGCCGAAATCTTCTACATGTCGGAAGTATTGGCCAAACAACCGCGCCCCAAAGGGCCACGGCTCACCATCATCACCAATGCCGGCGGTCCCGGCGTCCTGGCGACCGATGCGCTGATCCAAAGCGGCGGCCAGTTGACCACCCTGTCGGAAAAGACATTACTTGAACTAAACAGCTTTTTACCGGGGCCGTGGAGCCATAACAACCCGATTGACATCCTCGGTGATGCCGACCCGCAGCGTTACGCGCAAACGCTAAAAACGGTGGCCGATGACCCGGACAGTGATGGGCTGCTGGTCATCTTGACGCCGCAAGATATGACGGAGCCAACACAGACGGCGGAACAGTTGCGCAATAGCTGTCAGGTTCCCCAAAAGAAACCAGTCCTGGCCAGTTGGATGGGCGGGCCGGATGTGGCCGCCGGTGAAGCGATCCTCAGTCGCGCCGGGATTCCTACCTTCCCCTATCCCGATACAGCGGCGCGCGTCTTTAACTACATGTGGCAACATGCTTATAACCTGCGCTCGATTTATGAGACACCCATGCTGCCGATTGCCAGTGAGGCGGAAGAGATCAATCATCAACGGGCGCGTGCTTTAATCGAAGCGGTGCGCGCCAAACGGCGCACCATTCTCACCGAATATGAGTCAAAGCAGATCTTTGCCGCCTATGGCATCCCGACCACGCCCACCTTCCTGGCCCATAGCCCGGAGGAAGCTGTCGCCAAAGCGGAGCAGATCGGCTACCCGGTGGTGGTCAAGCTCAATTCGGAGACGATCACCCACAAGACCGATGTCAAGGGCGTGCAACTGAATCTGCCCAATGCCGAGGCTGTGCGCCAGGCTTACCGCACCATTCAGGAGAATGTCACCCGTCGGCATAGCGCCGAGCAATTCCAGGGCGTGACCGTGCAGCCAATGGAAAAGCTGGATGGCTACGAGTTGATCATCGGCTCCAGCCCCGATGTGCAATTTGGCCCGGTGCTGCTCTTTGGCGCCGGCGGCGTGCTGGTGGAGGTCTTCCGTGATCGCGCCCTGGCCTTGCCGCCGCTGACGACAACCCTGGCCCGCCGCATGATGGAACAGACCAAAATCTACACCGCGCTCAAAGGCATTCGTGGGCGAGCGCCAGTCGATCTGGATGCGTTGGAGCGGCTGCTGGTGCGCTTTAGCCAACTGGTGGTCGAACAGCCCTGGATCAAGGAGATCGACATCAACCCCCTCTTGGCTTCGCCGGAACGGTTGATCGCGCTGGATGCCCGCATTGTGTTATATGAGCCGGAGACAACGGAAGAAGCGCTGCCCCACTCGGCCATTCGTCCTTATCCGACGCGCTACATGGCCTCCTGGCGTTCGCCCAATGGCGAAGAGTTGCTGATCCGCCCCATCCGCCCCGAAGATGAGCCGTTGATGGTTGCTTTTAACGAGACTTTATCGCCCGATAGCATCTACCTGCGCTACTTCCACCCCATTTCGGCAGCCCAGTTGACCTCGCATGAGCAATTGGCGCGCCTCTGCTTTATTGATTACGAGCGCGAAATGAACCTGGTCGCCGAACGGCGCAATGGCAATGGCGTCAGCGAGATTGTCGGCCTGGGTCAGTTGACCAAATTACATGGCAGCCGCGAGGCCGAGTTCGCCATCCTGATCAGCGATCAATATCAACGGCAAGGCATCGGCACTGAACTGCTCACGCGCCTGGTGCAATTTGGTCGCGACGAAAAGCTCGAACGTATCGTCGCCGAAATCCTCCCCGAAAACGAAGGCATGAAACGGGTCTCCGCCCGCGTCGGCTTCACCATGCACATGAACCGCGATGAAGGTGTGATCGAAGCAGTACTGCCCCTGTAGGTGGGTAGGGAAATAGGTAGACAGGTAGACAGGTACACAGGTAAATAAGTGATTACTTCCCTGTCTACCTGTCTACCTGTCTACCTGTCTACCTCTCCGCCAAATCACGTATTTTCACCTGTCCAATCCAAGCCCAATAGATGTTACGTTAGATAGAATATGTGTATCTGGTCGTCAGCGCGCTGGTCAGATACACAATCTACAGGTCTTGCCGTTTGCACATCGGTCGTCTCCTGCTGGTATACTGGACGGCGTCATATCCACTTTTCAACAGCTTGAAAGGAATATTACCCATGATACGTACTGTAATTTCCCGCCTGAAGCCGCTATATTTAGCTGCCGGTTTGTTGATTCTGCTGATGGTTGCCCTCGGCGCTTGTCAAGCCGCCCCGCCGGCCGAACCGGCAGCGCCGGCCGAACCAGCCGCCGCGGAAGCCACAGCAACCCCTGCGGCTGAAGAAGAACCCACAGCAGAACCGGCGGAAGAGGTAACGGCCACCGAAGAAGTCACGGCGACGGAAGCAGTCACAGCCGCCGAAGCGACGACAGCGACCAGCGACAGCGGCGCAATGGCCGGTGATCCGGCAGCCGGTGCGTATATCGCTACCGTGGTCGGCTGCGGTTGTCACATGAACCGCGACTTGGGCGCGCTGGCCGGCGGCAATGAATTTGAAGTACCGACCGGCGTTGTCTATGCACCCAATATCACCCCTGACAAGGATACCGGCATCGGCAACTGGAGCGCAGAGGAAATTGTCGCTGCCCTCCGCACCGGCGCCGAACCGGATGGCGAGCAGCTTCATCCCGTCATGCCGTACATGCGGCTCAGTGCGCTTTCCGACAAGGAAGCCAATGACATGGCTGCCTGGTTGCTCTCGCTGGAGCCGGTTAGCAATGTGATTACCGACAGCACGCTGTCCGAAGAGCCGGCAGCTTATGCGCCACCAGTCGCCCCGCCGGCCGAACCGCCGAGTGATCCGGTGGCGCGTGGCCAACAGTTGGTGACCTTGGCAAACTGCGGCGGTTGCCATACGCCCAAGAACGACGACGGCAGCCCCAAGACGGACATGCTGTTGGCCGGCGCACCGCTGCGCGAAGAGTTTGCCTCCAACCTCACCCCGGATGAGGAAACCGGCATCGGCAGTTGGAGTGAAGAAGAAATTGCCCACTTCCTGCTCATGGGCATGTACCCGGATGGCAGTCAGGTCGAAGGCGCCATGGCGCAACAGATCGAACGCCGCTTTAGCAAGCTGACCGAAGGTGACGCCGCTGCGATTGCCGCTTACCTGAAGAGCATTCCGGCAGTGGTTAACGCAGCCCCACAATAAGGGCTAAAGGCAAGAACGCCCCCCGCTGATAGCAGGCAAACAAAAATCCGCTCTGAATTCAGAGCGGATTTTTGTTTACAATCTTGCCTCGTAGTAAAGACTGATGAAGGGTAGCTACTTGTTTCGGTAATCCTTGGAACTTGTCACGCCGGCGGCGATGACCTACAGTTACCGCTTTATTTTCGTAACGTTCATTAGTCTTCCACTACCCCCAAAGCTTCAAAGAGCCGTCACACCACATCGTCCATCGCCACAGCGCTCCTTTGTCCCATAAGGACATTTGAATTTGGGGAAGAAGAGCATCTTTTCTCCCCTAAACGCAAGCGTCCCTACGGGACGGGAAGGTGTGCTGTCACCTGGTTACCCGGTCATCTACCGTCCCCAACTAATCATCTGTTCGCTGTTGTACCCGTACTGAATCTCCAAATTGATCGGCAGCGGGCGTTGGTTACTGCCATCGGCATTCATCACCCAAACGCGCCAGGCGCCGGCTTCATTGTTGTCGGCGCGATTGCTGAGGAAGGCAATATAGTTGCCGTCCGGACTCCACACCGGGGCAACATTGCTGGGCAGTTGGTTGACCAGCGTTGTGACCGGGCGGGTCAGCGCCGTGATGCCGGAGCCATCGGGGTTGACGGCGAAGATTTCCCAGTGCGGACCCTCTTTACTCTGGAAGACAATGCGCCCGCCATTGGGCTGCCAATCAGGGTCCCAGTCATAGCCGTCAAAGTAGATCTTGCTGGTGGTGGCGTCGCCTTCATCTTTGGTCAACTGGATGCCGGCGGACGATTGGTAGATAATGCCGGCTTCATTCCAGTCCGGTGAGCGGGCGCTGCTCAAGACAGCCAGATCGCGATACTCTTTCCCATCCACATCAACCCGCGAGAGCATCCACTCCGGGCGCTCTTCTTTCGGATAATCACTAAACATCTTGTCAACATTCAAGCCGGGGATCGGCGGCAGATTAAATTGGCGAATAATCTGTTCGTTGGTCAAACAGAGGCCAAAACCCAGGTTGCGACAGCGGTAG
Organism: Caldilinea sp. CFX5; assembly: GCA_021405325.1. The sequence continues at coordinate 106,281 of QWII01000007.1, read as the reverse complement.
AAACCATCATTACGGGCAAAGACAAGCCACTTACCGTCAGGACTCCACTTAGGCGACATCAAGCCATCGCGCTCGCCAAAGATTTTGCGCTCATTACTACCGTCAATGTTGATCAGATAGATGCCATTGTCGCTACCAATGCGCGTAAAGGCCACCTGCGTGCCGTCGGGGCTGATGGCCGGGTCAAGGCCGCCGGTCAGCGGGCGCAGCGTTCCCGCGCCCAGGTCATAGACATAAAAGGCGCCGCCCCAAACGCTTTGAATCACCAGTTTGCCGTTCAGGCCGGTCGGCCCGGTGCGTTGTACTGGCTGTGCCGGTGCGCTGTTGGTGGGCGCTGTGGCGCTGTTGGCCGCCGGTGCATTGGCTGACGCCGGCGTTGACGTTGGCAGAGGAACGGCGGTCGGCGCGCCGGCATTGACCGCGGCTGTCACCGGTAGACCCGCCACTGGCGCGCTGACCTTGACAAAGTTCGCTGACACCCATCCTCGCCCGCCGGACAGATCGGGCACGGCCAGTTGCAGCCAGGTGCTATCGCTGTTACGACCCAGGACAACAAAGACCTCTTGTGGCAGCGCCTTGCCGATGACGCCAAAATTGGTGCCGGGGCCGGAACGAATATTCAAGCGGGAACCGGTCATGGTCACTTGCGCCGTTGGTTGGCCATTGGCAACCGGTGTTGGGCGCAACCCTTGTGCAGCCGCCGGTTGCGCGCCGGCGGCGCCTACGGCAGCCGCCGGCGCGGTGGCGGCAGTGGTTTCGGTTTGGGCAACAGTGGTCGTGACGGCAACCGTCGCAGTGACGGCGGTGGTTGCGGCTGGCGCGGCGGCTTCTCCTTCTTCACTCACCGGCAAGCCGTTCACATTGAAGACGACCAATTCGGTCACAGCGACCCAACCGGTGGCGCCGTCAGTCGTGGTGACAAACAAGGCGCGGCTGTCACTCGTCCGGCCGGTGGCGGTGAGCGCAGTGCCGACGGGCAAGGTGCGCACCGGATCACCAGCGGGAGCGGCGCGTAAGGTGGCGCCGTCACTGCCCACCACGGCAATCAACTGCGCTTGCGCGCCCAAAAGCGGGGTAGCCGTTGCGGTCGGCGGCACGGGCGTCGGGGTCGACGGCACGGGTGTCGGCGTTGGCGGAACGGGCGTTGGCGTCGGCGGCACAGCGGTGGGGGTGGCAGTGGGCGCCGCAATGGTCGGCGTCGCGGCGGTGGTTGCGGCCGCCGTGGCTTTCTCTTCTACTGGCGTGGCGGTGGCAGCCGCAGCCCCTTCGGTGACCGGCAATTGATCGGTGCCAAAGATGACGATGGTTTTGGTCTCCACCCAGCCGCTGCTGCCGCCGTCGGTGGTCACATTGATCCAGAGGCTATCAGCCGTGCGACCAACCGCGGAGAGGGTGGCGCCGGCAGTCAGCGACTCGATCACGGCGCCGCCGGGCGCATCATAGAGATCGCTGCCCTGTGCGCCGACGACAGCCAGGCGCCCGGTGCTTTGGGCCAGCGCGCTAGCCGGCGTGTCGATCATGGCCGTGACCGTGGCAACGATCAGTGTTAGCAGCAAAAGGAATGACACCCCGGCCAGGCGTAGTCGTCGCCGGGGTGTCATGGAAGTAGATTGGCGCAAAGAAGAGCGCAACATCGAACTGCCTCATTTCTACATAGCAATATGTTCGGTGAAAAGTCAATAGTCATTGTAATGATACCGCAATTTTGACAAGGTGCTGCAATGGGTTGTACAATTTTTTGCCGACCGAACGGTCGGTCGAACAGAATTCTTCAGAAATTATCAGACAAGAAGGTGTCGTTGTCAAACCAACAACCACATGGAAGAACAAACACTCTCAACCTCTAAACAAGCAATCTTAGATGCGGCCCAGGCGCTGCTCGCCCGTCATGGTTATGCCGGTCTGTCGATGCGCGAGCTGGCCATAGAATCAGGTCTGGCGAAGGCCACCATTTATCACTATTTCCAAGACAAGGAAGAGATCTTCCGGCAGGTATTGGAACGGGATATGCTGACGGTCCAGGAACATCTGCTACGGGCGATTGCCGCCGAAAACGGCGCGCTGGCGAAATTACGGGCCGTCGTCTACACGTTATTCGCGTTGATGCACGCCCGCCGCACCATCATCATGAGTGTGTTGCGGGAACTGGGCGAAAACAAACAAGTCTTTCACGAAGTCATCTGCGCCCACCGCGACACCCATCTGCGGCTCTTGATGGGGTTGATCCAGGCCGGCATTGACGAGGGGGTCTTTCGCCCGGTCAATGTCGAATATACCACCTACAGCTTGTTGGGGATGATCAACACCTTTGTCTTTTTCCGGCTCTACCTAAGCGACGCCGATGTCAACAATATCACCATTGACGCGGCTGCCGCCGAACATACCCTGCAACTCATTCTGGAAGGATTACAAAAACCGACCCCGGCGATGTCTTCACCCTAACCGGCGCCGACCTGTCGCAAGACCACGATAGCACGTGATCGAGCCGCCTTGCTAGTGACGCCAATCATCGGCGGGCGGGCGTCCAGTCACGGTATTCCTGTTCAAAACTCATACGTTATTCTTTATTTTTTGTTTCTCGTCCTACACAGTCCGCTCCTCGTCGGTCCGTGACCGGCGAGGAGCGAAATAATTACTTTTTTACCTTACTTTGGCAGAAAGCATTACTTATGAAGAGTCGAACTTTTTTTCGTCCAGCACAAAAACAGCTTTGGGTAATCTGTTTATTAGTTGTCATGAGCCTGGGGATCAGTTCCTGTAACCTGACCGGCGCGGCCCAGCCAACCGCTGTCCCCTTTGCCGCTACGCCATATCAACCGGGCAATGAAGCCATTAGCGCGGCGGCCAACGATAGCAATAGCGCGGCGGCGGGTGCGTCGATAACAAACACAACCACAAATACACTTACGGCAACCAACGCCACCAGCGCCGGCAACACGGCAGTCGCCGCCGCGCCCGCGGCCAGTGACGCCGGCCAACCGGTGGCAGAAACGGTCGCCCAACCGACCACCGGCGCCTTGCGCTACAGCGGCGAAATCGCTGCTGACCATCAGGTTGTGGTGGTGGCCGAGACGCCCGGCATGGTGCTGGATCTGCCACTGCAAGTGGGCGACATGATCACCAAGGGTGCGCTAATAGCCCAACTTGACACGACCCTGTTAGAAGCACAAAAGGCACAGGCGATGGTCGGGCTGGAAGCGGCCACCGCGCAACTGGCGCTCGTCAAGCTACCGCCGGATGAGGATGATCTGGCGGCGGCGCAGGCGGCGGTCAACGCGGCTGGGGCGGCCTATAATCGCGCCAGCGGTGGGTTGACCGCCGAAGAACAACGGCTGGTGCTGGCCCAGTTGAAGCAAGCTCAGGCGGCGGTGACAGTGGCGCAAGCGGCCTACAACCAGGTTAAAGGCAATCCGGCCATCGGCATGTTGCCCCAAAGCTTGCAATTGCAACAGGCAACCATTGGGGTGGAAGCAGCCCAAGCGAATTATGACAAAGCAATGAAGGGCGCAACCCAAGATGTCATTGCCGGCGCCTATGCCCAACTGGCCGGGGCGCGCGCCCAGCTACAACGCTTAAAAGAGGGAGCCAAACCGGAGCAGATCAAGGCGGTTGAGGCCCAGGTGAAACAGGCCGAGATGGGCGTTTACTTGGCCCAGTTACAGGTGAGCAAGGCGACGGTGAAAGCGCCGATTGACGGCATCATTTCGCGGGTCAACAGCACGGTTGGTGCCATGGCGGCGCCGGGCGCGCCCCTGGTGACGATCCTCTCCCATGAAGTCAAGGTGACGGTAGCTGTCGAAGAGACGCGCATCAGCCAACTGGCCGTTGGTCAACCGGCGCTGATCTATGTGGACGCCTACCCGGGTCGCGCTTTTGAAGGCACGGTCGCCTACATTGCGCCGGAACTCGATCCGGCCACCCGCACCGTCCAGGTGACGATCCGCCCCAATACCATCGTGAACGAATTGGCGCCGGGCATGTCCGCCGCGGTTGAATTATTCAACCAGTAATCCATGTCATTTAGGGGAGATTAAGAGATTAAGAGATTGAGAAATTGAGGGATTTCCATTGGTAAGGTAATCTCTCAATCTCTTAGTCTCTCAGTCTCCTAATCTCTTAGTCTCTGCACTAGGAGTCAAACGAATGAAAATCTGGGACATTTCAATTCGTCAGCCCGTCTTTATGACCATGGTGCTGGCTGCCGGCGTGATCATGGGGATCTTCTCCTATTTTCGGATGCCGGTCGATGTCTTTCCGAATGTCGAATTTCCCATCGTGGTGGTGATTACCGTCTACCCCGGCGCCGGCCCGGAGGAGGTGGAAGATCAGGTCACGAAGAAGCTGGAAACCGAGTTAAGCACCATCGGCGGCGTGGATGCGGTCAACGCCACCTCGGCGGAGAATGTCAGCACCATCATTATGCAGTTCAACCTCAACCAGTCGGCGGACAAGGTGAGTCAGGAGGTGCGCGAAAAGGTCAACCTCTTGCGCAACCAACTACCCGCCGGCATTCAAGAGCCGGTAATCCGCCGCTTCAACCCGTCGGACCAGCCGATTATGCTCTTTGGCGTCGCTGACAAGAGCGGGCAACTGAGCCAGGTTGAGTTGCGCCAACTGGTGGAGGACACCTTCCAGGCGCCGCTCCAGCGTGTTCCCGATGTAGCGGCGGTCGATGTGGAGGGCGGTCTGGAGCGCGAGATTCAGATCAACCTGAACATTGCAGCGATGCAGGCGCGGCGCATCGCCCCGCAGCAGATCAGCGGCGCGCTGCAAACCGAAAATATCAATATCCCCGGCGGCGCGTTGGTCGAGGGAGAACAGGAAGTGACGCTGCGCACCCCCGGCAACTTTCAGACGCTGGATGATATTCGCAATGTGATCATCGCCGACCGGGGCGCCCCGATCTATCTGCGTGATGTGGCAGAGGTGGTCGATGGCTATAAGACACGCGAACGGCTCACCCGTTTGAACGGTCAGGAGTCGATTGTCGTCAGCATCCGCAAACAGAGCGGCAGCAATACCGTCGCCGTCGTCGATAATGTCAAAGAGGAGTTGGCGAAAATCAATGAGAAGTTGGCGGAAATGAAAGACGTCGGCCCCGATCTAGCTGTGGTTATCGCCAGCGACCAGGCGGAACAGGTGCGCCGCTCGATTGACGGCGCCATTGAGGATCTCTTGTGGGGGTCGTTGCTGGCGGCGTTGGTCGTCTTTATCTTCTTCTGGGATTTCCGCAGCACGATTGTGACGATTGCCGGTCTGCCGGTGATTATGATCGCCACCCTCTACTTCATGCACCTGAGCGATATTGGTTTGAACAACATTTCGCTGCTGGCGCTGGCGCTGGTGGTCGGTCTGGTGATCGACGATGCGATTGTGGTGCGCGAGAATATTTTGCGCTGGCTGCAAAAGGGGTACAAACCACGGGAAGCGGCTAGTTTGGGGACCGCCGAAGTCTTCCTGCCCGTGCTGGCGACGACGGCGACGGTGATGGCGGTCTTCCTACCGGTGGCTTATGCCCAGGGGCTGATTGGCCGCTTCTTTGTCGCCTTCGGCTTTACGGTCTGTATTGCCATGGCGATCTCCTTTATCGAGTCGTTGACGATGGCGCCGATGTTAAGCGCCTATTTCTTCAACGCCAAAGATGAAGAGGAGCGTAAAATCACCGAGCAGGATGACCATGACCACGCCGAGGAAAATAGCTGGCTCAACCGCTTCTATGGCGGCTTTTTGCGCTGGGCTTTGCGTCACAAATGGTTGACAATTATCTTCACCACGGCGATCATGATCGGCAGTCTCTACAGCGCGCGTTTTCTCGACTTCGCCTTTGTGCCGAGCGTTGATCAACATGAAGTGAATATGCTTGTCCGTCTGCCCGCCGGCACGCCCATTGAGGTCAGCCAACGGGAAGCGCTCAAGATTGAAGAAGTGTTGCGCCAACATCCGGGGGTAGAGCATATCTTCACTACTGTCGGCGCCACGGGTGCGCCCGAACGGCTCACCTTTTTCCTCAAGATCAACACCGATTATCGCACCCGCGAAGTGATCGATCAACTGCGCCAGCCGCTGGCCAATGCGCCCGGTTTGACCTTTACCCAGGGCAACAACCCTGGCGGCGCCACCACCGATATTGCCGTAGAAATCCGCGGGTTGGAAAATGTCGAGTATGCCGCTCTAGCGCAAGAAGCCCAACTGGTGATGCAGCAACTCAAGACGATTCCCGGTCTGGTTGATCTGGATATGACCTACAAACCCGGTCGCCCGGAGACGCGCTTTGTCGTTGATCGCCAGAAGGCGGCGGAGTTGGGCCTCAGCACGGCGCAGATCGGCTCGACCATTCGCACGCTGGTCAATGGCGACACGGTGACCACCTTCCGCGGCGAGGGCGCCGAGGCGGAGATTCGCCTCCAACTGAGCGAGACCAGTCGCACCAGTGTGGACGATATTCTCAATCTGAACTTCCTGACGCCGGCCGGCCGCTCGATCCCGCTACGGCAGGTGGCGACGGTGGAAGAGGCGACCGGCCCCAACCAGATTACCCGCATTGATCGCCAGCCGGTGATCAATATCAGCATGAACGTGGCCGGGCGCAAGGTGCCGGGCGCGACCACCGATGTCGGCAACCTGGTGGCGTCGATCACGCCGCCGACCGGCATCACGGTGAAGTTGGGTGGGCAAGCGGAACAGCAGGAGGAAGGGTTCCAAGATCTGGGGTTGGCGATGTTGTTGGGCGTGGTCTTCATCTACATGGTGTTGGCGAGTCAGTTCAACAGCTTTGTCCAGCCGATCTTGATCATGTTGGCGTTGCCGCTGGCGATTATCGGCGCCTTGTTGGCGCTGCTCATCACCGGCTTCCCGCTCGACTTGACGGCTTTTATCGGCTTTATCATGTTGATGGGTCTGGTGACAAAAAACTCGATCTTACTGGTCGATTTTGCCAACCGCGAGCGGGACAAGGGGGTTGACGCCACCGAAGCCATGCGCCGCGCCGGCCCGATCCGTCTGCGCCCGATTCTCATGACCTCGCTTTCGTTGATTCTGGCGATGATCCCGGTGGCGCTCGGCTTCAGCGCCGGCGGCGAGTTCCGCCAGACGATGGCGATTGCGATTACCGGCGGTATGATCACCAGCACCCTGCTGACGCTGGTGGTGGTGCCGGTGGTCTATGCGATGGTGGTCGGCTTCCTCGATCGCATGAGCGCCCGCCGTCGCGCCCGGCGGGAAGCGAAGGATGCGGCCCGTCGCGCCGCGCGGTTGGCAAACCAGCCGGCGGTTGCGACGGTGGTCGCAACCCCGGCGGCGGTCGATGCGCCGCCGGTTCATGCGCATGATGGCGCTGTTGTCGGGAATGGTAAAATTGAATTGCCGACTGAGGTGGCAGCGGCGGCGCCACCGCGAGTCGCCCAGCCGGTAGCAGCAGCCGGTCAGAACGGCGATGTCACTGCGCCGAAGGAGTTCCAGTTGCAGGCCAATGCGCAAAGCCAAACCCCGCCGGAGTTGACCTTGCAGCAAAAAGAGCGGGAAAAGTCAGTGTATGATTTGAAGCCGAACGGGTAACAGACGGACGGGTTCAGCAAAACCGCCTGGAAGGCCACCGCCCTGCACCTTAGCATGAGGATTGGCTCCTGCTGGGAGGTCTTGTTATTCAAGCACGGCAAAAAAGGGGGTAATGCCCATCTTTTCACAAACCAGGGGAACCGTGCCGGAACCGGCAAAGGGAGCCAAAATCAGCTGATGCGGTTCAAATCATCGGAAATCATTAGGAGTTACGCAGTTGGGCACCCAGCGGGTGCCCGCGCCATCTCTGGCGGCCAGCCGGCAGGATGCCGGCGTTCCCAGGCACTGCGTAACTCCTAATCATAAGGGAGCTGGAGGCTTAAGAAAATCCACCGAATGCTGTTAGGCAATAAATTTATCTTAAATTAATATTTTGCAGATTGCCTAGGCGTCTGTTATAATTGTAGTATAGCCAACTTATGTAAATGCGGAAAGCTTACCGATGAGGATTGTTGTACCCGCTTCAATCTGTATAGACTTGCCCGGTGACTTGCGGCGCGATTTGTGGATTATTCCGCAGAAAGTGAAAATCGGTTCCGAATTTTTCTATATTGACAAACACCGAATTGACGATCTATACTCACTATACTCAAAATATAATCAACCGGCACGGTTTTATCCCGTTTCCCTAGGGGAGATTGTACGGCGGCTGGATAAGTTTGCTGATCAAGAAGAGATTGTCTTACTGATCCCCGGCAGCAATTTTGATGCAACCCCCTATGCCAACCTGGTACAGGGGGTTATACCGGAAAATACACGCTTATACACTTGCACCTTCAACTGTTATGGTCATGCGCTGGCGTACCTCTTACAAGGCGCGCTGCACTTCATCAACACCAGCCAGCCATCCGTCCAACAGATCAAACTCTATGTCGATAGTGTCAACGAGTCATTGCATTCGTTTCTTTTTAGCAATCGCACACGGCTTTTTGAGCCTAACTTAGCTTTCTGGCTGGAATTATGGTCGAAGATCAGCCAGCAACCGGCCATTTATCAATCGCACGCCTTACATTGGCGCATCAGCAACCGCAAGAGCATCACCAAAGCCATCGCCCGTTCGCTGGGGGATGGGGTGCGCGTCTGGATCGAGTCGCACCATGGGTCAAAACATGCGCGCATGATGGTGCGCTATTTGCAAGAAAAGAAGTTTGATCAAAAACAGCTTGCCACCAAAGAATTACGCTACGCCAGCCGCTCCTTGCCGGACACCTTCAGTCTGGTTACAATCACGCCCAACAAAACCCACCTGGAGCAGATTGGACAACGTGTGCAACGGTGGCAGGCAACATAAACAGCATGCGTAACTACTACGCTCTGAGCCAGTCATGGACTGGCTCAGAGCGTAGTAGTTACCAGCATTCTTGGTTAGGTGGTTAGTTCATCCTTGATCTCAACCAACTAACGAACCAACTTCTTCCATTTCGTACACAAAAGGCAAAAGTACCTTATGCAGGACCGCCCTCAACCAATTCGCACCCTTTTGTTACACCCGGAAAATTCCCAACTGGAAACCCGCATTCGCGAATATTTTAACGACAAAGATGCATTCCCCATTATGCTGGTCGGCTATACCGCGCTGCCGGAGCGGTGTCGCGCTTTGGTGACGGAACTCTTTCCCCATGTCCTCCTGCTGGTCGATGTGGCGGAAGAAGGGAGCGACTGGAATCGCCGCTTGTTGCAACTTTCCCTGGACATCAATCGCGACTATCCTGGCTTGGCGACCGTGCTGTTGACCGACGCCAAAGCAGAGGAGATGAACCAGTATTACGAAAAGGCATTGGCGGCCGGGGTACGCGCCGTGGTCAATGTAGGGCGACTGGGTGAAGGCATGGTGAGCGCCTTTGGCGATATTGAGCGCGCCATTATGCAAGCCTACGAGTTTATCCGTAATCACAAGGGCGCCTTTCGTGGGCTGGTGCAACAGCAGGAACGCAAGCTCTTTGCCGTCGGCAGCGGCAAGGGCGGGACCGGGAAGAGTGTCATTGCCGCCGCCTTTGCCGCCGAACTGGCGCGCCGGAATTTGGACAAGAAGATCATTCTGGTGGACTTTGCGGTTCAATTTGGCGCTCAGGCGCCGATCTTTGGCGTGCAAAATCAGGCCAATTCGGTGGCGCAGTTGGCAAAGCTGTCGGTAGCCGAGATTGCCAATATCCGCAGCCAACAGGAAATGTTGGCGTTTGTCCAGCTAAAGCCGGTGGGACAAAATGCCAATCTCTACCTGCTCCTCGCCCCTGCTACGCCAACGGAGTTGCCGGCCATCAGCATGGAGATCAGCGCCGAAATTCTCTCCACCCTCCGTCGTATGTTTGATTATGTGGTGGTCGATCTATCGGCGCAGATCACGAATGAGTCGATCACAACTTTCCAGATGAGTGACCTCATCCTCTTGGTTTGTGAGCCGGAGTTGCTCTCGGTGCGTGCGGCGCGGCAGTTGATTCAACTGTTGAGCGACCCGACCTTTGCCATTCCGTATGACCGTATCAAAGTTGTCATCAACAAAATCTGGGGCAAGAAAGAGCGCAACGCCTGGGGAACCACGTTGGTGAAAAGCGAGGATGTGGAAGCCTTCTTCCCCGACATGGTCATTGCCCGCTTCCCCTATGAAACCCAGTTTCTCCACGAACACATTAGCGGCGGTCATCCCATTGGCAGTTTGGAAGCCAAGGCCGATTTTCTGCTCGAATTGCGCAAATTGATCAAAGCGCTTGATCTAGACGCCATGCCCCGGAGTCCCCGCGCGAAAAGGAGTGAGAAGGGGGGACTGTTAAGTGGGCTTTGGAAACGGTAGCGATAGAGGAGTAGTACCATGAAAATCTTTTGCGGTAAGCAGACCTACGATGAGCTCGGGCAAGAGAGCGCCCATGAAGGGTTGCAATATAAATTCTACTATGTGCGCGCCAGAGAAACCGGTCAGCGCTTCACCCTGATCACCACGGACGAAAATTTCCTCGCGGGTAGCGGCAACCAACGGGTTTTGCAGCGGGCGGGGCGTATTCTCAGCACGGTCGATTCGGCGCACATTGTCAAAGCGCATGATATTGGACAACAGGAGGGCCTGCTTTTTCTGGTCTTGGAAGATGTGCAAGGCAATCTGCTGCCCCAGTGGGTAAAAAATCGCCAATCAGGCGAACCGCTCGACGAATATACGGCGCTGAGTTTCTTCCGTCAATTAGCCATTGCCCTGAAAGATATGGAACGGGTCAACGTGGCGCATGGTTGTCTCCACCCCACCAGCATGTATATCTATCCAGATCCGCTGGCGCGTGGGGGCGAGATCGTCAAAATTTGGGATCTGGCCCTCTCGTCGGCGAGCAATCAAGATTTTCACTTTCAAGCGCCGGAGATGTTAAGCGCAGATGCCAAAGCCGAAGGTGAAATCCGTGATATTCGCACCGATATTTACAGCGTCGGCGCCATTATCTACTGGTTACTGACCGGCAAACCACCGCTGGAAGCGAACAATCGCGGCCAGTTGGCGTTGCGCATCATCAGCCAGCATGAGAAGGACAAACCACCGTCGCTGGCCTATGTACGCCAGGATCTCTCCAAACATTGTGTGGAGTTGATAATGCGTTGCTTGGAGAAGCAGCCTGCTCAACGCTTTGCCAGCGCCACCGAGTTGATCAGCAAGATCGAAACTGTGCTGGGCAAAAAGCAAAACGCCGTTGACCACCTGTTACATCTGGTCGTGCAAGCGGATAAACAAGGCGATTGGGAGGAGATTATCCGCCTTGGTCGCCGCGCCGCCGATCATCCTGGCGTGCTCAAGCAGATGCAAGGCTCGCTCCAAAAAGCCAAAAAGATGTTAGAAGAGAGCGATCTGAATCGGATCAATGACCTCATTGAAAAAGCCACCGCCTGCCTTACCAAAAATCAGTTAACCGAAGCGGCCGCCTATCTGGAAGATGGCAAACGCCTGCTCAACAGCAATCAAGATATCCGCCAAAAACAGAAGACCGAACAACTCTTTAAGCTACGTGAGTTGGAGAATCGCTTGAACGAGCAGAAACGCTTTAAGCCGGCCTATCTGCAATCCAAGCACACCCAGAAAAACTATCAACTCGACCTGAAGCAGATGCGGGTCGGGCGGGGCATGTCGTCCACCACCCAACCGGGATTTATCAATCTGGCCGATGAACCGGAGGAGTTGGCCCGCTCGGTCTCGCGTGAAGAACAGGCCGTCTTCTTCTTTGAGGAAGGGCAATGGAAATTGATGCATAGCGATAAGGCCAGGAATCGCACCTATCTTAACCAGACCAACTTGAACGCCAACCAGAAGTATGTGGTTGACGATCAGGCCACCATCACCTTTGGGCGTGTCGAATTCGAATTCCATTTTGGTTCAGCATAGCCAGCTTTTACCTTGGGAGAAGAGCCGTGAAACGAACAGTGTGCCGTCGTGCAATCATCATTTGGATCGCCGCCTGGCTGTTGACACCCCTCCTGTCAAGCACACCGCGGGTCTACGCGCAGACGACCCCGGCCGACGAGGCGCAGCCCTTTGTCACCATCACGGGCGTTGATGCCACGGCCTTCCCGGAAATCAAAGTGACCATTTATGGGGAAAATCTGGGTGTCGATTTGGCCGCACTGTCGGTGACGCTCCGTGAAGACACCGAGGAACACCCTACCCAAAACTTGGGTCTCCAGGAGATTGGCGTACAGACCGCCTTTGCGCTCGATGCCTCCAGCGATCCCAGTGACGACATTCTTGGCCCCGGCAACAGCGGTCGCCCGCGCATTGAAGAGTTTCGCACTGCTATTGAAACCTTGATCGACAGCCGCGGCGTCCTTGTCCCCGAAACCGACTGGGCGGCAGCTTTCACCACCAGTGATAATGTTGATAAATTCCGCACCATTACCGACTGGACACAGGATCACGGCGCCTTACGCAACGATGTGCTGCTCTATTCGCCGGCCGGTGATATTCCGCGCAACACCTCGCTCTTTGAGCTGCTCACCTTTGTGTTAGATCGCTTTAACGATTCACGTGTGCCGGAAAACACGGTCAAGTCGATTGTCGTCTTTTCCAACGGCTACGACGCCACCAGTGACCTGGACATCAATGACGCCATTGATCGTGCGCGCGCCATGAATGTGCGTATCTACACCGTGATGGTCGGCCCGGAAGCGCCCAGCCGGCGCAGCAACCTGGAACGGATTGCCAAACTGACCAATGGCGCCTACTTTGTGCTGAGAGATCCCGTGACCGATCTGGATCAGATTTGGGAAGCGCTGCGCCGCCAACGCCGCCAGTTGGTGTTGACCTATCAACTGGGGAATATTCAACCGCGCGAGTTGGCGATCGAAGCCGCCATTCCCAATCGACCGGCCATTGTGACAAAGCACCCATTTCCGGTCGTGCCCTACAAGCCGGTGCAGATTCGGGTGATTGAGCCGGCAGCCGGCAACATCCTGGTGCGCACTGCCCCAGCATTCGATACGCCTTTGTCCGCCATTGAACCGGTCACCCTGCCCATTCGCCTGGAATTTACCTGGCCGGACAACCAGCCGCGTGATTTCCAACGCGTAGAGTTTATCATTAATGATGACACCAGAACGCAGACCGTTGCCCCCTTTGACCAATTTGATTTCCCGATTGGCGAACTGCCGGCCGGCAATTACACGCTACGAATCATTGCCATTGATAAGTACGGCATTGAAGCGCGTTCCGAACCGCTGCCCATTCCCATTCAGATCAACCTCCCCCCCACGCCGGAGCCAACCAATACGCCGGCGCCGACGCCCACCGACCTACCAACGGCCACCCCCATGCCGCCCACGGCGACGGCCTTCCAGCCAACCGCCGAGCCGGCAGCGGCCCCAGTTGTGGCGGCAGAGCGCCCCTCCTTAGGCCCGCTGCCCCTTCTCCTCCTGGCCTTGGCGTTGCTTCTCTTTATCTTTCTCTATCGGCGCTGGAAACGGGCCAGGGAAGAACCGGATGACCATTCCGACATCTATACGTTGCGTCCGGTGGATGATTGGTCGGAAAAGTCGGCCAAAAACTTTAGCCCGGCCGATGAGTTGACCGAGATCCCGGCCGCCATGCCCTTCAAGCCGGAGCCGGCGGCTTATCTGGTCGCTGTCAACCCGGCGCCCCATTTACCGGAGCGGATCACCCTCCATGTCGGCCAGGTGATCCGCATTGGTCGGCGCCCGGATCTCAATGATGTGGTGATTGATGATAAACAGATTTCACGCGTTCACGCCATCGTCACCCACAAAGACAAAGGCTTTTTTATTCAAGACAATGGCAGCACCGGCGGCACCTATGTCAATCGACGCAAATTGAGCGCCAGCGACGACAAATTATTACAGCCGGGCGATGTCATTAATTTATATTCGATTGCCTATGAATTTCAACCGGCCGAAGATGATCGCACCGAAACCACAGTGGGCGATCCCTTTACCATGGACAAACAGCGCACCGTCTCCACACCGCGTGAGACGCCAATGAGCAGCAAAGTCGCCAAGGAACCTGATACGACTGAATATATGGCCTACGATGACCAATCGGATGAAGATAAGTAATCAGTCCGCTGTAAAGCGGCATTAGCACTCTGCCGTCCGCCGGTTGCGACACGGCGTTTGACGGCCATCGTTACCGGCGCCGCTCTACCGGAGTTTCCCCAACCGCAAAGGAAGGTTGAGCCAATGGCCCAATCACAGCCGGATGTACGTGCGTATCCGTTTAAGTTGTTGAGCAAAATTGAAGACACCCACATGTCCCAGACCTGGCTGGCTGTACGCAAGATCGCGGGCAAAGTGGGCGGCAATACGACCGGTCTCCAGCAGCAGGTCGTGTTAAAAATCGCGCTGCGCGACCGCACCGATGGCACAGAGCAATTTCACACCAACCAAGGCGCCATTACCAACGAAGAAAAGTGGTTGCACAAGTTGCAGGGCGACCAACCCCATCCCCATTTGGTGGAATTGGTGCCGATTGTCTATGGTCGGGGTCCCGTCTACCGCGCCAAAACGGCTGATCCCGGCGAACCCTGGTTTATTGTGCTGGCCTACCTGGCCGGCGGCTCACTGAAAGAGTTGATGGGTGAGCGTCAGCCGCTGGGCGCCCAGCTTGCCATTCGCATTGCCCACCAGATGGCCAAAGCGCTGGCCTATATTCATCAGCAGGGCTGTGTCCATCTGGACATCAAACCTGATAACATTATGTTTCGGCAGAAGGTCGATCCGCGGCGGAGTAGCCATCAAGTGCAGGCAGTCTTAATTGACTTTGGCATCGCCCAGCCCGCGGGCGAAAATCACTTTGTCGGCGGCGCCGGCGCCTGGCTGGCGCCGGAATGTAACCGCGCCAAAGAAAATCGCTTGCGCGAACAGATTCAACCTGAAATGGATATCTACCCGCTGGGGCTGGTTCTGCATTATATGCTGACCGGCAAACATCCGCGCGATAGCCAGAACAATGGCAACCCCAGCTTTGCCGCCATCACGCCGACGCTGCTGAAACAGGATACAGCAACGCCCGTCAACCGGCGCGAAGCAATCGCCAAACGGTTGAATGATCTAGTGACGAAGATGATTGATCCGGCGCCCCATAAACGCCCCAGTGCGCTGGCGGTGGTGCGTGAATTGGAAGACCTGATGCAATTGGCGCCCCAAAGCGGCGCCAAAGCCGCAGCGGGACGAATGCCGACCGTGGCGCTGGTGGGGGTTGCCGCGCTCTTGGCCCTAGTCATCCTCTTCTGGCCGCGTGGCGTGCCGCCGGGGGGCGGGAATCTGTCAACACAGGTCACTGCCACGGGAACCGCCGGGGCGCCGGCGCTGGTTGCCGGCACAGCAACCGCCCCTGTGTTGGCGCCGGTGGATACCATGACAGCAACGCCCATGCCAACCGACACACCCGCCCCGACGCCAACCGCAGCGGCCACCCCAACCGCGGAACCAACGTCGCCGCCCAGCGCTACCCCGACGCCCACACCAGTACCGACGGTGGAACCAACGGCCATTGCCACGGCCACGCCGTTGGAGGCGCCGACGCGTATAGCAACCGCAACCCGGATCGCGCAGCCAACGGCCACCCCCACGCCCATCCCATCGCCAACCGCACAACGCACGGCCGCGCCACCGGTTGCGCCTGCCCCCCCCAATCGGCGCGTCACCTTGTCAACCCCAGCCGATGGGGCGATGCTGAGCGGTTCTGTCACTTTTGTCTGGTCGGCAGACTTTACCCTACGCGCCGAGGAACACTTTGAGGCGGCGATCTGGAAGCCCGGGGCTGATCCGAACCTGAATGCCTTTGGTCTCCATGAAGCCGGCAAGGAAACCGCGGTGGCTGTCGCGCTGGATAAATATAGTCAGAACAATCCGGGGCGGCTGGTCAATGGGCAAGTCTATCAGTGGGGTGTGCGCATTTATAACAAGAGAACGGGTAAGGCTGAACTTGTCAGCGCCACGCGTAGCTTTACGTACACCGGGAATTAGGATCACACGATGATGCGATCTGCATTGCTCACCAAAGCGCCGGCCATCGGCCAGATCACCGATGAAGGCGCCGCTAAAAAAGCCAACCAGGATGCCTATCTGGCGCTCCGCATTGGCCTGGATCAAACCGAAACGTGGGAAGCCCAACCCGGTCAAGCGCTCTATGCGATCGGTGTGGCCGACGGGGTGACCGGTCAGGCCGCCGGCGATTATGCCAGTGCGATTGCTGTGCGCACAATTACCCGGGTGCTGCGCCAACAAAAAAGCGGGGCGCCCATTCCGCAGCAACTGCATGAAGCCCTGCAGGCCGCCAACCAGAGCATCCTCCAGGCAACGGCGCAAAACCCTGATCAACGGGGGATGAGCACCACCATTGTGGTCGCCGTGGTGGATCAATGGCAGCTTTACCTGGCCCACCTGGGTGATAGTCGCGCCTATTTGATTCGCAACAAGGTCGCCCACCAGTTGACGCTGGATCACACCTGGGTGCAAGAGGCGTTGGATGCCGGGCGCTTGAGCGAAGAAGATGCGCAGAAACATCCCAACCGGCACACGCTGGCAAAACATTTGGGCGTCCCCTTTGGCTTACAGGTTGATGCGAGTATCTATTTCCCTGGCGTTAATCTGACGCGCGGGCCACGCCAGGCGCTCCCCACCTTACCGCTGGAAGCGGGCGACGCCATCCTGCTCTGCTCCGACGGGGTGACGGACAAGATCAGGGATAGTGAAATTGCGCAGATTGTCAGCACGCATAAAGGCGCGCCCCAACGGGCGGTCAATCAATTGCTCAAGCAAGCGTTGGCGCGCCAGGAAGGCGATAATATCACCGCCGTTCTGCTGGTTATGCCGGGCGGGGCGTTGGATGCGCTTTTGCCCCCGTTGCTGACCAGAGGGCAGATGCGCCCCGTCATCCTTGGGTTATTGACCATCTTGCTCATCCTGGCGAGTTGGTTCGCGCTGGCTGGGAATCCCTTTCGCGCGTCATCGCTTGCAACGCAAACGCCGACGCCCGTCCAACAAGCGGCGCAACCGGCAACGGCCACGCCCATCACCGCTCCGCCGACGTTAGTGCCGACAACGCCATTGACCGATAGTGCTGCCATCACCGGCACGGCCGTTGCGGCGACGATGACAGCGACCAGTCAGCCCAGCGCGGCGACCACGGTTGTCCCCACCCGCACGGCAACCGCAACGGTAGCCGTAACGGTAGCCGCAACAAGGGCAGTCACAGCAACAACTGTTGCCACCGCCGCACTGACGAGTAGTAGCACGGTAAGCGCCACCCTCGCAGCGCGCGGCCACGTGACCCGCACCGGCAGCGGCGTCACCACAACGCCAACGGTCAAACCGACGGCGACGCGGGTTGTCCTGGCGACGCCAACGCCCACCATCACGCCGGCGCCGCCCACCCCAACAACGGCAACGCAGCGGGCGACGACACCAGTTGCGGCGCCGGGGAGCAATGGGTGCGCCGGTTGTACAGTTACCCTGGATGGCCCGCTAGAGGCGGAGTTGAGTGGACGCCCCACCTTCCGCTGGACAGCCAACTTTGAGCTTGGCAACCAATATCTCTTTGAGCTAGTCTTTTGGGAGGAAGGGCAGAATGCCATGCAACATGGTCGCAGCCCGGTGGGTGCTGGGTCGTCAGCTACGGTGGCCGTTGATTTGGAAAAGGCCGCCGACACCCTTGGGTTACGTAGTAGCGCCAATTATAAATGGGGGGTTTTGCTAGTTGATGCTAAAGATACCAACAAACGGATTCGACAACTGAGTGTTGATCAGAAGTTTCAATTGCAACTTGCCGGCGGCGGATCGAGTGGCGGAGACGGTGGTAATGGTCAACCAGAACCAGGACGTACACCCGTTGATCAAGGTGGTGGATAGTTGGTAATGGATTTCTGATGAAGGCAGCCACTACCAGCAACCCATTTGCCAATTATCAGTTACCGATCAACCACTACCCGTTGATGAATCATCACCAAATAACTAAAGGAAAGAGATAAACTATGAACACCCAACCCAGTCTACTCCATCGCATTGTACGCCTAGGCCGTTTATGGATTTGGGTCATTGTTTTTTTCCTCTTGTTTCTGTCAACGTTTGCCAACCTGGCCGGCCAGACGGCAATCAACAATCCCTGTGATAGCGACAATTTTACGATTCCCAGCGATAAAATTGCCTTCGACGTGCGGGAAGGCGCCACTATCACCTTTTTGCATTATCTTTGTTCATCGCCGAAAAAGGCCGTTACTATCACTTTTGACATAAGCCCAGCCAATCAAATTACAGTGCTCACCTCACAATTGATCATGACGGGCACTTCACCCCATACAGTGACGGTGCGCGCCCTTGAGGATAACCAGAATGAAGCATCGCAACAGGTCATTATCCAACCCAAAGCCAAAAGTGATGATCCAAACTTTGACAACAAGCCTATGCACCCCATTACAGTCACTGTGCGCGACCAATTGGAACGGTTACACTTACCAATCGTCAGCTACAATCCCGCCCCAACACCCACACCGCCACCCCAGTGGCGAGCAGTAAGTGGGCAAAATTTTGAAGGTGACACGCTTGCTATTCATACCAACATGTTATTTCTTGGCGATCGTCGTGAAAAAGGGGCTGGCGGTGGGATCTACCGGGCAAACTTTACAGCCAACAATTGTGGACAAACCTTACTCGATTTCGGGTCGGCGCCACTCGTGCGTGCGCAAATTTTGGATCTAGTTTTTAGTAATGACGGAAGGGGATTGGCCGGTACATTTGGCGACAAGGCGTTTTACTCAAAAAATGGGGGCAATGATTGGGCTGGCACATCATCAGCCCTGAATCCGGAAGTATACGCCGTGACCTTTACCAATCGCGCCGACAAGAGCTATGCAGGCGCCAGTGATGGCGTCTATCTTAGTACCAACCGTGGCGAACAATGGAAGCGTCTTGCTGATTCACCGACTAAACCAGTGTTGACATTCCTCTACAATAATAACAAGCTGCTTATTGGCACCTTTCAACAAGGGGTTTGGACGCTCGATATCAACACTGACGGCTTTGCAACCATTGGCAATTTACCGAGCGGGGCCAACGAAGTATGGGACATTGTTTATGACGACGCAGCCAAACAGTATTATTTAGCTACTTCCAGCGGCGTTTACAAGGGCGATGGCAATGGAAATTGGAGCAATTTTGGTTTAACCGGGCGTATCTTTAGCCTTCTCATCAAAGATACTCTCCTATACGCCGGCCTTAATCAAGGCGGCGTCCAACACAGCACCTTGAACCAGCCAACATGGACGCCGGTGAACACCGGTGCAGGATGGGGGGCCGATTTTACCGTGCGCCACTTACTGAATGACAGCAGTACATGTAAAGGCATTTTAGCTACTACCAATAAAGGAGTCTGGATCTATCGCTAATATGACAAATAAAGCTTCCCCGGCAGTGGCGCCTGACCAGCGTCCGCTGCTCTTACTGGTCGATGATGATGCGTTGCTGGCCCGTGCCTTGCGCATGGGACTGGAGCGCGCCGGCTTTCAGACGGTCTATCACCAGCATCCCGATGATGCCTTGCGTTGGCTGCGGGTCCAGCGGCCCGATGCGATTCTGCTCGATGTAGACCTGAACGCCAATCGCAACGGCGTTGAGGTCTGTCGGCTCTTGCGCACCGGCGGCTGGACAGGCGACTATGTGTTGCGCGCCGAAGAGTTTATCCACATCCCGATCATGATGTTGACCGGCAAAGATACGCTGGAAGACAAGCTAACGGGCTTTGAGGCGGGCACTGATGATTTTATGACCAAGAACGATCTCTTCCTGAGCAAGAAAGAGATGGACACGCGCTTGCTGGTGGCCCGCCTGAATGCGCTGCTACGCCGCGACCGTCCGACGGCGCCGGCGACCACCAGCCTGCGCATTGGCGATCTCACAATTCACACCGAACGCAACGAGGTCGCAGTCAAGGAGCAGGTGGTGAATTTAAGCGCCAATGAATATCAGGTGTTGCAATGGCTGGCGCGCCATCCAGGGTTGGTGCAGAGCCGCGCCACCTTGCTGAAAGAGGTGTGGGGCTTTGATCGCTATACCAATACGCGCGCGGTTGACATGTGCGTCAAACGGCTGCGTGAAAAACTAAGCGAAGCCGGACTCGATGATGTGATTCAAGCCAAACATGGCGAAGGTTATTTCTTGAGTAATTAAATGGCAATCTTGCAGAACTTACGCCAACAACTCAATCTCTTACCGGTGCGCATCACGTTGCTCTTTACCGTGATCTTTGTTGGCACTGCACTCTATACCAACAATATCTTTTATAATTTTCTGCGTTCGGATCTGCTCACCATTCAAGAACGCCATGCGCTGCAACTGTTGGAAATGGCGACACTGGATGCGGCAAGGGTCTTTGCCAACCACGCGGTTGACCAGCAGGCCTTGGCAACCTATGCAACCCACCTTTTCACCGAGTTGCCCACGAGTGAAGTGGCAGTCTATGATCAGGCGGGGCAGTTGGTTGCGGCGGTCAGTCGCGAGGCATGGCCGGCGCAGATGGCAGAGCGGAGCGCGCATCGCCTGGAGAGCCGCCATTTTAGCGAGGTCGGATTGCTGGCCAGCGCCGAGCAAACACAGCCCACCTTCTATACGAACATAGCCCACGAGGGGCAGACGCTGGGTTGGCAGGCGATCCGGCTCAATTTACAGGGTGAAGCTAATATCTACGCGCAGTTTCTCACCCGCTTCTCCTCCGGCATGTTGGTGACGTTGGCGCTGATCCTGGCCAGCGGCGTTTATTTGCGCAGCTACACCCGGCGCAATCTCCAACCCTTGCTCAACCTGACCAATCGTATTGCGCAAACGCACTGGGACGCCGAGCTATCGACCAAGCTGAATGGCGAGTTTCGGCAGCTTGGCGACTCGATTGGCGAGATGAAGGCCAGTCTGGCGCGCTATGAAGAGCAGCGCATGACCCTATTGGACCGGATTTCGCACGACATTCTGAGTCCGCTCAAAACGATTGCCATGATCGCCGATCTCTACCAGGGGCAAAAGGGGGAGACGCTGGAAGAGAATGATTGGAATGTGGTCTATATCTGCGCTGAACATGTAACCCGCCTGCTGGAAGATTTGAAGTACCTGATGAGCCGGCGCATCGATTATCTACCGCCGCCGCCAGAGTACAGTATTGATGTGACCGTGGTAATGGAGCAGATGTTAGCCTATTATCAAGCCAAAACGCAGGGACGCAACATTCGTTTCACCTTTACCCCGACAGCGGAGCGCCCCTATTATGTGCCGATTGAACGTACACGCCTGATGCAGATTCTCGGGAACTTGATCGACAATGCCCTGAGCCATGGTAAGGCAAGTGCGCTGGAAATTCGTCTAACCCAAGAAGCGCAGTTGGTCACCCTGGTGGTTCAAGACAACGGCATTGGCATTGATGAAAAACTCTTGCCCCATGTCTTTGCCGAACGCTTCTCCACGGGTCAAGGGCGCGACAGCCATCAAGGGTTAGGTCTGGCAATTATTCAAGACATTGTGCGCGCCCACCGCGGCCAGGTGGATGTCCAGAGCAAAGTGGGGGCAGGAACAACCTTTATCATCCGCCTGCCGGCGGGCAGCGATCCGGAAACGGACGGGATGGCGGAATGGCAACGTGAGAAAGTGACAGGATGACAAGGTGATATAGCGATGTTCATGCCGGATGTTGTACTTACGCTTTGGTATCTCATTGGGTTGGGCGCTTTTATCTACTGCGCCTATATCGACTGGCAGACGCGCAAAATTCCCAATCGCGTCACCTATCCTTGCCTGGCCGGTTCGCTGGTCGTGACTTTGCTGGCGGGGCAATGGCCGACGGCAATATGGGGCGGGTTGTTGGCCGGCGGGATTTTGCTCGTGCCGCGCCTGATTGCCGGGCCAAAGAAAGCGGGCATGGGTGATGTGAAATTGGCGGCATTGGGCGGGGTGCTGGTGGGGCCGCAAACGGCCATCTTGGCCTTGACCCTGGCCTTTCTCGTCGCGTTGGTGGTGGTCATCCCGCTTCTTGTCGGCAAACGTCTCAGTTGGCAGACCGCCATTCCCTTTGGCCCTTACCTGGCTGTTGGTTTCGGCTTTTTTCTTATGCAATCTATTTTAGGGATTGGGTAATTGGGTAGATAGTTGGTTATCAAGAAGGTTACGTAAACCGGTAATTGCCTTGTAGGGGCGTCCGCTTGCGGTCGCCCCAGAGGCGCCGGCAAGCGGATGCCCCTATAGGGATTGAGGTAGCGGATGAGCAATCAGAATCAGAAGTGGTCATCATTGGCGCCGGCGATTGCCCAAAATGGACAGCCGCAAAGCAAGCTCATGGATCAGCAGACGGCTGATCTGGCAAAATATTGGCAGGAAAAGTTCTTACAGAGCGTCAATCTCGAAGAATTTATCCGGATGGAGCCATCGGTGCGGCGAACGCGCATTGAAAACCGTTTGAACGAGTTGGTGCGCGCCAGCCCGGATCGCTTGCCAATCGGTCAGTACAATCAAATTGTCAATTATATTCTCAACGAAGCGTTAGGCTATGGCCCGTTGGCCCCATTGGTGGCCGACCCGACCATTACGGAAATTATGGTCAACGGCCCGCATGTCATTTATGTGGAGCGCGGGGGACGCTTGCTCCAGGATTTTGATGTCAAATTCCAGGATGATGACCACCTGCGCAACATCGTCGACCGCATTGTTTCACGGGTGGGCCGGCGCATTGATGAAGCCAGCCCCATGGTCGATGCCCGGTTAGAGGATGGCAGTCGCGTCAATGTCATGATTCCGCCGCTCAGCCTGGACGGCTCGATTCTCACCATCCGCAAATTCCAGCGTAATCCGCTCCAACCCGAAGACCTGATCCGCCTAGAGACATTGACCGAACCCATGGTGCAATTTTTGGAAGCGTGTGTACGGGCGCGCCTCAGCATTCTGGTGGCCGGTGGCACCGGCGCCGGCAAGACCACGCTGCTCAATGCCCTGGCCGGCTGGATCGGCAAAGAAGAGCGCGTGATTACCGTCGAAGATTCCGCCGAGTTGAAATTCCACCAACAACATCCCCATGTGGTGCGCGCCGAAACGCGTCCGCCCAACATGCAAGGCGCCGGTCAAGTGACCATTCGCGACCTGGTGCGCAATGCGTTGCGAATGCGCCCCGACCGCATTATCGTCGGTGAGGTGCGCGGGGCCGAAGCGCTCGACATGTTACAGGCCATGAACACCGGTCACGAAGGCTCGATGACCACCCTCCATGCCAATACACCGGAAGATGCCCTACGTCGTCTGGAGACAATGGTGATGTGGGCGGAGGGGGCGTCGGCCTTGCCCCTCAGCGCCATCCGTGAACAGATTGTCAGCGCCATCGATATTATTGTGCAGGTGGTGCGTTTTCCCAATGGGCGCAAGGTTTCGGCCATTAGCGAGGTGCAGGAGATGCGCCGGGGCGAAATCATTGTCAAAGATCTCTTCCGCTTTGATGTCTTTGAAACTGATCCAACCAATGGACATGTACGGGGCCGCTTTGACGCCACCGGCGTCCCCCCCAGCAAGTGGGAGATGCTCAAAACCAAGGGCAT
This sequence comes from Caldilinea sp. CFX5, assembly GCA_021405325.1. The sequence continues at coordinate 82,696 of QWII01000007.1, read as the reverse complement.
TCGCAATCTCACCAAAGACATTTTTATTCCCAGCCATTTTCAATCGCGCTTTGGCGATCTGTTGCGTGATGACACCATCACCGAAATTATGATCAACGGGCTGGATGATACGCGCGTCGAACGGCGCAACCAGGGCATTATGCCGGTCAATCTCTTTTTCCAGAGCGAGGCGCACCTTTTGAGCGCCATCAACAGCATCATCGCCCCGCTGGGCAAACGGCTCGACGCCCGCCACCCCACCGTCGATGCCCGCCTGCCCGACGGCAGTCGCGTCAATGTGGTGATTCCGCCGGTTTCACAAAATGGCCCGGTTGTCACCATTCGCCGCTTTCCCAAAGAGCCGTTGATGCCGCTCGATCTGGTCGAGGGACGCAGTATGACCCAAGGCATGATGGACTTTCTGCGCAGTTGCGTACAGGCCAAATTCAACATTCTCATCTCCGGCGGTACGGGCAGCGGCAAGACAACGCTGCTCAATGCCCTCTCTAGCTTTATTGCCCAGGCGCACAGTCTGGAAGATCGCCGCCGCCACGATGAACGCATCATTACCATTGAAGATGTCGCCGAGTTACAGATTCAACATGATCACTGGCTGCGTCTGGAGGCCCGCGCCGCCGATGAATTTGGCGAAGGGCAAGTGACCATCCGCGACCTGGTGGTCAACGCCTTGCGCATGCGCCCCGACCGCATCATCGTCGGTGAAGTGCGCGGGGCCGAAGCGCTCGACATGTTGCAGGCCATGAACACCGGCCACGAAGGGTCGATGACGACAATTCATGCCAATACACCGCAGGATGCGCTTTACCGGCTCGAAACCATGGTTTCGTGGGCCGGGAATCAGCTCCCCTCGCATACGGTGAAGGCGCAAATTGTCGGTGCGCTGGATATTATTATTCAGGCCAATCGCCTGCCCGATGGTCTGCGGCGGATTACGCAGGTCATCGAGGTTGTCAAAGAGGAACGTGATCACGTGCGGCTGGAACCTATTTACATGCATGGCTCTGTTCACCTGGGAAAGCCTGGCGATGGTGAAGATAACCATCGTTGTGTGCAGGCCAGGCCGCTTTGCCTTGGACGAATGGCGGCACGTGGGGTGCGGGTGGAGTCCATTAGCATTTAAGAGCAGCATAGATTCTTGGTAACGATTCAGCCAGAAACCAGGTTTTTCACCGATGAGTACGGTCACTTGCCAAAGAAAAACCTGGTTTCTGCACCTAACCTGAATAGATACGATTCTTGTTGATAAGCGAGTGCTATCATGTGTGCAGCGAATCTTGGAGTTTGTCAATTTCTTTCTGTGATCCTGGCGGGGGTCGCCACCTATATTCTGGTTTATGGCTTGCTATACTTTCTCCAATCCTACCAAATGCAGCAAAAGGTGGGAGAACGCTTGCGTAGTGAAGGCGAACTCTTTGTCCGCGAGAATCGCTGGCATCGTCTGCTGCGCGAAAGCGAAGAACAGTTGGCGAAAACGCGGTTGGGCGAATTGCTCAAGGTGAGTATCAAGGATGCCGATCTAGAGTGGAGCGTGTTGCTACTGCTTGCAATGGCCTTCGGTTTGCTGGTGGTTTTTATGCTGGCGTTGGTGCTGCTGCTGGGGTTGCCCTTTGGCCCAAATCTGGCGTTGAGTATCATTGCCACCACCTTTACGGTCTGGTTCTTTCTTACCAATCGCAGAGATGCCTACGAGCGGGCTTTACAAGCACAGACGCCGGACATCGGTCAATTGATCAGCAATAGTTTGCGCGCCGGCCAATCGCTTTACTTTGCCTTGATCGAGGTGGAAGAAAAATTGCCGCGGCCGGCCAACCGTGAATTTCGCCAGTTGCGCCAACAGATAGACTTGGGCGAACCGATTGATCAGGCATTACGCAATTTCATGCAGCGCCATCCGGGCGAAGAGATGCGCATCTTGATCGTGTCACTGCTGGTGCAACGCCGCGCCGGCGGCGACCTGATTGCCACCCTCTCGACCATTGCCAACGCCCTGCGGGCGCGGCGGCGCGTGCGCCATGAGATTGACGCGATTACAGCAGAAGCGCGCCAGACCAGTCTGATTGTTATTGTGTTACCCATTACCGTGCTGGTGGCGCTCAATCGCATCTCGCCAGGCATGGTCACCGACTTTATTAGCACACCGCCGGGATTGATCTTTTTCATTCTGGTCTATTTAATTCCACAATTCATCGCATTCTTGATCATTCGTCGCATTGGCGATGTCAAGGTCTAATCATACCACCTAAGCTCCTCGCCAGTCCGTGACTGGCGAGGAGCGGGCTTAAGAGCTACGGCCAATCTACGAAGGACAGTTGATTCATGATCGCAACCATATTAGCTTTGGGGCTGGGCGTTGGCATTTTTATGGTCTTCTATGGCTATGCGTTGCGGAAACAGGTGCAAGCGTTTGATCCGTTGCAGGCCGCACGTGGGCCGAAGGATGAGCCGGCGGGCAAAAGCCCAAAGAGTGCGGCGCGGCCCAAGTTGGTTGATCGCGCCAAACGCTGGACCACAGAACTAGCCGGGGATGCGACCTGGATTCCCCAACCGCTCAACTTTGAACAACGACTGGCCTGGGCCGGCAAGCTGGGCAAGATGACCGCAGCCGAGTTTCGGGGTGAGCAGATCCTCTATCTCCTGGTGATGGCGCTGCTCGGCTTTCTGGTTGGCCTCTATCGCGATAGCAATGCCCTGGCGTTGATCCTGGCCGTAGTGCTGGGCGCCGGCGGGATCTACCTCCCGATTTATCTGCTCGACCAGGAAGGGAAGAAACGGCAGAAAGAGATTACACTCACCCTGCCCGATGCGGTCGATCTCATCAGTACGTCAGTAGCAGCCGGTTTGAGCATTGATCGGGCGATCACCTATGCCGCCCAAAATATCAGTGGGCCCCTGGCCGAAGAGTTCAAAACCTTTTTACAAGAGATGCAACTGGGGATGCCACGCCAGAACGCCTACCAGGAGTTGATCTGGCGCAACAATTCGGATGAGATTCAGACCATTATCGGTGCGCTCTTACAAGGGCAAAGCTTGGGTGTCCCTGTCAGTGAAACATTGGAAGCCCAAGCCGAGACCATGCGCGAACGACGGCTGCAACGGGCCAAGTCCGCCGGCTCCGAAGCCGCTCCCCGCATCACCTGCGCCATGACGGGCTGTCTTATGCCGTCGATCTTTCTGCTCTTTCTGGCCATTGTCGCCTTTAGTGTGTCCCAAGATTTCAGCTTGTTCTCAGAGATTCTGGCGGGGAATTGAAGCGGTGACAGACGCGGATGTAGGTTACGCAGGTGTAGGTTGCAGGGGAAGGACGTGGATACAGGTTAGGCCAATCCAGGAAATAAATCCGTTGCACAGGTCACGCAACACGCAGCACGTATCACGCTGTCACGTATGATTATTTTCTTGGTATGGCCTTACGTGGGTAGATGATGGACGTAGCGAAGACGAAGCCGCGCAACCTGTGTCCGCATCCATATTGTTACAACTCTGTTACAAAGTCGGCGATCCGGCGTGAAAATTCATGCTACAATAAAGCCATCCAAGCAGTACAACAAAACAACAGAGTAAACAACAATTTTCACCGCAAGGAGACCAAAATGAACAAGCTGATGACCGCTCTTTCTGTCAACGTCTACAACCAACTGGCTGCGCTCCGCGAAGAAGAAGGCGCCGAGGCCATTGAGTGGATCGCCATGGTTGCCGTAATCTTGATTCTCTTGCTCGCCGCCGAGCCGATCTTCAACACCGGCGGCACCACCATCGCCAACCAGATTATCACCGCCATCACCCAATGGATCGCCAAATTTGTCTAAACCAGCAACTTGCTTGGTCAATGAGATGCAAGCAGAATGATTTTGCTCTAGCGCATCTATAGATGTTCAGGAAAAGATCTTTGACTGTAGGGGCAATCCCTTGCGGTTGCCCGGTCTGGGGCAACCGCAAGGGATTGCCCCTGCAGCCGAAACATTACCCGAATCTCTGTCGTAACAAGTGGAAGGTGAATCGTGATCAAGCAGACCATGAAAATCTTCGCCGAAGAAGATGGCTCACAACTGATTGAATTTATCGGCGTTTTGCCCTGGTTGGCGACGATTATCCTGATTGGCTGGCAATTTTTTTTGGCCGGCCACACCTTTATTATTACAGCCAATGCCGCGCGCGAAGGGGCACGTGCGCTGGCGGTGTGTGAAGGGAATGCCGGTCTGGCGCGCCTGGCGGTTGATCGTTCCGTCCCGTCCGCCTACACACCGATTACAAATGCGCAGGATGGTGACCCGGTGACAGTGATCGTGACCAATAAAATTCCGGTCATCGACATTTTTAAGCTGGTCAATGAGTGGATGCCGGATGTGCGCTTTAGCGCGACCATGCGCAAGGAGCGTTGCCCATAAGATGAGACTATACCTGGGAAATGGCGTTGGTTCGGCGCTGGGCTGGTAAATAGCAGTCAGGTGATCAGCAGGCAACGGCGCGACAATTGTTGCAACTCTGTTACAAAGTCGGCGGTTTGCTTATAACATTCGTGGTATCATCAAAACAAGCAAGCAATGTACCATAACGCAAGTGATGCCAACGAATAACAAACATCGCTAATCCGATTATCACCGCCATCACCCAAGGGATCGCCAAATTTGTCTAAACCAGCAACTTGCTTGGTTGACAGTGAGAAAAGCGTTTAGTGAACGGTCACACGGCGCTGAACGCTTTCAGCCATTTCTGTTGCATGGAAAGTACAACCCCATTGCTGAAGCTGTGAGCAATTCTGCACGAAAGAGGCAATTTATGTCTTCATCCCAACCGACAGCACCCCTCCGGTTAGACTGGCAGGAAGAAGAGGGGTTGGCAACCATGTTGACCATGATTGCCATGCTCATTGCCATGTTGGCAATCATGTTACTCTTCATTCCGCCGATCAATAATTTTACGACGCGTCGCTTTGCCCAAAACGGTTCGGATGCCGCTGTTCATGCCGCAGCAGTGAAATTTACCGAAGATTTTTCGATCAGCTTTGGCTGGGCGCCCAATGTGCCTTATGTTGACTGGAGTATGGGCTGGTGTGCCAGTGATGGTGCGATCATGCGCACTCTTGTGCGTGATACCGCCCGCCAACGCACGGTGCAATTGTTCAAACTCGCCTATACAGGCTTTCCGTCCGCACGCTACCGCGCAGCAGCAGAACAGTACGCCAGCATCAATCAGACGGATCTCCGCCAATTTAGCAGCTATGTAACACCAATCTATACACGTTTTAACTACAATCATCCACCATCGCGCGAGACGCTCTATCCGCGCCTTTTTGAGACTGAGGCGGATCGCAACTTTACCGAGTGGACTGGCGGTTCATTTGATGTACCGGGTTTTGCCGCCGCGTTGGCCTATGTCACCGATGTGGATGCGCCGATTGATAATGAAGTGCCCCACCCGGCGCTCTCCGCCGCCCGCCGCGAACCCTGTTTCACTTGGATGGTCATGTATCGCTACACCTGGGAGATGTCACTGGTGCAGCGGATGGACGGCAAATAGATCCCGAACAGAAGCAAAATTGAGGAGCCACCCAATGGGCAAATCTGCACAGCCGGCCGCACAGGTAAAGCTAACCGACCGCCCTAAAGGGGTCTTGTCTTCCCAAAAGCTGCTTTGGCTACGACAACTCCATCGTGACACAACCGGCGCAGCCACGTTGGAAACGATTGCATTGGCGGCTATTGTTGCGATCTTCTTTATCGCGCTGCTCACGGTTATGCAGAACCGGGGGCATGATGTGATTGCTGGCCGGATGAATACAAACATCGATTGTCAGATCAGCCTGTGGCGTAGTGGCAGTAATGGCAATTGCGGGCCGGGTGGGCTAAATCCAGGCGAGGGGAACAATGGCAACGTCAGTAATCCGACGCCGACGCCCCCGCCGCCGGCTGATGGCGCTAGTCCATCAAGTGATCTGCAAAAAATCGCCGATTGTATGGCCGAATTTGGGTTAGCCTTTGTGGGGGAAGATGGCTTTTGGGGTGATGTCACAGGGATTTGGGAATTATTGAATGATATAAACTCATTTAAGCAGCAGTTGCCACCTGACCAACAAATGGCACTGACGCTGATTCCTGGCGCCCTTGAAGCGGCCTATGTGAAGGATAAAATCGAGAAGCTGGTTAATAAAATTGCTGATCATCCAGAGCTGGTCGAAGAAGTTAGGAAGGCAATTGCTGCTGATCCAAGCATTATCCTCAAAGTATTATTCCCCAATTCAACTGATGCCATTGGCCATGACCAATATTGTCGTTTAGGGGGTATGTGGACCTATTCGTTGGTTCCCCTCAAGTGGTTAAAGGCGTTAGCAACACTAGACAAAATGACTCCTAATGAGTTAACCGATGTTGCTAAGGTGATCAGGAATATACATTGTATCAACAGCTTTAGCGCAGGCACATTAGTTATGACAAACAATGGGCCAACACCGATTGCAGAAATTGCAGTTGGCGATTTAGTGCTTGCTTATCATGAAGAGACAGGAAAAGTAGATTTTTATCCTGTTATCGATACCATTTCTCATGTCGATTCGCAATACATAGCGCTTACAATTGATGGTGAGTATCTTGAAACAACCGCTGCTCATCCCTTTTATGAAGTAGAAATTGTTCCTTGGCCGGCCCAAGACAAGTATATTCGCAAGTGGACTATTGTTAGTGAATTACAACCAGGCGACTTGATTCAACGCGCAGATGGGAGTTTCGGGACTGTATCTTCCATCAAGATCGTCAACCAACCCAAACCCATGTATAATCTTACTGTGGCTGAGGCTCATACCTTCTTTGTGGGTAATGGTCAATGGTTGGTGCATAATACAGGACCATGCGGCCCCAAAGGATTGATCGGCACAGATTTTGAAAAGTGGTTGAGTAAGACTTTTGGTGGGCAAGGCAGCTTTAAAGTAGCCGGGAGAGAATTTGACGGCGCCATTGGCACACGTTGGCTAGAGGCAAAGTCTGGCAGATATTGGGAACGATTACAACTAGGTGGTAAGGAGTTTGATAAATTTAAAAGCGATATGGGTGATCGTCTGAAAATTGCCAAAGATAATGGCGCAACCTACGAGTTGCACTCCAACACTCCCATTCCACAACATGTCAAAGATTGGTTGACGAGTAAGAATATTCCGTACTTTGAACACTTGGAGTAGATATATGTCCCGTTCCTCATCCATCGATATTCAATACTATGCAGATGGTGTTACAGCTAATAAAGTGTTGACCTTATTATTAAGTGCTGGGTGGAATCTCAATGATTTTGGACGAATCTCATTTCTTCCGTTGGGAGACAATGGCCGCTTCGATTGGCTTAGTCTGCCTTACGATGACGACGGCGTAAAACACGTCTTGAGTGTATTGCAGACAAAAGAACAAGCCAATGAGATGCTTGGTGTCATTCTACAATGGAAAGATAGCGAAAGCGGGGGAATAGCTTTACTGCGTTCAGATCAGAGCATCTCGTTCACTATTTCAATTAATAGGCGCACTTTACCCAATTTAGGGGAAATAACAGATATTCAATGGTATTTAACGAATCTACTAACGCCACTCCTAGAACACAACATCGTAATTGAATCGATCGAATGGTCAGAACATATTTAGCGAGTAACGACTTAGCGATATAAATTCTTTACTCAAAAAATCACTCACGCGAAAAAGGGGATATATGTACAACCCACCTACAAGCTTCGGTCCACTGGAAGCGTTGCTATGTTTAGTGCTTCTCGGCTTTATCGTACTAACTGCCATTGTATATTGGCGAATCTTTGCGAAAACGGGCCATCCAGGCGTCCTGGGGTTATTAATGCTGATCCCAGTAATTAACTTTATCATGCTGCTCTTTCTAGCCTTTAGCGAATGGCCGCTGGAGCGCGAATATAATCGGCTGGCAGAGACACCGCTTCGCAAACAAACAAGATATTGATACCAGAATTTCAAGGCGCAAGCTGTTACAACTCTGTTACAAAGTCGGCGATCCGGCGTGAAAATTCATGCTACAATGAGGTCATCCAAGCAGGATAACAAAACAGCGTAACTACCAAGCCACCCCTCCCTACCCCTCCCCTGCGAAGGGAGGGGTAGGGAGGGGTTAGTCGTTACAAAACAGCAACGGATCTACCGAATTGCACGATAAGGAGACTGCAAATGAACAAGCTGATGACCGCCCTTTCTGTCAACGTCTACAACCAACTGACCGCCCTTCGCGAAGAGGAAGGCGCCGAAGCCATTGAGTGGATCGCCATGGTCGCCGTCATCTTGATTCTCTTGCTCGCCGCCGAGCCGATCTTCAATACCGGCGGCACCACCATCGCCAACCAGATTATTCAAGCGATCACTCAGTGGATCGCCAAATTCGTCTAGCACAGAGTGGCGATAGTCCACCAACCATGTCGTAAGAGCGTTGGAAGGCTTCGGGTTCACCCCATGTGGATTCGGAGCCTTCTTTTTTCCTACCCCGCACACACCGCAGCAACCATCACACGAACGCAGGTAGGCCAACAGGGGCGGAGAGATACCATGAAACGCGTGCGCACAACGCTACACGATGAAACCGGCGCTGAATTGCCGGAATGGATCGCGCTGGTGGCGATTGTACTGGTGCTGTTGCTGGCGGCTTCGTCGGTCTTTTCCAGCGGCGGCGCGCAAATAGCCACCGAAGTGACCGCCGCGGTGCAAAGCTGGGCTGCCCGCTGGACCGCCGGCGGTGGGGCAGCCGTAGCCGATACTGCCCCCGGCAATCCGCCGGTCAATGCCCAACCCCCCGCCAACAATCAACCGATCGTTAATAGTGGGCCGCAGGGCAACCCGAACCCTGGGGGTGGCAGCAATCCGTCACGGCCTAACCAGGAAACCGGTGGCGGTCTGCTCGACCAAATTGGGGGCTTTTTTGTTGGCGTCGGTGAAGGCGCCTGGAGCGCGATCAGCGGGATTGTGAGCCTGGGCCGTGATCTCTTGGTGGCGTTGCCCGGCACCGGCGATCTGGCCGAATGGCTTTCACCCGGCATTCGCGCCGAAACCTTTCAGCGCTACGAGCAGATGTGGGAAGCCATCAAAGCCGATCCCTTGAGCGCTTTGTATGCCATGGTTGAACCGATGGTGACAGCCTGGGATCAAGGTGATTATGGGCGCGCTATCGGTATGGGCGCTTTTGAGATTGCCATGGTCTTTGTTCCCGGGGATGAAGCGGGTAAACTAGCCAAGATCACAGCCATCGAACGGGTGATCCCCGATGAATTAGTAGCGCTATTGGCTCGCCTTGATCGCCTGACGCCGGATGAATTATCTACGTTGGTGCGCAATATCGACCAACTCACCCCGGAACAACTGGCGGCTTTGCAACGCCGGCTCGATGCGCTGACGCCTGACGAATTAGCGATTGTCCAGCGGCGCATCGCCGAGTCGTTGATTGGCCCCAATGGTCGTTTTCTTGATGCCGGGTTGGAAGAGGCTTATCAGGCGTATGTGAAACGCAAACAAGCCCGCGGCGAAACGCCTCGTGAACGCGCCGACTGGAAAGTCGAACGGGATTATTGGTTAACCGAAAGCCCAACGGCGCGCGGCAACCGCTTTGACACCATTGCCGGCGACTTAAACTACCAATATAATCAAGTACACTTAGCCAATGGCAAACGGCTCGATTCTTATGATCCGGCGGCAGGTGAAATTATTTCCCGCAAAGCGACCGACTTTGATATTATTCAAGAAAGCACTTTCCGCACCTACCTGCGTGAAATCAAGGCCAAGTATGGTGAAGGAACCATCATTCGCTCGGACAAGTACCCGGATCTTGATGGACAACCGCTACGCGGGCAATATGTGTTGGAAGTGCCGGATAGCAATATGAGCGCCGCCACACGCGCCCAATTTGAACAAATCGCGCGGGAAGAAGGCATCTTGATCCGGTACACCAATGAAACTACCGGCGAAATCGTGCATAGTATGGCGCGCTAAACAAGCGAGGGCTGAATGGCAACACCAACCTATCAGAAATTGCTGGCGCTGTTGGCAGCGATTGAGTTTGACAAACGCTACTTTCGCTTTTACGAGACGCACAAAAGCGCTTGGGGCAAAGATCTACCCGGTCATGGCCGTGCGCTGTTTGAAAATGCGCTTCAAACTAGTGGACTGACCTTCGTCTATCGCGCCAAGGAGAATTTCTTTCACCATGAAGAGCGGCAAGGGGCATTGACGTTGACCCTCAATGTTAGCTTTTCACCCTTTGCCGCCGACTTTATTCTGGCCATCAAAACACCAACAGAGGTGGTCGGCGGCCCTTATGCCGCGTTAGCCTACAATGTTGGTCGGTGGCGGGATGCTGCCTTTCAATATTCGCCACGAGCGCCCCGCCTGCCTTTTTCGACCATGCATGAATTGAACGAGGCCATCAGCCTGGGCGCTACGCTTTTTACCGAAACGAAGGCGAAACTCTTGACGACGGAGGATTTTGGATGAACCACTGGTTAGTACCCTTCCCGTTCTTATTATGCCTCCTGCTCATCGGTTGCACTGCACCTGTCGCCGCCCTGCCACCGGTTACACAAACCTTTGAGCAAGGAGCAGCGATTGACGCCAACCGCTGGCAGGAATATCAGGATGAACAGGGGCGTTACCGTGTCGCCGTTCCTATCCAGTGGTCACGACTACAGTCGGCGGAATCGACAGACATTATCCATTTTGTCAACCTGGCCGAAAGCGGGGTGACACGCGCCGGCATCACCATCATCGCCCAAGGCCCCACAGACAATCTCCAGGCAGTAGCCGATGGGGCGCAGAAAACCTTACAAACACAAACGGGCATCAGTGCGCTACAGGTGATTAGCGAAGCCGGCATTACCGTCAATGGTCTGCGCGGCCTTGAACGGGTGGTTCAGTATAAACTCGCCGAACAGGCGCTGACCAATCGCACGGTCTATTTGCAACATCCTAACCATCTCTTTGCCCTGGTGCTGACTACGGAGAACCATCTGCTCTCCGATTACACACCCCTCTTTGAGGATGTATTACGCACCTTCACTGTTTTGGAGTAGCTTGACAATGTTACATTTCAGCCAGACCTCCGGGAAGTGGTCAAAGACAGTCCGGTATGCGCAAGCTTTCCTGACCACTTCCCGGAGGTCTGGCGGTGGCTCAACTGCGCATATGACATTGGCAAAGTAGGCATTATTGAAGTAAGTTTGGCAGAAAGCTTTCTTGTCGTTTTCGCAAAAATATAGATAATATAGGCAACATCTCAGTAAAGTAGGCACCAATGGCAGAAGAACTTGGCGCACTTATCGGTTTCCTCTTGGTCCCGATATTGATCTTGCTCCTCATCGGCGGTGTTCAATTTTTGCGCACCGGCGATGCCCAAGCCGCGCGCGCCGCCGCCACTGCGCCATGGGCGCTGGCACTGGCGGCGCTTTTTTTGGTCCTTAGCCTAATCGGTCGCTTTGCACAAAATTTTTAACACACATCAATGAGACATCTCTATGATCAGTGAAGCACGAACCCGAAGCAGTCGCTATATCTTGATTGGTCTCGTCGTCGCCGTTGTAAGCACTATCTTGGTTAGAAATGTCATTAGTGACTACCAGGCGCGTGCCGAGAATATCCCGATCCCGACACCGGAGCCAATGACGGCGGTTTTGTATGCCGCTGCCGATATTGAAAATTTACAGGTGATCGATGCGTTAGTTCGCACCGCCATTACCACCGACACGCAGGCAACGGGCAATGAGGCGCCCCCGATCACTGGCGTTTGTCCATCAGCCGATCCGGCAGCAGCGATTTGGACCGAATCGCCAGTGATTGGCCCTTTGCAGGTCTGTATGATTCCGAGCCGCTTTGTACCGTCAAATGCCATCACGCTAACCAATATAGCAGAGTTTGAGATTGCGGAAAAAGAGCGGGTTGTTGAAGCCATTAGAGAAAGATTTGGCTCGCACTATACGCGCACCAAAATTGTTCGCGGCGCCATCATGCAAACGGAGTTTTTAGGCACTAACATCTTGCCCGAAGGCTTTATGGAAGTTAGCCTGGGGGTTAACTCAAACACCAGCGTCGGGGGGCGTGTACGCCCCGGTCATCGAGTTGATGTCGTAGTCTCCTATGAAACAGGTACGGTTGGCGAAGACCAAACAACCATCACCGAAGTTTTATTGCAAAATGTACTCGTCATCGCCGTTTCATCGGGCGATCAACAGTTGAAACTAGGACAATTTTCTGATCAATCATCAGACGCGACCTATGCGGTCTTTCAAGATATTGCCCAACAGCCCAATCTCAATAACACCGTTGTTCTCGCGCTCCAACCGCCCGATGCCATCCGGTTGGTCTATATGAGCAACTTTGCCAACGAAGTACGCCTGCTCATCCGGCGTCCAGGCGATAATACAATCTATGACTTGGAGCCAGTGACTTTGATCAAGTAGATCTCTTTGCTGTTTCACAAGGATAAAAATAACCGGCGCTTTGCAAAGCGCCGGTTATTTTTATCCTTGTGATTATTGTTGCTATAGATATGCCCCTAGCGATAGAGCCAAACCCCATCCGCCGTTGCCGCTAATAACCCCTGGCAATGGGTTGGCTCATGAAGCAGATCACGCACGGTAAAGGTAGCGTCCCCCAAACGCGTCCATGGCTCACTACCGTTGAGCGGACGCCGCCAGACACCGGCATCGCGTGTGCCGGCATAGAGGGCGCCCCCCATAATCTCCAAGCTGTAGACCTGCGTCGTGGTGGGGAAATCGCCAAAGGGTTGCCAGCGCTGGGCGCCATTACCAGAAAAGACGCCGGCTGAGGTAGCAACATAGATGCTGGTGGTGTCAAAGGCAAAGTCCCATACATTCAATGCCGCGCCGCTCAAACCGTCATTGTTTTGGGAAATCCGATTGATGCCGGTTGTAAAGATGGAAATCCCTTCACCATTAGCGCCCACCCAGAGGATGGTCTGATCTTTGGCATCTTGTTTGACGACATTCACGAAAAGCGGTTTGTCGGTCTGTTTTGCCCAGGTAGCGCCGCCCGTTTCGCTCAGATAGAAGCCTTCTTCTTCCGTACCAACGTAGTACTTACCATTGACTGCGGCAATTGTGCGCGGGCGATTGATGACGCTCGTAGTTCTTTGCCAGTTTGCGCCATTGTCATCAGTGTAATAGATGCCTTTAGTTTGGTCCGCAGCCGCCAGCCCGCGGGAACCGACAAAAATTAGCCCCAACACTGATTCATTCACGACTGAGAGCCGCGTGAAATCAGCCGCCAACGGACATCCCACCAGGGAACGGCGGTAGATGCCGCCCGGATAGGCGCCATCCTTGCGCTCACCGGCAAAGAGTTCGTTATTCGTCGTCACTGTAAACACGGCGAGATTTAAGTTGCTCTGGCTAACGCGTTGCCAACTGGGTAAGCGAACCGGTGGCGGCATTGGCGTGGGGTCGTTATTGATCACCGGCAAATAGAGTGTTGCCCCATTCGTACCCGGAACTGTAATCGGCACAGTCGCCGTTGGCGTTGGTGTCAACTTCACGGTTGTACACTGGGCGCTGCTCCAATCACTATTGGCCGTTGCCGCCAGCACGCGCGCTTGATAGCACCACGCGCCATTGGCTTTATCCACCAATGTCTGACTGGTAGCGACGCCACTGTAGATCGTGTTCCAGGCGCCACTGTTCAACTGTTCCTGTAGCTCATAGCCAGCGCTGCCGGCAACCGGATTCCAAGCCACGGTGTATGCGCCATTGAGATCGCTGTTTTCAATAGGCAGCAACGTAGGCGCGCTTGGCGCCGGCGGGTTGAAAACCTGGATATAAGCCGGCGCAATTTCCGTGCCGGTGCCGCCAGGGCCGGAAACAGTCAGGGAGACGGTATAGTCGCCGGCAGTGAGATAAGTATGGCTTGGATGTTGCTGTACACTAATCCCACCATCACCAAAGTCCCATAACCAATTCGTGATCGTGCCCAGCGATTTGTCGGTAAAATTGACCAGCAACGGTCTGGTGCCACTGATGACATTTGTTGCAAAAGCAGGCGTCGGCGCGATGGCTCCGCTATTGACAGCCACAAGGAGATCGTCTGTTGTTACCAATTGACCATCATCGACCGTCAGCCGCAACGTATAGAGTCCTGCGGCGCTAAAAGTGGCGGTTGTCGCCAGATCCGTGACATCGGCAAAGGTCACGGCGCCTGGCCCACTCAGACGCGACCAGAGCACTGTAAAGATATTAGGCGGGTCCGGCAAACCGTCATCGGTGGCAGCACCAATCAGGGTTGCACCGGCTGGTAAGGTGATCGTCTGGTCGGCGCCGGCGTTGACAGTGGGCGGCGCATTACGTCGTAGCCAAATATAGCCACTGGTCTGGTTACCGACATTGTCCACCGCGATCGCGTCGATCTCATTCCAGTCGAAATTGAGCGTGCAGACATCAATGATCGTTTCATAGGGGGGCGTGCCATCGGTCGCTAGGGGAAGATAGGCGCCATTGACCGCATCCCATCGCCAAAATTCAACTCGACTAATTCCGCCGGCATCGGTCGCCGCAACGGTGATCGGCACCAGCATACCGCAGCCGGCCTGATAGACCTGACCGTTATCCACCGGCGCAAGCCAGGTGAGTGTCGGCGGCGTGGTGTCGAGCGAAGCAGCGCTGCAATCGGTGCCGGGTACGCTCAGATTTTCGCCGGTGGGGTCGATATAGATATCATCAAAATAGTAGCTGCCGCTGTTGTTATCACCGGCTTTTGTAAAGAAGGTGCGGAGCGAACCAACGTTACCCAAAGCACTGTTGCGAAACCCAAAATCAGCGTCACCGGCTGCATCAAGCCGTGTCGTATTGGGGTAGACGCCGCCTTTGACATAGACGGCATAATTATCGGTTTGATTATTGGCCACAAGCCAGACACAATGCCAGGTGTTGTCGGTAAAACCATTCAATACATCCTTAAACACCGTACCATCGCGCACCACAAACGAATTAGCTTGCTGGGTAATCTTACCGCCAAATTGCGCCTCGAAAGCCGGGAAGTCATTCGGCGCACTTTGGGCTGATGCACCGGCATAGCCGTCGATCGGCCCCCCGCGACGCAAGCGGAAATGAATGGTGCCCACAGCGCCGTCAGCCAGCGATGCGGCAAAGGCTTTGTACGCCTGCACATTGCGACCACCGACCCACATGACACGGTTGCCGCTATGGTTGGGATCCGGATCAGCAGCCACTTTAATGTCTGACCCTGAAGTTACCCAATTGCCTTGCTGATGCAAGGGGCCAATGGCTAAACTGTCGAACGTTTCCACCGGCTGGAAACTGGCCTTTGTCGCTGGGGAATGCAAGGCGACAGCAGCAATTGACGTCGGCGCGCCGCTTTGGCTCAACAGGATCAAGCAGGACAAGCTAATCAGCAGCTTTCCCCACAGAGCTACACCAGGGCGTCGGGAGAAAAATGTCAGGGTGAACATCACAACCTCCGTCAGTTATAGAACATTGATGGTTTTGCGCTTACAGCCGGTCGACGGCGCGCCCGGCTGGCTGGGTTATATGGTTTAGGTGAATGGCCTAGATGAAAGAAAAGCAGCCCCTTACCATGCACCTGACCAAAAGGTTACAAGATTATGAGCTATTTTGGGAAATAGTAATGCAATTACGCGAAAAAGTCAAACTATCGTCAACCGGTAAACGCCATTTAGGTTATGGTGCGCGGTCAACGCTGCCGGCGTAGGCGTGGGTTCACCACGGGTTCCAACCCCAGCGAGAGGAGCATAAAGGTCAGCGCCGTCAACACGATCAGCAACCCCGGCGGCACGATCCACCACCAGTAGCCGACATAGACGCCGCCGGTGCGGAAACCGGCTTCGAGGATTTGACCCCAGGTCGGGATCGATGGATCGCCCAGTCCCAAAAAGCTAAGACCTGCTTCAGCGAGAATAGCCGACGGCGCAGCAAAGATGAGACGGGAAACGACATACGGGGCAATTTGCGGCAGGATGTGACGGAACATCACCCTGCTATGGGAAGAACCTAAACTTTGGATCGCTTCCACCAGGGCGTTGGTGCGGGTATGTAAGACCATTGCCCGAATCTGAATGGTCAACCCCGGCCAGCTAA
Source organism: Caldilinea sp. CFX5 (assembly GCA_021405325.1). The sequence continues at coordinate 66,603 of QWII01000007.1, read as the reverse complement.
AGGCGATCAGCACAAAGAGGATGACAAAGAGGCTCGGCCCAATCACAAAGAGCATGAAGATGAGCAGCGGCAATACCGGCACATTGGCGACAATGTCCGCCGCCCGCTGGATGAGCAGATCGGTGCGTCCGCCCAGGTAGCCGCTGGTGATGCCCAGCACCACGCCAATCGCCGTCTCCACCACGGCCACCACCAGCCCGATAAAGAGCGCAACGGGCAGGCCAAAGAGCAAGCCCTGCGCCAGATCGCGGCCCAGGCTGTCAGTGCCCATGTAACCGTAGACGCCGCCGCCGATCACAAAATGAAGTTGACTCAGTTTGTCATCGGCGTCGCGAAAAGCGGCCTGCACCACCAGTTCATAGTCGCCGGTAAGTGGGGTAAAGGTTAGTTCTTCGCCTTCGTTGGGGGCGCCAAAAGCTGCCCGATCTACCAGGCCGCGCAGGGTTCGTTCATCCACTTGCCGCGCAAAGGTTTCGGCCAAAAATTCTTGCATGGCGGTAATGGTGGACTCATCGGTGCTGAGTTGCACGCGCAGCGGATCTTCCACATAGCGGCGGAAGGGGCCAGTTTCGCCCTCACGCGGGCCACGCACGGCATGGCGCAGCAAGCGCACTTCATTCCCGTCCGGACGAGCAAGGCTTAAGGAAATCAGCGGTGGACGCTCCTTATAGCTCACATCGGCAATGGTGACGGCCAGAAAGGTGGGCGGTTCGGTAAAGTTGTAGAGGAAAGGAATACGATAGGTTTCAATCCGCCCGGCCCGCGCTTCTTTAATTTCGGTCGGTTCGCCCAGCGTCAGAATTTGATGTTCGGGCAACGGCGCAGCGTTGAGGCGATTCATCCAGATGGGCGCGGCCGCCTTGGGGTTATCGACCCAGCGGTTCGGGTTGCTCCAGGTACGGTCGCCAAAGTCGAGCGGATAGGTGGCCAGGACATAGATGGCGCCGGCAAAGAGCAACAGCAAGAGCAACAACCCTCCCTTGCCGGCCCCGCTGCGCCATAATTCACGGAATGCTTCACCTAACCGCATTGAATCATCTCACAATCCCCTACGAATCCAGATACTGCACCCGCGGGTCTAAAAAGACATACAACACTTCCAACAAAATCCGAATGCCAACATACATCAGCGTGAAAACAAAGGTCAACGCGACAATGACATTCTCATCGGGGGTGCCGGCCAGGGTGTCATAGTAGAGCCGCCCCATGCCCTGCCAGTTGAAGACCGTCTCCACCAGGATCGACCCCGACAGCGAGCCGGCCAGTCCAAAGATCAACCCGGTGACAATCGGCGGCGCAGCGACGCGCAGAATGTGGCGGGTGCGCACCCGCCGTTCGGGCAACCCTTTGGCGCGGGCAATGTTGACATGATCTTCCTGGGCGATGTTGAGCGTGATGGTGCGCACGGCGTAGATATAGGGGCCAATGCTCACCAAGACTAGCGTCAGCACCGGCAAGAGCGCGTGCTTGACCAAATCCAGGAAGCGCTCCCCCTGTTCAAGCGGCGGCGGGGTGCTATACATGCCGCCGGAGGGCAAGATCCGCCAGCGCACCGAGAGAAAGAGAATCAGCAAGATGCCGATCCACCAGGTCGGGATGGCAAAGGAGACGGCGGCGAAGCCGGACATGAAGCGATCCAGCCAGGTGCCGGCCTGGGTTGCCATATACGCGCCCAGACTCAACCCGATGGCGGCGGTGATAAAGAGCGACGTGGTCAATAGCAACATCGTATTGGGCAGCCGCTCCAGTACAATGTCGATGACGCGGTTGCTGCCCTCAAAGCTGCGCAGGTTGCGCGCCTCGCCCAGGTCGAGGGTCATCACCCGCAGCACCATGCCGGGCAGGCGCACCCACCAGGGTTTGTCCAGGCCATAGAAGGCTTCAAACTCTTTCTTGCGGTCAGCCAACACCTTTTCCAGTTGGTCGGGGTCGCGGATGGTCTCGGCCAGCGAAGTGCGTTCGGCGCGCAGTTGTTCCCCCACCACGGCGTTGAGAATCCGGTCAGAGTAGCCGGTCAAGCCGAGGGTGAGGACAAGCATGAGCATGACGACAAAAAAGACGCCGATCATGGTTAGGGCGCGTAGGGCGAGTGGACGTAGAAGTGACACAGGAATGACTCTATAGAATTACTGTAATCATGAATCAGACTCTTAGCAACTCGGCATAAACATCGTCTTCGTCATTCTCCCAGATCGCATCCAGAGCCGATGGTCCACGCGGTACGTCAATGGCGCCAGGGTCATAAGACAAAGCAGTAACCAGCAAATTCGTTCCTTCGGCCAATGTAGCCGAGGTTCCTAATTTCACTTGCCCATCTTCTACAACGGCCGGGAGTGTAACCGCAAAAGGCGTAGTTATTGGTTCTGTTGTTTCCTTCAATGCCGTAGTCTGGGCTTGCTCATAATGCTCAAGCAGATCGAGGACGACAGAGAGTAAACCATGCGGTATGGACATCAGCGTTTCTCCCTTACGCCCCGGATCTGCCTCTACTTCTTCTGCAACCTGATCTTCCATCTGACTCTCATGGTAAGCGATGAGGGCGCGCACTCGTTCTTCGTCCCAACCTGGCGGAAAAACATTTTCCATCTTTACCTTCTTCGTCCTTTCTTCTTTTCTTTCCGTCGACGATATGCCAGTAACGGTTTGCCGTCAAGCTCGTAGGCAGTGATTACAAAGAGCGCACGATTTACTGTATCAACCTTGAAGATTACCCGTAAGTAACGCCCAGTTTGAGTCTGACCAATGGCAATCTTAGAGTCATCCTTATTGCGACGGATCTCTTCTGGGCTTGTCAGTATATCCCAAACTTCGTCTTCGTCAACATTGTGCTTATAAATATGCGGAAGATCAGTTACAGGATCGATGTAGAATCGCAGCTTCATGAACCAAACCAACTTACTTTGTTGTGATAAGACCCCATTCAATGTAGGGTCTCATCTCTGGGGGTTGAAAGCCAAGTTCAATAGTATCTTTGGACACTCCTGCTGCCAACAATTCTCGCGCAACACCGCTTTCCGTCCAGTCTTCCTCAATCCATATTTTGTTATCTTTCAATCGAATGTGAAAGACAACATTATAGAGGCGGCGCGGATATTGCCAGCCAGTTTCTACCAACATATAGTGTCCACCCTTGTCATCACAAACAGCGAAGGTTTCGATACTCTCTTCTTTCGGCGTGGACGTTACATGCTCGGCAAGAATCTGTTGGATGATTGCCTTGTACCACTCTTGGCTGTCCATGTTACCATCCCGTTACTGTAAATCCGCCTCGATCTCGACTTGCCGTTCCGTCAACTGTGCCAGTTCATCACTCGTCGCCACCAGCACCAGGCGGTAGAGACCAAAGTCCATCTCCAGGGTCTCATCTTCGGTCAAGCTGACACTGAATTTGTTATCATCAGTAGCCGTAGCCTCGCCTTGAGTGATAATTGCATCCGTGGCGGCATCAACCAGCAGATAGCGCAGCGCCAGTTTACCCGGTCCGTCGAGGGTGAAGGTGGCTTCGTAGGCTTCACCCAATACAATCGGCTCAGCGTTGATTTCGCCAAACTCGATCAGTTGCGGTGCGCCGCGGTAGAGATCCGCCGCCGTGAAGGGGTAAGTCGGGTCGCGGAAGGCGTCCAACTCGGCGAATTGGGCCGGCGGGTCATACCGAGCCAGGAAGAAGGGGCCGTTGCTGATGATCAGATGACCATACTTGCTAAACCAGTCGAGGGTGGCCTTGTAGCGGGCTTCGGCGGCTTTACCGTCGATCAAGCTTTTACCAGCGCCAGGCAAGGTGAAGACAGCTTCGGGGAACGCCTTTTTGCGCTGTAAATCGAGCATGGCTTTGCGCACCAGGCGGGCGTCGCGATCCAGCACCAGGCTGATCCACGGTACATTAAAGCGGGCGGCGGCGGTATCGCTATAGGCGGCGCGGCGCTGTTTGAAGACTAGATCATCCAGCGTGTAGAGCAGTTCCCACGGCGTACCGACGCCGGACGGGGTGGCATAAGCGGCGATATAGTTGTCGTCAAAGTGCCAGAAGTCCACATAGACCTCAATGTGGTTCTCATCGACCACCCGGTAGCCACGGAAGGTCTCCAGGGTCGGGCGGGCGGTGACGGCCATCACCGTTTCGATCTTGGCCTTCTCCGGGTTATAGGAGATGTCAAAGCCCTGGTAGAGCGAGTAGAGCAGATCGGCCATTGTGATCCGTTGGCCGTGATGGAAGTTGGCGCTAAAGAATTTGCTGTAGTCATAGGTGACTTTGCTGACCGCTTCCACCCCTTCGCCGACGGTCTGCCATTTGCCGGCTTTGGCGTCCCAGAGGAAGGCATCGGCCGGCACTGCCAGTTTGCCATCGGGACCGGCGGATTCGACCGCGTAACTGACACGGAAGGGTTGGGGAATGCCGGTAAAGGGGTCATTCCACAGGGTCGGGTCACTCAATTGGCGGTAGATGTCGCTGCTGTAAACATCACCAATACCGCCGACCGGGTTCCAGGTCGAGCGTTCGGTCCAGACCCAGAGATGGCCGACGGTCAACTCGTTGCTCTCCGGCTTGTAGGCGGTGCGCAGCGTCCAGAGACCGCGCGGGCCGGCGGCCAGATCTTGGGTGATCCCAGTGACACTCTTCTCAACGGCATAGGAGCTGTTGACTGTCGCCACCCAAACACGTACCGACTCTTCCAGCCCCAATTCGGTCATGGTGCGATACATTTCGTCCCGTTCGGCTTTGTCCTTGAACTCGCCGCGGAAGAGCTTTTTGCCGACCTCATCCAGTTCTTTGTTTTCGTATTGCCAGAAGCCGGTCTGTTGCCAGCCGGGCATGTTACCCAGCCAAGGGGCATTGAAGGAGTTGACGCTGCCAAAGTCATAGCGATTGGGCGCGCCGCGCCCCCAACCTTCGGTGTAGATGTGCCAGCCAAATTGCTTGGGGTCGGTCGAGTAGACGGTTTGGATGGCCGGGGCGAAGGGTTGATAGTTGGCATCGACCGTAAAGCCGGCCTCTTCCAGCGCCGCTCGCACCAGATCCCCCACCTCGCGCCGTTCATCTTCGACGCGGATAATAAACTTGACGCGGACCGGTTCGCCTTCGTAGGTCCAGACATCATCAACCAGCTCAGCGCCGGCGTCTTCCATTGCTTTGGCGATCTCTTCCCGGGCAAATTCGGGGTCATAGCGCAAATCTTGCCCTTGAATGATGTCAAAGACGGTGAGATAATCAAAGTCGGTCGGACTGTTGACGGTGTACATGGGGCGCGCCTGCCCCTGATAGATTTCACGCGCCACAAATTCGCGATCCACCAGCCGCTGCATCGCACGCCGCACTTCGGGAATGGCAAAGGGGTTGAGTTGCCCTTCCGGTGCCGGCGCGGGGTTGAGAATCAACGAGAGCGTATTGGCTGGCGCTTCAAAGAGTTGAATCTCTTTATTGTCGCGCAGCTTGCGGGCGGCGGCGATCTTCAAGTTGTAATAGTACATGTCCATCTCGCCCGCTTCCAGATCCAGCGGAGCGCGATCAACATTGAAGGCTTTGAAATATAATTTGTCCACTGCCGGGCCAGGCTGATCGGTCGGCGGTGTATAGTCGTCCTGGGCCACAGCCAGCGCCGACCCATTGAGGAACAAAGCGCACAGAAGAACTAGATGAAGAATTAATCGCTTCATACCCACTCCTTCAACATTTCTCTCATATTGCTAGGCGGCTACTTTTCTGGTAGCCAACCATTTTTCGACTGACCGTTTCGACTCGCGACTAGGGCAAAGACACTACAACGGATGAAGGGGGGAACGGCTGTCGATCTTGCAAACGACTGTTTCGCGTAAACTAGCTGGCAATTCAACCACATTCTCGCTATTTTACAAGTTTTGTTCAGCAACCAGTTAATCCGTTCCCGCCTTCATCCGTTGTAGTGTTCTGGGCTACATAGCGTTTCGCGTTAATCCGTTCCCGCCTTCATCCGCTGTAGTGTTCTGGGCTACATAGCGTTTCGCGTTAATCCGTTCCCGCCTTCATCCGCTGTAGTGTTCTGAGCTACACCGCAACAATTTACCGCCGATTAAACAACCGCAGTTGCGTCAACACAATGCCCAGCAATAGCCCAACCAGGCCGACCAGACCAAACTTCAAGGTCGGGTTACTGCCCAGGAAACCGGCGGCGGCAACCGTTGCTTCAGCCGCCGGCGCCGCGGCCACGGGTTGTGACTGTTGTTGCACCAACGCTTTCAACTCGCTGACCTGAGCCGTCAACTGCTCGATGCGCGGATCGTAGGCGGCCGATTGGTTGGTGACCGGGCTGCGATTGCCGGCGGAAGCGCCTTTGGAGAGTTCGTCAACCTGGGTGTTCAACTCGTCCAGTTGGCTTTGAATGTTGTCAAAACCGAACTCCATGTAGAAGGAGGTAGAGGCCAGGTTGCCCGACCCATCGACCAGGGTGACCGGGTGCGGCCCTTCACCGGAGATGGGGACAAAGACGCTGGCGGTCATGCGCCCGTCCGAACTGGTGCGCCCGCTGGCGACCGTTTCGCCGCCGACGAGCAAATAGTAGTCGAGATCGGGTTGGAAGCCATGCCCTTGCACGGTGACCGTCTCGCCGCCGGGGCCGGCATTGGGGCTGAGGAAGATCTCCGGGTTGGGCATCTGCCGTTTGCGGGCAAAGGCAATCTTTTGGTTGGTCCCGCCATATTCAGAGAGGCGACCATCAGCCCAGACCATGTAGGCTTCTTCATCGGTGGCGGCAATGGCAAAATAGTCACCGATAAACAAGCCCTGCGGGAACGCTTTGTTGGGGTTGGTCGGGAAGTCGGTGACGCGGGTGTCGCCTACGTCCAGGCCCAGTTCTTCGTTCTTAAAGCCCCAATTATCGCCTTGATCCTCGGAACTGCTGTAGTAGATGTGATAGCGGGTTTCGACCGAGTCATCGCGCATATCGCCCCACATGACATGCAAGGAACCATTAGGCGCGACGGCCAGCGCCGGGAAGAATTGCACGCTGTTGGTCTCGTCGGTGTTGAGCCGTTTCGGGCGCGACCAGCGGTTGCCGCCGTCGGTCGAGCGGATAAAGTAGATGTCGCCTTCGTCAGCGGGGCGTTCGGGCGGCAGGGCGGTAAAGACCACATAGAGTTCATTGTTTGGTCCCACCGCCGGTTTGGGGAAGACCGAGGCCCAGTAACGGAAGAAGGCGGTGCGCGGGCGGAAACCGGGTTCCAGGAAGCTGGCAATGCGCTTCGGTTTGCCAAAGGTCACGCCGGCATCTTCCGACTTCGCCAGGTAAAATTCGCCCAAGCCCTTTTGCGCCTCATCATCAGTGCTGTCGAACCAGAAGACGTAGACATTGCCGTCGGTATCGACCACCGGCGTCACGCCCTGAATCGTGCGCTTCTTGCCTTCGGCCTCGCCTTCGCCCTCTTGGAGCGCGTCGCTGGGGATGTAACCTTGCAGGAGCCGTTGCTGGGGGAACTCCAATTCAGCCGCTTGTTCAGCGGGTGACTCAATGCCCTCGCTGCCCTCAGCGCTGCTTGTTTCCCCTTCGCCGGAGCTTTCTTCACCGAAGGTGTTACGCACCGTGGGGCCGACCGCCACCGGTTCCGACCAGGTCACGCCGCCATCTTGGGAAGCGACCAACTCCGGCGTCGTTTCCACAATCGGCACACCCAACACCGGCACTTCACCGATGTAGAGAATGTCATACTTGGTGGTGAACTTGACGTACGTGACGTAGATGACCTCCTGGTCTTCCACCGTGGGGTGCGGGCCGACCACCATCCACGGCTTGTCCAGGAAATTGAGCGCAATCGTACCGCGCAAGCGACCGGTGGGGTCCATTTCGACGCCACTGGTCTCTACCGTGCTTTTGGCGGTCGGCACCGGTTCATTCCAGGTATAGCCGCCATCTTGTGAGGAAGCAATCGCAATGCTGGAGACGACCGCAGAGCCGGATGCCGCACCGATGGAGTATTCGTCAAAGCCGATGGAGATCGAGGCGATATAAACATTGCCCTGGCTGTCAAACTTTACCACCGGATCACCGCCGGCGCCCAGGTCATCGCGCACATACTTGGTCTGGATCGGGCCATCCCAGTTGGCGCCGCCGTCAATGCTGACATAGACGCTGTTGCCGGGGAAGTTGTAGTCGATGACGCCCAGCACCAAATGGTCAGGATCTTGCGGGTTCACGGCAATGTCAGGTTCGGTTTGCAGGGTGCGACCGCTGAAATCGCGCGTCACCAGCAAGCTGCGGCTGAACGATGGGGCCGGATCACGGTAGGGCACCAGCACCCCCGGTCCGCCGGCCTGGTTCAACGGCGCATTGAGGCTGGCCATGGGGTTGGCGAGTTGTTCCAGCGGTTGGCGGGTCAAAGGGTTCCATTCCGGCACTTCCATGCTGGGACGGACATCCAGCCCGCGCGCCATTAGCCAACCGGGGCCGGAGATCAAGTCTTGAATCGGGGCCGACAGGTTGATCTGCTCGCGCCCCACCACAACGGTGTTACCGTTACCGGAGCCGGTTGCACCCTGGCCGCTGCTTTGGGCGAAGAGTGGTTGCACCGCCGTCGCCAACAGGGTCGCCACAAGAGTAAACGCAAAGATCGCACGCAGAAATTTCATAGGTCGAGCTGCCTCCATCGGTCAGAGTGGGTAGAAAAAGCACGTAAGCGCAGGGCTGATACAACCGTAGACAGGGTTTAGAACCAGCATGATAGTACGCTCAGTCACGAACAAAATGAGAGTTTGCTTAGAATTTCATGAGATATTAGTCCACAGTCCGTAGTTGCGTAGTCCAATGTCAGTAGACGACAACGGAGCCGAGATGGCAATCACCCAACTCTGGACTACGCGACTGCGGACTACTAATTATATCACCGGTTATACAAAAAGCACGCCACCCAATGCTCCGGTTCAACTTCGATCAGGGTAGGTTGTCGATCAGCACAAAGCCCCGCCATGACCGCCGGGCAACGGGGGTGAAAGGCGCAACCGGTTGGAATCTGAATGGCATTGGGGGGTTCACCTTGTACAACCGGCCGTTCCCGTAAGCGATTCGCCGGGTCCGGCTCCGGTACGGCGGCAATCAAGGCACGAGTATAGGGATGCTGCGGATTGTCCACCACGGCAGCAGCCGGACCGCTCTCGACAATTTTGCCCAGATACATGACCACAATCCGGTTGGCAAAGTGGCGGGCGGTGGCAATGTCATGGGTGATATATAAAAAGGTGATACCATAACGCTCACGCAAGTCACGCAGGAGATAGAGCAACTCGGCCCGGCTCGACGCATCGACCATCGAGACCGGTTCGTCCGCCAAAATGTACTCCGGCTGCAAGACCAATGCCCGGGCAATGCCCACCCGTTGCCGCTGTCCACCGGAGAGCTGATGGGGGTAACGCTCGGCAATTTCGTCAACCGGTGTTAGCCGCACCTCCTGTAAGGCCGCCGCCACCTTGGCCCGTCGCTCCTGTTCAGTGCCGATGCCATGAATCACCAGCGGTTCGGCAATGGTCTCGTAGACCGTCATGTAGGGATCAATGGTGGCAAAGGGATCTTGAAAAATCGCTTGCGCCCGCCGCCGGTAGGCTTTCAAGGCCGGGCCGGTCAGGTGGGTAATATCCTGTTGATCAAAGTGAACTTGACCGGCAGTCGGCTTGAGCAAGCCCAGCGACACCCGCCCCAGCGTCGTCTTGCCGCTCCCTGATTCACCGACAACGGCAACCGTTTCTCCCCGGCGCAGACGCAAAGTAACGCCGTCTACCGCTTTGACGGTCTGCGTGCTAAAAAAGCCCTTCCGAACGGTGAAATAGACATTCACTTGCGCCAGGTCCACCAAACTATCGGACGTGGCGGTCTTTGGCGGCGTCTTTGGCGGCAATGCGATTACGGTTTCCGTCATACAAGCTGATCCAAAATGAGAAAATGATCGTCAACATGAGTATACCAGAAGCCAGGCCGATTTGGAAAAACAGCCTGTGTCATCCTTTCTAAGCGCTTGATTTCGTTTTACAATATATTCAATCTAATACGCCCGCTGTGTTCCTTCGATCCGTGTTTAGTCTTTTGGCGACCACAAAAGACTAAACACGGATCGAAGGAACACAGATCGAAGGAACACAGATCGAAGGAACAGGGAGGTGATCCGCTGGTTCCTGCGCTTGCCGAAGGATGAGGCGAAGCTTCGCTGGGTCGTTACCAAACTTGATTGCTGTTATTGCAGTGGCGTCTACATTACGCACCGGGTTCACAGGGGCCACCCCTGATCGTAGGAGGTATCGTTATGAATCGTTTGTTAGCTCGCCCTTGGCGGCTCTTCTGGAGTGTGGCTACGTTGGCCCTCGTTTTGACCGCCTGTCAACCGGGGCGCCTTTCGCTGCGCAACCTCACCGCGGCGTTGGCCACACCGACGGCGGTTGAGGAGGCGCCAACGCTGGAAGCCACTGCCACTCCCACGGCCATTGAGACGCCCACGCCCGGCCCTACGCCCACCGCCACGCCCGAACCGCTGGCCCAAGCCGATCCTGATCAGGCCGCCACACTAACCACCGAAGGGCAGGAACTGTTTGTCACCAGTGACTTGACCGGCGCCGAAGCCAAGTTTATCGAAGCCATTGCCGCCGATCCCACCTATCTGCCGGCCCACCTGGGGTTGACCAAAGTCTATCTCTACTGGCCCCAATACTGGCAACAAGCGCTGGCCGCCGCCGAAGCCGCCGCCGAACTAGCACCCGAAGACCCGGAGACGCTGGCCTATCTGGCTTGGGCGCAACAGGGCGCACACTTCTTTGACGACGCCTGGCAAACGGTGCTAAAAGCAGTCGAACTCGGCCCGGACAACGCGCTGGTTCATGCCGCCGCCGCCGACATTCTTAGCAGCGTCTACCAGATGGATGAAGCCTATGACCATGCCCAACAGGCGGTCGAACTGGACAGTAACCTGGCCGATGCCTGGGCCACCTTAGGCTCCGTCGCCTATGCCCTCTCCTATTGGGATGAGGCCACCAACGCTTACGATACTGCGGCTGAACTGGAGCCGGACTTCTTTGCCTGGCATCTGCTGGTGGCGCGCAATGAACTCAACACCACCGGCGATACGGAGACGGCCCGGGAATTAGCCGAAAGCGCCTTTGCCACCCAGGGTGACCATCCGTGGATGATCTCTTTTGCCGTTGATCTCGCCACCGAAAACAATGATTGGGAGAGCGCCGAAGCCGGTTGTCAAAAGCTCTACGCCTACAATCAGCCCCACACCCCCTACCCCGACGCCTATTCGTGCATGGCGGGCCTGATGATTTTGCAAGAGCGCTATGACGATGCGGCCAATTTCCAGGCCATTGCCGAAGAAATCGCCGCCCCCCAGCGCTTGGACATCACCTTGCTGCGGATGCGCCTCTTTAACGAACAAGACAAGTGTGACAAAGGCCGTGAACTGGCTGAAGATTGGCTCACCCAGCGCCCCTATAGCGTGCTGGCCAAGCGCATGATCGGCGTCAGCTATCTCTGTGATGAAAACTTTGAAAAAGCCATTGAATACTTCACCGAAGCCACCGAGGATATGCCCCGCTCTGTCGCTGACGCCCGCTTGCTGGCCAATGCCTACTCACGCGATGGCAAAGCTTCCGAAGCGCTGGCGGCCCTCAATCGGGTGAAGAGTTTCGCCACCATCGATCCGCTCTATTACCAGGCGCTCTACGAAGTGAATCTCTTCCTGGGACAGACCAAAGAAGCGATCAAAGCCGCGCAACGTTGGCAAGTGTTGCGCCCCGAAAGCACCGACGCCCGCGAGAGTCTGGCCCTGGGCCAACTCTTTGACGGCAATGCACAAGCCGCCCAAAGCGCCGCCCTGGAAGCGATCGACGCCGGCGCCACCAGTTCAACTGTCTATGCGATTCTGGGCGAAACCTATAGCCGCGAGGGCAAATACAAGGAAGCCGAGGAGAATTTACTGGAAGCGTTAAGGCGCGAACCGGATCACTTCCTGGCCCGCAACTTCATCACCTCGCTCTACATGGGGCGCGGCGAATGTGACAAAGCAGAACCGCACATCCGCTGGCTGCAAGAGAATGAGAAGGACAGCGAACGGGCCAAGCGCTATGATGAATTGCTGACCGAATGTCGTCAGCGCGAAGCGATCTTCTCGCCCGACCCCAACACCGCGCTTGATGATGATGCGACCGTGACCGCGGTCGAAGAGGGGTTGCGCGCTGCCGGCGTCGAACCCCGTTCAGTCCGCTTTTCGGAAGATGAACAAGGGCGCAGCCTGGTTATCGCCTACGAATCCAAGCTCGAAGCCAAGAGCGACGAGTTCACGGCACAAGAGCGGGACATTTCCCGTGAGATGGCCCGTGTCCTCGTTCGCATCAGCAGCAAGCCCGACGGCGTCATCGTCCTCTCCGGCGCTGCCGACGAGCCGCAAAACCTCATCTACATCACCAGCCGCGCCGCCTTCCTCTGGGCCAACGGTGATCTGACGGATGAAGAGTTTGAGAATACGTGGTATTTGCAGGATGCGGCGGGGTTGGGGGAATAAAGCGTTGATGAAAAATCCACCCCGAAGGGGAAACAGGAGTGAGTTGGCAGTCGAGGATAGTGGCAGAAAAGAGCGCAATGCGGAAATTTTCATCGTATGGGCCGGTTGATACGGAACTGCACTATTATGTTCCACGACAGGGATTAATCGACACAGCAGTGAGTCACTTGGTGGGCGAAGATCCGACGCGCGGTGGCCATTACATTACGGTGTGGGCGCCCCGTCAACGCGGCAAGAGTTGGATCTTACAGCAGGCCATGTGGCAACTAGGCGGCGACCCACGCTACGCTGGCTTTGATGTGCTGAAGATCAACCTGGAACATTTGAAGCAAGAACATGATACCGACAGTGTTGTCCAGTGGCTTGCCAACGAGACTCTCGAACAATTAGCCATTACAGGTGTGACCGCGCTCACCTTAAAGGATCTTTACGGCGTTTTCCGTCAGGACGTGTTGAAAAAGCCGCTGCTTTTGATTCTAGATGAATTTGATGCACTGACGCCTGCCGCAATTACTGGTCTTGTCAGCGTTTTTCGCAATATTTATAACAGCCGTCGGGAGCAGCCCGATAAAGCTACCGGTGAAAAAAGTTACCTGTTGCATGCCAGAGTTTCCCACCGGCAACGGCCGGGAGCCCACTCGGCGCGACCTGCTGATTCGCTACCAGAGCTATGGCTACGGGCTGGAACTCAAAAGCTTTCGCAGTGACTTTGAATACAACCTTGCGCTCGGCCAGGCCGCCCGCTACGCTCACCAACTTCAGCTTACGACCATCACCGTGGTCTTCTTTGTCGAAGCGGTCGATGACGCCAACCGCACCCTCTATGAAACGCCCTATCGGGATACGGCTACGGGCGTCACTGTCGAGCCGGTGTTGGTGACGACGGTGGAATAGCCAGGGCCGAGCTAAATTTTACCGAAGCAGTTGCCGGTGGCGTGGTCAACGACAGGACGGCCAGGTGTTCCAATAGCAGACGATGGATAAAGATGTAGCCGCTGCCCACTTTATAGAGCAGGCTCTGCTCGACGCTATAGTCAAGAAAGGCGACGTAGCGCCAGGGGATCAACCCGCTAGACCAGAGGATGGTGCGCAAACCGTAATGCAATAGGTAGGCAAAGCCGCCATAACTGAGACCGCCCAAGAGACCAAAGCTCACCGCCGCCTGCCACCAGGCCAACATGCCTGTCACCAATTCGTTGATCAGGAGAAAGGCGACGGACGCTGTCACCATCAGCCCGCCGCCGACCTTGAGCGCATTACGGCCCGATTGGACGATGCCTTGATTGGGGCGACGATGGACCTCGATGGTTTCACGATAGACAAGGCCGCCTAAGAGGCCGCCAAAGAGCGCCAACAAGAGACCGGCGCAGAAACCACCGACCAAGCCACCCACGCCACTGCCCAGCGTCAGCACCGCCCCACGCACCAGCCCATCGCCAATGCCGGCTGCGATCCGGTCATGCAGACTCAGACTCAGCAGGCGGCTGAACTCACCCAGCAAAGCGCCGATGACGCCACAGAGGAGACCGCTGGCGCCGCTCACCCAAAGGGGATAGGGCTTGGTGCGCCACAGCGTACAATAGAGCGTCGTACTGGCCATCCCGACCAGGAGACCGGCGCCAAAGCCACAGCAGGCCCCAACGATGGCGCCGCCCAGCAAGCCGATCAACAGTTCATGATTGGCCGTGTAGCGCCGGTCATCACGCGTCTTCAACAAGAGCTTGCTAAAGAGGCCCAGACTCTGGCCACCAATCAAGCCAAAAACCAACCAAAAACTGAGCGCCCCGCCCAAGCCCGCCAACAGGCCAAAGATGAGACCCCCCAGCACGCCTGTGCGACCGGCCAACCACGACCAATGCAAGACCGCTGCCGGTTTGATTTGGGCAAGTTCAGCCGCAGTGCGCACAAAGAAGAGCGCCGCCCCCACCAATGCCGCCATCAAGCCATGGCTTGGGCCAAAGACCAGCCCGATCATCAACCAATAGGTCAATCCGCCGATGAGCGCCGCCCAGCCGGCATAGGCCGCGCGCTGCCAGGCGTATTCCAGCCAGGATGGCTGTAATGTTTCGACCATGAAGAGTTGCATGGCATGGGCATTCATCTGCCGCGCCAACCAGCCCAACCAGTGGACAGTTTGGGTTGGGGTAAATGGCGCCCTGTCAGCGCGGCGGCTGCTCATGTGGACAACATAAGCGGTCAAGAGCTGCTGCCGACGTTCTTCCAGTGAAAGCGGGCGTTGCCTTTCAATCAGGGGCAGTTCACGGTAGGTGATGGTCATCAGGTTGAGCAGGAGCGGTGTTCTACTCAAGGCTTGCAGCGCCTCATCCCCTTGGAGCCATTGCCCAAGCGCCCCGGTTGGGTCGCATTGCGTCAGGTAGGCGTCAACTTGCGCTGGAGACAACGGTTGCACCGCCACCGCTTCCTGGCAAGCCAGCCGCACGGGCAAGGCATCATAGACCGTCGTACGACAACAGACCACCAGCGGCGCCAGATGTTCGTCAGCAAAAGCATTGATCGCCGCGACACAGGCATGGCGTGATCGTGAATCGACCTCATCCAAGCCATCCAACAGCAGGGCCAGGTCATGGTTGACAAGCCAGCCATGACCGATGGCCTTGGGGATATGATACTTATTCTGCAACTCGTCAACCAGCCACTCTGCGATCGGTTGCGCTTTGGCCGACCAAGTGGCCAGATTAAAAATCACCGGCAGTGGTTGACTCAGCTCTTGTTCCGCTTTTTCGACTAAGGCTTGCGCTAACAGGAGCAGCAAAGTGGTTTTGCCCGCCCCTGCTTCCCCCAGAAGCAGCAAGGAGTGTTGGGGCTGCGCACAAAAGCTAGCGATGAGCGTGGTGGCCGATAATAGTTGTGCCGTTTTGGCCCGCGCTGGTCGCCAAGCGTCCCAACTATCCGTGACGGCAGCCGGCGCCGTGAGTAAAGGCAACACCAGGGGCGGCAATCCGGCCAGTGCCTCTGCCAGCACATCCTCAAGCCAGGATTTGCGGATCACTTGGAGCAACGCGCGCCGATTCTGCCATTCACGAGCAAGCTGGCGTTGCTCAAACCAGGAAAGATCAGGGGCGCCGGCGCCCGGATCAGGTTTCGGCTCCGCCGTTGGTTGGACTGTAGCGGCGATGGGCGTCAAGGGTTGGGGTACTGGCGGGGTGGGGCTAGCGTGTGGTGGGTCAGGTGACGCAACTGGCGTCGGTTCCCTTTCCGGCCATTCATTCCCCAATACCGCTTCTTCGGAATAATCGGCGGCGGCAACAATCTGTTCGACCCAAGTCCGCTCCAGCTTTGTGCGGCGCCGAAGCGCGCACAACAGTCCGTTCAACTTGGCGGGTGGCGGGACATGCTGACCCTTGCGCCAATACTCAATCATATCGCCGCCGCTGTAACCTAATTCGATGCCGATTTCATCCTGAAGCGCGCGAATCCGCAGCCGCTGTTCCCGCGCGATCTGGCGAATCGCCAGACTTAACAACTCAGCAAACTGGTGGGGTGAAGGGTTCACAGTTGTTTACCTTTCGGGGTAACACATTACGCTGTATCGCCGTTAATTAGTTATCTGTAAGGACAGAAACCACTCACACTGGCGTCGGTCGGGCTTCCGAAAAAATTCGGAACCATTCCTGGCCCTTTTCGGAAGCATTTTTCCGACTTTGGGCAGGCGTTTTGCTGTATGCTTTGCCACAATTTACCCAGCCACATAACAAGTATATAACACTTTATTTTTTCATACTATTTCATTTTGCTTGCAGTTGTTCCAATCGCTCTGGCGATAGACGCCTGTCACCCTGGTATGGGGCGCGGGCGTAATGGTCACTTATCGGTTTGGTAAGTTAGAGCGAATCAGTGTATCCCTTGGAGGCGTCATGGCGACTCGACGTAACCGTTGGCTCTATTGGCTGTTGTTCTGCGCTTTGTTGGTGGGCCTGCTCCCGCCGGCGCAACCAACCTGGGCGCAAGAGCCGCCATCTATTGGCGACGCTGCGGCGGCCAGCCGGCGCGTCTATCTCCCGCTGATCCAAAAACAGGCCGACGCTACCATGACCGACAGTGACACGCCGCCAGACGTGGGCAGCGCTGATCCGGTGAGCGATGATGGCCTGGTCGTGCTGGCGAGCGACAAAGCCCGTCCTGCTTCTACTTGCGATCTCTACCCGCTTGCCCTCCACAGCCAAAGCTTGACCAACGTCGTGCCGGGTACATCAATCAATGACATTTTGAATGGCGCCGGCGCAGGCAACTTTGGCTGGCTCAGTTGGCGTGGCGACAACAGTGTCCAATCCCTGGTCACCAGCCTGACCCCGCCGGGCAGTGCAGCAACCTACACCAATCCCAACAACCCCGCTGACCACAAAGTCTCGATTGGCGATTGGGTGCGCGGCCGCCCCGGTGTAGCCAATGCCAAGGCCGTGCGCGAGGCGCTTGATCGGCTCAAGCAGCTTGACATTACCGTTCCGGTTTGGGGGGCGACCCAAGGCATTGGCGCCAACGCTCAATATCAAATCACTGATTTTGCCCTGGTGCGCCTCACCGCCTACCAGTTGCCAGGTCAAAATCGGATCTCGGCGCGCTTTCTGGGGTATAATCCCCAGTGCCGTGACAACAGGCCGCCACTTGCCGCTGACGATACTTATACCCTCAATGAAGATGCCAGCTTGACCGTCGCCGCGCCTGGTCTACTAGCCAACGACAGCGATGATCAACCCCAGCCGTTGCGCGCCACATTGGTCACCAACGTAGCGCATGGCGTTGTCACCCTCAGCGCCAATGGCGCCTTTGTCTATACGCCGACCCGCAACTTCAATGGGCAGGATCACTTCACCTATCAGGCCAACGATGGCTTGCTCAATTCCGCGGTTGCGACCGTGACGCTCACCATCAACCCCATCAATGATCCGCCCATTGCCCAGGCGGACAGCGCCGCGACGGACGAAGATCGCGCCGTGCTGATTGCTGTGCGCGCCAATGATAGCGCCGGTCCGCCCAATGAAGACCAAAGCTTGACCGTGACCGCCGTCAGCGCCGCCACCAATGGCATGACGGAACGCGAGGCGGGCGACGATGTGCGCTATACCCCGACCAGCGACTTCAACGGCACGGACACCTTTACCTATACCATCTGTGACAGCGGCAATCTCTGCGCCGACGCCACGGTGGCAGTGGTGATCGGCGGCGTCAACGATCCGCCGGTAGCGGTGGACGATCGCGTCGCCGCGCTTGAAGAGATGCCGGTCACCTTCGATGTCTCCGCCAATGACAGCGACGTGGACGGCAACCTGCTGCCCAGCAGCGTGATGACGCTGACCAACCCAACGCTTGGCGCCGTAACGCGCGCCGCGCCGGGTCATTTTACCTACAGCCCCGCGCCCAATGCCAATGGGCTTGACCGCTTCCGCTATACCATCTGTGACGATGGTGCACCGGATGGGACGCCCCTTTGTGCAAGCGCCACCGTGACCATTGAAATCGCACCGGGTAATGACGCACCGACCGCGGGCGCTGATAGCTACAGTACCAACGAGGATGCGACATTGACCGTGGCCGCGCCTGGTCTGTTAGCCAATGACAGTGATGTTGATGGCGACAGCCTCACCGCGGCGCCCGGGCGCCAACCGGATCACGGGGCGGTGACGCTGAACAGCGATGGCTCCTTCACCTACACGCCGACCGCCGACTACTGTGGCAGCGACACCTTTACCTATCGTGCGCAAGATGGGTATGGGAGTACGACGACCGCCGATGTGTCGCTGACCGTGATCTGTATCAACGACGCCCCGGTGGCGCAAGCAGACCAATACAGCACCAATGAAAACACGCCGTTGATCGTGGCCGCGCCGGGCGTTTTGGCGAATGACAGCGACGTGGAGGGCGATGTACTCACCCTGAGCAATTACCTGGCGCCTACCCACGGGACACTGACGCAGAATCCCGACGGCGCCTTCACCTATACCCCCACTGCCGGCTACTGCGGCCAGGATAGCTATCGCTACACCGTCATCGACGGCCAGGGTGGCAGCGCCGAGGCGACGGTAACGCTGACAGTGGTCTGCGTCAACGCACCGCCGGTGGCCGTGGCTGACAGCTATGCCGTGGACGCCGGGCAGACGTTGATCGTCGCCGCACCGGGGATGCTGGGCAATGACAGTGATCTGGATGGGGATAGGTTAACGGCGACGTTGGTTGTCGCGCCAGCACACGGCGCGTTGAGGCTAAATGGTGATGGTTCGTTTACTTATACGCCAACCAGCGGTTTTGCTGGTGTGGATAGCTTTACCTATCAGGCCAGTGATAATTCCGTTGACTCTAACATCGCCACTGTAACGATCACCGTCAATGCCGCGCCAAAGTGGATTCAGTTATTTCCAAGCGGCGCTGCGCCAATTTCGCGCTTCTATCTACAAAGTGGGAACGCTTATGATGAAGCCAATGATCGGTTGATTATTTTTGGCGGTGGCAGTATGGCCGGACACTTGTCCGATCTCTGGGTGCTGGTCAATGCCACCGAAGCGAGAGGGCCATCAAGTTGGTTACAATTGACGCCCAGTAACGCGGGACCAACCGCACGCACGTTGCATGCCGCGGTCTATGATCCTGGCAGCAACCGCTTAATCATCTATGGTGGTTGTGGCGGCAATTGCGGTCCCCATTTTGCTGATGTCTGGGTTCTCACCAATGCCAATGGCCTAGGCGGAACCCCAACCTGGCTTCCGTTAGCAACGGCGCCACTCATTCGCAATGGTCATGCCGCGGCCTATGATGCTGCGCACAATCGCATGATTGTCTTCGGTGGCGGCACGACCGTTGTCAATAGCGATCAAAATGAGGTATGGATCTTAACCGATGCGAACGGTATTGGCAACCCGACCTGGCAGCAACTGACGCCAGGTGGAACCCCGCCACCAGCGCGCGGCGCGCCCGCTGCCGCCGTTTATGATCCGCATACGAACCGACTATTGGTGATTGCCGGTCGCGCCGGCGCTACTGCGTATAACGACGTTTGGATTCTCACCAATGCGAATGGCCTGGATGGTACGCCCCAATGGCTGCAACTGACGCCCACTGGTGTGCCGCCGGCGCCGCGCGGTGGGCACACCCTGGTTTACGATCCGACGACAAACCGTGCGCTCATTACCGCCGGTGGCAATTACACGCTTACCACCTATTACAACGATGTCTGGCTGCTGACCAATGCGAATGGTCTTGGCGGCGCGCCCCAATGGGTTCAGCAGACGCCCGTCGATGGGCCGCCCCCGCCCCGCTATACCCACATCAGCGGCTATTCGCCCACGGCCAACCGCCTGGTGATCGCGTTTGGCCACTGTCTGCTGAGCAATAGCAGTGCAGCATTGAATGATGTTTGGCTCTTAACCAACGCCAATCAACTCTACACAAGCGGACAGACCCCGCCCACCCCGCCCGTCGCTTGTCCTGGGACCGCGCCGGCGGCAACTAATGACACGTATGAGGGCAACGCTAATACACCCCTTGTCATACCGGCGCCAGGGGTTCTAACCAACGACAAGAGTCCTAACAATACCCCACTGAGCGCGATCCTAGTCGCCGCTCCACTCCACGGTACATTGACATTGAATCCAAATGGTGCCTTTGTCTATACACCTATCACTGGTTTCAGTGGTACGGATACTTTCACTTATAAAGCAAACGATGGCTTACTTGACTCAAATGTTGCAACGGTAACAATAACTGTTGCCGTGTCGTCATGCACCGCAGGCAATTGGCCAACAGTTCCTGATTTACAACAGGCGCGACATTCACATCGGGCTGTTCTTCTGCACGATGGCCGAGTGCTTGTCGTTGGTGGAACACAATTCGTGAGGGGTATTGATGAAGATCTGGCCACGGTTGAGATCTATAACCCTGCGACAAACGTCTGGGTAACTGGGCCTGATATGAGTACGCCACGCTCGGCAGCTTCAGCTACTTTATTACCCAATGGCAAGGTGCTGATCGCCGGTGGTGAGCGGCTTGGTATGAGCCTAACAAACGCTGAGATTTTTGATCCAACGACAAATCGTTGGTTGCCTGCAACGAGTATGGGTACACCACGTCATGGGCATACAGCAACACTTCTCAAAGATGGTCGCGTGTTGGTAGTTGGGGGCGCCACGCGCGCAAGCTCTGATCCGGCTTTATCTAGTGCTGAAATCTACGATCCCCAGACGAATACTTGGCTACCGGTAGCAAGTATGTCTGCCGTGCGTCATATCCATACCGCGACCTTACTAAATAATGGTCAGGTACTGGTGGCTGGTGGGTACTCCGCTCCCCATATTCAAGCCACGGTGAACAGTGCTGAGTTGTACAATCCTGAGATGAACACATGGACAACGCTGCCAGCGATGAGTAATCCACGCGCCGCTCACACGGCTCTCTTGCTCAACAACGGGCATGTGTTAGTCACGGGCGGTGAACATACGGGTGCGTGGGCAACCAGCGACCTGTTTGATCCAGCCACAAATAGCTGGCTACAGGTTCCAAATATGTCAACGCCGCGAACGCGTCATACAGTGTCGCTCCTGCCCAATGGTCAGGTATTGGTGGCTGGTGGGGCTGGAAACAATGTACTAAGCGCTGTGATAACTGCTACGTTATATGATCCAATCCTCAATCAGTGGCAAGCCAGTACAAACCTCAAATTTGCCCGGAATCTACATACAGCAACGCAGCTTTGTAATGGCAAAATTCTGTTGGTTGGTGGGTGGACTGGCAGCACTGCGTTGGCCAGCGTTGAGTTATACGATCCACCTAGCGCCCCACCGACAGCACCAGTGGCAACAGCAGATAATTACAGTGCAATAACCGGACAAACCCTCATGGTTGATGCGCCTGGCGTGTTAACCAATGACAGCGACCCCAATGGTGACCCGTTGACAGCGATCTTAGTCAGTAGTCCAGCCAATGGCACAGTGTTCTTGAATCCGAATGGCGGATTTGTCTATACACCCACCGTTAGCTTCAGAGGAGTCGACAGTTTCAGTTACAAGGCCAATGATGGTAATCTGGACTCGAATGTTGCTGCGGTCACGCTGGCTGTTGTTACACCTTCCTGCACCGCAGGCAATTGGCCATTCGTACCTGATTTAGCGATAGCGCGTTATGAACATGTGACCGTGTTGTTGCCTGATGGCCGTGTTCTCGTTATTGGTGGAACACAGGCCATTAGTGGCGCTGGTGCCGATTTGACTAGCACCGAACTATATAACCCAGCAACCAACGCCTGGCAACTTGGCCCCAATCTGAGTATGCCACGAGCTGCCGCAACGGGTACTTTACTACCAAACGGTAATGTTTTGCTCGTAGGTGGTGAAGACCGCGGAACCAGCCTCGCCAGCGTCGAAATCTTCGATCCTGACGCCAATACTTGGACACCAGCAGCCAGCATGGGTACACCCCGTCACGGGCATACAACAACACTCCTCAAAAATGGTCAAGTCCTGGTGATAGGCGGCGCAACGCGCGCTAGTTCTGATCCGGCTTTATCTAACGCCGAAATCTACAACCCACAAACCAACTCGTGGTCATCAGTGGCGAGTATGTCTACGGGACGTCATATTCATACGGCCACTTTGCTGAATAATGGGCAAGTGTTGGTAACCGGGGGCTACGCTGCTCCCCATATTCAAGCCACGGTGAATAGTGCTGAGTTGTATAATCCTGAAACAAACACATGGACAACGCTGCCAGCGATGAGCAATCCACGCGCCGCTCACACGGCTCTCTTACTTAACAATGGGCGTGTGTTAGTAACCGGCGGCGAACATACGACGGCGTGGGCAACCAGCGACTTGTTTGATCCCATAACCAATAGCTGGCGATTTGTTCCGAACATGTCTACGCCACGCACCCGTCATACGTCAACGTTGTTATCCAATGGCCAAGTTCTTGTCGCTGGTGGGGCTGGGACAAGCGCTGCAGCAAGCGCGGAGTTATACGATCGCGTCCTCAACCGTTGGCAAGCCAGAGAAAAGCTCACAGTTGCCCGTAACCTGCATACGGCAACGCTGCTTTGCAATGGGAAAATCTTACTGGTGGGCGGTTGGGATAATAGCAAAGCCCTGGCCAGTGTTGAACTGTATGATCCCGATGGCGCACCACCGACCGCACCAGAGGCGGTAGCAGATGACTATAATATATTGGCCGGGCAGACGCTAATCGTCGATACACCCGGTGTATTAACAAACGATAGTGACCGCAATGGCGACCCATTAACCGCTGTGCTAGTCAGTCATCCAGCCCACGGGGCATTGACGTTGGACGGAAACGGCGGGTTTGTGTACACCCCGACCGTGGGCTTCATTGGCAGCGACACCTTTACCTACAAAGCTAACGACGGCCAGCTCGACTCCAACATCGTCATGGTAACAATCACGGTCGATTCGCCCGCTAATCTTCCGCCAGTGGCGAATAATGATTTGGGTACACTCGACGAGGATACCGTACTCACCGTTTCCGCGCCCGGTGTGCTGGGGAACGACAACGATCCGAACGGCAAGCCTTTGACAGCCGTTCTTGTAAGTAACCCGGCGCATGGCAAGCTGACCTTGCAGGTTGATGGCTCTTACCGCTACACGCCAACCATTGACTTTCACGGTGCTGATAGCTTCACTTACCGCGCCAACAATGGCCAACGCGACTCCAATGTCGCAACGGTCAGTCTGACGGTGGCGTCAGTCAATGATCCGCCTGTTGCCGTCGGTTATGCGACAGCGATGCCGGAAGATCACTATATGGTCTGCCCTGACCGTTGTCTTCTGGGGCGCGTCTATGATTTCGACCGCGATCCCTTGACCGTCAGGGTAGGCGATCCGCCAGATCACGGTACGCTAGATCTGCGCGCCACAGGCGACTTTACCTACACACCAAAGAGCAATTTTACCGGCGTTGACACCTTCACCTTCATCGCCAATGACGGCCAAATCGACTCGAATACAGCGACAATCACCATCACCGTGCTGCCGGCGACCGATCAACCCATCGCGGTCAAGGATTCGTATACGGTGAACAAGGACGCAACGCTGACCGTCAATGCGCCCGGTGTACTGGCCAACGACAGCGATCCCGATGGCGGCGTGCTGACCGCGGCGTTACTCTCCGGCCCGGCGCATGGAACGTTGAAACTGGCGCTCAACGGTTCGTTCATCTATACGCCAACGACCGGTTACAGCGGCGCTGATCAGTTCATCTATCGCGCGCGTAACGCCAACCTTTTCTCAGAGGAGACTTTGGTGACAATCACGGTGGGCGGCGCGCCGAATCAGCCTCCGGTTGCCACCAATGACGCATATACCGCCACAAGCAACCAGCCGCTGACGGTCGCTGCCCCCGGTCTCCTGACCAACGACACCGATCCCAATGGCGATTCACTGTTTGCCCTTTTGGTCAGTAGTCCAACCAATGGCACAGTAACATTGAACGCCAATGGCGCGTTTGTCTATACACCGACCATTGGTTTCAACGGTACGGCAACCTTTACCTACAAAGCCAACGATGGGGTACTCGACTCAAATGTCGCCACCGTAACGCTCACCGTACGCGGCGCGAATCGTGCGCCGGTAGCAAGTGCTGACAGCTTTATCATCACTGCCGGCCAGACCCTTAATGTGGGCGCGCCGGGCGTGTTAAACAATGACAGCGACCCCGACAATGACGCCCTGACCGCACAATTGGTGAACACGGTTGCCCACGGCACGTTGACCTTGAATGCCAATGGCGCCTTTGGCTATACACCTGCGGCTGGGTTTAGCGGTGACGATAGCTTTACCTACAAAGCCAATGACGGCACGCTCGATTCAACCGTGGCCACCGTGACCATCACCGTGCGCCCGGCCATCAACGACACGACGCCCCCCACCGTCGCCATCACCGCGCCGACGGATGACGCCACCATCACCACCTTGACCGACCTCATTGGCACGGCCACGGACGCCAACTTTGAGCGCTTTGTGGTGGAAATCGCGCCGGTGGGCCAAAGCGGCTTTACCCCCATCATCAACAGTACGACGCCTGTGGTTGACGCTAAGTTGGGGGTGATCGATCCCACGCTGCTGGTCAATGACCTCTACACCGTGCGGCTGACCGCCTTTGACCTGGCCGGCAACAATGCGTCGGTGGCGATCATCGTCCAACTGGCCGGCAACCAGAAGATCGGCAACTTTACCGTCGCCTTTGAAGACCTCAACATCGGCACCGCTTGTCTGCCGCTGAACATCAACCGGGTCTATGACAGCCGCGACCGCACGCCCGGTGACTTTGGCATGGGCTGGCGGCTCGACATCAAGACGCTGCGCCTGCGCGAGAGCCAGACCATGGGCAGCGGCTGGTTTGTCGATCTGGTCGATGAACCCGGCCCCTTTGGCCTGCTTTTCCCCACCTACTACCTGTTGGACGCTGGCGTGCATAAGGTGAGCCTGACCCTGCCCGACGGCCATGTCGAAGAGTTTGACCTGACGCCGTCGCCGAACCGCCAACAAATTAGCCCGATCCTGGCGGTGACGCCGGGCTATACGCCGCGCCCCGGCACGCTGGGTACGCTAGCCGCCGAGGGGAATCCGCCGCTGGTCATCCTGGACGGACAACCCGGCCCGGTCGATCTGCTCGATGAAGCGGACCTGACCCTCTTTGACCCGCAACTCTATCGCTACACCGCACCCGACGGCACGATCTATCGCATTGACAAGGCTGCCGGCTTGCAGAGTATTGAATGCACCACCGGCGCCACCCTCACCTTTGGCCCCAATGGCATTGTCCATTCGACTGGCCAGGGGCTGACCCTGGTGCGCGACGCCCAGAATCGTATCGTTGAAGTCAGCGATCCCAATGGCAACCGGCTGCGCTATGAATATGACGCGGCGGGCAATCTGATCCGCTTTACCGACGCCGGCGGCAATGTGACCCGTTTCACCTACAACGCCGAACACTATCTGTTAGAGATTATCGACCCGCGCGGGGTGCAGGGCATTCGCAACGACTATGACGCCGACGGCCGGCTGCTTGGTCACACCGACGCCACGGGTGAGCAGATCAGCTATACTCATGACCTGGCGGCCAAAACCGAGACCGTGACCGATCGCCGGGGCAATCGCACGGTCTATGCCTATGATGCGCGGGGCAACGTCCTGCGCCAGACCGACGCGCTGGGCAACGTCGCCAGCTACAGCTACGACGCCTTTGACAACGAACTGACCGTGACCGACCCGCTGGGCAACACGACTACGCGCACCTATGACCTGCGGCGCAATGTGTTGACCGAAGCCGATCCGCTGGGCAATATAACCCGCTTCACCTACAATGCCCAGAACAATGTGCGCACCCTCACCGATGCCTTGGGCCGCGTCACCAACTACGAGTACGACGGGCCGGGCTATCTCATCCGCACCATCGATGCGCTGGGCAACAGCACGCGCAACCACTATGACAGCGGCGGTATCGTCATTCCCGGCACCTGGAATTTGCTGGCGACCACCGATGCGCTGGGCAACAGCACCACCTATGACTATGACAACCATGGCCGGGTGATCAAAGAGATCGATGCGCTGGGCCACGCCACCACCTACAGCTATGACGCCAACGGCAACCGGCTGACCGAGAGCATGACGCGCACCACCGACAGCGGCGTCGTCACCGTCGTCACGACTTTCACCTATGACGCCCAGAATCGCCTGGTCAAAACCACCTATCCCGACGGTTCAACCACACAGACCGAGTACAACGCCATCGGCCAGCAAAGCGCCACCATTGACCAACTGGGCCGCCGCACCACCTATGACTATGACCTGGCCGGGCGGCTGGTCAAGACGACCGATCCCGATGGTCGCTTTGAAAGTTCGACCTATGACGCAGAGGGCAACCGCCTGACCGCCACTGACCGCGCTGGGCGCACCACCAGCTTTGAGTACGACGCCCTCAACCGCCTGGTGCGCACCGTCTATCCCGACGGCAGCGCCACCAGCAGCAGCTATGACGCCGCCGGGCGCGTGGTCGCCACCACTGATGAACGGGGCAACACCACCCGCTATGAATATGACGTCGCCGGCCGCCGCACCAAAGTGATCGACGCCTTGGGCCACGCCACCACCTTCACCTATGACGCCAACGGCAATCAACGCACCATGACAGACGCCAATGGCAACAGCGTCACCTATGAGTATGATGCCCTCAGCCGCCGCACCCGCACCCGCTTTGCCGACGGCAGCAGCACCGTCACCACCTATGACGCCGTGGGCCGCCGGATTGGGGAGAGCGACCAGGCCAACAAGAATACCACCTTTGGCTATGACGCCCTGGGCCGCCTGGTCAGCGTGACCGACGCGCTGGGGCAGGTGACGCGCTACAGCTATGATGAGCGGGGCAACCAACTGACGCAGCGCGATGCCAATGGTCACACCACCAGCTTTGGCTATGATGTGCTGGGGCGCCGCGTCCGCCGCACCTTGCCGCTGGGCATGGCCGAACGCTACGCCTATAACAGCGTCGGCAACCTGATCAGCAAGACCGACTTTACCGGCAAGACAACGACCTACGCCTACGACGACCGCAACCGGTTGTTGAGCCGGACGCCTGATCCCAGCCTGAACCAGCCAACCGTCCGCTTTGCCTACTTCCCCAGCGGTCAACGCCAGCGCATGGAGGATGCCGGCGGCGTCACCACCTATACCTACGACCAACGGGACCGCTTGCTCAGCAAGGTCACGCCTTGGGGGACGCTGACCTACAGCTATGATGCCGCGGGCAATCTGCTCGCGATCCGCTCGTCCAATGCCAATGGCGTCAACGTGACCTACAGCTATGATGAACTCAACCGGCTGTCCGCGCTGGACGATCAGAACCTGACCGCTGGCGTCACCACCTACGCCTATGACAACGCCGGCAACCTGGTGAGCTATCGCTATCCCAACTTTGTCCAACATGACTATACCTACGATCAACTCAATCGGCTGACCAACCTCAGTGTGCATAAAGGCTTTGCCCCGCTGGCCGCTTATGCCTACACACTAGGCGCGGCCGGCAATCGCCTCGCCGTGAGCGAATTGAGTGGGCGCACGGTCAATTATGCCTATGATGACCTCTACCGGCTGACCGGCGAAACCATTGCCAACGACCCCAACGGCATCAACGGTGCGATTGGCTACAGCTATGACCCCGTGGGCAACCGGCTGGCGCGCACTTCAACCGTCGCGCCCGTGCCCGCCGCCACCTACAGCTACGACGCAAACGACCGCCTGTTGAGCGACAGCTATGATGACAACGGCAACACCATCGCGTCAGACGGCAAAAGCTACGCCTACGACTTTGAGAACCGGCTCATCAATTTCAACAACGGCGAAGTGACGATGGTCTATGACGGTGACGGCAACCGCGTCGCCAAGACGGTGGCCGGTGCCACCACCCATTACCTGGTCGATGACCGTAACCTAACGGGATATGCCCAGGTGTTAGAGGAAATTGCAGGCGGCGTCGTGCAGCGGCAGTATACCTATGGGTTGGATCTGGTGAGTCAGCGGCAGGAGATTAGCGGGACACGCGAGGTCAGTTTCTATGGGTATGATGGGCAGGGAAGTGTACGAACTCTAATGGAACAAAGCGGTGGTGACCTCCACAAATATGTTTATGATGCATTTGGCTTACTCATTAGCTCTGGTGGGATTTCATCGAATATATACTTGTTTGTTGGTGAGCAACACGATTCAACATTAGGAACATATTATTTACGAGCTAGATTTTATGATGCACCAAATGGTAGATTTCTAACTACTGATCCAGTTTGGGGATCTAGAGGAGATCCTGCAACCTTGCACAAGTACCTATATGTTGCCAACGATCCACAAAATAAAATTGACCCAAGTGGTCAGTATTACTTACTACTGCCAGACATTTTAATATCCTCAGGGGCTAGAAATCTACTTGCAGTACGTCGAGCAATGGCTGTATATAACACTGGTAGGCGGTTGATCGAAAAGGCACAGTTTGCAGTTGTGCTTTGGGAACTTGCGAAGGCATGGTACAGTCCCCAAGTTGTGATGAACGTTAGCGAGTTAGGCATTAATAATATCCTCTTACCTAGTTCAAATTTCTCTGGGTTAATCGGGATTCGTTGGGAGGCAAAACTGAGCCGGGCGCATTGGTCATATCCTGATATTAGTATGACTTGTATTATGGCAAAAAAATCAGACGCACTTTTAGACTTTGGTGTTGGTAAGTGTGTTGATATCCTCCTCAAAAGTGAATGGCGTAATGAAGCTTCAGGTGTCAAAGAATCTTATTCTTTCAGCATTCTTAGTGGGCAATTTCAATTTGCTATAGAGGCTCAACTATGGCCACGCCCTCCAAGTTCTGATCAATTTTTGACCGTATCTGCAATTTTCAGTGCTGTCTCGTCTGTATCCATCATGTCCACTGATCTACAATTGAGGTGGAAAATTAAGGCCAAATCTCCTTTAGGTAATGAGTTAAACTTTACCTCTAGGGATATGTTAAACCCATTCTGAAATAACTTTACAGTTGCTGGCGGACCTGGCACTGACCTATCATGAGCCGTTTGTCGGCTTCTCGTTGACGCTCTTGGATGGTCGGCGGATAACAATGGGTGAGATCAGCTTAGATTCGTGAGATATGATGGGTGTTACGCCAGCATCGGCGCCAATGCTTTCAACGACTGTGGCGGCGGTTCCAGGTGAGTGACGGTAAACGGCGAGTCGGGCAGCAGTTGAACGGTCGAAATATCCAGCCAGTGGTTAACTGGCGGGGCGGTGAGGATGGCTAAGACCAACTGACGCTCTGCCTTAGGCAAATCGGCAAGGCCCAGAAGCGGAAAGCTGATTGGGCCACTGTCCGTTGTCCGCACTAAGATTGCGTAGTCCATCAAGGTGAGCTGTACTGCCTGGCGCGCCATGCGGTCGATGCTGATCATGATGTTCGGCGTCAGTTCAATGGTCCATACAGGGCGCCGTTGGGTAAACTGGGCCTGAGTGAAATAGACATCCAGCACGTCGCCTTCTTCATCATATTCATAGCGTTCAACATTCATCGCTCACCTTCGGCTATCCCAGCGCATAAAGCAAGTAATACTACATACCAGACTAGCCGCCATTGTTGCCATTGGTCGCAAGCGGCCGGCGTCCACTGGCGGTCGGATGCGGTGGAAGGGTTGTTGTTGGGTGAAGCCTTTGCCCTCTCGGTGTTGGCCAATCTGGCGCTGACTTATCATGAGGCGTTTGCCGGCTTCCCGTTGACGCGCTTGGATGGCCGGCGGGTAACGGTGGGTAGGGAATGAGGATGAAGTTGTGCAACGACGGGCTACGCCTGATTCAACTCTTGCAAGGTCAATCCCAAATCGCGTAGAATGGCGCGCAAGGTGCCGGTTGGAATTTCACGCGCGGCGTGATTAGGAACCACTGTCCGTAGCTCTGTCCCTGGGCGCCACCAAATTTCATGACTGCCGCCAGCCTGGCGTAGCGGTTCACAACCAAGTCTGCGCAGTTTGCGGCGTAACTCGTTGTAACGCATCGACTACGCCGCTTGCAGAACGGGATGAGGCAGCTTGACCACCCAAACAATATCTTCGGGTTGGGCATTGGGCGCATCTTTGATAAATATCCAGCCTTTTTCAAGGCAGACTTCATACAACGACTGCACAATCGCCGGCACTTCATGGAAAAGTTGATCGAGCGTGTCACCAGTAGCAAGAAAACCTTGAATGGCCGTACTGCGCGCCATCCAAAGCTCTTCTTCGTGCGTGATTTCTAGTGGCAATTGATACGTCATGTTACCTCCACAAGGATGAACTCATTCTATTGTACTTGAGCGTAGCAAAACGACAAAATCCTGGCTTGCTGCCTGTTACAACTGCGCCTTTGTCCTGCCGGATCCGCAAGTGGCGGCGGTGGATTGTGATTACTGCTCTACACTGTCGGCAAACCGTTAATAGTGGGTGGCGCATGGAACAAACTGGCCGCCAATGTCGCCATCGGTCGCAACGCGGCCGGCGTCCACTGGGGCTCAGATGCGGTGGAGGGGTTGTTGCTGGGTGAAGCCTTTGCCTTCTCGGTATTGGCCGATCTGGCGCTGACTTATCATGAGGAATTTGCCGGGTTCGCGTTGACGCGCTTGGATGGTCGGCGGGTGACGGTGGGTGAGAGTAGCGCAGATTCATGACAACCGGTTCAATGGCGGTGTATAGAGCGCCAACCCAAGCGCCTGGGCAAACGGCTGAAAATCGGCGTCAATGGTCCAAAGCTGGGCATGGGGTAAGGCTTGCAACGCAATGATGACGTCGCCTAGCGGCCAACAGCTTGCTTGTCCTAAAGCGGCCCGTGGCTCATCAATTATCATACGCAGCAGCCGCTCCAACCGCGCTTGCCCTTTCACGACGCGTGGGTGGGCAACCAGGTAGGCGGCGATGGCCTGTAGCTCGGTGCGGTGGTCCGCTAGGAAGTCGGGCAGATGACAGGCAGCAAGTTCTTTCCGGCAGCGATCCGCAATGGTAAATTGTTGATTGGCGTGCAATTGGATGCCGGCCACGACGAGATCACAATGGATGGGATCGGCAATTGGCTGCACATGGCGCCAAAAGCGTTTGGGGAGTTCATCTTGAATTTGGGTTTGCAGCACGTCTAGGGCCACGGTCGTATCCAAAAAGCTGGCCTGCAAGGTATGCGTCAAGATATGCAAACAGCGCCCACCGTGCGTGGTCAGTAGGAAAGCGGCCCGGAGCGCAAAGCATGGGCAGCATCATTCCAATGGCGGTGGCGCAGGAGTGCATGGTAGACACGCACATAGTCGGCCAACATGGCCCGTTGGAACTCCATGTAGACATAGGCCGAAGTGACAAAGTGTTGATCGACGGTAGCAAGGTGCATTTCAATGGCCCGTTGTTCGGCAATCAGCCCTATCATCCGCTCCAGTTGGACACTGGTCTCCAACAACACGGTCGGTTTAGCGTTCATCAAGATAGCTCTGGATCATCTCGGGCGGAAAGGCAAAAGAAGAGGGCAGACCAGCGTTGAGGAGTTGTTCACGGCTACCATCAATATCGGCGGCGGTGAAGGGATAGGCGGCTAACCGCTCAAGGGCAAAACGCAACGCTGCAATCTGTTCATGGGTGAGCGTAGCCGGCTGGAGATGGCGGACGGAAAGCAATAAGAGCGTACAAAGGGTACGCCGTGGCGGTTGCGCCAGATACCATAAGGTATGAAACTGGGGTGGCAACAGTTCGACAAAGACCGTGCGCACCAGGTCGCTTTCCCACGCCGCTTCCACATTATTCAGCAGTTTGTGAATGTGGGTCAGGTGGCGCAAAAACATCTCGGTTTGGTCATCGATCGCGGATGTCAGAATCTGGACTTGCACTTTGCTGGCTTCCGGCAGAGGGATCGGATCTAACAGGCGCAAAGCGCCCCGTTCGTAGACCGCAGCAGCCGTTGTAGACATAAGCATTCCTTTGATCAGCACCGGATGACGACTTTCATTCGTCCAGTGTACCACCGAACATCTGTTTTGCCAAGCATTCTATGAAGGATTTTATGAATCAACAACAGGCGCAACAACAAAGTACAAATAACGCCGATGGGGTGTCTACTCCCGGCGCATCAACAGTGGAACCACGTCAGTTAGCCCGGCGGCGCTTCTTACAATGGGGCGGTGGTTTAACCGTGACCGCCCTGGTTGCCGGCCTGACACAAGGCGAAATAATCGCGCAAACGCCCGTTTCGCCCCTCGCCACGCCGCCGACCAACCAACCGTCGATGACCGATGAACGCGCAGCCCACGCCTATCAGGTACGGTTGAAGGTCGCGGAGCGGCTGCAAATGATGACGCCGGTCACCCATCCCACCAATGGCGACGAGGCGCGTCATCCCAATTTCATTGCCTGTTACAGCAAAGCGCTGCCCCACAATGCGCTGGGGGAAGTCGAACCGGCGGCCTATCAGGCGTTGGTGGACGCGATGACTGGCAAAAGCGCTTGTGAAGCCATTCCCATTGGCGGGCCGGTCAAGCTGGCAAATCCGCAAGCGGCCTTTGCCTTTCACCTGGAAGGGATGGAGACCCACAACCTGACCATGCCGCCCGCCCCGGCCTTTGAGAGCGCCGAAACCGCCGCTGAACTGGTCGAACTCTATTGGCAAGCGCTGACCCGTGATGTCCCCTTTGCCCATTACGGCGAGGAGGCGCTCACCAACGCCGCCATTGCCGACCAGCAACCCTTCCCCGCCTTCCGCCAGGTCGATGCGGCCACCCTCTTCCGCGGGGAAACGCCGGGCGATTGGGTTGGCCCCTATCTCTCCCAGTTTCTGGTTTTGCCCATTCCCTACGGCGCCATGCAGATCGAGCAACGGTATCGCGTCCCGGTGGCGGGCGATGACTATATGACCAGCTTTGAAGAATGGTTGGCCATTCAAAACGGCGCGTCGGCAGCGAGCAGCAACAAACTCGACCCCACACCCCGCTATCTGCGCAATGCCCGCGATGTGGGCCAGTGGGTTCACGCTGATTTCACCCACCAGGCCTTTTTGAACGCTGCGCTGATTCTCAATAAAGTGGGCAAGGCTGCGCTCAACCCCAGCAACCCCTATCTCCAAAGCGCCAACCAGGGCGGCTTTGTCACTTTTGGCGCCGCCGATGTCTTGAGCCTGGTCACCGGCATTGCCTGCGCCGCCCTCAAGGCGGCTTGGGCGCAGAAGTGGCTGATCCATCGTCGCCTGCGCCCCGAAGAATTTGCCGGTCGCGTCCATCTACACCGGACTGGTCAAACCAGCTACCCGATCCACCCCACGCTCTGGGAGACCCAAGCCGTGAGCGAGATCTACAACCGCTTTGGCAGCTATCTCCTGCCCCAAGCCTACCCCGAAGGCTGTCCCACTCATCCCGCCTATCCGGCCGGTCATGCCGTGATTGCCGGGGCGTGTGTCACCGTCCTCAAGGCGTGTACTAACGAAGCGTTCATCTTGCCTGATCCCCAGGTAGCGGCGGCAGATGGCCTGTCGTTGCAACCCTACACCGGCAGCGAACCGTTGACCGTGGGCGGGGAATTGAACAAACTGGCCGCCAACGTGGCCATCGGTCGCAACGCGGCGGGCGTCCACTGGCGGTCGGATGCGGTAGAGGGGTTGTTGCTGGGTGAAGCCTTTGCCCTCTCCGTATTGGCCGATCTGGCGCTGACTTATCATGAGGCGTTTGCTGGGTTCACGCTGACGCGCTTGGATGGCCGGCGGGTAACGGTAGGTGAGACAGAACGTTTGTTTTACGCATCATACACCGAGAATTGACGGCTCACCCTACGGTTGCGTATAATGCTATCAATCAGGCGGGACAAAATGCGGATCGATAGGGCGGGAGGGTGTGCGCATGAGCGCTGACTTACAGCAACCATCACGTTTTTTTACAGAGATTCGCGCCATTTTACACAACGCGCGCCAACAAGCGTATAGCGCAGTTGCTTTTGTCATGGTGGAAGCCTACTGGCAAATTGGCAAACGCATTGTCGAAGAAGAACAACAGGGTGCCGAACGAGCAGCATACGGCAAGAAACAGTTACGTGAGTTAGCACAGCACCTGACAGCAGAGTTTGGCAATGGCTTTTCGGTGCGCAATCTTGAGTACATGCGCAAGTTCTTTCTTACCTACCGCCAACGAACGTTGCCAATTGCGCAGACAGTGTCTGCGCAATCAGGTTTGCCCGAAACCAAGCCGACAGCAGAAGCGCAAACGGTAGTCACACAACGGCGGCATTTGTGCCCGTTAAGCTGGTTACACTACGTCTTTTTAATGGCGATTACGGATGACGCTGAACGCGAGTTTTATGAAATTGAAGCGGCACAACAGCAGTGGTCGCTGCGCGAACTCAAACGCCAGTTTAATACCAGTCTCTATGAACGACTGGCCCTTAGTCGTGACAAGGCCGAAATCACGAAACTTGCCCAACAAGGAACAACTAAAACAGAAGCTCATGGACTGGACAGCAGAACAGGAACAGTTGGTTGGCAATACTCAATCGTCCACCACTGAAGATGAATCAGCTACACCCAATCCGTAGACACTGAATTGAACATGCTGGCCGCCAATGTCGCCGGCCACGTTGTGACCGATGGCGACATTGACGCTCTGGAGTGATAGCCGCTATCCCAAAATCTCATCCGTGCGCGTATCGCGCCGCAAGGTCAACCAACGGCGACAACCATAGGTGTGAAACCAGCGTTCCACCGTCGGGCCTTCGGGGTTTTTGCGCATAAAGGCGCGATCCAGGTCACGGGCGTCGGGGTCGGTGATCGTGTCCGGCACTTCGGGGATCTCACCGTAGACAAACTCTTGGACGGGACGGGGGCCGCAGTGTGGGCAAGGAATGTGAATATTCATGAATTAAGTCTTTCTATAACTTCTGTCGGGGGCCATCCCCAATCCGGTTACTGGTTGACAATCCTAATCTATCTCAGTACAATAATCACAAGCAGAGAACGTTCTGTCAAAGCTGTTGCTGGTTGCCGGAGGACCGTATGGCGTCACCCTTCCCGGGGATGGATCCCTACTTGGAAGACCAAGAGATTTGGTCAGGTTTTCATAGCTTATTGGCCGGCGAGCTACTGCGACGGTTGAATCCGCTGATCGTACCCAAATATTACGCCGATCTTGAGGTTCATGCCGTCCTACAAGAGGTCGGTATTACCACGCGCCACAACATCTACCCCGACGCTGCGGTTCTCGAACTGGCACCGCAACGAACTTTTCATGGGGTTGCGGTGGCTTCACCGGAAGCGCCGGTAAAACGGGTGGTGGAACTTGCCAGTCCAACCAAACTGCGCACGGTACAAGTCTATGTCACCGAAACCCAGGAACTTGTCACTTCGATTGAAATTCTTTCACCCTACAATAAAAGCGGTGAAGGCTTACGCCAATTTCGGCAAAAACGCTCACGACTCTTACGCTCATCTGTCCATCTAGTTGAACTGGATCTTTTACGGGGCGGTGAACGTCCCGGTTATGAACTGCATGAACCACCGTTAGATACAGATTACATTATCCTGGTCAATCGGGCCACGGGGGGCACTCAGCGGCTTTCCGAAGTTTGGCCCGTCGCTCTCAACGAATCGTTACCGGTGATCCCAATTCCGCTCACAACGCCCGATCCGGATGTTCTCCTTGACCTGAACCAGCTTGTCCAAAGTGTTTATGCCGACGCCTATTACGTGTTACGCATTGACTACAGCGCACCACCGCCGCCACCGAAACTGCGTTCAGTCATGCAGCAGTGGCGCGCCGCCCAGTAAATCATCGTCGGGGGTTAATGCGTTCCTGCCGAGCCACGATCCGCCAGGGTGCGATCTTTGGCAAAGCGATCCAGCGCAAAAGGTACGATCAATTCCGGCGTCTCCCCGGTGGCGATGAGTTGGGCCATCTGTTCGCCGCTGGCGGGAATGGCTTTGAAACCCCAGGTGCCCCAACCGGTAGTGATGTAGTAGCCATCGACGCCGGTCTTGCCCATGATCGGCGAGTAGTCAGGACTCATGTCACAGACGCCGGTCCACTGGCGCAGGACGCGCAGGTCGCGCAGGAAGGGCAACAAGGTGATGGCGCGCTGCGAACAGCTTTGCAACAAGTGATGCCCGGAACGATAGGAGTAGCTCGGCTGGCGGTCGATCTCGGCGCCGATCAACATTTCACCACGGGCGGTTTGCGAGGCATAGAAGAGCAGTGCGGTTGACGCCACAATGGCATCAAATTGCAAGCCGTAATGGTTAGTCACATAGGCTTGCAGCGGATGAGTGCGAATAGGTAGCCGCAAGCCGGCCATTGCCCCCAACGTCGTCACATGGCCGCCCACCGCCGACAGGACCAGCCCCGCCGCAATCGGCCCGGCATTGGTGACAACGCCGGTGACACGGTCGCCATCTTTCAGCAGACCAGTCACCTCCGTCCGTTGGTGGACATGAACGCCCCGCTGCATCGCCCCTTCGGCAAAGGCCCAAACGACCCGATCATGGCGCGCCGTCGCCCCTTCATGGTGATAGGAGCCGCCGACAATCGGCCAGACGCCGGCGCCGGTCAAGTCGAGTTGGGGGCAGATTTTCTTGATCTCTTCCGGCCCCACATAGTCAGTCTTAGCGCCAAAGGCCGTGTTGACCGCGGCGCGCGCCCGTTCGGCGCGGATACCGGCCTCGGTGTGCGCCAACCAGAGCAGCCCCTTCTGCTTGAACATGACCCAACGGTCGGTCTCTTGTTCCAACGAGTTGTATAGATCGACGCTACGCTGATAAAAGCGCACCGCTTCCGGGATGCCATAGTTGGAGCGGATGACCGTCGTGTTGCGCCCGGAGTTGCCGGCGCCGATATAGTTGCGTTCCAGCACCGCCACATTGGTAACGCCGTGGCGCGTTGCCAGGTAATACGCCGTCGCCAACCCATGCCCACCGCCGCCGACAATCACCACATCATAGCTGCGCTTGGGTTCGTGCCAGGTCAGCCGGACTTTCTTTTCGATAAATTCGTTCATGCCCTACTTCCTCAACTGGGGTCAAGATGGAACGCGGATTGAGCGGATTAGGCGGATCAAAGCGGATTTGTAGAAGACTTACGCACGGGCCGGCCAGACCTCCGGGAAGGGGGGCAACTGGCAGCTTTTCATACAAAACCGTTCTCGCCCCCTTCCCGGAGGTCTGGCCTGTCTACCCTTGCATCCGGTGCGTAAGTCCTATTGTATCTAACAGTAAAAAATCAGCCCTAATCAGCTCAATCCGCGTTCTATTATCAGCTTCTGTTATTGATGGCTCTTCTGCAAAAAGTTAAAAAACAAGGTTCGCCAGCGTTCGGCAGCGTCGACATGAGGGCCATGACCGGAGCCTTCAAACATTTCCATCCAGACATGACCACCTGAGGTGGTCATAAAAGCGCCCTGTCGCCAGGTTGCCATGAATCAGCACCACCGGAATGCCATCGGCTGGACCGGCGGCCAGGTAGTGCGTGCGCAGGCGTGATGTCGTAATTGTATGGGAGCTAACCCCCGGTAGTAAATTCATGATGACTCCTTTCCGTGGACTTGATCCACCGGCTTAGGTCATGCGCTCAGCCAAATCCGTGGCATAGGGTGCAGCGACGACAAACAAGATCCGTTCCGCCTCAAACCATAATTTCACCGGCAAACCGGCTACCATGCCTTGGGCAAAGGCCGGACGATCAGGGGGCGGCTCCCATTCACAAGTACGTTCCAGCCAGTCGAGCGCCTCTGCCAGCGGCAACCAGGCGCCGACAAAACCGCCATCCGGGGCGACAATGGCGTGCGGGTCGTCAACAACAGCGGCAGAAACAGTCGTTGTGACAAACGCTTCGTCCGCCGCCAGCCGCAACACCAGGGCATCATCGGGCCAGCGGGCAGCATCAAGCGCGGCGGGGGTGGCGACAATACGGGTTCCTTTGATGCGATTAAGCGCGAGCACGGGTGGCCTCCGGGTCATAGAATGGGATACTGGCGCGACGGGCTGGTCGGCCCTCAATAGTGACGTCGGTCGGCAGTTCACCGTCGAAGAGCTTGAGCCAGCCCAGCAGAATCGTCTTGCCGAGAACGGGCGACGCAAAGCTGGAGGTGACATACCCGGCATAGGTTTCACCGTGATAAATCACCGAACCTTCCAGTGGCGCTGGGCCTTCCATCGCGAAGCCAACCAACTGACGATCCAACGGCTGTTTGTTGGTGCGCAGGATCGCGCCTTTGCCGACAAAATCGGGCTTGTCCATGCGCACGGCCCATTCATGGTTAATGCGGCGGGGCGTCGAGTCAAAATCGGTGTCCTGACCGACGATGATATGGCCTTTTTCCAGACGCAATTTGAGCAACGCGTCGATGCCATGCGGCTTGATCCCCAGGTCAGCGCCCAGGCTGAACAAGCGGCGCCAGAGCGTTACCGAATCTTCGGCAGGGTGATGAAGTTCATAAGAAAGTTCGCCGGTGAAGCTGAGGCGGAAGACTTTACACGCGACGCCAGCCACGGTAGCCGTCATGTGACCCATGTAGGGTGGCGGGTTGGTCAAGCCGGCGCGGTGGAGCAATTCATTCGCCAACGGTCCGGTCACATTGATCGCGCCCAGCGCCATCGTCTGGTTGAGAATGCGCACATCCAGCCCCCAGGATTCGGCCCAGTCGCGCACCCAGAGTTCAGCAGTGGTCGAGCCGCCGCTGGTAAAGGTCAAGGTGAAACGGGTGTCACTGTCACGGCAGATCAAACCATCATCCAGCACATAGCCCCGGTCGTCGAGCAGCAGCACATAGCGCGACCGCCCCGGCTTGATGGTTGACACTTTGGTTGGGTAGAGCCGTTCCAGCAATTCCAACGCATCGGGGCCGGAGACTTGCATCTTGCCCAGCGTGCTGACATCACCCAGTGACACGGCCGCCCGCACGGCCCAATACTCAGCCAGAAAATCGCCATAGCTCCACGGTCGCCACCAGCCGCCGACCCGCTCTAGCTTGGCCCCCATGCGGCGGTGTTCACCATCCAGGGCGGTGCGCGGCGTGGCGTGATGGTGCGAACCGGCGGAGACTTCGCCCATCGTCAACTGGCGCGTGACCGGGCGGGCGGTAAAGGGCGGTTGCAGCGTCTCCCCCTTCTTGGCCAGGAAGCTGCGAATGTAGGGCATACAGACCATGCCCTGACAAGTGCCGGTGCCGAAGAGGGTGGCGCGCTTGACCAATTCGATTTCGTGAAAGCCCCGTTCCCAGATAAATTCCAGATCGGCCACCGTCACACCAGAGCAAGAACAGACGGCGCCGGCGTTGGGACAGGTTGGAATATCCGCTGGCCGGGCTGCAGCGCCAATGGCGCGAATGGTAATGCCCGGCAATCCATTGCTCATGCGCAACAAACCATCACGCGGGGTGAGACCCAGAGTCACAGCAACCGTGTCGCAG
Source organism: Caldilinea sp. CFX5 (assembly GCA_021405325.1). The sequence continues at coordinate 27,182 of QWII01000007.1, read as the reverse complement.
GGGATGCGCCGTTCGTTGCCCTCTTCCTCTTTTATCACCACGGCGGTAACTTTCGTGTCGCCCTCAAAGCGCACGATTTCGCCGGTTACGGTTTCAGCAGCAATGCCTTCCAGCGGTGCGCCAACAGCCACCACCCGTCCTAACGCCAGACCAGCCGCCGCAAGTTGTTTGGCCGCGCTGGCGGTCACAATCCCGGCCAGTTGATTACCGGGCGCGACCGGTTGCAGTTCCGCCGCACCGGTGGCGACAATGATCTCGGTGCGTGGGTGAATGTGCAACATGCCGGCATCGGTGCGAGCAACGACAAGCGGACCAGGATAGATGCCGATCACATCCTGTCCAACCTTGGCGTCCAGCGTGATCACATGGCGCCCGGCGGTTTGCGCCGCCGTCGCCGCTGCTTGACCAGCTTCGCCCATGCCGATCACCACCACATCGCAGTGCAGGTTACGGGCGGTGATCTCCGGACGATTGGGGCGAGTTTCCAGCGGCAACGGCGGGTAAGCATCAATATGGTTGCGTTCGATGAGCATCCCCGGTCGCGCCGCGACTTGGCAGGTACGTACATAGGAGACGCCATCGACGGTGGCGAGGCAGTGCGGACAGTCGCCGGCCAGGCAGAGACAACCGCCGCCGGTGGGGTGGCGGTCGGCGCGCAGCAGGGCGACCAGCACATTATCTCCTGGCGTAAAAGCAACCGGTTCGCCATCGACGATAAATGCGCATCTGCTCGCAGAGATGCGCTCTGTCAATCTTGAATTTTCAATGGTCATAAGGCTTTTCGAATGGAAAACTTCAGTTTCACTTTGGGTTGATGATGAGTTGCTATCATCTTACCATTAGCACAGGAGGTTGTGCAAAGTTGGGCGGTTTCTTTGGCGAAAGGCAAGAGTGCCGGTAGAATGCAGGGCGGTTGGTTTCGACAAGCTCAACCAACCGCCCTGCATTCTACCGGCTTCACACTGTCACCAAAGGAAATATCATGGGAACGCCACTCTTCCAAGTCGATGCTTTTACCGATCAACCCTTCCGCGGCAACCCGGCGGCGGTCTGTCTGCTGGCCGCACCGGCGGAGGCGGCGTGGATGCAACAGGTGGCGGCAGAGATGAATCTGGCCGAAACCGCCTTTTTGCACCCGGTCGCCGATGGCTTTCAGCTTCGGTGGTTTACGCCAACCGTTGAGGTCGATCTCTGTGGCCATGCCACGTTGGCCAGCGCCCATGTGTTATGGGAGAGTGGTCGGTTGGCCGAGGAGGAGACGGCCCGTTTCCACACCCACAGCGGTCTCTTAACCGCCACCCGCGTCGGCGACTGGATCGAACTTAACTTTCCCATCACCCCGCCGATGCCGACTGCGTTGCCGGAGGGGATGTTGGACGCGTTAGGTATCAAAAGCGCCCTGTACACCGGCAAAACCCAGTTTGATTATTTCATCGAAGTTGCCGACGAAGCAACGGTGCGTCAACTCCAACCCGATTTTACGGCGCTGGGTCGCATCCCCACCTGTGGCGTCATCGTCACCAGCCGGGCGACGATGGAAGGGTTTGATTTTGTCTCGCGCTTCTTTGCGCCAGCGGCGGGTATTCCCGAAGATCCCGTAACAGGTTCTGCCCATTGTGGCTTGATTCCTTATTGGCGCACCAAGCTGGGGAAAGAGGCTTTGGTGGCGTTTCAGGCATCGGCGCGGGGCGGCGTGTTGCATGTCCACCAGAGCGGTGATCGCGTCTATCTACGCGGCCAAGCGGTGACTGTGTTGTATGGCGATTTGTTGGGGTAATGAGAGTTTGTTGGAAATGCTTGTCAGTCATCTTCCGGGAAGCTTGGTCGCTAGAGTGAACTTACTGGTATCGGCTTCCCGGAAGATTGTGGCGCGAACTAACGAAGCAGCGCCTCAAATTGATGAATTAGCTCCGTGTTCCTTCTATCTGTGTTTAGTCTTTTAGCATTGCCCAAAGACTAAACACAGATAGAAGGAACACGGAATCGGCTAAAAGGCGCGGGCATATTGTGGCGGAACAGCGGCCTTGTCACGATGGTGGAGTGTCTGGGCGGCGTGGAGCGGCCAGTTTGGGTCACGCAGCAGTTCGCGCGCCAGCAACACCAGATCGGCGCGACCGTTGCGGATGATCTCATCGGCCTGCATCGGTTGGGTGATCATACCCACCGCGGCAGTGGCGATGCCCGCTTCCCGGCGGATACGTTCGGCAAAGGGGGTCTGATAGCCGGCGCCAACGGGAACTTTGGCCGCCGGTGAGGTGCCGCCGGAGCTACAATCGATCAGATCGACCCCTTCATCTTTGAGCCGCCGCGCCAGGTCAATCGCTTCTTCTAGCGTCCAGCCACCTTCCACCCAATCGGTACAGGAGATCCGCACCGTGAGCGGCTTGGCTTCCGGCCAGACAGTGCGCATGGCGTGCGCCGTTTCCATCAGCAGCCGAATGCGGTTGTCAAAGCTGCCGCCATAGCGGTCGACGCGTTGGTTGGAAAGAGGCGACAGGAAGCTGTGAAGCAGATAGCCATGAGCCGCATGAATTTCCACCCAATCGAAACCGGCATCGTTGGCACGCACAGCCGCTGTGCGGAACGCGTTCACGATTCCGCCAACGTCTTGGGTGGAAAGTTCAGTCGGCGTGGGGTAATTGTCAGCAAACTTGATTGGACTCGCCCCGACTGGCGACCACCCGCCCTGGTCGGCGCTGACCGGGCCGCCCCCTTGCCAGGGTTGCGCCGTCGCGGCTTTGCGCCCGGCGTGAGCCAGTTGAATGGCGGGTACGGCGCCCTGGCTCTTGATAAAGGCAGAGATGCGCGCCAGCATTTCGACATGATCGTCCTGCCAGAGACCCAGATCCTGCGGGCTAATGCGTCCGCGCGCTTCGACGGCCGTCGCTTCGGCAATCACCAGCGCCGCACCACCGGATGCGCGTGCGCCCAAATGGACAAGGTGCCAATCATTAGCAAAACCATCCTGTGCGCTATATTGACACATGGGCGAGACGCCAATGCGATTGCGCAGCGTGATCCCGCGCAAGGTAAAGGGTTCAAAAAGATGTGCCACCAGAAAAACCTTTCTAACCATATTTGGTATCAGTATAAGGAATGCCATTGATCGTAGCATAAAAACGCATCCGCACCAAGCGCCAGCCGTGAACGACGGCAGCACATGGCGATCATAGCTAGGTTAAAACCCACCGCTAACAGCTTCAACTGCTTTGATCTGGTTTGATCTTCACCACATTTGCCCGACCTCTTCACACGTTCTTCACACCCTCGCCCCATACTAAAGCCATCAGCAACAAACGAAGGCTGATAAAACAGTCAAAAGCGGGGCAGCAATCACTGTCCCAGAGTAAGGAGAGAAAACAATGTTGGAACGTTTGAAACAACTCGACCGGCAGACGGTCATCCTGTTAGTCCTGGCGGGACTGGTGGGGATCTTGTTCTTTGGTGCGGTTAGCGGTGGCATCCGGCAGGCGGGGTGGAATGAAGGCTACGTGGCCGGTCTCTTGACCAACGGCGGCGAACAGGCCAAAGCGGCGGCGCCTTACCTGGCCTACCGGGGCGGCTACCCCGGCTATGGGGTGCACGGTTGGGGCGGCCATGGCGTTGGCTTTATCGGCGGCTTCTTTCGCTTCCTGTTCTTCCTCTTTATGGTGATGGTCTTCTTTAAGTTCCTGGGCTTCCTGCGTTGGCGGATGCACGGTGGTTCGGGGGGTGGTCATGGCTGGCATCACCACCATCATGGCCCGTGGGGTCAACACCAGTGGCAGCCACACGGTCAACAGCCGGGTCAGCCACAACCGGAGCAAGGCAGCCAAGCGCCCCAGCCTACCCCGCAAGCCGAGGGACAGAGGCCGCAGCCGACAAGTTGGGTAAAGGTATAAGGATTAGTAGTTACTTACACAGATAGGAAAGAACATTATTTTACTCTGTGCTTCTTCCTATCTGTGTAAACTCAAGGTTCACCCCCCTTGACAGTTGGCAGGGAACGGACATAGGAGTATACTTGGTGAAACCGGCGAGTTATGAACTCGCCGGTTGTTCTTGGTTCATGTGCAGTAGAAGGAATGAATGATGTTTAATCGTAGGCGTCCGCTTACCGCTCGTCGCGAAGACGCACCGGAAATCCCCATTAATACACCCCTCAACTGGCGACGGTTGATCGGCTACCTGCGTCCCTACAAAGGGCGCATGGCGCTGGCGATCCTGGCGTTGACCCTGGCCAGCGCCATGAATCTGACCTTTCCCCTCGTGATTGTGCAACTATTGGATTCGGTGCTGAAGCAGCAAAATCTGAACCAACTCAATCTCATGACAATGGCGCTGGTCGGCATCTTTTTTCTCCAGGCGGCGTTTACCTTTTTCCAGAGCTATAACCTCAGCTATATTGGGGAAAATATCATCCTCGATCTGCGCACGACGCTCTACCGTCATCTGCAAGCGCTCTCACTCGATTTCTATGCGAATCGGCGCGTAGGTGAAATGATCTCGCGCCTCTCCAACGATGTGACCCAAGTGCGCACCCTGCTGACGAACAATGTCACCCAACTGCTGAGTAATGTTATTGCGCTCACTGGGTCGATCATTATTGTTTTTCTGCTCAATTCGCGACTGGTCGGCTTTGTGGTGATCCTGGCACTGGCGATTGTCGGCGTGGCGGTCGGCTTTGGGCGCTATTTTCAGAAATTCAGCACGGCGGTGCAGGATGAACTGGCCAAGGCAACCGTGGCTGCTGAAGAGGGGTTACAAGGGGTGCGGGTAGTGAAGAGCTTCGCCCGCGAGGGGTACGAAGTGGGCCGTTACAACACCGCCATGCAACAGACCCTGGCCGCCTCCTTGCGTCTAGCACTCTTTCGCGCCGGCTTTGGTGCGCTCATGGCCTTTCTTGGCTTTGGCGCCATTGCTGTGATTCTCTGGTTTAGCGGGCGTGAAGTGCTGGCCGGTCGGCTGGAATTTTCGACCATCAGCGGTTTTCTGATCTATGCCATCACCATTGCCGCCAGCCTGGGCGGCTTGTCGGGGCTATATAGCCAATATCGCGAAGCGTTGGGCGCAGTGCAGCGGGTCTTTGAAATCTTGGACACGCAGCCCAGCGTTGCCGACGCGCCGGACGCTAAGATGTTGCCGCCAATTCAGGGTGCAATCAACTTTGGCAACACCTCCTTTGGCTATGAGTCAAACCTGGCCGTCATCAAAGATGTGTCGCTGGCGATTCGACCGGGCGAGATCGTGGCATTGGTGGGACCGAGCGGGGCGGGTAAAAGCACCCTTTTCAACCTGATCCCCCGCTTCTACGACCCGACTGACGGTACAGTGACGATTGACGGCCATGACATCCGCACCGTCACCCAGCAGAGTCTGCGCGCCCAGATCGGTCTTGTGCCACAGGAGACCATTCTCTTTGGCGGCACCATTCGTGAAAACATCGCCTATGGTCGGCTAGAAGCCAGCGAAGCCGAAATTATCGCCGCCGCCCAGGCTGCCAACGCCCACACCTTTATCATGGAGACACCTAACGGCTATGACACCATCGTCGGCGAGCGGGGCGTCAAACTGAGTGGTGGTCAACGGCAGCGGTTGGCGATTGCTCGCGCCATTCTCAAAGACCCGCGCATTCTGTTGCTTGATGAAGCGACTAGCTCCCTCGACAGCGAATCCGAAGAGTTAGTGCAAGAAGCGCTCGACCGGCTCATGCAAGGGCGCACTTCGGTCATCATCGCCCACCGTCTGAGTACGATCAAAATTGCCCATCGCATCATCGTCCTCGACCACGGCCAGATCGCTGAGCAAGGCACCCATGATGAACTGATGGCACGCAATGGGCTTTATGCGCATCTGTATACTTTGCAATTTCGCAATGGTGGTTGACCTGCTTGTAGTGGTTTATGAACGTGGCGTAAATGTTCGATCAACGAAGCGTTCGCCGGTGGCAGAACGTTACTTGGTTACGAACGCTTCGTTAATCAAAATAAAGCTTTACCCGTACTACTTGTCCAGGTCACGCCTTTGACACGATTGGCGACAAGGTGACGGCAAATTCATCCCATGTCGCAGCGTCGAGCGCCGGATTGACAAGGGTATTGAGTTGGGTTAGCGTGCAGTGGCGCAAGCGATCACGAACAGTGGGCGGAATATCACCCAAGCGGCGCTGAAGGATCTGTTCAATATCGTAGTGTGCTTCGGCCAGAAACAAGGTCGAAACCAAATTACGAAATTTTGTAGTGTAATCGAACAAGCGTGCTTGTCAAATTCACATGGTGCGGATGCTCATAAGGTCAATTCCCACGTCTCACCCACTAGGTCGTGACCAAAGCTGTGATGCGCTTCACTGTGGACGAGTTGAAAACCGGCTTTGATATAAATGCCGCGGGCGGCGGTCAGGATGCTATTTGTCCAGAGGGTCATTTTACGATAGCCGGTGCGTTTGGCAAAGCGGATACACTCGTCCACCAGCCGTTTGCCGATGCCCAGTCCCCGCGCCGCCGGTTCGACATAGAGCAGGCGCAACTTCGCCACCTCCTCACTCTGCTTGACCAGGAAAACTGAGCCGACAATCGCGCCATCGACTTCCGCCAGCCAACAGCGCTCCCACTTGGGATCAAAGTGCTGGATAAACTTGGCGACAATCTCCGCGACTAGCGCCTCAAATTGCTCATCCCAGCCATACTCGGTTGTATAGAGCACCGCATGGCGATGGACAACCCACCCCATATCCCCCGGCTGATGGGGACGGAGCAGGTAGGCAGCAGGCGCTTCGCTCTTTGGTTCTAAGATGGCTGCAATGGTTTGTATCGCCTCGACCAACCGCCGCTGTTCCGCCTCCGGTAACGCCGCAAGCAGCGTCCCGATTTCAGCCTGCGACCGTTCATTGAGCCTGACAAACTCGGTTTGACCATCTGCCGTCAAGCGCAGTAAGTTCTGCCGACCATCGCTCGGCGACGGCGCTTTTTGCACCAACCCTTGTTTCTCAAAATTGCCAATGATTCGGCTGAGATAACCGGCATCTAGCCCTAACGCATTGCCGAGCGCCGTCGCCGTGGTCTGCTCCTGCTTCGCCAGTTCGTAAAGAACCTGCGCTTCGGTCAAGGGGAATTGACTTTTGAGCAACCCTTCCTGCAGCACACCAATCTGCTTGGTGTAAAAGCGGTTGAAACGCCGGACGGTTTCGATACGTTCAGAAAGTGTGGATGGTGTCATGTGTTTGCTCCGGTGGTACTAGCAAGGTGACAGGGTGACAAGATGAGTTGTCGGTTCCACAGTCACTTTGTAGATTCATTTGGAACATTTGCATGACATTATCAATCAATTACTTGACTAAATCAAGTAAAACTCCTGCTTGTGGTAACAATCGATTCCCTAGTACCAACTAGCTAATCCGTTCCTTCCCAAATCCGTTGTTGTGTTCCGTGTGCGCTACGACACAGCGCGGCTCCCGAAACTGCGGTACAATCTTCTCAATTATTGCAAGAAAAACGTTATTTACTTTAAGGAGTAATCTATGTCACGGCGCGTTGTCGTTTGGTCTTGTTGTCACTTCACCTTTCTCTTGGCAGTGTTCCTCTTTGCGCTGTCTTCGGCAACACCTCTCTATGCGGTTGGGGAAACCGTTGTCACCACCACCAGCCTTGCCAATGACCCCAGCGATGGCAAGTGCAGTCTACGCGAAGCCTTACAGGCCGCCTTCCTGCAAAAAACCGAAGGCAAACTCAGCGTCACCTATAACGAATGCCAGGCGTCCGCCGGCCCGACGACCATCACCTTTGCCGGTGATGCCGCCGCCGGCGTTCTCACCCTGAAACCGACCGATGATCCCCTGCCGATGATCATCAAGGAGGTAATCATCATCGGCCCGGTCACGTTACGGGGCAGCGGGCCGCAACCAACCAACGCCGACCACAAGGATTCCCGTCTCCTCTGGCTGCAAGAGGGCGGCGAGTTGACGTTGATGAACCTGACGTTGCAAAATGGTTACACCACCGGCTTTGGCGGCGCGATTTTGAGCTACAGCAGCAACACCGTCATCAACCTGATTGGCGTCTCGTTGGTAGACAACACAGCGGAAGGCAACGGTGGCGCCATCTCAACGCCGGGGGTGCTGAATATCACCTTGAGCAACTTCGCCGGCAACAAAGCACTTGGTCAACCACCGGAGGCTCTCAGCCCGACCAACGGGTCCGGCGGCGCTATTGCACTGGAGGGTTCCAGCGTTCTCACCGTCACCAAGAGCGTCTTTAACGGCAATGTGGCGGTCAACGGCGGCGGCGCCATCTACAGCAAGGGGCGTTTTTCACTGGCTGATACGGTCTTTAACGGCAATATTGCCCAGAGCCGCACCGAATATCAAGGGGGCGGCGCGCTCTACAACGCCACCGACGGCGCGTTTGCCCTGGCCGGTGTGGTCTTTAACGGCAATCTCGCCTTTAAGGGGAGTGGCGGCGCGCTCTACAACGGGTTCAACGCCACCGGCGTCATTAGCCAGACCGCCTTTAACGGCAACATCGCCGGTGATTTGAATACAGCCGGACGGGGCGGCGGCTTGTACAATGAAGGCGACTTGCTTGTCAACCAAGCCACCTTTAACGCCAACATCGCCAGTGGTGACGGGCGCGGCGGCGGGCTGCTTAACAACCGCAAAGGAACGCTCAAGCTGACCAATAGCAACTTTTTTGCCAACGCAACCCCCAACGGCAGAGGCGGCGCTATCGCCAACACCAACGATCCCAACCCCGTCCCCTACGATGCCACCATTGAAGTGCGCAATGTTACGCTCTCTGGCAACGGGGCGGCAAGCGGCGGTGCCATCTACAATGAAAAGGTGGTAGCGCTCTGGAATTCGATTATCGAAGAAGGAACAACCGGTGCCGGCGGTACTTGTGCCGGCCCCAAAGCAGTGACGGACAACGGCCACAACATCCAAAACCCCGGCACGGCTTGTGGTGCGGCCATGACCAGCACTGATCCCAAGTTGGATCTGCCCAAACCCAACCCGTCGTTGGCCCTCCTCATCACCCAATCCCCCAAGGATGACAGCCCAGTCATCGACGCCGGTGATGATGCTGTCTGCGCCGCGCCGCCGGTCAATAACCAGGATCAAGGGGGCGGCAGTCGCGACAAGGATGGCAACAATGACGGCCTTCCCCAGTGTGACATCGGCGCCGTTGAAGCGGGGCGTGGGATGCCCGGCTTTGGCGCTGATCCGGCGGAACCAGGCCCGCTTGACTTTGGCAACACGACCATCGGCTCAACCCTGGACACCGCCATTACGATCAAAGAGACCGGCAAGTTGCCCTTGGCCGTCGCCAGTGTCAACGTCGGCGGCGACCATCCCGGCGATTTTCAGGTTTTGACGGCCATGCCCATGGTCATTCCCAACAACGCGCCGGCGCAAAAGCTCGAATTGCGTTGCAAGCCCACCGCCGTTGGCGAACGCAAAGCGACCTTGACCCTGGTGACAGACGATCCCTTTAACCTGAAAGTGGACTTTGATCTGATCTGCCGCGGCTCGGCTGTCCCGGTCGCCGGCTTTGCCTCGGCGCCGCTCAAACCGGGTCCGCTGGACTTTGGCACAGTCACCTTGAATACGAACAAAGTGGGGGTTCAAGCAACCATTACCACCGCTTTGCAGTTACAAGAAGCCGGCAACACGCCGCTACAGGTACAGATGCAGTCGATCAGCGGCGACAACGCCGGCGATTTTAGCGTGGAAAGTGGCTTGCCCGCCACCGTCAATGACGGCAACAGCGCCGGCGTCAAGGTGACGTTGCGTTGCACCCCGGCGGCGTTGGGCATTCGCACCGCGCAACTCACCCTGATCACCAACGATCCCGCCAATCCGACGGTGAGCTTTGACCTGGTCTGTAAAGCCGTGCCGCCACCGCCGCCGGCCCTGGCTAAACCAGGAACAAGCTTGGGTAGTGTCAGCGGTGCGTTGGATGTAGCGGTCAGCCCGGATGGCAAACAGGTCTATGCGGCGGCCGGCAATGCCGTGGTGCAGTTCAATCGCGAGAGCAACACCGGTCAACTCACGCCCAGCACGAGTTACCCGGCCAACTTCCTCAACCAGGCGCGCGCCATTGCCGTCAGCCCGGATGGCGCCCAGGTCTATGTTGCCGCCCGTGGGAGCAACGCCTTTGCCATCTACAACCGGGACAAGAGTAGCGGCGCCCTTGCCCTCAAGGATAGCTACACCGCCAACCAGATCGTCCCCGGTTTGGCCGGCGCTTATGAGGTGACGGTTGCGCCCAACGGTCAATACATCTACGTCACCGGCAACAGCGCCAACGCCGTGACCATCTTCAGTCGCGATGCGGACAACTTTGTCGGCCCGCTGGACGATCTGATCTCGGCCAAGGAGTTAGGCGGCGCCCGCGGCATGGCGATCAGCCCCGATGGCGCGCATCTCTATGTCACCGGCTCCACCGGCATCCTCAGCGGCACCGTCGCTGTCTTTAGTCGGAACCAGACGAGCGGCGCCTTGACCCATGTGCAGACCCGGCGCGAAGGGGAATTGTTAGGCAACCCGCCCTTTATCTTCTTCCTGGATGGGTTGGCGGGTGCGTCGCAGGTACTGGTCAGCCCGGACGGTCAATATGTCTATGTGGCGGCGCTCGATGATGATGCCGTCAACCTCTTCCGTCGGGACGTGTTAACCGGCAAGCTGACCCGCCTGCGCCTTTATCGGGACGGCTTCAGCGGCATCGACGGGCTGGACGGCGCCTTTGGTATGGCCTTTAGTCAGGACGGCAGCAAACTTCTGGTAACTGGGTACTTGGACGATGCAGTGGCCGTTTTTGATCGGGACGCGGCCAGCGGGCTGCTCACCTTCTTAGAAGTGGTCAAGCCTGATGCCAACACGCTTGAACCCAAATTAAATGGCGCCGCCGGCATTGCGGTCACGCCGGTCGGTATGGGCGTTTATGTCGCTTCCCTGCTCGATAATGCCATTGTGGCTTTCGCTCAGGCCAACCCGCGCCCGACCCTGGATGCCTTGTTGCCGGCGTCGGCGCAGGCGGGGAGCAGTGCGCTTACGGTTGTAGTGAAAGGCAGCAATTTTGTCGCCGGCGCCCAAGCCTATCTGAACGATGCGCCGCGCTCGACGACTTTTGTCAGCGCCAGCGAAATCAAGGTTGACCTCACTGCCGCCGATCTACAAAGTGCGGGCGACCACACGCTCAAGGTTGTCAACCCGGCGCCGGGTGGCGGCGATGGCTACAACAGCGCCAGCTTCAAAGTGACACCGGCGGGTGAAAACCCCAAGCCGTCGGTGGCCTACATCAATCCCCAGTCCGTGCCGGCGGATGTGCAGCAATTTACCGTGCAGGTGCATGGCAGCGGTTTTGTCAATGGCGCCAAGGTGCGGGTCAACGGCATCGACCAGCCAACCACTTTTGTCAGCAGCACCGATCTACAGGCAACCATCGGCGCGCCGGCTGTACAAAATCTGTTGGCAGCGCAGCTAAGGGCCGAAAGCGAGGTAAGTGCGGCGGCGAATGAACCGGCCGGTATCACCGTTGTCAATCCGCCACCTGGCGGCGGCGTCTCCAATGTTCAGCTTTTTACGGTCATGGAGGCGGGCAACAACCCGGCGCCAGGGTTGACCGGATTGCAACCGGCCAGCGTTGTGGCGCAGGGCGCGGCGGCGGCGCCGTTGGTGGTGACAGTGAGCGGCAGCAACTTCATGGAAGGCACCTTGGCCTACTGGAACGGCAGTCAACGACCGGCCAAATTTATCGACAGCACAACGCTGGCGGTCACCTTGTCCGGCGGCGATCTGGCCGTGGCCGGCAGTGGCGCGCTTTATGTGACCAACCCTAGCCCAGGGGGTGGCCAATCGAATGCGCTGAGTTTTATCATTACCGCGCCACCGGTCAATGCGGCGCCGGTGTTGACGAGCATCCAACCGGGGTCGTTAGCCACCCAGCCAATGAACAATCCGCCACAACTGCTCATGGTAAAAGGCAGCAACTTCCTCCCGGATTCGGAGGTCTACTGGAACGAGGTTGTGCGCCCCACCACCTTTATCGACAGCAGCACCCTACAGGTGACGCTGACGCCGACTGATACGGTGAGCGCTGGTCAGGCACAGTTGGTGGTGGTCAACCCGCCCCCCGGCGGTGGCATTTCCAATGCGTTGCCGGTTACGATTACAGAGTTTAAGATGCTCTATTTGCCGCTGGTGGCGCGCAAGCAGTGACAGACGCGGATTCAGGAAACGCGGATATTTACCCACGCAATGAGGAGTAATCCGCGTTTCCTGAATCCGCGTCTGTACCCATTCCTGTTGATAAACCAAGTTCATGTGACCTGATAGGATAATGTAATATCAGGTTAACAAACAATCACGTAAACTAATTGTTGTTTTCAGCTTACATCCTGCATCGTGGGGGCACGAACTATCATGCCCCATGTGTATCAAGCTAAGGATTCCCTGGGAAACCCAGAGGGCAGCCTGTCACCCTGAAAGGGTCTCTAGGGTATTATGGCCTAGAGACCCTTTCAGGGTGACAGATTACCCTTCCAAGATTTGGGAAAACGCTTAACTTGATGCGCATGGGGTACGAAATATTATGCACCTAAGATGCTGGGTGATGATTTCTTTGTTCAAGGGGAGAGTTTTATGCGTCCGCGATTCTGGCTTCATTTTGCGGTTTTATGCGCTTTTGTGCTTAGTCTGGGCGCGCCGGCTCAACCGACGGCCGCCGCAACGTTGCGTCCCGGTGTTGGGCCGACTTTGACCAATCCGATTCTGTTTGTCACCCAAGTGCCGATGGTGAATGGCTTTGGCGGCATTGCCACCACCTTTGGCAACCATCTCGGTGGCTTGAGTCCGATGGGGCGCGGCGGCGATCTCTGGATTCGCTACCCCGATGGCGCGCTGAAAAATCTAACCCAGGCCGCCGGCTACGGCATTAGCAGCGGTTTACAGAGCGGGCCAAACGCGATTGCCGTGCGCGATCCCGCCGTGCATTGGAGCGGAGGCAAAGCCATCTTTAGCATGATCATGGGTGCGCCGACCAAGCAGTTTGACTACAGCCAACAGGATACAGTCTGGCAACTCTATGAAATTACCGGCTTGGGGAAGAATGAGACGCCGGTGATCATCAAAGTCGCCAACCAACCGGCTACCTATAACAACATCAGCCCGGTCTACGGCAGCGATGAGCGGATTATCTTTACCACCGATCGCCCGCGCAGTGGTGAAAGGCATCTCTACCCGCAGCGCGACGAGTATGAACTGGCGCCTACCGTCACCGGCATTTGGCGCCTCGACCCCGCTACCGGCGACCTGCACCTGCTCAACCATGCCCCATCCGGCGATTTCACCCCTATTGTCGATTCATTTGGGCGCGTCATCTTTACCCAGTGGGATCACTTGCAGCGCGATCAACAAGCTGATGCCGACGATGATGACAGCCGGGGCGACAATCAGTGCAACAATGGCGGCAACAAATACGGCACCTTTAACTATTCGGATGAATCGGCCAGCGCGACCTATACCCTTGGCGTTCGCAATGAAATTTTCCCGGAGCCGCGTGCCTGTCGCCAGGATCTCTTGCAAGGCACCCACCAAGTCGGTCACAGCTTCAACCACTTCTTTCCCTGGATGGTCAATCAGGATGGCACCGAGGGGGAGGTGTTAAATCATCTAGGGCGCCATGAGTTGCATGGCTATTTTGAACCCAATTTCGATAATGACCCCAACTTGACCTACTTTAACAGCGCCATTCCCCGTTTCAATCCTAACTATATCTTAAACATGTTCCAGATCAAGGAAGATCCGCAGCAAGGGGGCCGCTACTATGGCGTTGATGCACCGGAATTTGGCACCCATGCCGCCGGCCAGATCATCCGCCTGGACGCGCCGCCGACGCAAGATGCTGATCACATTAGTGTTACCTATGTCACCAAGCGCGTAAACCAGAACGATGCCAACCACCCTGGCCTCTTCCGCGAGCCGTTGCCGCTGGCCGGTGGTCAATTGGTAGCCGTGCATACCAATGATAGCGGCGAGGAAAGCGGGAATAACGTTACCAATTCCAGCTACGAATTTCGGCTGAAGACACTGAAACAGGGGGGTGATGGCTATTGGGTCGCCGATCAACTGTTGACCGGCGGCATCACCAAGACGATCAGCTACTGGTCGCCGGATGTACTGGTGACCTATTCCGGTCCCTTATGGGAATTGAATCCGGTAGAGGTGCGTCAACGACCGGCGCCGCCCTTTACGCAACATCCGGCGTTGGCCGGCCCGGAACAGCAGATGTTTGATCAGGCCGGCGTTGATGTCGGCGCCTTGCAAGCCTATCTGGTGCAGAACAACCTGGCGTTAATCGTCAGCCGGGATGTAACGACGCGCGATGACGCTGATACGCAACAGCCCTTTAACCTACGCGTGCCAAATGGCGTGCAAAGCACCGGCAAGGATGGGAAGATTTACGATATTACCCATTTGCAGATCTTCCAGGCCGACCAGTTGCGTGGCTGGACCGGCTGTTGTGGCACAACACCGGCGCCCGGTCGCCGTGTGCTGGCGCAATATCTACATGACGCCGCCGCCGTGGCCGCCAACCCTGTGCTGACCAACGCGCCGAAGGCCAGTGTCGCCCTGGCGACGGACGGTTCGTATGCCGCCTTTGTCCCCGCCCGGCGTGCGATGACCTGGCAACTGACCGATGCCCAGGGTAATGGTGTGGTGCGCGAACGCTACTGGCTCACCTTCCAACCGGGTGAGATTCGTATGTGCGCGTCCTGCCACGGTCTCAGCGAAAAAGACCAGGCCGGTCGCCTGGCGCCAACCAACGCACCGCAGGCGCTGCTCGATTTGTTAGTTTATTGGAAAGGTCAAACGGGCGGCAACCCCGTCCCCACGCTGACGCCCACCCCAACGCCCGGCAGTCCAACGAACAATCCCACACCAACGCCGACGTTGATCCCGACCCAGGCGCCTGGGAATAGCAGAGGAGAGGCTTATTTGCCGGTGGAGACACGAGACACGAGACACGAGACACGAGACACGAGACACGAGACACGAGACACGAGACATAATCGTCGATTTCTGCCTGTCGCTCACCCTGAAAGAAGGAAGGCGAAAATTCTTTTTCATCCCTCATCCTTGTCTCGTGTCTCCTGTCTCCTTGTCTCCTGTCTCCCTGTCTTGTGTCTCCTTGTCTCCTGCCTCCTTGTCTCAGCTCTGCGGGAAGTTAATCGTCGCGCTCAAGCCGGGGAAGTTGAAGATCAGTTGCAACTGTTGCAGTTGACCGGCCATTTCCGGGCCGGCAAAGGCGCCGGCGAGGGAAAGCAGATTGGTGATTTCGTTGGCATTCGACCATTGCAGGTAGGGCAGGGCGTTGCCGTTGAGTTGCAGCAAGAGGCCGCCTTGTACGGTCTTGATGCCCAGGCTCTGAATGCCTTGGCCGGCGATACTCTCCAGTTGATCGGACGGCAGCGCCAGAGCGGCCGGGTTGAGGCCGATCATGTTAAGCATGAAAGGCGCAATCCCTTCAATGGTTGGCGTGCCGTCAGCAGCATAGGTGATGACCAGATTGATATTGGTCGCGGCGGCTTTGGCAGCGTCAAAGGATTTCAAGGCCGTGGCGCTATCCAACTTGACGCCGGTGGTGTTCAAGGGGATTTCGTTTTGGCCGGACGGCGCCGGCATCTTGAGCGCCAAGCCTACCCCCAAATTGGGCAGCAGCGGCGTAAGGGTGGACAACATGCTGGCGTCGGTACCCATGCCGGTCAGAGTTTCGGCCAGGGCGTTCATCGCCTCTTCATTCCAGATAATCGCCGGCAGCGGCTGACCGTTCATGTAGATGCGCAGCACGTTGGGCTGGTTGTTGATCTGGAGATGTTGAATCTTGGCGGCAGTAAATTTGTCGATGGTCTCCTTGCCGAGCGAGAGCGCCGAGAGGTCAGCGCCGAGCGCCTGGCCCAGTTCACCGACCGGCATCCCCAGCAGGCTCGCTTGCCCTTCAGCATCATACTCCACCAAAATGGCGGGCAGATCGATGGAGAGAGCCTCATTGCCGGCGCTAGGTGCGCTACCGGCGCCGGGGCGCGGCACACAACCGGTCAAGGCCAACCCCGCCACCAGCAGCAGAGTCAGGAAGAGGGAGCGTTTTCTAGTTTTGATCATAACACCATTCCCTTTGTTGATAAGTTTGTGGAACTTGTTTTGGGCTTGTTGGTCATTTGTGGATTGGTTATCACCATTGGTACTTTTGCCTGTAGTTTACCTTGAAGTTGCATTCTTGCCAAGTAAGGGAGTTACGAGTTACGAATTACGAGTTACGGAATGCACAGAGCGTAACTCGTAACTCGTAACTCGTAATTGCCTATCACACAATCTGGTTATACAACGCACCCTCGCCCCGCCAGAGCCGCGCCAGGTTTTCCAGTAGGATGTCGATCACATTCTCTTCATAGCGACGAGTTTCACCGGCGGTGTGGGGAGTGATCAGGACATTGGGCATGGCCCACAGCGGGGAGTCGGCCGGGAGGGGTTCTTCCCAGGTGCAATCGAGGCCGGCGCCGGCGATTTGACCCGCTTGCAAGGCAGCGATGAGCGCCGGCTCATCGACCACCCGGCCACGCGCCATGTTGATCAGATAGGCGCCCGGTTTCATGGCGGCCAGCGCCACCGCGTCGATCAAGTTGGTTGTGGCCGGGGTCAGTGGGCAGGTGAGGGCGACATAGTCGGCGCGGGGCAAGAGTTCCAGCAAACGATCCGGTGTATGCGCCTCATCGACATTGCTATCGACGTTGGTAAGATCGCGTTTGACGCCAATGACCTGCATATCAAAGGCTTTTGCCAACTTTGCCAGACGCGAACCAATGGCGCCCAGCCCGACAATGAGCAACGTCCGCCCGCCTAATTCATCCTCCCGAATCGTCAAATCCGAGAGCATCCCACGCCAGTACTGCTTGTGTTGATGGTCGCGACCGGTGTGAATGTGGCGGGCAAAGGCCAGAATGTGGGCCATGGCATGTTCGCTCACGGCATTTTTGTTGACGCCACGGGCGCTGGCGAGACGAATGCCCCGCTGCCGCAAGGCGGCATGGTCAAATTGATCGACGCCGGCGCCGATGGCTTGAATAAAACGCAAGTTGGGCGCCACTGCCAGCAGATCATTACGCCAGAAACCGGAGACGACCAAGACATGGGCTTCCCCTAGGCGCGCCCGTAAGTCAGCCGGCGTCCAGACTTGAAAGTTTTGAATGCCCGTTGCGCGTGCATCAAAGCGCGTCGTCATTTGATAGGCGACATGGGCAAAGCAGATGTTCAGTTCGGCTTGGGCAGGAAAAGGTGCGTGTGTCATGATGATTTCCGATTGTTAGATTCGGTGATTGGGTGATTTGGTCATTGCTGTACAATGGGCTTACTCTAACGAAGAATGAGAAAATTGTCAAAAGCCTTCAAACAACTACTCGCCCTCAGCCACCGCTCTACGCGAGTCCGTGACTCGCAGTGGGTTGGGCGAGTCACGGACTCGCGTAGAGCGGTGTAACTTATTTAACGCCCCTAAAGGCCACTCACGGCATGAATGAGCAAGGCTTACTGACAACGCCTACTACTTTATGCCAATAATACACGAATCACGAATCACGAATCACGAATCACGAATCACTCGGATTAAGGAACCATCACCATGTTTCACCACAGTTGGTGGAGCTATATTGCTTACGACCAATCCAAGGGGCGACCCCAGATTACCCGGCAGTTGTTGCGCCGGATCTTTGCCTATGCGCGCCCCCATGCGTTTTCAGTGACGATTGTGCTTGTCACCATCGTCGCCATTTCATTGCTCGAATTGATCCCGCCGCTGCTTTACCGCGACCTGATCGACAATGTGTTGCCCAATCGCAACACAACCCGACTCAACTGGTTGGCATTGGGCATGATCGGCATTCCGGTGCTGAGCGGCTTGATCAACATTGTGCAGCGCAACTATAGCGCCCGCGCCGGCGAAGGCATTATTTATGATCTGCGCCAGCAAATGTACGAACATTTGCAACAGATGGCGCTGCGCTTCTTCACCGACACCAAAGCAGGCGAAATTATCTCGCGCTTTAACAACGACGTGGTGGGCGCACAGAACGCCATCACCGGCACCGTGCCGAGCATTGTCACCAACACCGTGACGCTGGTCTCGACGCTGGTGGTGATGATCTCGATTGAGTGGCGACTGGCGGCGTTGGCGTTGGTAGTGCTGCCGCTCTTTATGTTGCCGGCGCGCCGGGTGGCGCTGGTGTTACGGACGATCCGCCGTGAAGCCTCGGAACAGAACGCCGAAATGAGTAACATTGTCAACGAGACGCTAACCATCAACGGCGCGCTCTTGGTGAAGACCTTTGGACGGCAGATGCGCGAGTTGGGGCGTTTTGGCAAGGCCAACGCCGCGGTGCGCGACATCGGCATTCGCCGCGCACGGGTTGGGCAGCTTTTCTTTATGGGCATGAGCATTGCCGGCACACTGGGTACAGCGCTCATCTACTGGGTAGGCGGCCATCTGGTCTTGAGCGGGGCGATCAGCGTGGGGACGATTGTAGCCTTTGTCGCCTATCTCTTCCGGCTCTATGGGCCGATCTCGGCGCTGGCGAATGTCCAGGTGGAGTTTGCCACGTCGATGGTGAGTTTTGAGCGAGTCTTTGAATATTTGGACAAGCCGCTGGAAATTGTCGATGCGCCGAATGCCGCGACGCTATCGAACATTAAAGGACATGTGCGCTTTGAACAGGTTTCGTTTAACTACCGCCAGGGCCAAGGGGCAACCGCGGTAGCGCCATTGCCCGTTGCGCTGCCGCACAGCAATGGCGTTCATGCCGACGGACATAACGGTGCGGTAGAGACAACCAGCGACCTGCTCGCCGGCGCCCTTTCCAGCGCGCAACGGAGCCAGGCGCTGCAAGATGTCTCCTTTGCAATCGAACCGGGTCAACTGGTGGCGCTGGTCGGCCCTAGCGGCGCCGGCAAGACGACGATCACCTATCTCCTGCCCCGGCTCTATGACCCCACCGCCGGGCGGATTACGCTGGACGGCCATGATCTGCGTGACGTTAGCCTCGTCTCGTTGGCCCAGCAGATCGGTATGGTGACGCAGGAAACCTATCTCTTCCATGACACCATTCGCGCCAATCTGGTCTATGCTCGCCCCGATGCCACCCAAGAGGAACTGGAAAGCGCCTGTCGCGCCGCCAACATTCACGACTTTATCGCCAGCTTGCCCGAAGGCTATGATACCGTGGTGGGCGAGCGGGGCTACCGCCTGAGTGGCGGCGAGAAGCAACGCATCGCCATTGCCCGTGTCATCCTCAAGAATCCACGGATCCTGGTTTTGGACGAAGCCACCGCCCATCTCGACTCGCAGAGCGAAGCGTTGATTCAGGCGGCGCTCGAACCGCTTTTCCAGGGGCGCACCAGCCTGGTCATCGCGCACCGGCTTTCGACGATTTTGCGCGCCGATAAAATTTTGGTGCTCAATCAGGGGCAATTGGTCGAGCAGGGGACCCATCACGAATTGTTAGTACAGGGCGGTCTCTATGCCCATCTCTACGAGACGCAATTCCAGCCGGCGGCGGTGAGTGAATAGAATGCGGATTGAGCGGATCAGGCGAATTAAGCGGATTTTGGCTCATTGCTCAAAATCTGTGCAAATCCGCTCGATCCGCTCAATCCGCATTCTAGCTATTGAGTGGCTCCGCTGACAGCCCGCGCACTACCCGCACCCGCACATCAATCGACCCCCACTGCTCTTCGGGCAGAACCTCGCTGACGCGGGGAAAGGCACTGCGTGCGTTCGGTTGACCGGATTGCCCGCTGCGCATCACTTGCGCTGCCAGCTGAACAGGCAGTTCGTCCTGCAAGAGGTAGTCAAAGTTGGCTTCCTGAGTGGTGGCGATGATCTTAAAGCGCTCTTCCACACTGGCGACATCAGTGGGGAGCCGGCGCTGCGCTTGGTCACTTTGCGTAATGGTAAGGGTTTTGCCCTTAGCCACCGCTTCATTGGCGCCGGCAATTTGCGGGTAGAGGCGTTGTACATCCCCGCGCTGGCCAAGCGCCAATACCGTGATATAGAGCGGTTTGGCATACCCATTCGTAATACGTAGCACAAAGGGGGCGTCAACCGGCAGAAGCAAAACGCCGTCACTATCGGTTGTCAATGGCGCCGTTGTCACTTCCTCGCCCTCGCCTTTAGACAGCAGCCGTTCCAACGTAACACGCAGGTCGGCGATAATTTCCGCACCCAGTTCGCCGGCAATGGCGCCCACTTGCGCTTGTTTGACCAGATGGAGCAGATCGCGCGCCACCGGGTCGAGATCCTTGGCGATGAGCGGGCGGCGGTAGGGATTGAGTTGGCGGCTGTCATACCGTTGATAGATCTGCTGTCGGTCGCCGCGCTGGATCACAAAACTTTCCCCACTTTGCGCCACGCGCAGGGCCGCACTTTCGTTGAGCAAGGCCAAGGTGATCTCCGGGCTGATATCGGGCTGGGCGAAACGCTCGCGCACGGCGTTGAGCAGCAGGCCATCGGGGAAATCGAGCGCGACCTTGATCCGTGGTCGGCTCTTGCCATAGCTGTGAACCAAGACGCGTGCCCCCCGTGGAATCGGCGCCCACGGTTGGCTATCCAGCCGAACGCAGCCACTCTCCACCGCTGCCACCACATCGACCTGAAGGATCGCAACGGGCGCTGCGGTGGACGCCGCTGTTCCCTGTGGGTAGAGATGAAGAATGGCGCCGGCGCTCAACCCTTGCGCCTGCCCACTGTCCACCCAGATCAACCCTTCCCGTTCGTCAATCACCGTCAACCATCGGCTGCGCGTCGGGCGCAAATCGCCAAGAAAGAGTCGATCGCGGTCGCCTTCGCACTGGGGGGTCTGTGCGCGCTGGGCATCCATGCCATAGGTGCGTTGAAGCTGATGACGCACTTGATTGTACAAGTCAAGATAGGTCAACGGCTGATGGGGTGGCTGTTGGCGTAGGACATCCAGCAACCAATAGGTGAAAATGCCGTGGCGCCGGCTGGCAAAGGTTTCCTCACGCGCCTTCTCGTCATTGCGACAAGCGGCCAGCAATACATGGTTGTGGTGATCGACCGGTGGTGTGGGCGCCAGTACGCCGCGCAGCACAGGGAGCAAAGCGGTGAGCGGTGGCTGGGCGCGCGCATCGGGTGGACAGGCGCGCACGTCGGTGATCTGTTTTTTATCCAGGCGCGTCCCACTGCCCGAATGGCAACAATCTAGAATCACCGTCACCTTCGTGGTATACTGACTCAAGTCAGCCAACCAGCGCCGCAACTCACGATCCCTAATGTCATACCGATCGGCAGTGCGACTGTCGTGCGGCACCAGCGTTTGATCCAGACCGCTGGCCTTATCGGGAACGGGCGCCTCACTGCCATGCCCACTAAAATAGAAAAGAATAGCCGGTTGTTCACTGGCGTCCTGGGCGGGCGGGCGGTTGGCCGCCCAGGTTTGCAGCGGCGCCAGCAAGTGATCACGGAAAGCTGCGCGTATCGCTTCATACGTGGCGGCTTCGTTAAGCAGCACGGTAATCGCATCCGCCGCCACGCCAAAATGCTCTTGTAACAGGGTGTGAAGCGCCAACACATCATTCTCACAGCCGGCCAGATCGGGAACTGTGTTACTGGCGTAGCGGTTAATACCTACAAGCAATGCATACAGTGGGCGTTGCGTCATCATTTCCATCCCTTCAACGTCTATATCTTGTGACGTTCATCATCTGTGGCGAAAGGAACATTTCATGATTCTCCCAAACTTGTCCGCCCGTTCCCGTTGGCGGTTCAACTGGGGACGCGGCATCCGCGCGCTGGTTTGTACGGTCTGTTGTTGGCTTTCCCTGGCCACACCGTTGTATGCCGCACCGCCAACGCCGGTTGCGCCGGCAGCCGTCAGTGCAATACAACAAGCGCAAGCGGAAGCGACTGGCCCGGTCTCAATTAGCGTCCATCCGACCACCGGCGTCGTGCGTTTTATTCGGGTAACGGACAAAGGCGATTTGGCGCCCACCTTTGCCGCGACCGCAGCCCAAACCGGCCAGGCGCAGCTAACAGCCAAAGCCGCTGATTATCTGACGCGCTACGGTACACTCTTCGGGCTGACGAATCCAGCCAATGAATTGCAATTCCAGACAGCCGACAGCGATGCTTACGGCTATACGGCGCTGACCTATGCCCAGATCTATCAGGGCGTCCCGGTCTTTGGCGGTGTCCTCCAGGCGCACTTTGATCCAGCAGGGAACTTAACGGCGGTGAATGGTATCGCTGTTCCACTGGGCGAGATAGCGACGACACCACGGTTACAGCGTGGCGAGGCAGAAAACGCCGCGATCCGCGCTGTCCAAAGCACTGGTGAAGATAATGATGAGCCGTTGCAAGCCGTTGCCGCCCAATTATACCTCTTTCAACCCGGATTGCTCAAAGGCGCCGGCGGGCCGCTTTATCTGGCCTACTATCTGGAAGTGGTTAACCATGCGCGCACGGTGCGCCGGTTTGTTTTTGTCGATGCGCAGACAGGCAAAATTCTACTCAATTTGAACGGTATCCACGAGCTTGAGCGCGAGATTTCCGAAGGCGCGCTCAACAACAAAGTTTGGGATGAAGGCAACGGCCACCCCGATCCCATTCCCAACGGCTGGGCCAGCGGCACTATTGCCCAGGTCAAAGCCTGGAACGAGGAAGCTGCCGGCGCCAAAGAGACCTATAACTTGTTTGCCAGCCTCACCAACGGCGCCTGGCTCTCCTATGACGGCAAGAATGCAGTCATGCGCACGGTCAACAATGACCCCAAGATTCAGTGTCCGAATGCCAACTGGAACGGCGTTTCGACCAATTATTGCAACGGCGTCACTGGTGATGATACGGTAGCCCATGAGTGGGCGCACGCCTATACCGAGTATACAAGCAATCTGATCTATGCCTGGCAACCGGGGGCGCTCAATGAAGCCTATTCGGATATTTGGGGCGAAGTGGTCGATCTGCTCAATGGCCGGGGGGCGGACGCGCCTAACACGAATCGCACGGCCGGCAGTTGCTCCACACTGGGACAAGGGGCGCCAGCCAATGACAATTCCTACCGCTGGCTCTCCGGCGAGGATGATCCGGCCTTTGGCGGTGCGATCCGTGATATGTGGCATCCGGTCTGTTATGGCGACCCCGGCAAGGTGACCGATGCTGAGTATACTTGTGATGTGGATGGGGAAGACAATGGCGGCGTTCACCGCAATTCCGGGGTGCCGAATCATCTCTTTGCCCTATTGGTCGATGGCGGCGTCTATAACAATGTCACGGTCAATGCCATTGGCTTGACCAGAGCGGCGCATATTCACTGGCGCGCGCAAACGACCTACTTAACCGTCGCCAGTGATTTCCACGACCAGGCCGATGCGTTGAGCGCAGCTTGCACCGATCTCATCGGCAAACCGCTCTTTGCGTTGACCACCGCCGGCGCCGGCAACTGGGGCGCCATTGCCCCGGAAATGATTACGGCTGCCCATTGCACCGCCGTGACCAATGCCATTGCCGCCGTTGAATTGCGCACAGTGCCAACCAAGTGTGACCAGACGCCGCTGCTGAATCCCAACGCGCCGCCGCTCTGTAGCGCACCCACTGCGCCGGCCACCTTCCACAAACAAGATTGGGAAAGCGGTCTCGCCGGCTGGGCCGTTGGTCGGCGCAACATTGCCAATCCGGCAGCCTTTCGCCTCCCGAACTGGTCGGTGGTGGGTGCTTTGCCGAACCAGCGCACGGGTCAGGCCATCTTTGGCCCCAATCCAGTAGACACTTGCGTGACGACCGAGCAGTCCGGCGTCATCTACCTGCAAAGTCCGGTGATACCCATCCCGGCTTATGCCAATCCACCCCGTCTGGCCTTTGACCACTGGGTCGCGACGGAAAAGGGCTGGGACGGCGGCAATCTCAAAATTCGGGTCAACGGCGGCAATTGGACGACGGTAGCCGCCAATGCATTCGTTTTCAATTCCTACAACCAAACCTTGCTAACGACCGACAATACCAATCCCCTCGCCGGTCAACCCGCCTTTACCGGCAGCAATAACAGCAGTGTCGAAGGCAGTTGGGGCCAAAGTCAGCTCAACCTCACCGGCTATGCCCGCGCCGGCGACCGCGTTGAATTGCGCTTTGAACTGGGCGTTGATGGTTGTAACGGGCAGGTGGGTTGGTATGTCGATGAGGTGCGCGCCTTTGCCTGTACGACGCCCCCGGATGTCAGCTTGAGCAGCCAGGTGACGCCTGGGACAGCCCAGCCCGGCCAAACGGTCGCCTATCAATTGACCGTTGCCAATGCAGGTGCAAGCCCGGCCACCGAATTGGTTATCACCGATCAGTTTGCGGCCGGCCTCATAGTAACCGCCTTTAGTCCGGGTGGGACGCTCACCACAAGCCCAACGCCGCGCCTGGTCTGGTCCCTTGATAGTCTGGGTGCGAATCAGCAAAAGGTGCTTACCGTCACAGCGACCATTAGTCCTGCCCTGGCGGCTGATGTGAGTCTCACCAGCAGCGCCGTCATAAGCGCCGGCAACGATGCCAATCCCGCCAACAACAAGGCGGCTAGTAGCGTGGCGGTGACGGCGCCACGCGTCGGCTTCCTCCAGGCCAGTGTGCGCGTAACCGAAACCGGCAACCAAGTGCCGCTGACCGTTACCCTCAATCTGCCCAACCCCCACGCTCCTGTGCGGCTGGCCTACACCGTGATTGAGGGCAGCGCAACAGCCGGGGCGGACTACAGCGCACTCACCGGCAATGTGACCATCCCCCCCGGCGCCGCAACCGTAGTTATTCCGGTGACCCTCGTCAACGATGGCGTGCCGGAAGCCGAAGAGTCGTTCCAAGTCCGCCTAACCGGCGCCGAGGGGGCGCAGGTGACGCAGGATCGTGTCACCATTACGATTGTCGATGACGACAATCCCGGTCTCCGCCTCCAGCCGACCGGGAACAAAACCAGCGAAGCCGGCGGCGCCGTGCCCTTGGCCGTCGCCCTGAGTGCGCAACCCGCCGCGCCGGTGACTGTCACCTTGACCAGCAGTGATCCAACCGAAGGGCTGATCAATCAACAGTTATCCTTTACAGTGCAGAACTGGCAGTCACCGCAGAATGCCACTGTCACCGGAGTCGATGATCCGGTCGATGATGGCGATATTGTCTACAACGTGATCGCCACGCTCGCCAGCAACGATCCGGTCTACGCGGCAGTGCCGCCGGTGATCCTCTCCCTGACCAATCTGGACAATGAGGTGGCGCGCCTCACCGTGACCAAAACTGTGACGGCGCCTTCGGTTGCTCTGGGTAGCGTTGTCACCTATAGCTATGCGATCAGCAATAGCGGCAATGTGACGATCAGCCAGATCAGCGCCGTCGATGACCGCTTGGGCGCTGTGCCGCTTGGTGTAACGACCCTGGCGCCCGGCGCACAGGCGCAAAGTCAATTGACCCATACCCTGGTCATCAGCGATTTTCCGGTGCTTGTCAACACGGTGACGGTGAGCGGACTGTCGGTGGGCGGCAATCAGATCGCGGGGAAAGCGCAAGCAAAAGTCAAATTGATCGACGTGGAGATTGTGTTGGCGAAGACGGTAGGGATCGTCGGCATCACGCCCGCTTGCGCCATTACCGAGACGCTACAGGCGCCGGTCGGGACAACCGTACGCTATTGTTATACGATTACGAACCGGGGCAGCATCCCCTTGAACAGTCACCGCTTAGTCGATGACCACCTGGGTGTTCTGCTCAATAACCAGCCATTCCCCCTGGCACCGGGCGCAACCTATTCAACCAGCATCACCGCCACGGTGAGCGTCAGCACGACCAATGTAGCAACCTGGACGAGTTCCTTCCCCTATAGCGTGACGTTGCCCGGCGGTTCCATTCAGAGCAGGATCTTGACCATTGCCGCTGCCGATCAGGTGACAGTCCAGGTCGCAAGCGCCACCGCCGATAGCGACGGCGACACCATCCCCGACAATGTCGAAGGCGCGCGTGATGTGGATGGCGATAACTTGCCCAACTTCCTGGATCCCGATGCCGACAATGACGGTCTCTCCGATCAAGCCGAAGCCGGCCCCAATCCACGCCAGCCACGGGATGGCAACAATAACGGCATTCCCGACTACCTGGAGCCAGGGACACGGTTGTTGTTGCCTTTGATCTTCCGGTAGCCTCACAATAACGAGGAGTTCGCACGTGGGCGTGCGAACTCCTCGTTATTGTCCTGGTTCAAGTGCGGCAAAGATTGCCGAAAGCCGCACCTGATTGCTATAATAGAGGTACAAAACCCAGGCAAGGAGTGTGGTGGGATGGCCGACGAAACAGCCGAAGAGCGGCAGGCGATTGATCCCGTGTTCAAGCAGATTGTGGTGGAAGAGTTTGCGCCCTACCAAGCCACCTGTCAAACCGAGTACGAGGTCAGTCGCCTGCCACGAACCATTGACGCCTTTATCACCGTCGAAGATGAGACCGAGCGGCAGAAGATCCGGGTAGCGACGCCCTTTTTCTACCTGTTGCAGCATAGCCAGATTGAGTTCAAAGGGCAAAATGATCGCCTCACCCCCAAAGGCTATGCCCGCATTCGGGGGCGGATGGAGTTGCTGCTCAGTAGCAAAACCGTTTCACCGGCAAGTATGACTGTCAGCATCGTCAGCGCCGGAAGACCGCGTACGGTACTCAAATATGCCAAGGGTGAGCGTAAACGACCATTCGTGGCAATGGCGGAACCAGGCTATTACAAGACGGCTGAAGAGCCGCCAGTTTATTTGATTGTGATTAATGAGCTACCGGTTATTCCCCAAAACTATCCATTGCTCTTGTTTGCCTCGAATGAGCAAAAGTTTCGGGAAGCGCTGGCGCAGATGATTGTAGCCGGTACGCACACCTACATCCGTTATGCGTACCGGGTTAGACCACATGTGACCAAGGAGGTATTAATCATGGCTGGCAAAGCAAGATCATTACCACGCAAAGATTTGGAATTTATAGCCAACGATATTGGCCCTGAGATTGTCGATCTGATGGAGCCGCAGGATCTCATCAAAAACATGAATCCGAAAAAACAAAAGCGGCTTCTTTCGCTTTTCAGCCCGAAAGAACGACTCGCCGATCTAACACCCAAAGAACGGCTTGCCGATCTAACACCAGAGGAGCGGCTCGCCGATC